>CAYGGZ010000019.1:0-51202 GCA_964349765.1 uncultured Bacteroidales bacterium
GCGAGAGCATGCACGGTGGTGTGAGAGGGCGGGGGAGTAATCCCCCTACCTACTCAATTTCCAATTCGCCTTCATCAAATACATTTCCAATATGCTCGGCTATGGTGCTTCTTCCTTTTCCAAACAACTCAGCCATTTGCTCCTGCGAAAGCCAAACTGTTTCATCTTCAAAGCGCACATCTACAGATATTTTTTCGTCTTCGGTTTTGAATAAAATAAAATCAGATTTATTTGCTTTCATACTATTGTCTGGATAATGATTTACTTGATTTTAGGATTAGCAAGTGTTACCGGGAATCAAAAATACAGTAAAAATGGGAACTTCAATACAGTAAAATCGGAAACAATAGTACAGTGATAAGTAACAATTTTATTAACCAAGAGCTACCTTGCAGGCTTATTTTAAAAAAGGGATGCAATGGACGCTCAACAAAAACAACATATTATCATGTACCACGAGACCAAGTAGAGAAGTTCCCGATTCAACGTATTGCGGATTACTGTTCGATTGATTTCCTGACGGCCAAGTTTCGGAATAAAACTTCCCCTTATTCTGTATGATTTTTTTTGTTCTTATCCCTTTTTACACCGTTTTAGTGTACAACCTATTTCAGGACAAGTCAGTTCCTTAATCCCGAATTAATCAATAGAAAGTCCGTTAGGGCTGAACTATTGATTCCATGAGGGTAACCCCGATTTAGTGTTTGTGCAGCGCAATTCTTATTGGGCTGATTACAAACACTTAATCGTTTAAGCATTGTCAAATACTTAATCTGGGTTAATCCTCTCCAGAACGATTCCATGCTGAGCTTCGTGCGCATGTTCAACATGTTCTGCATATTTGTTGAAATGCCTAAGAAAATATTGTTGTGATCCAATTCGAATCAGGTAGGTTCAAACAACGTCAACCGAAATTCTGCCTGAGCGTGTTTGCTTATGTTGAATTGCTATTAATTTGACCGGGTTTACGGCACGCCTTTCTTTGGATTAGTCATCGCTATCGCTGCCTCCTGCCGATTTTTGAAGCGATCCAATCAGAGCGCCAAGCATCTTTGTCATTTCCATCAAATAGTTTCGCGAAAACTCTTGTTCTTCCCGAGTCAGATAGCCTAATTCCGCAGCAATAGTAGTATAAACAACACAATCCCGGATTGAGCTTTTTGCCATTTTTAAATAATAAATGAACTGGCTTTTGTTGCGTGCCGAGCCTTCAGCGATGCTGCTGCATATATTCTGTGCAGCATGGCAGAAGCGTGTTGATAACAACCCATGATCTTGCTTTTGTATTGCAATTCCTTTCTTGTGAACCCAAATGATATACTCAATAGATTTGTGATAGATTCTCAGATCTTCGAACCGGAAGAAGGAAAAGATTTTTTCGTTATCTGCATCCATTTGAGTGTGGGTTAGTTGATTATCCAGATGTTTTAGTGGTGCTGATAGTTTAATTTACTTTGTATGTTGCATCGCCACGTAAAATAAATCCAACAATCTGCCGCGCGGCTGCTATTCCTGCATTCACATTGGCTTCTTCGGTTTGTGCACCTGCTTTTTTTGGAGTGCAATAGAACCGACCCTTGTATTCGGCCTCAAGTGCTGCCAGGCAATCTGGTTCGATATCCGAAAGATAACTGAAGTCCTTGCGGCTGGCAAAAATCTTCAGCAGTCCATCCTCGTCAATTACCTCCTTGCGTGCAGTGTTTACTAGAACAGCACCATTAGGCATTGTGGAAAGGAGATCATAGTTTATAGATTTCTTTGTACTTGCATTGGCAGGAATGTGTAGCGAAACATACTGACATTTACTGTAAAGCTCAGCAGCAGAGTTTGTAAAAAATACGCCGTCGGCCACAATTTCCTCTTTTTTTACAAAAGGATCGAATGCATACACCTTCATTGAAAATCCTTTTGCGATCCGTGCTACGCATTTACCAACGTTTCCATATGCGTGAATACCAATAGATTTGTCTTTAAGTTCGGTGCCTGAAGCGCCGCTGAAGAATTTTCTTGCGTGATAAATCATCATTCCGAATGCAAGTTCAGCAACTGCATTCGAATTCTGACCCGGGGTGTTCATTGCAACAACGCCGTGCTCGGTGGCAGCCGGAAGGTCAATATTGTCATAACCAGCGCCGGCTCTTACGACAATTTTCAGCTTTTTTGCCGCTTCAATAACCTCTCTTGTAACAAGATCGCTGCGGATTATAATAGCTTCAACATCTGCTACTGCTTTTACGAGGTCGGACTGATCTTTATATTTTTCGAGCAATACGAGATCAAAACCCGCTTCTATAACTACCTTTTTGATATCGGCTACTGCGGCCGGTGCAAATGGTTTTTCAGTTGCTAACAATACTTTTGTCATGGCTGTATATTTTTGTAAGATTTTTGTTTACTATGTTGCAAATTCTCTTCAAATATAGTTAATAAACATTCAGGGTGCAAGTTTTTGTAACATTAACCCCGTGGTTTGTTTCAGAAAGGTTTAATCTTTCGTTCCCTACCGCCGGGATTAATGATACGGAATTTCATGTTCAGGCGTGCATAAATTCAAATTCATGCATGGTGTCTACAAGTGCTTGAACGCTCTCTGTTGGCATTGCGTTGTATATGGAAGCACGGAAGCCACCCACCGACCGATGACCTTTAAGCCCGATCATGCCCTTCGATTGTGCAAAACTGATGAAGGCTTCTTCTTTTGCTTTATAAGCTTCTTTCATCACAAAGCATACATTCATCAGCGATCTCGACTCTTTCTCGGCAGTGCCCTCAAACATTTTACTGTTGTCAATTGCATTGTATAAAAGGTTAGCCTTGGCTTTGTTAATCTCCTGCATTTTTGTCAATCCTCCTAAGTTTTTCACCCATTTCAGGGTTTCTTTAACGGTGAAAATTGGCAAAACAGGCGGTGTGTTGAAGAGCGAACCCTCTTTTATATGCGTCCGGTAGTCGAGCATTGTAGGCACGGTGCGTTCAACCTTGCCGAGAATGTCTTCACGAATGATAACGAATGTTACACCTGCAGGACCAACGTTTTTCTGCGCTCCACCGTAAATAAGAGCATACTTGCTTACATCCACCGGACGGCTCATAATATCCGACGATGCATCTGCAACCAGTGGAACAGGGCTGTCGATATCCGTTAGGATCTCGGTTCCGAAAATGGTGTTGTTTGTCGTAATATGGAAGTAATCAACATCATCCGGAATAACGTAGCCTTTAGGAATATACGTAAAGTTCTTATCGGCCGATGAGGCTACTACCTGCACTTCACCGAAGAGCTTGGCTTCCTTTATGGCTTTCTTGGCCCATTCTCCGGTTTCAAGATAAGCGGCTTTCTTTCGAAAAAGATTGTACGGAACCATGCTGAATTGCAGACTTGCCCCGCCACCTAAAAACAAGACATGATAACCGTCAGGAATAGCGAGAAGCTCTTTGAACAATGCCACAGACTCGTCAATTATAGCTTGAAAATCCTTAGTCCGGTGAGAAATTTCAAGAATTGACAATCCAGAACCATTCAGATCAAGAATGGCATTAGCGGTGTTTTCGATTGCGATGCGGGGCAATATTGATGGCCCAGCGTTGAAATTGTGCTTTTTCATAATTTAATCTTTTTATTTTTAGCGCTTTAAGCGAAATTCTGATAAAACTAAAATGTGATAATGTGGAAAACAAAAATATAGACTTTCAAACGAACCACCAAAAGATAAAATCACTTGCCAAAATTTTTTAGCAAAAGAGGTTAAAATGCGAATGTTATGATAATTATTATTTGGAACACCTGAATGGTTGCATCTTTGCATATTATAACTTTTTGCCGATGATACCCTTGGATAACCGCATTGCCGCATTCAGCATTCTGGGGAAAATTCTGCACAGTGTGCAAGAAGGTAATCAGCTTTACGAATATTTCGACAATGCCGTTAAATCAGCCTGCACCGACAACCCATGGTTTATTTATCATGAGGTATGGGATTCGCTCCGCAACATCGGCAGAATGCTTAAAGAAGATGAACTACTTGCCTGGGTTTCAAAATACAATCAATTATCACAAAGCACCTATAGTGCCCGCAAAGTAGGGGTAGTTATGGCGGGAAATATTCCTGCCGTTGGGTTTCATGATATGCTTTGTGTGCTTATGGCAGGGCATTGTTTTTACGGAAAACCTGCAACAGGCGATAAGCGTTTGCTTGATGCAATTGCCCGAATGATCATTGCTATTGAGCCGGACTTTAAAAATTTCATATCTTTCCACCACAACTTTTCCTTTACCGCCGACATGGTCATCGCCACTGGAAGCAACAATAGTTATCGCTATTTCAACTATTACTTTGGGAACCTTCCGCATATCTTTCGTAAAAACCGCAATAGCGTAGCTATAATTACCGGAAATGAGACTGAGGTCGATCTCAATGCCCTTGGAAAGGATATTTTTACCTATTGCGGATTAGGTTGCAGAAATGTATCATCGCTATTTCTATTCCCTGAGGCTGATCCCGATAGGCTCCTCACCGGAATTCATCAGTTTGGACAAATCATTGATCATCAGCCCTATCAAAACAGTTATCGCTTTCAAAAAGCATTACTTAAAATGAACAATACTGATTTTTATGACAATGGTTTTGTATTGATGGCACACTCCAAGCAATTGGCTTCGCCGGTAGGAGTGTTACACTATTCCTTGGTTCAAAACCCCAAGGAGTTGGAAAAAAATCTTGAAAATCATAACGATCAGATCCAATGCATTGTAGCTGGCAATCCAGAGGAGTGGGCATTTCCTGTGATTCAGTTTGGTAAGGCTCAACAACCTACTCTGTTGGACTACACCGACGGAATTGACACAATGGAGTTCCTGTTATCATAAAACAAGTTGTATCAAAACCTGCTAAGCTCATGTTAACCAATAATGGCGATTAGTTTGTCAACTCAATATTTTTTTTTATTTTTGCACCCTAATTTTTCATATCGAAAATCATGAAGAAAGATATCCATCCAAAAGACTACAGACCGGTCATTTTCAAGGACATGTCGAACGATTACGCATTTCTTACCCGCTCTACTGTACAAACCAAAGAAACCATGCTATGGGACGACGGCAAACAGTACCCGTTAGTGAAACTTGAGATTTCTCATACGTCACATCCTTTTTATACGGGTAAAATGAAACTCGTTGATACTGCTGGTCGTGTTGATAAGTTCAAGGCGAAATACGAAAAACACCTCGAAAACAAAAACAAAGCCAAATAGTCAATCACGGATTGTTCATAACTTTTTAAAAAAAGCTCTCTTAGAATGAGGGCTTTTTTTTAATCTTGATTGTCATAAAAGTAAAACAAAACAACTTGTGCGCCAATGAACTATATTTTATTCGACGACAGCAGACGCATCAACCTGCTACCCCTTACATTTCTTCGACCGATAGCCGATATCCGCTTTGGGATTTTAACAATCAGGGAAAAGTGGGAACATTATCTTAACGCCACAACATCATCACTTACTGAGGTATATCTGCGAACGAAGTATCCGCTTTTAACACAAGAAAACAACCTGTTAATAAATGGTTCTGTTTGCCCGAACCCTGAATTGCTGCAAGAAATTCTAAGTCTCCAGTCAGAACAGGCACTCGTAAAGGGCGATTGTCTGATTGCACTGTGTATTTCCGGCAGCGCAGTGGAAATGTCCGGATCAAAGAACAGTAAGGAAGTTGAGGAAATTGCAACCCGAAACGAATTTCTTGAGATTGTAAATTCATACGACATATTTTCAAAAAACGAATTAGCTATTAAGGAAGATTTTGAACTTCTGACCCGAAACCGCAACTCTGAGCCTATCCCTGATACTTTGCGGGTTGTTGCACCGGAAAACATTTTTATTGAACAGGGAGCAAAAATTGGTTTTGCTTCTATTAATGCCTCATCCAGCCGCGTTTATATCGGAAAAGGCGCTGAAATAATGGATGGATCTATGATTCGCGGTTCAGTAGCACTTTGCGAAAATGCTGTATTGAAAATGGGTGCCAAAATTTACGGACCAACTACCATTGGGCCCTTTTGCAAAGTAGGCGGCGAAGTAAATCAATCGGTTATGTTTGGATATTCCAATAAAGCCCACGATGGCTTTTTAGGTCATTCGGTTATAGCTGAGTGGTGTAATCTTGGCGCCGACTCCAACACATCAAACCTTAAGAACACATACGATAATGTGAAGTTGTGGAACTATCCCGAACAAACCTTTCTCGACACTGGATTGCAATTTTGCGGTCTGATAATGGGAGATCATTCCAAATGTGGAATCAACACTATGTTTAATACCGGAACTGTTGTTGGGGTTAGTGCAAATATATTTGGTGCCGGATTTATGCGAAATTTTATTCCATCATTCTCGTGGGGTGGAAGTGGAGGATTCACCACGTATGATATAGTAAAAGCGATCAAGGTATGCGAAAATGTTATGAAACGCAGAGGGGTTGATTTTTCAGAAGTAGATCGCGACATTTTGAATCATGTATTTAATATTACCTTTCAATTCAGAAAATTATAAAGGTTACAATTCAGCGCACTTGTATTGCGCCGACAATGAAACGACAAATCGTCAGAAACAAATGCCGTTATCAATGGATTTGCTTGTTTGGCAGGTTTTTTGACATTAATCCTCAAACCCGTTACATTTAGCATCAAAGAGTAATACGTTATACTATGCAGGATATGATTGACGAAGGGGCAGAATTCATACCATTGCTATCGCCGGAGGATGAAGAATTAATGAATGCCGAAGTAATTCCGGCTGTGCTTCCAATTCTACCTCTACGCAACACCGTACTTTTTCCAGGAGTAGTAATACCTTTAACAGTTGGCCGCGACAAATCAATTCGGCTGATTAAAGAGTACTACCGTGGAAGTAAAATCATAGGGGCCGTTGCGCAACGCGATGGAAATATCGAAATTCCCGCTATCAACGACATTTATAGCGTTGGAACTATTGCTCATATAATTAAATTGCTGCAAATGCCTGATGGCAGCACAACAGCAATAATACAAGGAAAAAAATCCTTCCTGATAAACAGTATTGTGCAGGAAGAACCATATATTATTGCAAGCGTGCGACCCTATTCTCCCCAGCGACCTACTAGCGGAAGAAAACAATTTGCTGCACTCATTGCTTCGCTCAAAGATTTGGCAGTGCAAATCATACAACAATCACCAAATATTCCCTCAGAATCGGCCTTTGCAATCAAGAATATCGAAAGTCCGTTTTTTCTGATAAATTTCATTTCATCAAACCTCAATGTCGAACTCACTGAAAGGCAGCAATTGCTCGAAACTCTCGACCTTACCGAACGTGCGAATAAAGTTTTGTCAATTCTTACTAAGGAGCTTCAGATGCTTGAACTGAAGAACCAGATACAGAGCAGGGTTCGGACAGAAATAGATAAACAGCAGCGAGATTATTTTCTCCATCAGCAATTGAAAACTATTCAGGAGGAATTAGGCGGTACGCCAAACAAGCAGGAAATGAACCACCTGCTTCTCAAAGCCGAAAAAAAGAAATGGAGTAAAGAGATAAGGGAGGTATTCGATCGTGAGTATAGTAAACTGCAACGGATGAACCCTTCTGCTATGGAATATTCCATGCAGATGAATTATCTGGAGGTTGTAGTTGATTTGCCCTGGAACGAACTAACACGCGACAATTTCGACCTTCGCCGTGCCGCACGCATACTTGATGCCGACCACTTTGGACTCGGAAAAGTAAAACAGCGGATCATAGAGCATCTCGCAGTGCTGGCATTAAAGAAAGACATGAAGTCGCCGATTCTCTGCCTTGTAGGACCACCGGGAGTTGGAAAAACCTCGTTAGGCCGTTCAATTGCCAGGGCCGTCGGGCGAAAGTATGTCAGAATGTCGCTCGGCGGACTAAGAGATGAAGCCGAAATTAGAGGCCATCGCAAAACATATATTGGCGCTATGCCAGGGCGTATTGTAAAGAACCTTATCAAAACCAATTCGTCAAATCCAGTTTTCGTTCTTGATGAAATTGATAAAGTGATGGGTCTCAATATTAACGGCGATCCATCTGCAGCACTACTCGAAGTGTTAGACCCGGAACAAAATAGTACATTCTACGACAACTACCTTGAGGTTGAATATGATCTTTCAAAGGTGATGTTTATTGCTACGGCCAACACACTTTCAACAATTCATCCTGCGTTGCGCGATAGAATGGAAGTAATCGTAATAAACGGATATCTGATTGAGGAAAAAATTGAAATAGCTGTTCGCCACCTCATTCCAAAGCTCCTGACCGAGCATGGAATTACCGACAACCAATTGAAATTCAGCAAACCTGTTATCAGGAAAATCATTACGGACTACACACGAGAATCGGGTGTGCGGAATCTCGAACGTATGATTGCCAAGGTGATCCGAAACAGAGCACGATATATAGTTTCAGGCGAATCATTTAACACTAAGATGCTTCCGGAAGACCTTCGTTCCGTTTTAGGCCCTAGACAATACAACATTGAAAAAGATTTGCCTGTAGACTTAACAGGTGTTGCTGTTGGCCTTGCTCAAACAACAACGGGTGGTGAAGTTTTTTTTATTGAGGTTAGTCTAAGCAAAGGCAAAGGTAGCTTGACACTCACTGGCAATCTGGGCGATGTTATGAAAGAATCTGCAACGATAGCCCTGGAATATTTGAAAGCACACAGCCAACAGCTTGATATAGACCCTGATATGTTTGAAAAATGGAACGTGCATATTCATGTTCCCGAAGGAGCAACTCCTAAAGATGGACCATCGGCTGGCATAACAATCTTCGTTGCATTGGCTTCAGCTTTTACAAATCGAAAAATCTACCCTAAAATCGCTTTCACTGGCGAAATAACTCTCAGGGGAAAGGTTCTTCCGGTAGGGGGCATAAGAGATAAAATTTTAGCCGCAAAACGTGCAGGAATTTCTACTATTGTTGTATCGGCAGAAAACACACCAGAAATTTCCGATATCCCTGAAACCTACATCAAAGGCTTGCAATTCAAGTATGTTAATGAGATGTTCGAAGCAATTGAACTGACTTTGATGCCTCTTGTACCGGAAAATATTACAAAAACCATCTGATACAGGTAACAGGAAAGATTAAAGGCTATGAACATCAAAAAGTTGAATGACTTTGCAAGGTCTGCAAATGAGCAACTTTTTGATAGGCAAAGCCCACTTAGACATTGAATGCCGAAAGGGCAAACAGAATTACACAGCAAGTTCAATTTCCGGAATTATTCCTGACCAGACTCATATAACTCAGCTCATTCAGGGACAGGATATAATAGTTTAGTCCAAAAACAGTAAACACTTCTGCAGCACCCCATGCTTTACAATCAGATAAAAAATTGGTTGGTTGCTTTAGCTCATTAGAACAGATTTTCGCTACAAGAAAAATAAGCCCTTCAGAATCGAAACTAATAGAATGTAAATTGTAAGTGAAGCTTAAAACACAATACCATAATAGTCTGATAATATGTATTTAATGCTTGCAATAAAATTGTTTTTTGTTGTTTATTTTAACAGGGCAATAACATAAAGGGACTATTATTTTTTGTAATTCCCAGCACTCTTAACCTCAATGAGTCCTGCATACACTATACACTCTGAACGGTTTGCACCTTTTGATTGTTCCAGGCTAAGACACATATCACTTAGAAACATCCAACAATAGGTTGTGTTTATTCTTTTTTCTCTAACACAGAAAATGGCCATGAAAGCCTGCAAGGTTAGGGGAGGGGATGAAATGATTTTGTTTTTGCCTTCGAAAATGCCCTAAATGCCGATAACCGTTTTTAGCTCAAAACCTAAAATGATATTACAGGCAACAAGATGAGTTAAAACAATATATGCTAACAATAGCGTGTATACACGCGTAACCCATATCTACATGCGTATACCTGTAAAATATTGCAATCAATGATGTGCTTCTATATTGTTGTTATGCAACATCATACATTAACTTTGATTGCAGTAAAGGTAAACAGATGTATATTGCATTAATAAACTTCATTACGTATTGCTTTTCAAATACTGTATAATACATAATATCATTATGTTACAATTATTGCATAAAGTACAGGTTGATAAAATAATACAAAATAGTTCTGTACGCTTTATTATGTTTTTATGTCTGTAATATATTGATAAATAAATTGATATGCAATATATTCTAATTGATAATTTAACAATTAGAATGAAATAAGCAGTTGACAAAAGTAAACCAATGAATTATGCATAATTTTTAAATTGTTTTTATCTTTGTAAACAAAAAAATCAACAACTGTTTATTATGAATCACCGTATACAAGCAGTATTAAAACACAGTGGGCTTAACGCCTCTGACTTTGCTAACGTTATTGGGGTTACAAAGGCTTCGATTTCACACATCTTAACAGGTAGGAATAATCCGAGCCTTGACTTTGTGCAGAGAGTTCTGAGTAATTTTAAAGAGATTAACGCAGATTGGATGATATCAGGAACCGGACCAATGCTGAAGACCTCATCCGATAATCTGATTCGTAGTCACGAAGTTAAATTGCCTCCTGCTTCTGGCCAAAAAGAAATCCCGCAGCTATTTAGTACCACCGGGTTGGATATAGAGAAAAGCAAATCGTTAGAGTCTGATTGGTCAGTTAAGGGTGTGCCAAAAAGTGATGAATCCATAAAACAGGAACCTGTGGCCAAGTCGTTCACCAATGTAGTTGCTAAGCCTAAGCCTGCTGGTAATGCAGACAGTACTAAAAATATCAGACGGGTAATTTTGCTTTACGACGACAATACTTTTTCGGTATATGAAGCGGACGGACTATGACAGGCGTAAGTGTGTTAAAAGCGCTCGTCAGTGGAAAAGAAAAAATTGCATTCTTTTTCGGCATTTATGACTGAATCTGAGCCATGCACTGCATTTTCGCGTACCGTAGTTCCAAAGCGGTGTCGGATTGTACCGGAAATTGCTTCGGATGGATCGGTTTGACCCATAAGCTTGCGATATTCTTCTACTGCATCCTGCTTTTCAAGGATGGCTACTACTACCGGCCCGGAAGTCATGAACTTAATGAGTGGGTCATAAAATGACTTACCTTTGTGTACTTCGTAGAATGTGGATGCACGTTTATGATCTAACTGAATCATTTTAAGCGCAGATATCCTGAACCCCGCCAATTCAATCATTGATAAAATTTCACCGGTGGAGCTCCTTCTGACTGCATCGGGTTTTATGATAGTAAGTGTGATATGTGTCGACATGGTGTTTAGCATTAGATTTGGTAAAATTAGCGATAATTTTAAAAGCCCTGTCAGAAAAAAATTGCAACTTTGAACTCAATTTGAAAGGAAAATAATCTCATTTTACATCTAATTACGTTGACTAATGGAAATTGAGACCTTAAAATACCGGTTAAATCAACTGGAGCAATATATTGAGCAATCGGAGAGAATTTTGCTTACAACACATGTTAATCCCGATGGTGATGCCGTTGGCTCAATGCTGGCGGTTTATCATTATCTTGAAGCCAAGGGTGTGAAGTGCAAAATGCTTGTTCCAGGCAAAATTCCCTCCTTCCTTGTTTGGATGGAAGGCTGCAATAAGATAATCGTTGGCGAACAACGACATCGAAAAGCTGTAACCGTTATCGAAAACGCATCGCTTATTATTTGTATTGATTTCAATGCATTACAGCGCACTGCTGGCTATTCGGAACTTATAAGGCAATCCACGGCAAAAAAGATTCTTATCGATCATCATCCACAACCCGAACCGGAGTTCGATCTTGTGTTTTCCGATACCGAATTCTCCTCTACTGCTGAATTAGTGTATCGTATGATTGAAATATCAGGGGATACAGCGTTGGTGGACAGCAAAATTGCCGTTCCACTTTATGTAGGAATCATGACTGATACCGGTAGTTTCAGCTTTTCGTGCAATCGTCCTGATACATTCAGGGTTGCTGCTTCTCTGATTGAGGCAGGTGTTGATGCCGAAAAGGTTCATCGCAGAGTATTTGACACTTACTCTGAAAACAGAATGCGCCTACTTGGCTTTTGTCTGAGCGAAAAATTAATCGTCCTAAACGATTATGCAACAGCATATATATCGCTTTCTGCACATGAACTCGAACATTTCGGCTATGTGGAAGGTGATAACGAAGGATTGGTAAACTTTCCGCTTTCTATAAGGAACGTTGTGCTTTCTGTCCTTTTTATAGAAAGAGAGGATAAAATACGGCTGTCGTTCAGGTCAAAAGGCAATTTCTCCGTAAATGAATTTGCTAGAAAACATTTTAATGGGGGAGGCCATCGAAATGCCGCCGGAGCTGACTCAGTTTTATCGCTCGACGAGGCTATAAGTTATTTTATCTCGGTTTTGTACCATTACAAACTTGATCTTAAAGAACAACTTACTTTAGATTGGAAAGATAATGGTGTACGATAAAAATATTAATTTCGCAGCCTGATTTGAGAGTTTGTTAGGTTTGTAACAATTCCTAATTATATTTCAATTAACTTACATTAAATTTAATACATTTTCAGATGAAAAAAATTCTTTCTGCCAGCATTCTCATTGTGGGATTGGCTATGCTTGTTGTTGCCTGTGCAACACAACATCCGGGTTTTGACAAGACAGAATCAGGATTATATTACAAGTTTCACTATCAGGACGCTGATGGTAAAGTTCCCCAACAAGGAGATGTGCTTACCTTAGCCATGGTATATCGACTTGAGGACTCAATTCTGTTCGATAGCCGTCCTAGCCCACAGCCAATGGCGTTGCCTCTGACGCTTCCTGAATATCCGGGTGATATTTACGAAGCCTTAGCTATGATGAAGGTTGGAGACAGCGCAACTTTTATTTTAAGCGCCGATTCCTTCTTTATGAAAACAGTGCAGTTGCCCGAACTTCCACCTTTTGTTGAACCTGGCAGTGTACTGCATTTTGATATTAAAATGCTTCGCGCACAGTCGATGCTTGAGATTGAAGAAGAGCGGCTTGCTAAACTTGAAGTGTTAAGAACTGAAGAACCACTCAAACTTGCAGCTTATCTTGCCGAAAACAATATAACTACATTGCCGAGAGAATCTGGATTATATTTTATCGAGAAACAAAAAGGAACCGGTCGAACACCTAAGGAAGGCGACCATTTTGAGGCTCATTTTATTATTGAGACAATTGATGGCAAAAGGTTGTTCTCCTCTCATGACAGGAACGAACTTATTAGTATAGAATTTGGAAAACATTTTGATAACGATGGAGTTACAGAGGCATTACGATTAATGCGCAATGGCTCCCGTGCACTGATTATTGTTCCGTCGTCATTAGCTTATGCAGATCAAGGCCGTGGCGAGATGGTTCCTCCATATACAACTTTAGTATATGATATTGAAATAGTAGAACATAAAACCAAAGAAGAATTTCACAGAAGTCAGGAATTAAAGCAACAAGAAATGCGAAGAGCCGAAGAACAAGCTTCCCTTCAGGAGAGGCAAAAACTTATTGATTATTTAAGTGCTAACAATATCACGGTTGCTCCAACAGCCAGTGGTCTGTATTTTATTGAAAGGCAAAAAGGTACAGGAGCACGCGCAGAGGCTGGAAAAAAAGTAACTGTTCATTATACAGGAACCTTACTTGACGGAACAAAATTTGACTCTTCTGTTGACAGAGGTCAACCATTCGAGTTCACCTTAGGGGCAGGCCAGGTTATTGCAGGCTGGGACGAGGGTATCAAAATGATGTCGGTTGGTGGAAAGGCTACACTGATAATTCCGTCGGCTCTTGCCTATGGAAGCCGTTCGATGGGTCCAAACCTACCAGCTTATTCTACACTCGTTTTCGAGGTAGAACTGCTTGGAGTAGAATAAATTAATACCGAATTTGGTTCACTATGAAGGGTTGGCTCAGGCAAAAAATAACTACGGCCTGAACAACCCTTCAATAATATTGATAAGCTGATCTGGCTTAAAGGGCTTACTCAAAAAACCGTCCATTCCAGCCGCTATGCAGTTTTCCCTGTCGCGATCAAGGGCAAATGCTGTTACAGCAAGAATTTTAACTGGGACTCTTTCAGTGTTTGCCTTTTCAAAATCGCGGATTTTTATAGTTGCTTCAATACCATCCATTATTGGCAACTGAATGTCCATCAGTATTAGATCGTAGCTATTGCTGAAAAACTTTTCTAGTGCTATTTTACCGTTCTCAGCAACATCAACCTTGTGGCCTTTTCTTTTAAGAGTTGCATAGGCAAACTTCTGGTTAAGGAGGTTGTCTTCAACCAACAGAACCTTCAAGGGTTTTATTAGTTCATAAGGCTGCTTTGTTTGAATTGGTTTTTCGCGAAGGTGGATTGTTGAAGATTTATCGAGCCAAACGTTAAAAACCGCAACCGTTCCACCGGCATCATGCTTATTGAAAGAGAGTTTACTACCCATCATCTGTAGTAGTTTCTTGCAAAGAGCCAGGCTGATACCAGGGTAGAGGGCGTGCCGGACGAGGCTATCGTCGCTTGAAACAAGATAGGCATTGATTTTTTCCAGTTCAACTAAACTTGCACCCTGACTTGTATCGCTCATTTCAAAACATAGCTCTACGCTTTGCTCATCGCTACGGATAGTGTGAACCGAGAGAACGATTTCGCCTTCCCGTGTGTTGCTTAATGCATTGTTAAGCAAGTTTATAAGTATTTGATGAAGTCGTACTTCGTCGCCTTTCAGTTCAATGTTCGCTTGTTCGGATATTGCGATTTTAACTGATACATTTTTACCAAACGATTTCACCTGGAGAGTTTCCACAACAGATTCAACCAGTCTCTGCAGGCTAAATGATTTCTGTACAAGGTTAATCTCGCCGGCCATGATTCTTGAGTAATCGAAAATATCGTTAATAAGCAGCAACATGTGATCGGCTGAACTGACAACAATGTTTAGTTGATCTTTCTGCTCATGGTTAAGATTTGATTGTCGGATCAGATCAATCATACCGATAATTCCATTCATCGAAATGCGTATGTCGTAACTAAGGTCGGCGAGCAGATCGAGCAAAAACTTCCTTGTTGATTGATTGAGTTGTTGTAGCTGAATAAGCTCATTATCAAGACTATTACGATATTCAGTATAGGAGTTCTCCATATATCTTATACGATTCTTCAACTGTTTTATCTCGTGTTCAAGCTCTTCAGGAGATTTACTATCGTTTATACTCATGCTTAAACCCTCCTTTTTTGTAGATGATTTGTGATTGTAGTTATCAGTTTTCCATGACGAATTGGTTTTGAAATGTAATCGTCAAAACCTGAGTCGAGCAAACGTTCACGGTCGCCACTCATAGCATAGGCCGTTTGAGCAATAAAAGGCACATTCCGGTACTCCTTCCATCGTTTTTTAACCTCGTACATGAGATTTACGCCATCCCACGGTGCTGGAAGATTAATGTCGAACAGCATGATATCGAAAATGATACCTTGCTCATAACTGTTACCTATTGTTGCCAAAGTTTCATCGCCATCTTTGGCAAGTACTACTTCCCACTTCGGCTCTATCATTTTTTTAAGTACCATGCGGTTCATTCTGTCGTCTTCAACAACAAACATGACAGGCTTTGGCTTAGATGTTAAAGTATCTTCCGTTACTACTTCACCGTCTGGTTTTGTGACTGGTACCTTTTTGGGATCATACTTCGGCAGGTATAGTGTAACGGTGGTACCTAACCCCTTTACCGATTCCACATCAACATCGCCTTTCATGAGCATTATAAGTCGTTTAGCCAATGGTAAACCCAAACCTGCTCCTTGATAGGCTCTGGTATAACCTAAACTTTCCTGTCGGAATGCATCGAAGATATTTGGCAGATATGCTGAGTCAATTCCGATCCCTGTGTCTTTAATTTTGATATAAATTTTGTAAGGGTCGTTTGCGATCCCAGCCGATATATTGATATAACCGCGTTCTGTGTATTTAACCGCGTTGTCAATCACATCAGAGATGATTTTAGCCAGACTGGCTTCATCGGCCAATGCTACAAGTTGCGTATCTGCTGCCTTCAAATTAAATTGCAAACCTTTTTCGTTTGCTTTAAAAAGGTACAATTCAGCACATTCGCGTAGAATTTTATCAATCGTGCATGGCACAGTTTCAACCTTAAGGTCGTTGGCTTCGATTCGGCTGATATCAATGATATTGTTGAGCAGATGCAATAATCTTTCGCCACTTTGACTAATTCCGTGTGCATAGTCATATAGCTCTTCTTCTTCGAGCAGGCTAAGTTCAGTTTCAAGAAGGCTTGCAAACCCAATAATTCCGTTTAGAGGTGTACGGATTTCATGGCTCATGTTCGATAAGAAGGCATTTTTCAGATAGTTGGCGTCCTCTGCACGTTTCAGAGCTTTTTTTAACTCAGAATCAATCCGCTTCCGTTCTGTGATTTCCAATTCCAGTTCATGCGTCCTCTGCTTCACCTCGTTACTGAGCTTTTCGTTGAAGTTTTTCAATTCTAATTCCAACTCTTCAACAGCTTTTTGCTTGTTGAGGAGCGCCAACGATGCTTGTTTTTTTCGTTGGTAAATGAAGTAAATAAGCCATCCGTTAAGGATTAACAGAAATAAAACAAGAATATAAGCAGCAACGCCTGAAACAAAAAGAGGTATTATCGGAAGGGCAAATGAATTGAAACCATTTAAATCATGCCGGGATAAATGCCGCAAGTGCGCAACTCTGTATATTTTGCTAATTGATTGTGCAACTGAGAATAGGTATCCAGACATCAGCATTATTTTATCGCAAAATAAACATCTTCCTTTGGATTGATGGCATATCTTTGAATATCAAGTTCCCACCTATGCCGTTGTGGATTGTGGATTTCGACCCTGAAGCCAGTTTCTTCAAGACGTTTGGGATAATCTTGTCCATAAATTCTCAAATGATCGTACTGCCCGAAAAGTTTGCTTCTTTCTTCCGGTGAATAAGTGGTGGGTTCGTAGGTAAAATCAAGAGTTAAAGATACCGGCACCTGTAATATGGCCCATCCGCCCTTTTTTAGAACACGATAGATCTCTCTGATGGCTGCACGATCGTCAGGGACGTGTTCTAATACATGATTGCAGATTACACCGTCGAACGAATTGCTTTCAAATGGCAGATTAGTAACGTCAAGTTGTTTAGTCATACGGTCATAATAATAACCTCTGTAGCCTTTTTCAAATTTATCGCCACTTACATAACTCACATTATTTTGTTGTTTGAGCAGATGACTTATGCTTCCTTCTGGGGCAATATGTAGAACACGGCATGGTTGTGTAAACACCTGGGTTTCGTTTTTCAGGAAAAAGCAAATTAGTCGATCGCGGTCGGTTGAATAACATCGTGGGCAAACAATGTTTTTTCTTCGCCCTGAACCAACAATTTGCTTTTCTTTGTTGGCAGGCAGGTCAATCCCGCCATCAAGCATCTGCCGGAATTGTTCTCCGCAGAATGGGCATTCGTATTTGTCGCCACGGTAATAGTAGCCGAGAAACTTTTGAATCCCTCCTCTTATTTTGACACCAACAGAGAATGGAACAATTTTCTTTACAAGCGTTCTCATAATAATGTTATTTTGTTGTGAGCAGTTTTTCGATTCTTTGACCCGATACAGTGTTTAATTTTACTAAGTATAAGCATGGATGAAGCGGGTTGAGGTTAACTGGAATTTTGTGGTTTCCGGCTGATACTTCTGGTTTGAACCATGAAAATACACTTCTTCCTACTTTATCAATAATTGATAAATGTACGAAGGAATCTGATAAAAGTGTAAAACTGATGTAAATATTTCCTTTTGAAGGGTTCGGATATATCATTAAGCTTTCTGACTGTTCTTCTAATGCAGGGAGGTTCATAAATGCCGGATGATGTTCAAAGGCTCCAATATCGAAACCATCGCCATAAGGGCGCGGATATCCATAGATATCGAAATTTACTCCAGCCCAGGAAAGGTTGGTTCCTGCATCAATTGCCGGTGAATCGGATCGGAGTGAGTATTTTGATGAGCGAGGGTCGGTAAATTTAGCAAAGGTGGTATCTAATGCCAGAAAGTTGTGTGAAATAGTTGCAGGTATCGAGGCGGGAATGCGTTGTATGTATGCAAGTGCGCCGGCGGTAGGGAATGATCCGGGATTGATTATTATGTTGTTCTGAATCACATTTCCTGAGCTGATTGGGTTAGTAAATCGGATTCCCTGAGTTTTGGGGTTCACGATAGTATTATTCATAATGTAGAACCAAGCCGAAGGATCGGTAGCTATGTGGCCAACAAAGATGCCATGTTTTGGAAACTGAGTGGCAGGAAGATGGGGGCGGTAGCTACGGCCAGGATTTTCGATCAGATTGTTGAATATCTTAATGTTGCCTTTACCGAAAATTTCGATACCGCCGCCCTTTCCATGCGAAATAGTATTGCTGGAACAATCGCACCGGCTTCCACCTCCTATTAAAAGCCCGCTCATTTGGTCGGGCTCTTCGAGTTGTGAGTCGTTCTTTACATAATTTCTGAAAATACGACAGTTATTTGATGCCGAGCTAACCTGTATGCCATCCCATCCGGTATTCATTACCACATTATCGAAAATATTTACTCCGTTTATCAGATGTGGAAACACTAACGTGTCGCGGCCATTACAATTCAGTGTGTAGCCCGTGTAGAATACATTACCGATATACATGCCCTCCATACCTGTATTATGGATAAAACAATCCCGAATAATAATATTTCGCATTAAAAAACTGTCGCGAACGGCTGAAAAAGTGCAGTCTGGATCAGTTTTAGCCATGATTCCGGCATAAAGCGTGTTCGAGATTTCGATCCATGCAAGTTCAAAATCGGTTGTTTTGCGATCGGCTGATATACCGTTGCCGTTTTCAACTCTTTGGATAGAAATTCCATATTTAGTATTGAAATGCCCATTGCCAAGAATTTTAATATGCGAACAGTTGCGCATGGTGAGACCATACTGGGCATCGTTCTGTATAACCACCTGCCCGCCAGTGTTTCGTATAACAATCGGAGCTCCTTCTATTCCGTTGATGTTGCGGATAAGTATCTGATAGTACTCACCGGCCAAAAGGCACACGGTTTTTCCAGGACCTATTCCTGGCATTGTAGAAGCATCAATTATGGTTGTGCGATCGCTGGTTGGAATTACTGTGAAATCGCAATTTTGACCGATGATTCTGGTGACGCTGAAAAGCATACTGAACAGTAATATTTGCCACTTTGTCATCAGATTTTTTTAAATTTTTTACTTCGATCTCAATGCCCGATCCCAATTCACTGACTGTTTTCCTTTTATTAGCCTTCGCAGCCCTAAGAACACTGAATAGTTCATAATTGTAAAATAATAAGGCACAAATAGCAGCTTTAACCGGAGGTGCTTGCTTTCTAACACGTAACCGATTGCAGCAAGTAAATAGAAAAGTAGTTGCAATGCCATTAGCAGATGATATAACCCAGGTTGACTCCAATTCATTACAACAATAATAAGGTTGAGGATGAAAATCAATGGTAATGAAAGTGGAGCTAAAGTCCATCGCAGTACGCGGTGCGAAATGTATTGAAATGAAAGCAAACCGTATCTGAATGGGTTAAGGAGTTTGCGTAGCCTGACAATTGACTGTAACCCGCCTGCAGAGATTCTGATCTTTCGCTTCAACTCCTCTTTTACGCTTGCAGATGAAGATTCAACAGCATAGGCATCGGCTGAATACTGAATTGTATATCCTTTGGCAGCAATGCGCAATGAAATAATGAAGTCGTCGAGTAAGGTATCGGGTTCTACATCCTGATAAAGTTCTGTTCTGATGGCGAACAATTCGCCGGCTGCGCCAACCACGGAATTCAGCTCTGCATCCCATTTTTTGAGCAGCGATTCATATTTCCAGTATAGTCCTTCTCCTGCACTGGCTGCGTGCTCTTTAAGTTTCATGCTGATTCGTTTCTCGCCCGAAACGCATCCAACGCGAGGATCGTTGAAAAGTTCCACAATGATTTTGACAGAATCCTGCGATAAAAGTGTGTTGGCATCGGAAAAAATCACAATTGGAGTATTTACATGCTTCATACCTCGGTTCATGGCGCCTATTTTACCACCGCGCTCTTTCTGATGCAGTAACACGACCTGAGGATATTTTTGCAGAAGTTCAGGTGTACCATCGTCAGATCCATCAGTAACCCATAAATGCGTTATCTTTTCCTGAGGATAGTTGAGCGACATGTGATTATGAATTTTCTCATCCACGAAATCTTTTTCATTGTATGCTGCAACGAACAAGGTTACGCTTGGAAGTTGAGATGTAATTTCGGCCGTTCGCTCTTTTTTTATAATACGTTTTAGCCTGACGAGAAAATATAATACTACAGCATAACCGAGATATGTGTAGAACACAACAAAAACCAGTACCCAGAATAGGGTATGTGTCCAATCCATAATTGTATGATTTTAGAGTGTTTCATAATTTTTTTTTAGCAGATATATTAAATTTATCAACACGCTCGTATGTGAACTTTCCAAGCCGGTCAAGTGCGTTGGAAATATTGTCCGCATCTGAGTGAATACTTTCAAGAACAAGAAGAAGGTTTTGGTGCGATGATAAAAATTGTTTAGCTCCATTTATAACTTCAACCTCCATGCCTTCTACATCTATTTTCATAAATACTCTGTCAGAAGGAGCAATGCCCATTTGCTCGAATAATGAATCGAAAGTTCTCATCTGCACTTTTACGCGATTGCTATTTCCGTTACTGCGTGCAATGTGCGATGCGCCGGTGTTTACGGTGTCGAACACAAACTCTGTTTCGTACTGCCGATCTGCAAGTCCAACATCGAGTATCTTGATTTTGTCGGCCAGCTTATTGAGTCGAACATTAGTATGCATTGCTGTGAGATTGTCGGGTATTGCTTCGAATGCAACAGCACGCATACCTAATTTAGCAGCCATGATGGCATAAGTGCCAATATTGGCGCCAATGTCGATAAAAACATCGTAATTTTTGTAGTGGTCCAGAACGAATCGTTTCACATTCCACTCATATGCATAGTTTGCGAATTGGAAGTCAATTGTACCTTTACGCGATACAAACAAGCCGAGATTAGTCCGGATAAGCGAATTTCTTTGCGCTGGTTGCCCAAAGAGCTTGTATTTGATTGCGGTTAAAATGAAAAACCATTCTCTGTTCTGTACAAAATCGGCGAAGTAACGTAACAATGTTAATGGGATATATTTCATACTGGTAGCTGGTTTACGTTTTTATCTGTTAAGAGCGTTCTAAAGTTTTACCCTTTTTTACGTATTTGGTTGGTTCCCAATTTTTCGTTTCAAAATCATATTTTAACATGATTTTTGCTGGATTTCCGGCAACTACACAATATTTAGGCACTGGTTTATTAACCATGCTTCCTGCAGCCACCACACTGTGCTTTCCTATGCTTACGCCTGCGGTTATTATCGAATTAGCGCCAATCCATACATCATCGTCAATAATTATTGGTCGAATCAAATGCTTTTGAAGGCTTATAGGTGTGTTAATATTTCTGAAATCGTGGTTCATTCCCGACACAACTACATTAGGAGCAAGCATTACATCATTCCCTATCTTAACCGGGCCAATAATCACATTGCCAATCCCAACCCTGGTACGATCGCCAATCAACACATCGCCAACTCCGTTGTTGATTGTGGAAAAGTCTTCAATTGTAGAATCGTTTCCAACTTCGAAACGATTGAAAGGAAGTACATCAACTCGTGTTCGACCCCTGATTAGCGATCGTTTTCCTTTTTTGTGGAAGAAAGGATTCACAAACCATTTAACCCACCATCTTGGCCTTGCTTGATTTTTGGGCATTAAAATATTAAGAACCAAGTGCTTTAGTTTTTGGTTTTGCCGTATTTTATCTGCCAGTCCCATTGATGGTTTTTATTGGTTTGATGAATCCATTACGCTGAGATAAGCCGCATAGATTTCGCTAACATTATTTTCCCATGTATGGCTTCGGGCGAATTGTTCACGTGCTTTCTCTTTTGCAGGGCTGTTTTCCATTAAAGCTCTCTCAATCAACTCTATATAATCAGCTTTGGTTTCAGCAAGGTAAGTGTGCTGTCCGAAAATTTCCATTGCTTTGGTTTTTGTGGCAACAACCGGTTTGCCCAGTGCAAGATATTCGTCAATCTTTCTGGGATAGTTTCCGATTGTTACTTCATTTAAAACCTGTGGGTTAATTGCGACGTCGAAGTACTTTAAAAATGCAGGGAGCGCATTCATCTCCTTGCTTCCAAGGAAATATACATTTTTCATTGAATGTAGTTCACTTCGCCTAAAATTGTCATCCTCTGGGCCAATGAGAACAATACTCCAATCGGGTCGCACGGAGGCAATGTGGGTAATAATTGCAATGTCGAGCCGCAAGGTTTTCAACACGCCAATGTATCCGATTACAGGGCGCGGAATGGCTGTGATTTCGGCTGGAATTTCGTTGATCAGCTCTTTGTTGAACAGTGTAAGATCGCAACCCTGACCGACGTAATATGAACGGGGATTAAATTGCAGCGCATATTCTGCAAGATAAGTAGAGTTCGCAGTTACAACATCTGATTTTCGTATGTGTTCGGCTTCGATCCTTTTACCCTGTTTTTTCCACCAATCTACAGCAATTAGATTATCGCGGGAATAATACATATAAACCGATGGTTTTAAAAATTCTTTCAGGTAAAAGCTGCGATAGATATCGTTATCGTTAAAAAAAAGTATGTTGCTGAAATTAAGACGTTTGATTGCAGCCGAAATTTGTTTTGCAAATCTGCGGTTATTAACACGGTTCAAAAAATCAAAAAGTGGATTGAAACCAATCTGGCTAATAGATTCAAGCATTGTTCGGGGATAAAGGCTCCAGAAGTTGGGGCCGATCTGTGTAAGGTCGGGTTCAGTGCCTTTGATAACCCTGATGCGTTTCTGAATAGTGGGATCATGTTTTTCACGTATACTGGTGAAACGATCTAGGGGGTAGTTTACGTAAAGCACACGGTTATTTTGGGCAAACACCTGAGCTATATTAATGCAATTGCTTCCAATATCGCTATCGAGCGATTGGAGTCCTGTGATTACAAAATCCCGGTTTTTAATAATCATACGAGATCACTTTTATGCAAATATAAGGAGGTTACCGTTTTTTTCATGAACCTGATAATATAAGGATTGAACCTGTTTGGCCATATTTTCCCATGAGAATTGCTGCGCTCTGGCGAACCCGTCGTTGATGAGTTTATTTCGCAGCACAGGATCTTTCTGCAGTTTGATCATGGCATCAGCAATTTCTTCGGGGTTGCCTGGATTTATGAGGATTGCTGCATTTCCTGAAACTTCGGGCATTGACGATGTGTTGGATGTAATAACCGGTACGCCACAGGCCATGGCTTCAAGGATAGGAATACCGAAGCTTTCGCGCAACGAAGGGTAGAGGAATATTTCGCACATATTATATATTGCCGGTAGTTCTATGTTTGGCACATACCCCGCTAAATGTATGTGGTTAATCAGGTCGGGCTCCTGGATTTCGTCCAGCATTTTTCTAAGCCTTCCCCGATCAAAATCAAGCATTACCAATGGAATGTTGTTTCCGCTCTTCCGGCGATAAATAGCATAGCTCTTCAAGGTATTGGGAGTGTTTTTCTTAGGGTCAGTATTTCCGAGGAAGAAAAAATACTTTTCGGGTAAACTATATTTGAAACCTATTTCGCTGAGTGCTTTTTCATCTTCCATTTTCCTGAAATGCTTACTAACACCGTTGTACACAGCAACCAGTCTGTCATCGTCCTGCAGTCCGAAAAAGGCTTCCATTCTTCTTTTTTCAAACTCCGATACAGTTATTATTTTCCTGCATCCTTTGATGAGTCTCCTAACAACGAACCGGCGGTAAATGTTTCCAAACTTCTGATACCATGTACCAGATTTCCAGATGAAAGCCAGGCTCTCGAGGTAGATTATATCATGAATAGTAACTATCAATGGTATAGAAGAAAATATTGGTGCTGTATTACTTGTGCAGTGCAACATGTGGCACCCGGCTTTTTTTACTGCGGCTGGTAGCGCAAATTGTTCCCAAATAGGGTATGGCCCTCCGCTCAAGGGTATAATGTGAAAATTGGCAGTCGGCTGAAGGCAGTTGCTATCGGGACCTGGCTTTACAAAAATGTAATATTCGTTTTCAGTATCTATTTTTTGTAAGTTCCGAATCAGTTCAAGTGCAACCATATCCATTCCGTGTTTGTTCCGTCGAAATAATCGTTGCCCTTCGATAGCTATTTTCATGTAGGTTTGGTTTTAGAGTGGTAGAACTTAATTGTATGCATTTGATATGTATTCTTTATAGGCCTTGCCCGGTTAGATAATCATTTTTTTCATTAGCTGGTGCTGTGTTGTTTTTAAGTTTTTGCCATTCTTTGCGGCGCTTATGGCTTTGGAATGCATTGTATGTATGTTTGGTGTGAATGAATTGCTTGTTCGCTCCGCGAACCTTAAACAGCGACCCAAGCATGAGTATAAATCCGTATGGGAGTGTAAGCAGTGCAAACAAGGTCTTTGGTGAGTAATACCGCGCTGGTGTCGACAGAAGCAATGCCAGGGCACCAGCCGAAAACATACCTACCGATATGGCTATTAGAACCTTATCGGACAGCAGCACAGAGACAATGGTTGCAATCAAAAGAAATCCTAACAGCAGTACTCTCGGAGGCTGGACATATTGAAACGCTTTATTGAAATATTCAAAATTTCCATGCAACACTAATTGTCTTAATGCAGGGAAGAAACT
This sequence comes from uncultured Bacteroidales bacterium, assembly GCA_964349765.1. GTDB lineage: Bacteria > Bacteroidota > Bacteroidia > Bacteroidales > JAAYJT01 > JAAYJT01. The sequence continues at coordinate 24,866 of CAYGGZ010000019.1, forward strand.
TTTGCCAAAATAGTGCAACTGTGCCGATAACCAACGTCGTCGTTGCCGACTGAATGATTCTGCACTCTGAACTTTTTCATCATAAACATAGGCATCGGGTCTGTAACATATTTTTTTTCCTGCACTCGCCAGTTTAAGTTCAATTTCCTTATCAAAACCTCCCACCACCTCGACCGTTGGCATAATCTCCTTAAAAAAATGATATTCAAAAGCCATTGCAGATCCGATAAGAGCCGACGATAACCCTAAAGCACTATGTCCCTTCCTGAAAATGTGATTGTTTATCTCTTCGCTTATCGCATCAAGGATTGCAAAAGATGTATTCAGATTTTTTGCAACCCTGTGGCCTTGAACAATAGTGCACCCAGAATTAAAGGAATCATTTATCTTACTCAGAAAATTACGATCCATTATGTTATCCCCATCGAGCACCACAGCAATATCATATGGTTCGGATAGTTGCGTTAAGGCAGCGTTTAAAGCCCTTGATTTAGAACTGATTTGGAATGCAACCTGTATAAGTTTAACCGGTTTTGTGCGCAGTTTGACGATAGTATCGGAATTGAACGAATCTGCAATAACCACAACATCGTAACGGTTGCGGGGATAATTCTGGTTTAGAGCTTCGTCTGCAACCTCGAGAATCACTTCATCTTCCTTGTAGCATGGGATGAGTACTGCAACACGACGTTTTTCCCCGGTAGATGAAACAGATTTGCATCTTCCTTTAAATTGCCCTGCTACTGCAAACACTAACAAGTAAAGTACTGTGGAACCAAGATAGATCAACAGGATCATTCCGGCACAAATCAGCAACACATGCACTATTTCGAATAGGTTGATGCTCATAACATAGGATTTTCGTGGATTTCCGGATTGAAAATATTGCTGATATGCCATCCGATGGCTTTGTAGTATGCAATAAAAAGAGTGAATTTCCCTTTAATCAGATATTTAAAGGCATTTTTCGGGATGGCAATCAAAAATTGGTATAAGATGCTAATCAGAAAGGCTTTCCCAAAAATATTCCTTCGCATAAACACTATTCGGTTGCGAGTGATGTAATATATTTTCAGCGGGCTTACCTTTCCTGTAGTTATTGACTCCTTATGCAGCACAAGGGAATTATGCACAAAAAATATTTTGTAGCCTGCTTTTTTAATCCGGAAACACCAGTCGGCTTCTTCGTAATACAGAAAAAAAATATACGACATCAAACCAACATTCTTAATTACTTCCATTGGCACCATCAGGGCTGCACCATGCCCAAGCGCCGTTTCGCCTGTTTTATCGTGCTGTCCTTTATCGGTTTCGTGCGAACCTATCGCAAAATTTCTGATTGTATATAGGTTCATAGGAGTATAGCCTGCATACTGGATAGTATCGGGTTTGTTGTAAAACCTGATTTTAGGGCTAACAGCGCCTATATCGTTTCGGCTTTCCAGCAGATTGACCATGGGTTCCAAAAAGGCAGGGTCAACTTCTGTATCGTTGTTGAGTAAAAGAACATACTTTCCACGGGCGCTCATAATGCCGTAATTGTTTCCGGCAGCAAAGCCATAATTGATTGGGTTTTCGATTAATACTACCGCAGGAAATCTCTGTTTGATAATCATAGGATCATGTCCTTTACAGGCATTATCAACAACAATTATCTCGATGTTTGGATATGTTATCTTGTTGAGCGATTCAATAAGCTGGCATGTTACTTCCGCCTGCCCATAGTTTACAGTTACAATGGAAACAAGTGGATAGTATTTGCGCTTCTGTGCCGATTTCATAGTGTCATTTACTCCGCTTCATAACAGGGTCAATATGTGTATGCTGAGTATGAATAAATCGCTGGCCTGCCCCCTTGATTCTCAGCAGCGACCATAACATCAGCGCAAAACCTTTTGGCAGCGACAATATAGCCTTGAATAGATTACGGTTATAGAATTTTCGGGGTGTGTTAATCAAAAGAACAAACGCAGTAATTCCGAAAAGAAGCAACCAGCTCCAGGCAGGAAACAATAGTACAATATCTTGCGATAAAGTGTGTATGATCACGGATATAAAGAAATAGATCAACAACGAGCCAGCCAGCAATATCCGGGGAGGTTGTATCATTTGCAGCACTTTATCGAAAAAGTCGTAATTCCCTTTAAGGATTAACTGTTTGGCTCCTGAGAAAAAGTACTGCCTGAAATAGATAAATTGGGCGGCAAGCCATCTACGTCGTTGATTTACAAAGGCCTGTGGTTGCTGTGTTTTTTCGTCGAAAACATAAGCGTGATGTACGTAATCAATTTTATGTCCTGCCTCAAGTAGCTTCATCTCTACTTCTTTGTCTTCGCCAACTGAGTCAATAGTTGCCATAACGCTTTTGAATAGTTTGTAATCCAGCGCCATTCCAGATCCTATTAAGGCTGCAGAAAATCCCAAAACCCGATGTCCTTTCCTAAACAGGTTGTTATTTATTTCTTCGCTGATAGCATCGAGAATTGCAAATGAAGTGTTCAAATTTTTTGCTAAACGGTGTCCTTGAACTGCAACAAATCCATTGTCGAAGGATTGATTGAGCAACTCAATAACATCAGGGTTGATAATATTGTCGGCATCGAGTATCATTGCAACATCATATTCGTCGCCAAGCACCTTCATGGCCGTATTCAGAGCCTTTGATTTTTTGCTGATGTCAAATTTAACCTCGATTAAGGTTATAGGAAGCTGCCTGAGTGCATTTAGAGTTTCGGGCTTAAATGAATCGGCTATTACGATAACATCGAAATACTCTTTTGGATAGTTTTGATGCAGAACGTCTTGTGCAACCCCTACGATTACGGCATCTTCCTTATATCCTGGGATCATAACGGCAAAACGTCGTAATGTTTGCTCCGACGGTTTACGGTTGTGGTATGGGAAGAGGGCAGCGATGCCGAATACCAGGATGTATGAAACAGCAAAAGATGATAATAAAAACACCACCACTTCGATGACTCTGATGATTATGTGAGTTATTTCCATACCAGTGCGTTTTTGTCGTTTAGAAAAGGTTTACTGCGAATATTCCTGTATGTAGTGAGGTTCCACCAAACAGCACGGATTGTGGCTCTAAATAAATCGAATCTGCCTGTTAAAATAAAATGAGCAGCATGTTTTGAGCAAGGAACGAGGTAAAGGTACAATAAACTAAGTATCAACTTAAAGCCGGTGTTATTTCTGCGTGAGTAGAGTATTCGGTTTCGCAGCATGTAATAAATCTGCAGAGGGCTGTTCTTAACCGTTGAAATGGATTCCTTGTGTAATATTTTGCTTTCGCCGTGGTAGTAAAGTTTATAACCTGCTGTTCTGATACGGTTTGCCCAGTCGTGTTCTTCATAATAAAGGAAGAATATCGGGTCCATAACTCCAACTTGTTTTATCACGTTCATAGGAACAAGCATTGCTGCTCCGAAAATGGAACCTGTTTCTTTTGCAGTTTCATATCTCCCTGTATCATTTTCTCCGAAACCGATTGCAAAGTTTCGCGTCAAAATGGAGCTCATCCTTGTAAAGCCAGCATATTGAAGTATATTGGGAGCATGGTAGAAAAGTACTTTCGGGCTAACCATTCCGATTGTGCGATCCTGTTCCAACAGATTTACAAGCGGTTCTAGGAATCCTTCTGGCACTTCGGTATCATTGTTCAGAAAAAGAGCATACTTACCTTTGGTTTGTAGCAGACCGAGGTTGTTTCCACCGGCAAAGCCAAGATTTACATCGCTGTATATCAGAATTATTTCTGGAAAGTGTTCCTTGATTTTTTTCGGTTGATCGTTTTTAGATGCGTTATCTACTATGATTATCTCAATAGCCGGGTAGCTTATTTTGCGAAGTGACTCAAGCATTTGCATGGTTACTTCGGAATGGTTGTAGTTGATACTTATAATCGAAACAAGTGGGCGTAGGTTGGTGTTGCTCATACCTGATTATTTTTTATAGAGCAATGGTTTTGTATTTTCCGACCATGCCCGTGGCTGGAAAATTGACGGTTTTTTTATTTCTTTTTCTACATTTTCTGTTTTGTCTTCCTGAGCATCCAACATTTCCTTATCGAGTTTGGGTGCCATAAACAGGAAAGCCATGCTGAGGTAGATAAGTGGCCCTGTGGGTAATTGTCCGAGCACACCATTCCCCCAACTGGCCACCATTATTCCAAGAATACCGCCGGCCAGTGCAGTCATTTTCCCAAACACTTCCGGTACTTTTATTTTTGTCATTACAAGGTAGGAAGCTTTAATCATGACATAACCTAAGATAAACAGGTGTAGCATTAATCCAACAATTCCCTGTTCTGCCCATATTTGTACATACCAGCTATCGGTTGCAATATTGGCGAGGAATGTGTGTGGTGTAAAGCGTCGCCCCCAGTCGCCGGCGCTACCGATGCCGCCTCCGAAAGGTTTGTCGGCAAGGTAGATTCGAAGCACACGCCGGGTTTCAAGCCTAACCAGCAGTGAGGCATCATCGAGCGGCCGGATTGCGGTTCGCATACGGCGGATATGTTGATTGCTCTCTCCGATCCATGTAAATCTGAAAAAACCATACATCCCAGCAAGGATAATAGCGCCGATAAATAATATAATGAAATTTCGCCTGTAGATCAGATAAAGTACCATTCCGAAAACAGGTATGACCAGAGCGCCACGGGTACCGGAAACAATCATTCCATAGGCTCCCAAAATGGCCATTGTAAAAAAAAGCACTTTTTGCCACATCTTTTTGGAATAAAGCACCATAACAGCGCCAACAACTCCTGCATGGGCTTGCGCTGCTCCAAACTGGCCTGCATCGCTCATGAAAGAGAAAGCTCGAAGCTGCCCCCACAGCACATGTGTTACTCCTCCGATAGTGTCTATCCAGTGCTGTTCCCACCTGTCGAGTCCAATGTTGATTTGCATCCAGCCTCTTATAGTTGCTAATATTGAAAAAGCGGCCCAGATATAGAGCATCTGGTTCAGATATTTCATTTTATTAAAAACCAAAAAAGCAAGTGGCATTATGAGGAAGAAATAGAGGCTCATTCCGCGCATGGCATAAAACCAGGCAACACGGCTTTCTGCGACAGGATTGAAAAACTGCAGGATCGAATACATGAACCAAATAAAAGCCAGAAGTGTAAGATCGTTTTTTGCTGGACCCCAATCAATTTTTTCGTTGAAATTTTTAAAAAACAGAGCAATGTATGTGAGAACAAGAGTAACATCAATGCTCAATCCTAAAGGGACTCCTGGAATGTATCGGGTCAAACCAATGGCTGTGAAGCCTAAGACAAGGACAGATGTAATGCCGTAGCTGGGATTGACAAACAGCCGGTTCATGTACACTATTCCTAAAGGCAATAACAGAATAGCGACGGCTGAAACAAAACCTCCGAGGGCGATTAATGCGGCCAGCAAAACAAACCCGACAAGTACCAAAACAACGACGGTAGGATCGCCAAGTTTCATTGTTCCCGATGAGCTTTTGATTCCAGCAGTGTTCATTTCAGAATGTAAGATACGTCGCTAAAATTACTAATTCTAAACTGTTTTTCTCAGTATTCTACTTATTGCGTCAGCATAAAACCGGTAGCCATAGATAAATATTTTTACAAAATGAAGTTTAAGCTCGCGATTAAGGTAATTAAAACCAATTAGTAATCCGATTAGGGTCATAAGAACCGTAACCAGAGCTACGCAAAGCAGGATATATTGAATCTGCCAGTGCGGAAATAGCGATGCAATTACGAAAACCACAATTATATCGCCAATTACATTGGTGAGAGTCATTATTATTACTTTGTAAAAATTCTTTCTCGGTTTGTTGATACTATCGAGAGCTACGCCAGTAAAACGGTCAATTGGAAGCAAAAATCCATACACGGCAAACGCGATAAACACAATATATGCTGCAATGTACTCTTCACCTCCAAGGATCATGACGAGGCTCCGTGCAAACAAAATCGAAATAATACATACAACCACCATAAGAAGGGTAAGTGCGCCCGAATATGTGTAAAATATTTTCTTGACTTCTTCCGGATTGTTTTCAATGCTTGCTTTCGACATTCTTGGATATGCTGTGGCAATAAAACTCCTTACAGGTATTTCAAAAATTTCAGTAAGTTTAAGGGGTACGCTGTATATTGCTACTCCAACCGTTCCCAATACCGGGCTTAGGCCAATAATTATCAGATCTGCACTTTTGAGCAAATAACTTCCTATAAGTGTTCCGATAGTGAATTTACCGAAGTTTAAAAGTGTTTTTGTAGCGGTAACTGAAGCTTTAAAGAAGTATCTGATTCCATCCCAACCAAGACTAACTGCCAGCAGAGATGCGAGTGCATTAATCAGCAGATGAACAACAACGATGTTGCTGATTGGCAATTGCCATAGGAAATAATTCAACATCAAAAAAATCACAAACAAACCGCTGCTTAAGGTTCTAATAAATAGTATTTTATCGAATCGCTGATAAGCTTGTAGGATCGAGATGGCATTGTTAAAAGGAAGGTTGATGAATGCGAGTAGGGGGTACCATGCAAAAAACAGGGCGTAACCTGAACTTTTTAGTGAATTGTTGAATAGAAGGTTAACTGAAACTAGTACTAAGGCAAGTAGAGCGGTGGTAATTAATCCAATTATCCAGTTCGATCCAATGAGTGACTCTTTTTCAGTATCACCGGCTCCGGAAAGAAAACGGACAATAGCTGTACGTGTGAGGCCAAAGCGTAACATTTCGATAAATGTTCCAGCAGTGATGTACAGCACCCATTCGCCAAAATAAACTTTTTCGACTGAGCGCACGAGGATAAAAAAACTAAGAAAGCCCCAGACAGCAAAACTGAAGTTGTCGGTAAACGACAGAAATTCATTGGTTTTGGCCAACTGCCTGACACTGATTTTCACCCCTTTCCAAGTTTATGCCTGCTTAAAATTTACTCTGAGCCGAAATGGGAAAGTTATGATGCGCTTTACCCGCTTACCCCAATCCGTCTTTTGTGTTCGGCCGATACCGCTTATCAAATCTTCAAGTGCAATCAATTCGGCATTGTTGAGCACTACCATTGGCTCGCTGGAGAGCGATTCCATTATCAGGTTAAGCGATACTATATCTGATTTTTCCCAGCGGTCCTCTGATCTTACAACTAACAGCGACATATCTGCCTTTTTGATAAGTTGTTGCGGGTACGAGCTTAAAATTATCGCTGGTAATTCAAGGAAAATATAATCGTACGAGTAGTTCTCCGCCCGTAATGACCGATTATCAAGAAGGCTTGTAAGATCGGAAATTTCAGGAAACTTATTTTCCGGATTGTATGAGTACATAGCATTCATGTCGACGGGGGCTGAGCTGGTAACAGAGTGATTCAAGAACAAAACCCGAAGATCTAAGGAACGAAGTCTGCTTATTAAATGATTAATTATAAGTGTTTTGCCGGCTTCATGGCGAGTACTGAAGAATAGAACGAAATATGGTTTTAGCGGTATAGTACCGTCAGCTTTTACATGTGAAAGTTTAAGCCTGATGTTTTGTGCAAGAAAATCAATCAATCTGTTTGCAACCTTTTGTACATTTTCATTGGGTTCATAAGGGGGCAGTTTGGGGTATGCTCCGGCGAGTCGCAGACCTATAAATTTTTCAACCCGTTCAAGACTCTTGAACGATGAGTCGAAGTACTCAAGCATCAGAAGCACAAAGGCAACCATCATAAAACCTGCAACGGCAGCGAGAACTATTAAAAGTTTGAAGCGTCGGGCCGGATTAGGAGTGATAGGAAAGAAGGGTTCGTCAACAACTTTGATGTTGAGTGACATCTCGAGGTTTTGCTGTCGCATTTTTGCAAGGTTTAGGCTTCGCAAAAGCTCAAGATAACTCTGTTCGGCAACATTAATCTCTCGTTCAAGTCTATTTAGAGTAGCGCCCAATGGTGCAAATATCTGAAACACCTGTCTAAAATCTTCCCTTCGCCGATCCAGCACATTCAGAGCTGCCTTGGATTCTTCAAAAACAATAACATTCCTAAGCCACTCAGTTAGCAAGTTCTGAATAGGTATGCCCTCGATAGAATGGCTATAAAGGTAAAGCTGATTAACATTGAACGTTATTTCATCTTTGAGTCGTTCAGCTTCATTTTCAAGACTCACTAATTGTTGGGAAAGATAAGGATCATAGTCTTCGGCTAATCTATTTATTACGATACGTTCGTTGATCAGTGAAAGTTGTTCGCGCTTTTTTGAGATAATATCGCTTTTAAGGTAAACAGAGTCCTTCCTGACAAGCTTTGTTTCGAGCTCGTTTAGAGAAGCAGAAGCGCCCGACATCCGGATCTGTTCGTTTTGATAGTAGCGGTCAAGTTCTTCCTTCTGTTCTGCGATGTATTTTGTTTGCTCCGGAAAGTTGATAATGTTGTTTTCCTGATTAAATTTAAGCAGCCGATCTTCGGCATTGCGGAGTTTATCATTAGCAAGATGAACCTGATTCTGGAAATATTCTACTACTGCATCGGTTTGCAACACCTTTAGCATCCTGAAATTCTCAATGAAAACGTCAGTCATGATCCGTAATGTATGGAAGGCAATTGCTGGATCATCGGAATTATAGGTTACTCTAAGCAGGTCGGAGTTTTGAATCCTATAAACAGTTGTTTTGGCGGTAATTCGTCTTATGCTGTAGTTTGGGTGTTCGTAGTTTAATAGTTCGTAAACAAAGTTGCGCGTATCTTGCTCATAATAAGCAGTAAGGTTGGCAACCGTGGCTTCAAAGTCGGCTTGGTTGATAATTGTTGGAATGAGTGTACCGTGGATTCCCTCTACTCTGTGGTCAGGCATGCTGGGTTCAGTTGCTGCGACAACTGGTTGCTCAAGTGTTTCTTTTCCGACAATCAATTGAATTCCAGGTTCAACTATTGGTATTTTCAAATTGTTGAGCGACATAAGTTCGCTAACAGTAAGGTTGTAGCGTTGCGCTATTTGGTTAAGGCTTTCGTTACGTCTGACAGAATGATAGATATTAGTTGTTACGATAACTGGTGAGGCGGTAATTCCAGTAACGGGTTGTTGTGTCGTGGGGCTTGCTTGCCCCGATTCAACATGCAAAGCCGTGTTTCTTTTGTTTTCCAGCTCGCCTTCAAGGGTTCTGATTTGTTCTTCCAACCTCCTTAATTGCTCGGTTTTCTCACGGTCAACTCCCGACCTTCCGCCTATTACTACCAGATCTTTCACTTCTTTGGGAGTGATTTCCATAAGTTCGTTAAAGTTTTTCTGTGAGATAATACGAGGATCATAATTATCGAGGCTTAAATGGAGCGCTAATAGTTTGATTGCGGTTTTTTCTATAGTCTGGCGCGAAAAGATAAGGTTAATCAGGTTATCGAACTGCATGCTGGTTCCAAAATAATCTACGTGTGCAAGTGCAGTAGTTTCAATATCGTATCCTGAACCTATTCCGGTATAAACTATGGTTTGCGACGAAAATACAGATCTGCGCCCCCTTGTTAGAAAGTAAACAGTTGTAGCCAGAATAACCGGCACCAGGATCAACAATATGATATGCCGCTTGAAAATATTTATAAGCTGGGATATCTCCATTTACTGCAAAACATTTATTAAATTAAAATTAAGTCCTACCAGTTCTTCGAGCAACAGATAAGCAAGATTAAATTCAGCCTTGATCTGTTCAAACTCAAGAGCGCCCCTCTGCTGGATTTCTTTCAGCCGCGTAAGCTCTGCAACACCAATCTGCTGATTGCGAAATTGCATTTCGGCAATTTGCATCTGTAGATCAGTGTAGTGCTGGTATCTATTGCTGATTCTTAGCGCTTTTTGTCTGTGAACAAGCTCATTATATTGTATAATCACATTTCTTCGAATAAATTTGACCCGCTCCTCACGATTTACAATGGCCATTTCCATCAGCTTCTTCTTCTTCGATATTTCGTTTCTTCTATCAACTAAGGCGAAAAATGGCATTCGAATATAAGGACCTACCTGCCAGCTAAGTCTTCTGGATACAGTAAGGGTAAATTCATTGGGTATTAATCCTTCTACCCAGTCGTCGAAGAACCAGTTTCCATAATATGTCATGGCTTCGATGCCAATACTGCGCATCCAATCGCGCCTGGCAGTTATGATCTCATATCGGCTCCAATCAATCTGATATTCTTCAAATCTTACTACCGGAGAGTTGATTATAGCCGAATCAATTAATACGGAAAGTGGAGGAATTCGCAGTGTTATATCGTCGGTTATGGGGTTGAAAAACATGGTTGTATCCCGAACTTGCCCAATTGAATTATTTGATAATAAATAAAATAAAACAACCAGAACCAACCTCGACATCCAGCTTATTTCCGAATTCATCTTCTGCATCTCTGCTTCACTTGCTTTAGTAGGGTTCGAACTCAACAGAACTAGGTGCGATCGACAAATATATGAAAATGAAATGGCGTCAAATCGAATTATTAAAGAAGTTATCAAATACTTTTCAACAATATCAGGCCTTGTATGACCTAAACTAACCATTTTTTGTATAAATTCACTTTCTCAATAGAAGAATCTTATCCGGTTAAGGATTAAACATTTTCTTTCTGAAACAGGGCAGGAATAGTCAATAGGATGATTTTGAGGTCTCCAAGAAAGGTGTTATCTCTGGCGTATTGATTATCAAGAAGTTTTCTTTCTTCGTCTGACATCTCTTTTCTTCCGCGTTTGTGCACCTGCCACAGACCTGTAATGCCGGCAGGTCCAAGAAATCTTTCTCCCCACTCATCGGAAGTAAGGAGTTCCGCTTCATAAATTGGCAACGGCCTGTTTCCAACAATTGACATGTCGCCCTTTAACACATTAATGAGTTGAGGCAGTTCATCAATGCTGGTTTTTCGAATAAATCTTCCGATCCTTGTTACCCTTGGGTCATCAGCTATTTTAATGAAAGTAGCCTTCGAGCGTTCCCGCTTTAGCATAAAGTATTCATTTTCACATATTTCTTTCCCTTCGACAAATAAAATAGGTGAACAATTACGGCCTAATTCTGTACATAGCGGGCATTGACGATCTAAATCTTTGGGTGTAATATCTTCATTAACAGCGCCATACTGGTTTTTTGCAGTGAGGCTCTTTAGTTGCAACTCTGCTCCGGAGTACATACTTCGAAACTTGTAAAAATCAAAAACATGGTAGCCGGTTCCCACACGCCGCGATATGTAAAAAATCGGTCCTTTCGATTCAAGTTTTATCAGTAATGCAATCAGCAACAAAACCGGCGAAATAACCAGGAGGGCTATTCCTGATGTTATCAAGTCAAATGCCCTTTTGATAGTCGGAATACGATAATCTTTTTGCCGCGATATGACAGGTGTCAAATGTTGTTTGAAGAGGGGCTTATACTTTATCAGAAACAATAACCGCTGAAAGATCATATGTGGATTTATAGGCTTGATATACAGATCATCAACGCCTGCCTCTATTGCTTGCTGTTTAGTTTGCTCATCAAATCTGCGATCAACAACAATAAAAGGAACATTCTTCCCAATTAAATTTTTATCGTTCAACATTTTGAACACGGAAACTCCGTTCATTCCCGGCAGGTTGTTCTCGCAAATTATAGCTTGAAGAAGGTGCTTTTGATCAATATACTTAACAGCGAGTAAACTATTTTCCACGCGTTCTACTTTGAAAAGGTTCAAGGCAGTTAGCTGGTTGTAAACTACAAGATCTCCACCAATGTATAATACCGATAAAGATGTGGTTGAGACATTATCCTTTGTTTCTGCTGTAGGTGTCATATTGCTTTTCTGGTCAACAATAACTCAATCCTGAGAGCGAGTTCTTCCGGGTTGAAAGGTTTAACCATATAGTCGTTTGCACCGAGTTTCAAACAACGAACTCTCTCTGTACTGCTTTCAATAGCCGAAAGCATTATGAGCGGAATATCTTTGAAATAACCACTGGCACGGATATTTTTGATAAAATCGTATCCGTCGAGATTTGGCATTTGAATATCTGCAACAATCAAATCAGGTATATTGCCCTCTTGCATCCACAGAAGGCCTTGTAAACCATCGTTTTGAGTTGTTACATCATAGTTTTTGCTGAGAAAATTTTCAAGCAGCAGCCTGATAGTTTTTTCGTCGTCAATAGCAAGAATCTTTCGTTTCATCCGCAATTGAGATTATTTTTTTCATATATTTCAACGTTCGGTAACCGTGCACTGTTGAAACATTGTTACACCAGAGCAAAATTACAATATTATTGTTAAGTTCATCATCTGTAGAACAAATATAAAGCATGATCTTTACAGTGGCGAGTAGCTCGCAGAAGTTATCAACAAAGTTATTAACCATTATAGCCCGTTAATACTTAAATGGGAACCTGGTTCTTGTGTTTTATAAATTTTTGAAGCGCAAACATTTCATCTCTGAGCTTGGCGGCCTGCACGAAATCAAGCTCTTTGACCGCTTTTTCCATTGCCTTTCTTGTAGAGACCACACTCTTCTCAAGCTGTTCAACAGTCATGTATTGAATTACAGGATCTGCAGCAACACTCGGCTCCTGATTTTCGATATAATATTTTTGTGTTGCTTTTTCTGTTTTTCCAGCTACAGCCGTTTGCCCAAGGATTGATTCAACGTTTTTAATGATCTGTGTTGGAGTGATTTGGTTTATTTCATTGTATTTGAGTTGCTTTTCCCGCCGGCGTCGTGTTTCGTCAATAGTCCTTTTCATAGAACTGGTTACCTTATCAGCATACATTATGACTCTGCTGTTCAGGTTACGGGCAGCACGTCCTGCAGTTTGGGTTAATGACCTTTCTGATCTCAAAAAACCCTCTTTATCGGCATCGAGAATAGCCACTAACGACACTTCCGGTAAATCCAAGCCTTCGCGCAGCAGGTTTACACCAACCACAACATCAATATCGCCAAGTCGTAGTTTTCGTAATATATCTACACGTTCAATAGTTTCAACATCGCTATGTATGTACATAACTTTGATTTTCACATTTACAAAATACTTAGTGAGTTCCTCCGCCATGCGTTTTGTTAGGGTAGTTACAAGAACGCGTTCATTTCTCTCGATCCTGATTCGTATTTCTTCCAGTAAATCGTCAATTTGATTTAGGCTCGGACGGATTTCAATTTCTGGGTCAAGAAGCCCTGTGGGTCGAATAAGTTGCTCTACCACAACGCCAAGACTTTGTTGTAGTTCATATTCAGCAGGAGTAGCGCTAACATAAATCACCTGAGGGGTCAACGATTGAAATTCTTCGAAAGTAAGTGGGCGGTTATCGAGAGCTGCAGGAAGCCTGAACCCATAATCTACCAGTGTCTGTTTTCGCGATCGGTCGCCTCCGTACATGGCTCTGATTTGTGGGACAGTGGCATGGCTTTCGTCAATTATTGTAAGGAAGTTATCAGGAAAATAGTCAAGAAGGCAAAATGGTCGGCTTCCTGGAGTTCGGCCGTCGAAATAGCGTGAATAGTTTTCGATGCCGGGGCAATAACCAAGTTCCTGCATCATTTCCAGATCATAATTTACCCTGTCGTCGAGCCTCTTGGATTCGAGTTGTTTGCCGTTGTGCTTGAAATATTCCACTTGCCGGATCAGATCGCTACGTACCGCAAGGAAAGCTGTTTTCATTTTCTCCTGCGATGTAACAAAGATATTTGAAGGGTAAAGCACAACCTCGCTGAAGCTGTTGAGCTTCATTCCTGATTCCGGATCGAACGATTCAATAGATTCGATTTCGTTGTTCCAGAAAATTATCCTGTATGCATGGTCGGCGTAGCCTGGAAACACATCTACTGTATCGCCTTTGACTCTGAATTGCCCTCTGCCAAACTGTGAGCCTGCGCGTGAGTAGAGGCTTTCGACAAGCATGTAGAGAAGTTTGTCGCGATGCAATATCTGTCCTTGCTTCAGGGGTGTGGTATTATTAAAAAAGTCATCAGGATTACCTATTCCGTAGATGCATGAAACAGAAGAAACAACAATCACGTCGCCGCGACCGCTTAGTAACGAAGATGTTGCCCTTAGGCGTAGTTTCTCGATTTCATCATTTATCGAGAGGTCTTTCTCAATATAGGTGTTAGTTGTTGGAATATATGCTTCCGGCTGGTAATAATCGTAGTAGGATACAAAATACTCCACCGCATTTTCCGGAAAGAATTGTTTGAATTCGCCGTAGAGCTGGGCAGCTAAGGTTTTGTTATGACTCAAAACGAGTGTGGTACGGTTAAGTTGTTCGATCACGTTTGCGACGGTAAAGGTTTTTCCCGAACCGGTTACTCCGAGTAGCACCTGTGCAGCATCGCCGCGCAGGCATCCTTCAACAAGCTGACGTATTGCATCAGGTTGATCGCCTGTTGGTTTGAAGTCGCTAACCAGTTTAAAACTCATTTCACAAATGTCAATTAATCTGTTTGGTGCGAAAATAGAGTGTTGTCATAATTGGATAGTGGTCAGAATAATCTGCACGTATTATTTCGAAATCGTAGCTTTCAAATATTGGGGAATGAAAAATATAATCAATCCGGAATGGTGGCCAAAATTTGGTGTAAGTCTTTCCAAATCCCGCTCCGCTTTCGAGAAATGCATCTGACAATTTGCGATCCAATTGCCTGTAGGCGAATGAGGCAGGGGTATCGTTCAGGTCGGTGCAAATAATTACAGGAAAAGGTGATGAATCAATCAAATCGGTAATCTCTTCTATCTGTTCGGAGCGCTTGGCGAAAGCAGATTTCATTTTCCAGTAAACTCTCTTAGATGAGCGTTTAAGCGTAGAGCTTACTTCAGCTCTTTGTGTGAGCTCTTGTATGAATCTGTGATCTGATTGAGTCAGCCTGATGGATTCGAAGTGAATGTTCATGATCCGAATGGTGTCGGTTTGCACCTTGATATCAGAGATCAGTGCATAATTGTTTTCGCTGTTGATGAACTGATGCCGCATCCTGTTCACTATCGGAAACCTGCTGAAAGTACCCATTCCGAACGAATGTCCACCTCCGGTAATTATAAAAAAATCAATGTGATAATATGGGTATCTTAAAGCAAGCGAAAGCGAATCTACAGTGCTGAAATAGGGCGAATTGTCGTTATAGAACTCCTGAAAACAAATCACATCGGGTTTTTTGTTGTCGAACATTGCGAAAATCTCATTCCTGACCTCAATATTTTTTGGTTGATCCCAGAAATACCTGCCGAAGTACCTGGCATTAAACGACATTACACTTAATCTCCTTTCCAGATCAGGTGTTTCTTTTCCTGGAAAGAGGCGCAAATGATTTTCCAACTGAAACCATCCTACAACAATTACAATTAAAGGCAGAAAAAACGCTTTTCGAAAAGTAAACAACCAAAAAATGAGAAACAGGAGTTGCACACCCAGCAAAAGCGGATAGATCAGTCCTAAGAAAGCTAATGGCCAAAAATCTACCGGTGAAACAAAAGGGGAGAGGTATGTTAATAGCAATGGTATAGCCGCCAACACGTTTATTACAACCAATAACTTGTAAATCAGTGTACTTTTCTTTTTTTTCACATTGAATTCTGCAGTGGAAGTAAGCTTGGTTTAATAATTTTGAATCTGAACAGTTCACCTGTTTGTCTGGCTGAAAAGAAATTCCTTCTCAGCCCGTGTAAGACTTTCGTATCCGGAATATTTGATTTTTTCTAAGATCCGGTCGGTTTTTTGTTGATTTTCAACCTTTTGCAGGTTAAATTCCTCATCGGTTAATGGGCGTGATTGCCTATGAACCTTTTTGTAATGAAATCTCTTTCGCTTTGTGAGTCGGGTCAAAAAATTCATTTTTTTGAATAATTGCGAAAGCGATGATATGTCGTAACCGGTTCGCAGTAGTTTAATGTACATAAAACCCCAAAAAGCGCCCCCAAGGTGTGCGATATGACCACCCGCGTTGTCGGAGCGTATCATCAGAAAGTCAATAATAACACTGATGATAGCAATGTACTTAATTTTTACTGGTCCGATGAAAAGTAGATGCAAAGTGTAGCCCGGTACATAAAATGCGATAGCCACAACAATTGCGAGTACAGATGCAGACGCTCCCAGAGCCACTGACCGCTCGATAACCGGGTCGAAAACCGGGAAAAAGTTGAATGCTAAAATATAAAGCAAGCCGCCGGCAAGACCACCAGAGAGGTATGTAAAGAGCAACTGGCGATTGTTAAGGTATTCGAGGAAGATTTTTCCAAACCAATACAACCAGAGCATGTTAAACAGGATATGCAAAAAGTCGAGGTGCAGAAACATGTATGTAACCAGTGTCCAGGGTTTTGATAGTAGTTCTGCAGTGTCGGCTGGCACAGCAAGCCATGTGGTAATAGCTTCATATAAGGAGGCAACCGGACGCCCCGGAGGAGTATTGGTCAGAAAAGCAAACACCGCCAGAACCTGTATTAAAAGCCATATAATGATGTTAATCAAAATTAACTTTGGCAATAGAGATCTGCCAGTAAGGAACTGCCTTAAACGTTCTAGCGGAGATGTGGTTGGATACATTTTAACGAAATTTAGGCTTGTCGAGGTAACGCCAATACATGAGTAGCAGATAACCAAATACCATTCCGCCAAGATGGGCAAAATGGGCAACATTCCCACCAGTACGGGAAAACCCAAGATACAACTCAATCAACCCATATATAATAACAAAATATTTCGCTTTGATTGGTATAGCAAAATACAGATAGATGATTGAGTTTGGAAAGGTCATGCCGAAAGCCAGCAGAATGCCAAAAACAGCTCCAGAGGCCCCAACCACATTTGGTTGGTTGAGGAAATACTCCTTATAGCTACTGACGAAATTAATACTCTCCTGCATGGCAATGTGATTTGTGGGATCGAGCTGTAAGGAGCGTAAACTCGCACCGAAGGCATTAAAAAGCGACCACATCTCACCGCTATATTCGTTTACTCTGAACTTATGTTGCGATACTAAATACTCGAGTCTTGCCAGTTCAGGATATTCCAGAAAAGCGTTCATAAGCTCAAGATCGGGGCGCAGAGTGAAATACACTGTAATATAATGAATTATAGCAGCTCCAACACCTGTCGCAAAATAATAAATCAGGAAACGCTTTGCCCCCCAGATGTTTTCGAGCATGTAGCCAAACATCCACAAGGCAAACATGTTAAAAAGTAAGTGCGCCCAGCCAGCATGCAGAAACATGTATGTTATAAACTGGTAAGGGTTAAATCGTTCGGCCAGCACAAATCGCAAACCTAACCGGTCAATCAGGTCAAGTCCAATTGCTGGTTGCAGGGCTAAAGTGGCAAGAAAAAAGAGGCCGTTAATTATGAGCAGGTTCTTCACTACCGGAGGCAGCACTCTGAAGCCCATTGGCCTGTAATATCCCTCGTTCATCATAGTTTGCAATATTAACGAAAATACTGCTCCACCTCTTGCATGGTCAGAATTACCAGAGTACTTTTACCATCCGGCGACACTGCAGGCGCTTCGCATGCAAATAGTTGGTTTACAATTTCACTCATTTCTTCCTTTTTTAAAAACCTGCCGCCTTTAATCGCTGTCTGGCGTGCCATTGCCATTGCCAGATTATTACGGTTATCAACCCGAAACTCAATCAGGTTTTTCTTATAATTATCAATTAAACCCTCTAAAAGTTCAATTGGGTTTGAATCAATTGAAAGAACAGGCGTGCCGGTGATGACAAATGTGTTGATTCCTAAAGCTTCGAACTGAAAGCCAAGGCGAATCAACGTTGGTTCCAAATCTCTGACTATTTCCGCATCTGATGGCGAAAGGGAAATTTGCTCAGGAAAAATGCATTGTTGAGATGCTGGTTGCTCAGTTTCCAGTTTCTTGAGATATTGTTCGAACAAAATCCTCTGATGGGCAAGATTCTGGTTAATGATCAGCAATCCCGACTTTACCGGAGTAACAATATAACAACCTCCGATTTGAAATAATGAAGCCTCACTGTCGTAGGTTTGTGATGGTTGCATTGTGGTTGCAGGGGTATCATCGGGTGATGCCGGCGTTTCGTCAATAGTTTTAGATACCGGGTAATCAAATCGTATAAGTGGCTCCCAATCTGCTTTGTTATTGGGTCTATTTTTTTCGTTTTTCATGCCCGGCATTCTAAACGGGTCAAAACCCTGCGTGAGCCTCACTTTTGGTTCAGGTGCCACATATCCAGGTGGTGGTGCCGGTATGTTAAGGGAATGCTCCGCATCGAAGTCAATTGCAGAAGAGAAACTGAATT
Source organism: uncultured Bacteroidales bacterium (assembly GCA_964349765.1). GTDB lineage: Bacteria > Bacteroidota > Bacteroidia > Bacteroidales > JAAYJT01 > JAAYJT01. Next base: position 43,114 of record CAYGGZ010000019.1, read on the forward strand.
TTCCGATTGCTTGTCGTGTGATGCTCTTTAATGTAGTGTATATTAGTTGGTTGTGTTGAAAATTAACTTCCGTTTTAGTTGGATGTATGTTAATATCGATAGTTTGCGGGTCAACCTCGAGGTACAGGAAATAGATTGGATACGACCCTTTAGGAATAAGCTCTTCGTATGCAGATTCAACAGCGTGGTGCAGATATGGATTTCTGATGAAACGTTTGTTAACAAAAAAATATTGATCGCCTCTTGATTTTCGTGCGAATTCAGGCTTGCCAATGAAGCCCTTTACGCTTACTACGGGCGTTTGATGTTCGAACGAGATGAGTTTTTGGTGATATTGGTTCCCCATAACCCCTGCTATGCGCTGTTTTAATGTAGCAGGGGGAAGGTTGTGTGATAATTTTTCGTCGGAATAGAACGTAAACCCTACTTTGTGATATACAAGCGCAACTCTTTGAAATTCTTCAATTGCATGACGCAATTCGGCCTGATTTGATTTCAGGAAATTTCGTCTAGCAGGTACGTTGAAAAACAGGTTTTTGACCGCAATTGATGTTCCCACCGGAAATGAGCAAGGTTGCTGACTCTTACATAGCGATCCTTCAACAATCAACTCCGAACCTATTTCTGCATCATTTCGTCTGGTTTTCAACTGCAATTGTGAAACAGCGGCAATACTGGCAAGTGCTTCTCCCCGAAAGCCAAGGGTGTTTATCGCAAAAAGATCATCTGCTTTTCTGATTTTGCTTGTTGCGTGCCGTTCGAAACTTAACCTTGCATCGGTGGGACTCATTCCACTGCCATTGTCAATTACTTGTATCAGAGTTCGTCCTGAGTCTTTGATGTACAGTTTGATATCGGTTGCTCCGGAATCAACAGCATTCTCAAGCAGTTCTTTCACTGCTGAGGCCGGCCGCTGGATTACTTCACCGGCTGCAATCTGATTGGCTACAGAGTCGGGAAGCAGTTGTATGACATCGGGCATGAGGACGAAGGAGAGTTCAAAGTTAAAAAATCCGGGCAAAGAAGATAAAATAGATCATGATAGCCACTACCGCAAGGTAGATAAGGATGCGTACCGGTGGGGTCTGAGTGCTATTCTGACGACTTCGCCGATTACGCCACGAGCGTTCTAACTGAACCCGCATCCGATCAGGCATGGATTCGGTGCTGGTTTGATTGTATTTCTGCCTGACTTGTTCCAACTCTTCCTTCTTTTCGTCATAATACAATGGGTTGTATGAGAAATTGCGGGGTTTTTGACGCTTGAAAAAGACTATGTTCATTGTCGTTGGCGATTGTTTCAAAATCTTAATGCAAAGATAGTCATTGTGATCATAAATGTAGCAAACCTCAACTCTGTTTTACGGCAAATATCAGCGAATGTATAAATTTGCATGGAATTAATGAAAAGTTTCTGAAGATGAATCCTCACAAGTTAAGAAGTTTGATAATGGTAGGCGACAGGGTTCTTGTGAAACCGGTCAACGAACGTCTTGCTACAAAAGGCGGACTTTATCTCCCTCCCGGATACAGTGAAAAAGAAGAGGTGCAGTGGGGCTACGTGATTAAAGCAGGACCCGGATTTCCGATTCCTTCGCCGGTTGATAACGACCAGCCATGGAAAAAAACACAAGATGAGATACACTACGTTCCTTTGCAGGCAAAAGAGGGAGATCTCGCAATTTTTTTAAGGAAAGGCGCTATTGAAGTGATTTTTGAGGAGGAAAAATACTATATTGTTTCTCAACATGCAATTCTGATGCTCCAACGCGACGAAGAACAAGCCGATCTCTGACTGAAAGTTCTGGGTTAGAATCTTTCCTGCTATCGCCTGGCAAAAACCGGATAACGCTGAGCAATCAAATAGTATGAACCAAAGAATACTGTTGTGTAAAACAGATCGCCCAGTATAGCATTGCGGAAAAATGGTACAGCAGCTACATAACATTGTAACAATCCTTGAAGGGACATAGGATAGCCCACCATACCGCTAAGCCAGACGGCAAAATTAGTGATCATGTAAAATGACACCGATGCACCTAAAGAAGCAGCAATAAGCTTAACAGGTCTAACTCCTTGGCGTAGAGCAAAACCTATCACAACTACCAAAGCCAGACTCCCGTACACCGCGAGCATTGTTTGATGAAAACCGATGATCATATCGCTGAGAAGCATCGCTAATAAAGGAAGCCCAATAGCTATATCCTTTCTGCGCACATAAGTGCCGGCAAACAACGCCATAGCAGCCAGAGGCGTAAAATTAGGCCAGGTAGGCAGCAAACGTAAAGCTACTGATAGGATCACAATAGCAACTACAAAAAAGAAAAGGGGCGAAAAATTGTGCTTGTTCATACTCTTCCTCGTATTTATTTGGCGGGCAAATGTAGTTAAACGTTCCTAATTGTAATAACCCTTTATTAATTTCGTAGCGTTTTATTGCGAACCTAACTTTGATTGAAGTCGTATAATCACACTTAAAACAGGATAAAACAATAATGAAAAGAATTTACCTGATTATTCTCATCAAAATCATCATCACAATGAACATCAGATGCATCCAGCAGCAGCCCGCCGACCTTATAGTGCATAACGCAGTTATTTATACTCTTGATAATGAGTTCGCAACATCCGAAGCTATGGCTGTGCGCGATGGATTGATTGTTGCAATCGGGTCGGATAGGGATATCCTTTCCCGTTTTCATTCTCAAAACATACTCAAGGCAGAGGGTAAAACAGTAATGCCTGGGTTTATTGATGCACACTCCCACTTCATTGGTTATGCCTTAGGTCTTTTAAATGCCGATTTGAGACCAGCGAATAGTTTTGAAAAGGTGCTTGAAATTCTTAGCGAACATGCAAAAACGAATGCCTGCGAATGGATTACCGGGTATGGCTGGGATCAAAACCGCTGGCCAAATAAGCAATTTCCAACCAATAAAAACCTTAACGAGCTTTTTCCTAATCATCCTGTTGTGCTTTCGCGCATTGATGGACATGCAGTGCTGGTAAACAACGAAGCCATGCGTCGCCTTGCAATTACTGACTCACAGATTTTACCCGAGGGAGAGGCAATTCGCGATAGTGGCAAACTGACCGGGGTTTTTCTCGGAACTGTCGCCAAACGTTTCAGAGCCGCCGTTCCTGCTCCAACCAATGAGACGATCGTAAAATTGCTCGAAAAAGCACAACAAAACTGTTTTGCAGTAGGATTGACATCGGTAACCGATGCCGGTTTAGACTTCAACCAGATTCAACTGCTCGATTCTTTGCAGAACACCGGACAGTTAAAAATCCGTATTTATGCAATGATAAATCCTACGGCAGAGAATCTCGATTATTTTCTGCCAAAGGGTCCGATATTGAAACCAGCCTTAACAATACGATCCGTAAAACTCTTTGCTGATGGCGCTCTTGGTTCGCGCGGGGCAAGATTACTTGAGGAATATAGCGATGCCCCAGGCGAGTATGGTGTATGGGGATTGACCGAGGAGAAAATTAAACAAATTTGCTCTGTGGCTTATGCAGCGGGATATCAGGTTATTACACATGCAATCGGTGATGCAGCTAATCGAAGGATTCTAAATGTATATTCAAATTTTCTTAAACAGAAAAATGATCTTCGCTGGCGAATCGAACATGCACAGGTTGTACATCCCGACGATTTTCATCTGTTTGGCGACTACTCAATAATTCCTTCCATTCAGTCGACCCATGCCACAAGCGATATGAGCTGGGCTGGTTACCGGCTCGGTTCGCAACGGTTGGAAAGCGCTTATGCTACACGAACTCTGCTGGAACAAAATGGATGGTTGCCAAATGGAACCGACTTTCCTATAGAAGGTATCAATCCTATGTGGACCTTTTATGCTGCCGTAACCCGACAAAATCATAACGGCTACCCTGAATCCGGATTCCAACCAAAACAGAAACTAAGCCGGAGTGAAGCATTGAAATCAATTACTATATGGGCGGCTAAGGCAAAGTTCTGGGAGCATGAACGTGGTAGCCTCGAACCTGGCAAATTTGCCGATTTTGTAATGCTTGATAAAGATCCTATGATTGTTCCCTACTCCGATTTACTGAGCATTAGAGTCGAACAAGTGTTTGTTGGTGGAACTCGGGTTCACTAAGAAAAATTGTTTAACCCAGATTAAGCATTTGACAATGCTTAAACGATTAAGTGTTTGTAATCAGCACAATAAGAATTGCACTGAACAAACACTAAATCGGGGTTACCCTCATGAAATCAATAGTTCAGCCCTAACGGACTTTCTAATGATTAATTCGGGTTTAACGTGCGACCCAAAACAATACAGCCTGATGGTTTGTTTATATGTTAAAACTTCGATGAAAGCATTTGCCGTTTTTCTGTTACTAACTACAAACACACTCATGCTAAACGCACAGGTTGCTGTTCCGGTTATTAGCTTCAGCAGCCTTGAGTCGCGACTGCAGGCTGCAGATAATACCACAACCTGGGTTGTAAATTTCTGGGCAACATGGTGTGCTCCTTGCATCAGAGAGATTCCATATTTTGAGATGATAGGGGAGACCTACGCAGATGCTGGAGTTAAAATATTGCTTGTAAGCCTTGATAGGTCTGAAAGCCTCCAAAGCAGGTTAATTCCATTTATCGAACAGCGCTCGCTGAAATCAGAGATACTTCTGCTCGACGATCCAAACTCAAATGCATGGATTCCAAAAGTGAGTCCCGATTGGACGGGTTCCATTCCGGCAACACTAATTTTCAACAAAAATCACAGAGCTTTTTATGAAAAAGAATTCACGTACGAAGAATTAAAAAATGCAGTAGATACGGCCTTAAATGCAATTCATAAAAAATAAATTTTACTAACCAATACTACACGTAATGAAAACAATCGCTTTGTTGGTGTTTGCCTCATTCACCTTTTTACTTGCTACTGCCCAGGGCTATAAGGTAGGGGATGTAGCTACAGATTTCAGATTGAAAAATGTTGATAACAGCATGGTTTCGCTGGCCGACTTTCCTGAGGCGAAGGGTTTTGTTGTGATATTCACATGCAATCATTGCCCTTATTCGGTTGCCTACGAAGACAGGATCATAGCGTTGGATAAAAAGTGGAAAACCAAAGGGTTTCCAGTTATAGCTATCAACCCTAACGACCCTGCCGTAGTTCCGGCCGATTCGTTCGAAAATATGCAGGTACGGGCAAAGGAGAAAGGATTTACTTTTCCCTATCTTTTCGACGACGGACAAAAAGTATTTCCTGTTTACGGAGCAACAAGAACCCCTCAGGTGTTTTTACTCGAGAGAGTTGGCAATCTGCTGAAGGTAGCATACATTGGAGCTATTGATGATAACTACAAGGATGCTTCGGCAGTTAAAGAAAGGTTTCTTGAAAATGCGATACTGGCTTTACTTGCTGGCAATCGGCCCAGTCCCGACTTTACCCGTGCAATTGGTTGCACCATCAAGGTGAAAAGATAAGCGCAGGCTCTTTTAAAACCAAATAACCACTTACGGAATTGATCTGTAAGTGGTTATTTTTTTGTGACTCCGTCAGGATTCAAACCTGAAACCTTCTGATCCGTAGTCAGATGCTCTATTCAGTTGAGCTACGGAGCCAAGACGCTGCAAAAGTATTATTTTCAGCGGAAACAAACCGGTACTCTCATAAAATAATTTGCATTTTCTGCCGAACACGCGATTTTCTTACAACAAAACTTTGAAGCAAATGGATGCAAAAGCCTGAAATATAATTTTATATGGTGGTGGCACATTTCTGTGGATCGAATTTATTGGAGATAAATGGTTTCGCCAACTCCAATTGGTAAGTCTAAATAATACCAGGCCAGAAGCAACGCTATCCATAGCACGAACAGGGTGATTGTGTAGGGAATCAAGAGGGAAATCACTGAGCCAATCCCCATGTTTTTATTGTACTTGTGAACCCACCCGAGCAGGAGAGGGAAGTATACATATAATGGTGATACAGTATTAGTTATAGAATCGCCAATTCTGTAGATAAGCTGCACAAATGCCGGGCTGAAATTCAACTGAGCCAGCATTGGAATAAATATTGGGGCGAAGATTGCCCATTTTGCCGATCCGCTTCCAATAAATATATTCACAATTGCAACCATTATGATAAATAAAACAAACATAACCGGGCCTGTCAACCCGATGGTTTTCAAAAATTCAGCGCCCTTAATAGCAAGTATAGTATCTAAGTTACTCCAGGCAAAGAAATTGATGAATTGGGCAACAACCAACATCAGAACGATGTAGCCCGAAAGATCTTTCATGCCCTGTTCCATCAGTTTCAAAGCATCGTTCGGTTTGGTGATTGAGCCTACTGCCTTTCCATAAACATATCCCGGAATAGCAAAAGCAAAGAATAAAATTGGGACAAGCCCTCTGAGGAAAGGCGAAGGTACAAGTCCACCTGTTTCAGGGTCCCTGAGCGGCGCCCAGGATGGAATCACAAGAATTGCTATCAGGGTGAAATAGATAAGAAAAGCTATTCCGGCATTTTTTCTACCCCTTTTTTCTTCGGGCGATATGATATTTGTTTGATTCAGCAGATTTATATCAATGGCATCGGCAGCCACTTCAAAGGCTGTCATACGTGGCAGGGTAAATCGTTTTACAACGAAAGTTCCTCCAATTCCAATCATCAGCGTTGATGCGATCATAAAATACCAGTTGGCTGTTGCGCTTACCTCTTTCAGATGAGTAGTCTGGGAAGTTATCTCGGAGCTTATACCCGCAAGGAGAACATCGGTGCCTGCTATAAAAAAATTGGCTGTAAATCCTGCGGTTGCTCCTGCGTACCCTGCAATGAGGCCGGCAATCGGGTTAAGCCCCATTTGTGCAAAAATCAATGCAGCAATAGGTGGCACGATCACGATCCCAGCATCAGAGCCAACGTTAGCGCAGGCTGCGATAATGAAAATGACCGGAAAAATTATTCTTCGTGGCACAGAAAAAGCCAGACTTCGGAACAACGATGGCAGTAAACCCGACTTTTCAGCTACCGAAACTCCCATTAGCATAACGAGTACCAGACCAAATGGTGCAAAATGTGCATAATTTGTAACCATATGTTCAAGAAACATCCTCAACCCTTGGCCGGATAGAAGGTTCTGAGCAGCTACAATTTTTCCGGACTCCGGATCAGTGGCTCTCACATCCAGCAATGCCGTTATGCTGCTTGTCAGAACGATAATAATACATATCCATACAAACATCCAGAAAGGATGTGGTAGTTTATTACCGGTTCTCTCTACCCAACCCAGAAAACCACTGCCTGAATTATGTTTTTCAGCGTTTTTTGCTTTTGTCTGTTTTTTTTTGTTATCCATCTCTTTACCAATATTTTGTAACTCTATTCAATTTAAACCTCAAATTTAGTTTCGCATGCTTTACTTCCTACAAAGAAACAAAATCTATCCGAATCAAAATAAGCCCGTTTATTTAGGATTTTTTTTACACCCCAACGCTAAGTTAAAAACCACTGGCACCGTAAAGACTGTATTTCGCTAATTTTGCGATCCAAAACTGTTAACCATGAACATTTCAGACGAATTTAAGGTAAAAGGGGAGGAGTTGCTTCAAAAAGTCAGGCAACTTATTCACGAGGGCAACGTGAGCCGAATCATAATCAAAGACACAAAGGGAAAAACCTATCTTGAAATTCCTGTAACCATAGGCGTAGTAGGGGCGCTTGTTGCTCCGATATTGGCAGCAGTAGGCGCACTTGCAGCTCTTGCCGCTGATTTTACAATCGAAGTTATCAGGCGTGAACACTAAGAATTTCCGGTAGAGTATTTCAACTGTAAAAGAAGCACAGTCATAGCAACTTCGTTTCTATGGATTTTTTGAAACATATTGACTACACTAAGTGGTTGAATAACTGCTAAAGCTGGTTGGTAATGTCCGTCTGATTAGGGGGCTGTTGCAGGTATGTGCTCATGTTTTTAAGATTTGTCTAATTCAACTCCTTCGGAGTTGAGATTTGCTTTTGCATAGTTTGTCCGTAAGTTGCACTTACGGTTACTCACATTTAAGCCCTTCGGGCTTTTGGTTCTTCCTCTGCGAGCTTTA
>CAYGGZ010000020.1:0-49492 GCA_964349765.1 uncultured Bacteroidales bacterium
AGAGATGGGATTGAACAGTTTGCCGATAACCAAAGCAAACGGATTATGGTATTACATGACTTATTGACTAAATTCGATGATGGGCGCTCAAAGAGTTTTTATTGCATAGTTTGTGCATTATTGCCATTGGACAAATTACAGGAAACAATTGGGTTTGCTTGCAAATTAAACGAGACGATTGATAATAAGGAAAAGAGTAAACAGATAAGAAACTATCTTACAAAGCTTGCTGATTCGCTGAACATTGATTTGAAATTAAACAAGAAATAATAATGCACATCGCACAACAATTAAGACTTAAACGCAGCCGCAATCACCAGGCTGCTGTTTCAGATTTATGAACCTGCGGCTGCGATTTAAGTAGGTGTTGAACGGAACCTCCAGCACAGTGGAAGCCTTTATGGGGTTTTAATGATTGGAGATGTTGATAACCAGGTATCGAAGGATAATTTTTTAAGCTAATATTGGTTTCTGAATCCACTTTCCAGCTGGTTTTTCTGAATATGACCTGTTTTGCTGATTATTGTTACAACCCTAATTGAATTAAACCCGAACTATTCAAATTTATCTCGCTGGATATCCGGAGGCTGACATTAGTTGAAAATTTTTCATAAATTTGACCATTCAGTCCCGCAGGGAAGTTCAGCGTTAAACCTTAACCTGCTTACTGACTCAAAACGTTACGGCCAATATGAAAACGATGACCTAAGCTAACTTAAATTTCGAAACCATGGATGTTTATCGTCATAAAGATTTTTTAAAGCCGACAATGATTCAAAAGTTGTTCGGGATAACCCCAACTGAAAATGCAATGATTGAGATAAATAATCTTTTTGCAATATATCAGGCGGATATTAAAAATGTATCAATTGACCAAATAATAGATATTGGCAATAAATACAAGGTAGACTTGAAAACAGATTTTAAAGCGATTCGCCTGGATTTATTTAAGTCGTATCTGCTTCATTGTTTAATTGATCACAAATTGGATGATAACCAAATTGAATCGCTAAAACATATTCAGAAAATACTGATGCTAACTGAAAATGATGTTGGTCCGCTTATAAAATTTGAGACAGAAAAACTTTACGAGCAACATGTATTCAATGCGACTAAAGATGGGATATTAGTTGATTCAGAAAAAGAGAAACTAAAACAGATTAAGAGTAACTTGTTGATTTCTGATGACTATGCAATTAAAGTCCAGGAAAAAATCTCAAATGATATTTCCCAGAAATTTATTGAAGATGTTATTGCTGATGAAAGGTTATCGCCCGATGAGGAGTCAGAGCTTAATAAAATTGCTAGGAGTTTAGGGATTGATTTAATAGCTGACAAAAAAAATAAAGATATTCTGGAAAAATATAAACTTTACTGGCAAATTGAAAATGCTGAATTACCAGAGATAGAATCAGATATAAATATCCGAAAATCTGAAAAATTACATTTTAAAACAGATGTTAAGTGGCATGAACAACGCCGCGTAACCAAAAGAATAAATTTTGGAGGGCCGGTTGCAAGGGTAAGGATTGTAAAAGGGCTGTATTATAGACTTGGAAGTATAAATTTGAATAGAATTTCTGAGGATGTATGGCAAATTATTGATTCGGGTCAAATATATCTGACTAACAAACGATTGATATTTATGGGTTCGAAAGGAAATAAAATAATCGCTCTGAATAATATATTAGATGTTGAACCCTATACAAACGGAGTTGATATTCAAAAGGAAACGGGATAGAGTCCTTTTTTAGAGTTTAGCGATGATGTTGATATTTTTACGATACTTTTAACGCGATTAATGAAAGAACAATAAAGTCGCCACCAAACATCCAAATCAGTAATAATTAAGTTTTTTCGACATTCAGGCATTGGTATATCTCAATAAATTCGCAATAGACTGATAGAGAGCCATTTTCGAATTGCTCATAATTTCATATTACAATCGTTGTGTGTAAAGATAGAGTGCATTTTCATGCTTAATTGTTGAACTGACTGGAAAGTAGGTTCAAACGAGGTTACTCAATTCGGTTCAAAACAATAAGCGTGATTTCCGGATCCATGCCAATACGGAAAGGGATTAGCACATTACCAACTCCGCGGTTGACGTAAAGATAACTTTTGCCTTTTGCCTGCGTTGTGTGGTAGTACAAGCCTGCCCATTGTTCGAAGATTAAGGCTGCTGGGCTGATTTCTGCGCCAAACAGTCTGAAACCGAGTTGCAATCCATGAGTGTGGCCTGCAAGCGTGAGATGTGCGTGATGCGCCGATGGAAGCAGTTGTTTGCTCCATAATTGTGGTGAGTGGGTCAGAAGAACAGTAACATTGAAAGCGGAAACATCAGCAAATGTGCTTTCGAGATCAAGCCAATACCGGAATTTTTTCCTTGGACACCAGTGTGCTGTACCAGCAACCCTGATAGCTCCGTTAGGTGTGTGTATGGTTTTGGAGCTGTTGTTGAGAAGAGTCCATCCAAGGCGCTCGAAAAACAGTTTCATTTCATTCATGTTCTCTGCTTTGGCCTCAGGCGATGGCCACCGCAGATAGGTGCCGTAGTCGTGGTTTCCAAGCACAGTAAAAACACCATCAGGCGCCTGCAATTGTGCCAGCAACGGTTCTAACGGTAAAGCTTCAGCGGTGGCATAATGTACAAGGTCGCCGGTTAAAGCAATCATGTCGGGTTGCAACTTGTTTATCTTATGGATAAAACTGGTCAAGGCTTCTTTCGAAAGCCAGCGTCCTAAATGAAGATCGGAAACATGAACAATCCGGTAGCCCGATTGCGTTGTGTAAAGTTGCTCCAGGTTGAGCGGGACTTCGACTACGTTGATCCTTCTTTCTGAAACTACCATGGCATTAGCCATGATCCCAAGAAATACAGCGGCTAAGATTCCACCTGCAAAAAGGTGCATTTTACATCTTTTCCCTGTAATGTCTTTTACAAACACCAGATACGCCTTCATCAAGAGAAACGCCAGGTATTTTGCGATTAAAAGTATGATAGCAATGCCCATCCAATGGTTTCGCAACATGGAATTCCACTCCAGAGGCGAACCAAACGCCAGGGAAAGCATTGGGATCAAAAGCAAAGCTGAGGGCAAGAGGTTCAGGACATGTAACAGGGTTAAAACTCTTGATTGGAACTTATCGCGGCATCTGAAAATTGACAGCGCTATCCAGAAGTCGCCGGCAAAGAGCAGCAACAACAAAGGCATACGAGCAGCGTAAACAGGCAATTGCCATGCGGCTACGGGAATAGTAATCAGGAAAATAAATAAAAACAACAGGTATACTACCCGCCATCTTTTTGGTGTGTTTGCTAAAAGAATTTTCATTGCAACTGGTGTTCAAATAATTTGGATAGTGCGCTACAAAGATCACATTACGGCTCTAAATTAAAAAAAAACTCGTATATCTTGCACCTTAAGCCCATTTTTGTAATTTTGCAGCCCTGAAAAAGCGGAAAATCTTTCTGGAGCAGAATTCTAAATTTTTCGCCTATCAGCAAATCGTTCTTAATTTTCCTGAGGTAAAAATAATCACGAACCGGTGAGGTGGGTGAGTGGCTTAAACCAACGGTTTGCTAAACCGTCGTACCCGAAAGGGTACCGGGGGTTCGAATCCCCCCCTCACCGCATGTTATTGTTTTTCCTGAAAGCTCGGGGTATAGCGCAGTCCGGTTAGCGCACCTGGTTTGGGACCAGGGGGTCGCAGGTTCGAATCCTGCTACCCCGACTATCTGTAAATTCCTACCCGACCCATAAACTGGCGAAAGTCAATGTAGTGATTCAATGAAATTGCTGGATTTTTAAGGGGCGGAAAAGTGTTGTGGGTAACTACCTTATAAACAACAACTCCCTGTACTTTGGTAATGGCCATAATTCATCGTCAACGAGCAGTTCGAGCTTGTCAACGTGCGATCTGATCTGTGCGAAATAAGGCAATACGCGGTTTGCGTAGGCTTGGGCTTTTTCACGAATTCCTTCGGTACGGTTTGCTTTTTTTCGTTCCTCAAGCATAGCCGACACATTGATTTTAATTTCACCTATATGCTCAGAGATCTCCTTGATAGTTTGCACCTGACTATTGCTTAGCTTTACCCAGGTTTTTGTATCGAGTACCTCCTTTAATCCCTTTACGTTTTCGATCAATGTGTTCTGATAGCGTATTGCAGTTGGGATAATGTGATTGGAGGCAAGATCGCCAATAACGCGCGATTCGATCTGTAACTGTTTTATATAGCGTTCGAGTTTAATTTCGTAACGTGCCCGCAGTTCACGTTCTGTAAGAATATTATTTCGGCGATACAATTCAATAATTGCAGGATTATTGAAAGCTTCCAGCGCATCAGGTGCGCATGAGAAATTTTTAAGGCCACGCTTTTCTGCCTCGGCTTTCCATTCTTCGCTGTAGTTGTTTCCCTCAAAAAGGATACGGCGGCATTCAGGAATATACCTGCGCAGAACTTGCAAAATCGCTTCCTCTCTGGTATTTCCGTTTTTTGAAATAGCGTCAACGTCGCTGATAAATTTCTTGAGTTGGTCGGCGACCAGCAGATTAAGCGGGATCATAGCTCTTGCACAATTGAAAGAGGCTCCTACAGGTCTGAATTCGAATTTTGTGCCTGTAAAAGCAAATGGAGATGTGCGATTTCGATCAGTATTGCCGAACAGAATCTCGGGAATTTTAGGAACATTAAGGCTTAATTCGCTGCGGTTTCCAGTATTGATTCTTGTTTTTCCAGTTTCATTTTCAAGTTCATCAAGTGCTTTAGTCAACTGCGATCCGATAAATACGGATATAATCGAAGGTGGGGCCTCATGACCTCCAAGACGCAAGTCGTTGCCAGCAGTGGCTATGTAGGCTTGCAGCAGTTCGGGATGGTTGTTTACAGCTTTGAGAGTATTAATCAGAAAAACCAGAAAGCGGAGATTGGCGCGCGATGTTTTACCGGGTGAAAGTAAATTTTCGGCTTTATCGGTCATCATACTCCAATTGTTATGTTTTCCTGAACCGTTGATATTCGAATAGGGTTTCTCATGAAGTAAAACATTGAAATGGTGCTGCCGGGCAACACGCTCCATGAGGTGCATAAGCAATTGATTGTGGTCAACTGCCAGGTTAGCCTCTTCAAATACAGGTACGCACTCAAACTGACCCGGAGCAACCTCGTTATGCCTTGTTTTCACAGGAATTCCGAGCAGATGGGCCTCCTGTTCGAACTCGCGCATGAAATCCAGTACACGCTGAGCGATTGTCCCGAAATAGTGGTCGGAAAGTTGCTGATCTTTGGCCGATGAGTGCCCAAAAACAGTTCTTCCGGTGAGATACATATCTGGCCTGGCTTGAAACAAGGCGCTATCAACCAAAAAATACTCCTGTTCCCATCCTAAAGTAGCCATTACTCGTTGCACATTCTTGTCGAACATCCGGCAAACCTCTGTTGCAGCTTTATCGAGGGCATGTAAAGATCGCAACAATGGCGTTTTATAATCGAGCGATTCGCCTGTGAAGGAAATAAATATGGTAGGAATACAAAGTGTTTTGTCAACTATAAATGCTGGCGAACTGGGGTCCCATGCGGTGTATCCTCTAGCCTCAAAAGTATTACGGATTCCTCCACTTGGAAAGCTCGAGGCATCGGGTTCCTGTTGTATCAATTCCGACCCCTTGAAGTTTTCGAGGGCATGCCCTCCATCACCAGGATGCAAGAAAGAATCGTGCTTCTCTGCCGTGTTACCTGTGAGCGGATGAAACCAGTGAGTATAATGGGTTGCACCATGATTTACTGCCCATGCCTTCATTGATGCAGCTACCTGGTCGGCAACAGAATAATCAATCCGCGAACCGGTTAAAATGGCATTCTCAACTTTTGTGTAAATCTCGGAGGGAAGATATTCACGCATTGCGTTGATATTGAACACCATCTTTCCGAAATATGTAGAGCTTTTACCATTAATGGGCGTAACCTCTCTGCGCCCCCGTGTCATCGAAATTTCTATGGCTTTAAATCGTATGTTACTCATAATCTATAATGTTCTGGTAAAACCTTGTTGTGATATAATTTGATGTGAATAATTTTCGAGCAATATGTTGATTTAATTTTGGAGAAATTGATTTAACAGATTTTAGTGTTTTTTGTTGCGTATAAGCCATAATCCCATAAAAGTTAACATCCCGTTAACAATAAGCAATTCAAAACCAAACCTGTAGCCCCCAAGAAGTTGTTCGGAGTAGCTATTCAACACAAAACTCAAAATAGGAGAAGCAAGAGCAACAACCGGCACCCATCGATCTTTGAGGCTATGTTTTGTAAACAGACCAAAGGTAAAAATCCCCAGTAGTGGTCCGTAGGTATATCCGGCAATTGTAAAAAGCTTCTGAATTACTGATTGGTCGCCGATAGCTCTGAAAGCAAGAATTAGAAAAATAAGTACAAGCGCCATTAAAACGTGTACAAGGTATCGTTTACGGATTTTGCTTCTTTCAGTTAAATGTTGTTTTCTGTCAAATCCAAGGATATCAACGCAAAAAGATGTCGTAAGTGCAGTGATTGTTCCGTCGGCGCTGGAGTAGGATGCAGCAACAAGCCCAATAAGAAAGAACATTCCGGCAGTAGCACCCAAATAGCTGAATGCAATCATCGGGAATAGTTGATCAGTTGACCCCGTAAGCGTAATTCCTTTGGCAGCAGCAAAAATATAAAGCGATAAACCAAGAAATAAAAACAACAGGTTTACCGGCACCAGCAGCCAACTCATCAAGTAGATATTCTTTTTGGCATCAGGCAGGGTGCGGCAACTCAGGTTTTTTTGCATCATATCCTGATCAAGGCCGGTCATAACAATGGCAATAAATACACCGCTGAAAAATTGTTTTAAGAAGAAGCGACGGTCGGTCCAGTCGAAAAAGAACATTTTTGCGTATTCGCTCTCTATCGCCGACCTGACTAATTGCCCGAAACTTAATTCCAGTGAACTTCCAATAAGATACAGCATAACCACCACTGAGGTGAGCATAAAGGTGGTTTGAAGAGTATCGGTCCAGACGATGGTTTTAATGCCGCCCTTGAATGAGTATAAAATGATCAGACCCATGAAGCCTAACACTGTTACTATAAATGGAATATTCCAGCCATCAAAAACAAATAATTGCAGCACAGCCACTACAAGATACACACGGAATGAAGCTCCGATACTCCGTGAAAGCAGAAAGAAAAATGCGCCGGTTTTGTGCGAATTTGGCCCGAACCTATCTCTCAGGTAAGAATAGATTGAAGTAAGATTTAACCGGTAGTAGAGTGGGAGCAGAATTTCAGCTATCACAGCATACCCTACAAGGAATCCCAGGACAATCAGCATATACGAAAAATAGGAATTGCTAACATCGCCGGGTACAGAGATAAAAGTGACCCCCGAAAGCGATGCTCCAATCATTCCGTATGCCACCACATACCAGGGCGATGTCTTATTACCAATAAAATAGGCTTTGTTGCCTGCTTTTCGGGAGGTGATCCATGCAATGATGAACAACAACGACGTGTACAAACCGAAGACCAAAAATATTGCTATAGGATCCATTTGCAATGAGTAGTTAGGTAGTTAGTGTGAGAAGTTGTTGACTATTAATTGTTCTGCCAATTCATGAAGCGAGCTGCATTGCATGTCAACAATTTTGTGAAAGTTACGCGCCAGTGTGGAATCATTGGAAATGAGTACCGTTTTCATTCCTACTCTCTTTCCGAAGAGCATATCGCCAACACTATCGCCCACCATAATGCTTTTGCGGAACCTCAGATCAGGGAACGATCGTTTTGCCTTAAGAGCCATCCCTATATTTGGCTTCCGCATAATGTTGTTTTCGCTTTCGAGGTGGGGTGCAAACAAAGTCAGATCAATCCTTCCTCCTGTTTTTTCGATTTCAGAAACCATAAATTGATGTATCCTGTGCAGGGTTTCCGCTGACATTAGTCCTTTTGCGACGCCTTGCTGATTGGTAACAACAATCACCTTCGAAAACATCTTCGAAAAAATAGCAATCGCTTCCGGAACACCCTGTATAAAACTGAACTCCTCCAGCGATTTTACATAATCGCCGGGCAGTCGATGATTAATTACTCCATCCCGGTCGAGAAAAAGCGACCAGGAGAGGTCAATATTCCAACGATTTAAGCTCATTTTGTGCTTTGAGATAATCTGAAGGGATTCCAATGTCGAGAAAATAGCCATCCGAAGGAAACCCGAAAAGCAATTGATCTTGAATTAATAAGGGAAACAGGTCATTTTCCAACGAGAATACTGCGCTCGGGGTAACAGACTTGTAAACAGCATGATCGATCAGATATACGCCACCGTTTATCAAGCCTGCACGTTGCTGGCTATGTTTTTCGGCAAAGGCAATCACTTTGTTATTAGGATCAACAATTACTTCGCCATAGCGCGAAATGTCATCAACTTTCCTGAGAGCAATGCTCATCCCAGCATTGGATTTATGGTGTTGATCAATCAGTTGCCGGATATTGATCGTGAATATAGTATCGCCATTCAATACAAGGACTGTGGATGATCTACAAAATGTAAGAGCTTGCAGTATTCCCCCTCCGGTTCCTAATGGTGAATCTTCTATGGAATAGACAACCGGTGTGTTTTTATAGTTTTCGCCAAAATAATTAACTATCTGATCTCCTTTATAGCCAACAGCCAGAATAAAACGCTGCACATCCCACTTCAGAAGGTAATCCATAACGTATTCGAGAAATGGAAGACCTTTTACCGGGGCCATGCATTTAGGAGTATCCTGTAAAACCGACCGAAGCCGGGTACCAAGCCCGCCGGCAAGCAGTATTACTTCAGGCATCAGCTTTTAGTTCGTTCTCTCTTAAACATTTCCTCCTCCACTCCCTGACATACTATGTGACCCAATAAAATATGAATTTCCTGTATTCGTGGAGTATCATCGGATGGTACATTGAAAAGCACATCACAAAAAGGTTTCATCGTTCCATCTTTGTTTCCGGTAAATCCAATGATTGTAAGCCCTATTTTTTTGGCGGTTTGTATTGCGCGCAGTACATTATTGGAACTGCCTGATGTTGAAAAAGCAACCAACACATCACCCTTCTGCCCTTTAGCCTGCACCAGCCTCGAAAACACCTCATCATAAGAATAGTCATTTGCAACTGCTGTTAGGTAGGAAGTGTTCACGTGCAATGCTTCAGCATCAAGTGGGGCGCGATCGAAATAAAAGCGACCGGTTAATTCGGCTGCAAGGTGTTGGGCATCGGCGGCGCTCCCGCCATTACCACAGAGTAGCACCTTACCGCCATTACGATAACAGTGGGTAATTATCTCAATTGTGCGGTAAAGCCGTTGTTGTATAGTGGCATCAGCATAAACAACTCTATGAAGTTCAACTGCCTGGTGAAGAATAGTGGAAATATTGATCATAATGGTAAAATAACAAGAGGAAACAGGACAAAGATAATTTATTTCATTGCATTTCCGAAACGCTCATAGTAAACCACCGCCGCTATTTGTTTCCTTTCGTTAGTATGCCGATTAGGGTTTCCGGAATCGAGCGGATAGCCAACAGGCAGAATAACAACAGGTTCAATGTAATCAGGAAGATTCAAAATTTTTCGGCATGCGGCAACATCGAAATGGCAGATCCAGCAGGTTCCTAATCCTATTTCCGTAGCTGCCAGGGTCATATGGTCGGCGGCAATAGCGATATCAATATCGGAGTGATCCTTGCCATCGCTGCGTTTCCATGAAGTATTATGATCGGCGCATAACACAATGTAGACGCGCGCATCCATGAACCATGGTTGTTGGTAAACACTCCAAAATTTTTTCCGCTGTTCAATTTCGGTAATTACAATGAAGTACCAAGGTTGGTAATTTGCTGCCGACGGAGCAATGCGTCCTGCTTCCAGAATCCGGCTCAGTTTATCCGGTTCAACCGTTTTTGAGTCGAACTGTCTTGTGGAGTAGCGCTTACGTGCAAGGTGTAAAAAATCCATATTGATGAAATTTGTTATAAAGTCCATGCTGTTAATCCGCCCGATGTGAAGTCGTACCGGTGAATCCTGCCTCCAAAGGTTTTTAAAGTATCTATCACTTTTGCCCTTGTATTTTCAGGACAATAAAATGTCATATATCCTCCGCCACCTGCTCCTGAAATTTTGCCTCCCGATGCGCCACTTTTTCTGGCAGCTTCATAAACGGCATCTAATGAAGGATTTGTGATTCCAGCAGCCATCTGTTTTTTGTATTGCCAACCAAAGTCGAGGATTCGCCCTACTTCGTCAATATCTCCTTTCAGAAGGGCCTCCTTCATCATTACTGCCTGCCGTTTAAGTTGATGCATAGCCTCTATGGAATCGACCCTGTTCTGCTGAACGTTTTCAACCTGGCTCTCGATAATCCTTGAAGAATCGCGACTTGTTTCGGTATAATAAAGCACTAAACTATAGGATAATTCATTCAGGTAGCTTTCGCGTATACGCAAGGGGTTAACAATTACTTTATCGGCTCTGTCGAACTCCATGAAGTTTACCCCCCCGAATGTGGCGGCATACTGATCCTGCTTACCCCCGGCCATAGCAAGTTCTTTACGTTCAATCTCATAAGCTATACGGGCTATATCATACTCGCCTAATGGAAGATTTAACCATTCTGTAAATGCACCGAGGATAGTTACTACCAAGGTAGAAGATGTGCCTAATCCCGAGCCTGGAGGTGCATCCATAAACGTGCTAAGTTCAAACGAAAGTGGCTTATGCGAAAACTCCCTGACTATCCTGTTGTAAACACCCTTGTGTAGGGAAAGAATGTGGTTGATCGGTAGGTTTTTCTGGGATCGAAGTTTTTGTGATGCCTTAGTATTGTGGTCGTGGAGGTAAATCGTTTCATCGTTTCTGGGAATAATGGTGGCGTAGGCATACATATTAATGGTGGCGTTGAGAACGGCACCGCCGTAGAGTTCAGAGTATGGGGCAACATCAGTTCCACCGCCGGCTAAACCTAATCGTAAAGGAGCTCTGCTTCGGACTATCATGAATTGAGTAATTTGTGTTCTTGTTCAGCTTAATTTATTTCTTTCATTTTGCCTGTAAATCTGTCATTTCCCGAACATCATTTTGGGTCTGACAAATGCTCCGACTCGCTCTAGACTCTATCGTGATCATCAGATTTACTCTGCCGGGTTATGATTGATGCGTAAAGTTTTAAAATATTCTGCATAAAGAAGTCCCAACTGTAATGGTGCTTTTCTTTTTCTATAAACTTTAAAAATAGCTCTTTTTCATGCGAACCGAAATATTTCATCATTGCTCCGGCAATTGATTCGGGGGATGGCGCTGCCACAAAGCCGGCTTTCCCATCGGGAACAAATTCAGAAAGGCCGCCAACATCTGTTATTACCATTGGTACATTAAAATGGTATGCAATCTGGGTTACCCCGCTTTGTGTTGCATGTTTGTATGGTTGCACAACCAAATCAGCGGCACTGAAGTATATTCCCACTTTAGAATCAGAAATGAAATTCGTATGCAGGATAACTGAATCTTCGAGGTTGTGATCCTTAATTAATGTCAAATATGGTTTAGGGTCGGAATAGAATTCTCCGGCAACTACCAGTTTTATACCAGCAAGTTTTATTCTGTTGTCGCCCATAGCTTTAAGTAGCAGATCAAGCCCTTTGTAATCACGAATGAAACCGAAAAATAGAGCGATTTTATCATCCTGCTGCAATCCAAGCATCGCTCTTGCAGTACGTTTATCAATTGGGTCGCCATAATTATCATAAACCGGATGTGGCGTGAAACATTTGGGTTTATTCGAAAACTTTTCTAACTGATCGAACACAGCTCTCGACATTGTAACGAATCCGTCGATACCTGCAACGAAGTATCTTGTGAGTAATGTATCAAATGGACGTGTTTCGTGGGGCACGAGGTTATCAATGATACTGATCACTGTGGTTTTTTTATTGGTTCTAACAATTCTGGCTATTGTTCCCAAACAAGGAGCAAGAAACGGAATCCAATACTTCATCAGTACAACATCTGGAGCCATCCGCTTGATTTTTATTCCCCATTTAATCCAATTGACAGGGTTTATTGAGTTGATACCAATTATTATATCGAGGTCGGACGGTTTAGAGTCGGAAGAATATTGTGATTTTCCGGGAAAAAGAAAAGAGGGATACTGAAGGCTGAAAGTGATGATTTTTGCCCTGTGACCGCAATTGTTGAAAGCACGTGTAAGACGTTCGTTAAAGTTAGCAATACCTCCTCTTAACGGGTATGCCGAACCAACAATAACGATCACTTTGCTGTTGTTATGTACACTTGCCGGAATCATTTGCTGCTGAAGCCTATCATTTTTTCGACCTGGTACCGGTTGCGGTCGTTAGCGGTTCGTGCTATCATCTCGGCAAGAAACCCTGTAAGGAAAAGTTGTGTTCCTAATATCATTGCGAGCATCCCGAAATAAAACAGCGGACGGTCGGTCATCCTGTATGCATCTTCAAAAATCCGTGCATAAGCAAGATAACCGGCAATGACAAAACCTGCCAAAAACAAGAGTGTTCCTAACGAACCGAAGAAATGCATTGGTTTTTTTCCGAATTTTGAAACAAATGAAATCGAAATAAGATCGAGGTAGCCATTCAGAAACCGCTCCATGCCAAATTTGGTTTTGCCATATTTGCGGGGATGGTGGGATACAATTTTCTCGCCGATTTTTTGAAATCCGGCCCATTTTGCAATTACCGGAATATAGCGGTGCATCTCGCCATACACTTCTATATTTTTTACCACATCCTTTCTGTATGCTTTTAGTCCGCAGTTGAAATCATGCAGCGGAATGCCGGTTCTCCACCGTGTTACCTGATTAAAAAACCAGGAAGGTAATCTTTTGGAAAGCGGATCACGACGTTTCTTTTTCCAACCGGAAACCATGTCGAATCCCTCTTTGATCATTGAATACAAGGCTGGAATCTCGTCGGGGCTATCCTGAAGGTCGGCATCCATTGTGATCACGACTTCTCCTGAGGCCAATTCAAAACCATATTGCAATGCAGCACTTTTACCGTAGTTTCTGCGGAATTTCACTCCTTTAACCGAATGATTTTCTGATCCAAGATAACCAATTACCTGCCAGCTTTGGTCGTTGCTGCCATCATCAACAAAGATTAATTCATAGTTAAGCTTATGCTGGTTCATGACCCGGTTTACCCAGGCTGCCAACTCCGGGAGCGAATCTTCCTCGTTGAAAACAGGAACAATTACAGTAATATCTATCATTCAGCGCTACTTTCGAAGGGCATATCTTTCGGTGCCCGTTTAATAAAAATTGCCACTACAAGGGCGATCAGCAGGGAGATGAATGCTGCATTAAGTACTTCGCTGATCGACAGCCATCCAGGGGTCATAAATTTATGGCTCCACGTAATGGCTGTTTCAATTTGCTCATCGGTGAGCGGAGTTCCACTCATGAGTATTGCTTCTTCTGCCATATCTTTAAGAACCTGTAACTGTGCAGGATCAAAAAACTTGTAAAAAACAAAAGTATAGATCCCCATAATGATACCACTGTACAATCCTGTCAGTAATCCGGTAAGAAAGCTATCGCCATAGGTAATTGAGCCGCCAAAGTACTTATTGCGGAGTTTCAGCATGCTCCATACAATGCCGCCAAGCAAGACGGCGTAGGATAGATACATCCAACCGTCGCGTGGATTAAGTCCCAATATATATATCAAAATGCTCAACAGTATCAAAAGGCCTCCAACCGGAAGGGCCATATTCATACTGTGCCTGTTGACGGTGATTGGTTTTTCTTCCATAGTGTTGAGATTAATAATTATGGCAAATTTATGTAATTTCGACAGAAAACAATGCAAGCATAGGGTTAAAAGCGATTATTTTCCTATTTTTGCGGCGGGTAAGTCTTGTACGATCAGCTCCTGCTGAACTCCCCCAGGTCTGAGAAGAAGCAAGGGTAGGTGGTTGTAGCGATGCGATATATGGACTTACCCTTTTTAATTTGAATTTTCTATTTTTGTATTCAGCTTCACATATAATCGCAAAACCTGACATATGCTGCTGAAAATTCATCCACAAACACCAAGTTACCGTCAAATACTTACTGTTTGCGAATGTCTTAGCAACGGTGGGGTAATAATCTATCCTACCGATACGGTTTATGGACTCGCATGCGATATTTATAAACCCAAAGCAGTTGACAGGATCGCACAAATAAAAGGGATCAAACGCGAAAAAGCGAATTTCACTTTCGTATTCCACGACCTAAGTCAGATAAGCAATTTCACAAAGCCATTCTCAACAGAAGTATATCGCCTGATGAAAAGCTATTTACCAGGTCCTTATTCGTTTATTCTGAATGCCAACCATAACATTCCCAAAATTTTTCAACGCAACAAGAAAACCGTTGGGATTCGTATTCCCGCCAACAATATACCAACCCAAATTGTAAAAGAGTTAGGTAACCCGATCATGACTACTTCCATACATGATGATGATGAGGTACTTGAGTATACTACCGACCCTGAACTTATCTACGAAAAGTATAAAAAACTTGTTGACATTGTGATCGATGGTGGCTATGGCGATAATGTACCCTCAACAGTTATAGACTGTACGGGCGATGTGCCTATAGTTATACGAGAAGGCAAAGGGATGCTTTGATCTCTTGCACGCCCACTAATGCCCATAGCAGCAAATTTAATCTCGTAACCAAATTGCGTAAAACACAAATAACAATCATATGTTCAAAGTAAACATTGAAAATTTCTACAAGGCAAAAAACTATCTTTTCGACCCGGACAAGGAGTTTTCAGAAACATTATGTACCGGAAGTAATTTCAAACTGGAGCGGATCATCTCAAAAGGACACATAACGCCTGCAAACAAGTGGTACAACCAAAGCAACGATGAATGGGTGATACTTCTCAGTGGCTCTGCTGTTATTTTATTCGAAGATGGAAAGGAAATAAGCCTCAATGCTGGCGATTATCTTTTTATACCTGCTCATTTTCGTCACCGAATAGTTGAAACCAGCATCAATTCTGAGTGTTTCTGGTTGGCATTGCATGGAAAGATTGATATTGAAACGAATGTAAATCAATGAGTTAGATTTATTCTTCAGTGATTTTGTTATCTTAAAGGATTCTGTTAACTTTGCGCCCTCGAAAATTTAGCTTTCGACAAGTGCGTTTCAAAGCAAAACATTGTTCTTTATATATTTAATGATTTCGTAGCTCAGCAGGTAGAGCACATCCCTTTTAAGGATGGGGTCCTGGGTTCGAATCCCAGCGGAATCACTGAGTAATTATCTGTACTCGATCGAAATCTCCTTCAAAAACTTGCTTTCAAGCAAACGGGCAAGACGTTTCACTACATTCCTTCTAATGTCAAGTTCTATAGGCAATGTTGGATCCTGATGTGCCTCATTTATCCGTGTACCAACCAGGAAATAAATCTGATCGCTCAACAAGAGCAGCGATGCAAGCCTGTCGGCCGGCCCTTTTCCAAACTCTGTGGAACTATCGTGTTTTTGAAGCAATCGAGTGGTTTTGTTTAAAGTAAGCATACCCTCGGTAATAAGATCAACACCTGGCATCTGCGAAATTGGAGGTAGTTCATGATCATGAAACTCAGTCGAGTCGGTGATGCTCTGTTGCCATTCCCTGGCAACAATATCGGCAGTAGTAGCGCCGCAAATAACCTTTTGTCCATCAAAAGCTTGAAGCTGTTTGGCAAAAGAGCTGTCAGCCGACTCCTCAAATGGAGGCCCGGTACAGATCATCAAACGTCGTGGTTGTCGAAAGTAAACCACAGCGCATGAACAATCGTCTTTGGCGCTGTATATATCATTTGCAACAGCGCGGTTGACTACTTTTGATGCGAGTGAGGCAGCAGAAATCTTAGGTTCTTTTTGAACAGCTTCCTCAACAAAAGTCTTCAGGTTACTCCAGCCCCAACCCTCTGAAAAGCGACCACCAGTGCCTGATTGAACAATACCGTCAGAGCATATAAGCAGTCTGTCTTCCTTTTGCAGGTTGAATTCACTGGCTTTTAGTTCCATTCTTCTGTTCTGCATCCCTTGCACTACAATTTTATTTTTGTGAGGTTCGAAAACAACTCCGTTGCTGATTAGCATACAAGGCGGATTATCGTATTCGAGCAATCTCACAGCTCCGTTGTAACTAAGGTCGGCGACACTGAAAGTAGAATAGCTTGTCTTGCGTGTGCTGCATACAGGAAGTGTTTTTGTTATGATCTCGATTACTCTTTCAATTTTGCGGTGTTCGCTCGTGAGACCCATAAGAAGACTCGCTGTTAGAGTTGCAAGGATATTTGCTTTAACTCCATGTCCCATTCCATCTGACAAAATCGCTATCAGACGTTGTTCTTCAGCGATTCGTTTTGAGAGAAAAACATCTCCACAAATGCGTTCCCCATCATAGCTTTGCTGATAGCAATAGACTTCAATATGGTAATCGCGTTCCATAAGTCACTACTTTTTGCGCTTTCCACGATGGGTTTCTATCAGCGATTGCAGCATTTTTTCAGTTTTTGCAGCTCCCTCGCCCAGCAAAAAGCCAATTTCCTGCACCATGTTCAGGTTCTTATCAATAACCTCAGTAAGGCGGTTTACCAGCTCTTCCTTTTGAACTTCAGGAAGATACATGTCCCTGATAACTGCACCGCAAACCTTGTTGCGAATAATTGAATAGATGGATACGTTTAAAAGGTTATCTGCAAAGGCAACATCTTTTCCAATAACATCCTCGCCATTTGAAAGTACGTATTTAAAAAGATTATAAAATCCGAATGGGAGCAGTGTTTTAAGATCCGCACCTTTCAATCCTGGAATCACATCGTTAACCAGAGCTGCCTCTTCGCCTAACATTGCAACGAAGCTACTATTCGATTCAATAATACGAAGATTTTCATCAACAATTACTATTCCTGCTGGTAATTTTTGCATGAGAACACCAAGTGTGTCAAATGCGTTTCGGGCAGTTTCAAGATCTTGCCGTGACTGCTGCTCGGAAGAAACCAATTGCTTTTGACGACTGTTCAATTGCTCGTTGCTTTTACGCAGCATCTGGATATACTCCTGTTTCGTGCGTAGCGAATATGGAATACACATTTCTGTTTTTGTAAGACCCTGTGCGACAGCAATAGCAAAATCCCTGCAAGAAATATAACCACAGAGGTTACATGCTTCCCTGATATGCTTACCACTTTTAGTGATTGTTCTAAGAATTTCCTCAATCTGATCGTCAGGAGGCATGGGAAGGCGTTGATCGTCAGGAGAATAGTTGAGTTCGAGAGGGAAAGAGCTGAATTTTTCGTGAGCTGCTTCCCATTGTGTGATATTTACTGCATGCGATCGCCTTGAAGTATAATCGGTTACAAGAGAGTGTTTAAGAAAGTAGTCGAGGCGGTTTGTCATACCCGGACCGGTCATAGTGCCGTGATAATACGACAGGATAAAATGTTTTTTGATAATATCGCTGTTGTCGTTGAACTCTTTCACAGTGCTCATCATCAACCTTTTTCCCGCTGCAGTGAGCAAACTACCGTTCTTAGCTTCATCATTCAAGCCTGTAAGTTGCGCAAAAGCATCGGCAATTGGATAAAGAGACCCGGTTCTCCCATGAGGCGGATCGAAATCTGAATATTCCAATGTGGTTTCTGTAATGTCGTGCTCTTTAAAAAGTTGTCTTAATTCGCTGAAAGTTATGACAACATCAACATTGGAATCGCCTTGATTTCGGATGGCGTGAATTTTTTCAGCAATTAATGGTGTGATTGCAACCACTGGCAACTCGCTCCCATATTCCGAACGTAATACAGAAGCCATAGCATTTAGTGGCGATTTCAGCGGAACAAGATTTGCTGTAAGTTGAGGAAAGTATTTTTCAACATACATCACAGCCGTAGGGCAGAGCGATGAAAGATAATACTTACCCCGCGAACTGCTAAGTAATGCAGCATATTGCCTGGCAAGCAACTCAATAGCAAAAGAAATTTCAGCTACATAGCTGAATCCCAGCATTCTTATCATCCCGGCAAACTTGCGGTAATCGTTAATATCAGGAAATTCAGCCGAAATGCTCGGATCAACAATAGCCGCAATCCGCCGGCCTGAGGCAAGCAAAGCTTTCAATTCGGCAATTGAGCTTCGATAGGCTAATGCGCCTGATGGACATGCATCAATGCAATCGCCACACCCTATACAGCGTAGATGGCTTATCACAGGAACCTCAACATCTGCTTTTAAAATTATTGCATGTACCGGACAGGAAATGGCACACAACATGCAACTATCACATTTTGAGGTATTAATCTCGATTAGTTCAAAAACATTTTCTTCCTCTGGCGAAAGCATGGCTTCGTTGTGATGACTTAGTTGAATTGTACAAAGAAACACTTTTTTTTACAGTAATTCAAATATGTTGAGTGATGCGTATATGGCTGATATTGAATACAACAAACAACTGATTTCTATTGTACATTACATCCATAACAAATCAAACATATTTTTCGGGACTAAAGGTAAAACAATATTTCTTTGTTATCTGGTTAACATTGTGAAAAATGTAACAGTCAGATCATTATTGGCACAAATTCTTTTCTACCTTTGTGTTATCAATACAACCGCAGATTGTGCAATTATACCGAAATGTTAAAGATTCCGACTGGAAAATTACTCAATCATGGCAGAAATCGAACATATCCTTACAAGATTTAGTGGTGCAAAACGCGACAGTTTAATACCTATACTCGAAGCTATTCAGGATGAGCAAGGTTTTTTATCTGAAGAGGCTATCATTCAGGTTAGCCGTTTTCTTAAGTTGCCAGCCAGCAAAGTATTTGGTGTTGCAACATTTTACGACTATTTCAACTTTACGAATCCTGCACGTTACAGAATTAAAATCTGTCATGGAACTGCGTGCCATGTAATGGGTTCGGCTACGGTTATTCAGCACCTTATCAGTGAGTTGGGAATTCAACCGGGCAAAACCACACGTGATGGTTTATTCAGCCTTGAGTTGGTAAGTTGCATGGGAGCTTGTGGCTCTGCCCCGGTAATGATGGTAAATGACACCTATTTTGCGAACACCACCCGTGATGAGTTAAAACGAATCATTGACGGTTGTAAACGGACAAAAATATGAACATAAAGCCTGAATATACCGAAAAGCAATGGCTGATTGAGCGTATTTTAAAGGGATCGGATATACCTCTTTCAGCCGAAGAAAACATCCGGCTCAATCTCCTTCAACGGAGTAATGCTATCAAACCTCTAATTTTTGTGGGTACCGGGAGCTGCGGTGTTGTTGCGGGAGCGCTTGATACTCTGTTTTTAATCAAACAATATGTTACTGATAATCAAGTTGACGCGGAAATTATTGAAACAGGATGTTATGGTCTTTGCTCAGCCGAACCAATGGTTGATATCCAACTACCTGGCAAACGGCGTCTGAGCTTTAGCAATGTTAAACCCGAGGATGTTGAACAGTTGCTGTCATCAATTTTGCACTACACTCTTCCTGAAAACAAAATTCTTGGTCAGTATGGAAGCAGCAATAAGGAGGCATGGCCAGGAGTGCCACTTTTGGAGAACCACCCGTTTTTTAAACTGCAGTTGCGAACCCTTACAAAAAACAGCGGAGTTATTGATCCTTCATGTATAGAAGAGTACATTGCACGCGGCGGTTATAAGGCATATTTGAAAACAATCACAAGTTATACTCCTGAAAAAGTATGTGCCATTGTTGAGCAAAGCGGACTTCGTGGCAGGGGAGGGAGGGGATTTCCTACCGCAGCGAAATGGAAAATTGCCCGCGACACACCATCTGATCAGAAATACCTGGTTTGCAACGCCGATGAAAGCGATCCGGGTGCATTTATGAACCGTTCGCTCATCGAATCAAACCCTCATCTCTTCCTCGAAGGTATTGCAATTGCATCCTATGCTGTAGGCGCAACTAAAGCATATATCCACATCCGCAAGGAATACCAGAGGGCAAATGTGAGAATTGAAAGAGCGATTCAACAAGCAATTGACTATGAGCTGCTTGGAACTAATGTTCACGGTAGCGGCGTTAATATTAGTATAATACTTCGGAAAGGCGCAGGAGCTTTTGTGTGTGGTGAGGAAACCGCACTCATCAGTAGTATTGAAGGTAAAAGGGGAATGCCAAGATTTAAGCCTCCATTTCCCGCACAGAAGGGACTGTTTGGCAAACCTACCGTAATCAACAATGTTGAAACTTTAGCTAATCTGCCTATTATCATGGCCAGTGGGCCCCAGAAGTTTTCCTCTGTTGGCACTCAAGGCAGTAAGGGAACGAAAATCTTCGCCATAAGTGGCAAATCGAAATACACCGGACTTATTGAGGTTCCAATGGGAACAACTCTTAGAAGTATTGTTTTCGATATTGGTGGAGGAGTTAAAAACGAACACGCTTTTAAGGCTTTACATATCGGAGGGCCTTCAGGATACAGTTTGCCTGATAGTATGCTCGACCTGCCAGTGGATTACGACGAGATGAAAAAGAGAGGAGTGATGATGGGTTCGGGCGGGATAACTGTTTTGGATCAATGTAACTGTATCGTGGATATGGTTCGACACTTCACACGCTTCATGCATCATGAAAGTTGCGGAAAATGCATACCTTGCCGCGAAGGTACCCGTAGAATGGCTGATGTTTTGGATACTGTGGTACGCCGCGCTGCAAAGGATGAAAAGCATTTCACCCTCGAAAGGTTTAAAGGGGTAACACAACTCGAAGGGCTATCGGAAGTTATGAAGGCGACTTCGCTTTGTGGACTTGGCAAAACAGCTCCAAATCCTGTGCTTGGATCATTAAAATGGTTCAGAGATGAATTCGAGGAGCATCTGTTTGAACGTAAGTGTCGTGCCGCTGTTTGCCGCGATTTGCGTACTTTTTTCATTAATACGGAAGCTTGTACGGGATGCACGGTTTGCGCTGTAAAATGCCCTGAGCAAGCAATAATTGGTTCGAGCAATAACCCCCATTTCATTATCGAAGATAAATGCACCGGTTGTGGTGTTTGCATCGAAGTGTGTAGATTTTCGGCTGTGTTTGTAAAATAGCGTAAAAAAAGAGCATCAGATGTCAATAGAAATAGAGGTAAATGGCATAACATTGAAGGCGCGGCAAGGCGAAACAATCCTGCAAGCTCTCACTAACAATGGAATAAAAATTCCAACGCTTTGTTATATGCAAAACCTGTCGCCAACAGGAGCTTGCCGGATTTGTGTTGTTGAGGTAGAAGGGGCTGACGATTTGGTTCCGGCTTGCTCTCAACCGGCGGAGGAATGGATGAGGATTCGTACACATTCGCCAAGAGTTGTGAAAGCCAGAAAAACTAACGTTGAGTTGTTGCTCGACAATCATCCCAACGATTGCCTCTATTGCGTCCGTAGCGGTAATTGCGAACTTCAGAACCTTTCGATCGAGCATGATGTTCGCGAACGCAGGTTCGCAAGCCAGCGCACCCGCATCAAATCCGACCCTTCAAGTGCAAGTATAATCAGAGACCCGGATAAATGTATCTTGTGTGGAAGATGTGTGAGGGTTTGCGGAGAGATAGTAGGTGTTTCAACACTGGATTTTATCAGGCGTGGCAATAACACCAGAGTAGGCACTGCAAATGAAAAACCACTAAATCTGTCGAATTGCATTAGTTGCGGACAATGTGTGGTTGCTTGTCCAACAGGAGCATTGTTCGAAAAGAGCCACTTCCCGGAGTTGCTAAAATCGTTGCACGACCCCAAAATGCATACGGTAATCCATTACTCACCATCTCTTTCGGTAACATTACCTGAAACGCTTGGGCATAAGTCAGGCAAAGATTATCAGGGATTAATCAATTCGGCATTGAAAAAAATAGGTTTCAACTGCGTGTTCGACACTGCATTTGCTGCCGATTTGCATGTTATGGAGCAGGCCGCTGAGTTGCAACAGCGGATTGATAACAATAATTTGCTGCCAATGTTTTCAAGTTGCTGCCCTTCATGGGTGAAATACATCGAACAATCTCATCACAATCTGATTGCCTTGTTATCGCCATGCAAATCGCCTCAGCAAATGATGGGCTCATTGGTTAAAAGCTATTACTCCGCCAAATTCCACCTGCAGCCAGAAAGCATTTATTCAGTTTCTGTGATGCCATGCACCTCGAAGAAATTTGAAGCTCAGCGCGAAGAGATGACTCACCGGGGTATTACAGACGTAGACTCGGTGTTGACCACGCGCGAACTTGCAAGACTGATAACATTGTTTGGTATTGACATACAGCATAATGAACCGGAATTTCCCGACCCGCTGCTCGGAACCCGAAGCTCTGCAGGTAAGCTTTTCAGCGTATCAGGTGGATTAACAGAGGCTCTGATCCGCACGTTATATGCGCGGCTTAGTGGTAAAGAACTGCTGTCGATGAAAATAGCCCATGCCCGTCATGTTAAAGGCCGACGTGAATTCAGAATTAAAATGGGAAACAAAAATCTTGGGTTTGCTGTGGTTAATGGCTTAATTCACGCAAAAGATCTGCTAAATGAATTAGAACAGGGCAGAGATGATCTTCACTTTATTGAAGTAATGACCTGCACAGGAGGCTGCGTGGGTGGTGGTGGCCAGCCAATACCATTAAGCCAGACTCACGTAAAGTCAAGGACCAAGGCAGTTTATGACATAGACGATCAGGATTCCATAAAAGTATCGCATAAAAATCCAATGATCCTTGAGTTATATCGGGACTTTCTAATTGAACCCGGAAGCGATAAAAGCAAGGCATTGCTTCACACAACTTACAGGAAAAGAGAGGTTCTTCAATAAAACCGCATCATGGGAGAGTGCAGAATCGTATATACTATCAAAGAAAGATGCAGGGTGTGTTACACTTGTGTAAGGGAATGCCCGGCCAAAGCAATTAAAATTGCCAATGGGCAGGCCGAAGTAATTGATTCGCGCTGCATCACTTGCGGAAACTGTATAAAAGTTTGCAGTCAGGACGCCAAGGTTTTTCGGCACGATACTAAATCTGTTATCGAGATGCTTCGGCAGAAAGAGCGTGTTGCTGCCATCATAGCGCCAAGTTTTCCGGCTGAATTCAGCGACATTGACCCTCCAACCTTGATTGGGATGTTACGCAAACTTGGCTTCGGGAAGGTTGCTGAAGTTTCATTCGGTGCCGATCTTGTTTCATTGCGCTGCAAGCAATTCGTCCAAAATGCAGATGCAACCCCTACAATTTCTTCCGATTGTCCTGCAATAGTTTCATTCATAGAGTACTACCATCCTGAACTCACCAAAAACCTCCTTCCCGTTGTATCGCCTATGGTTGCTATGACAAGGGTCATGAAGAAAAAATATGGCAACGACTTAATTGTTGTGTTTATCGGTCCATGCATTGCAAAGAAAGAAGAGACGGACGAATTGGATGCCGTTATCACATACAGGGAACTACGTGAAATTTTCTCGATCCGGGGTGTAACTCCAGAGAGCGTTCAACCCTCCTCATTCGATCCCCCGTACAGCGGCAAAGGTGCTCTGTTTCCTGTTAGTCGCGGGATGTTGCAGGCTATGGATATAGATGAGGACCTTGTAAATGGCAATATTATTGTTGCCGAAGGTCGAACTGCATTTCAGGAAGCTATCAAAGAGTTTGAAAGCGGTTATCTTGAAAAAATGCATCTTGAACTTCTCTGCTGCGACGGATGCATACTCGGGCCTGGCATGTCGCCTTATTCTTACAATACTTCGCCCGCAAAACGATATGCTAAGCGAATCCGGGTGAGCAGATATGTTGCCGATAAGATGAAAAATTTCGACCCAATAAGGTGGCAAACGGAGATGGATGAGTTCAAAAATATAGATTTGACCCGCAATTTTATCCCCAAACACCGTATGATGGCAAGGCCATCGCAGCAGGAAGTGGAAATTGTTTTACGACGCTTAGGCAAATTTTCGTCAAAAGATTATCTCGACTGTTCTGCGTGCGGCTATGAAACATGCTACGATCATGCAGTGGCTATTATTAACGGATTGGCTGAGATTGAAATGTGCCTCCCCTATACTATCGAAAAACTGCATAACTACATCAGAGAACTCAATGTTTCGAAGGAAAAGCTCGCCAGTACTCAGCAAGCGCTTAAACAATCTGAAAAACTGGCAAGTTTGGGGCAGCTCTCTGCCGGAATTGCACACGAATTGAACAATCCTCTTGGTGTGATCACAATGTACAGCAGCATCCTCAAAGACGAACTGCAAGATCACAAACAAGTAACTGACGACCTGGCTCTTATAGCAGAACAAGCCGACCGCTGCCGGAAAATTGTGAGCGGATTACTCAATTTTGCCAGAAAAAATCAGGTCAATTTTAAAGATACCGATCTTAATCAACTTATACGCTCGAGCATTACGTCGGTGATTGTTCCATCTGATGTTAAAATCCAGGTGGAATATCTTGCCGATGAGCCAATGGCAATGGTTGATAAAGATCAAATGACCCAGGTATTTTCGAACCTACTCAAAAACAGCATCGACGCTATGCCAAAAGGTGGTAAAATAAACATCTCAATGATGGCTAACGGTAATGATGTTCTTTTTGAATTTTCCGACACAGGGATTGGAATTGCCAAAGAAAACATGCCCAAATTGTTTACACCATTCTTCACAACAAAAGCTATCGGAAAAGGAACAGGACTAGGACTGCCTATAATATACGGGATTGTTAAAATGCATAAAGGCGATATTACTGTAACCTCAAATGCCGACCCATTAAAAAAACCAACTGGCACTACTTTCCGAATCAGGCTTCCGCGACATCGCATTGAATGAACCAGTACATTCATCAGGAAAACCAGGAAAATTAACAACAGTGAGCAATAGGTACGATAGCTAAACATAAAAAACAGAAGCATAACAGATTACATCGAAAAAATATGAAGAAAACAATTCTTATTGTAGACGACGACAGCGACTATCTTTATCAAATGAAAATTAAAATAGAGCATTTTGGATTTGAAGTAGTTGCAGCCGAAAGCCAGGCAGAGGCCGAAAGGATTATTGAATCACTCAAACCCGATCTGGCAATTCTAGATTTGATGCTCGAATATGAAGACAGCGGTTTTGTTCTTGCTAACAAGATAAAGCGCAAATATCCAGATGTTCCTATAATTTTAGCAACTGCAGTAGTGGCAGAAACGGGAATCGGCTTCGATATTATGGGTGAAGACGGACAGCAATGGATCAAAGCCGACCTGTTTCTCGATAAAGGAATACGAACCGATCAGTTGCACCGGGAAATAAACAAACTACTAAAACTGTAAGCGGGAACAAAAAAGTACGAATACAACTAAAGTAGCTAATATCATGCAATATGGAGCGTACCGCGAGTATCTACGGGAGTTGGTTCAATCTAGCCCCGGCCCTGCCCGTTTCGATGGTGATGCAACCCAGTTCTTCAGGGTCGGGCATTGTTTAGGGTTTCAGAATCCACGATGTTAAACTTAACCACAGGTTCCTATGGCAACACTTAAGATTTTGGTAATTGACGATGAGCCTGGAATCCGGTCGGGGATTTCGCGTATTTTACAAAATTTCCGCGTTGATTTCCCATTTATGGACGAACCGATAGACTTCACAATTACCGACGTTGCTTCGGGCGAAGAAGGTATGGAACTGCTCACTTCCGAATCGTTCGATATTCTGCTGCTCGACAATAAACTTCCAGGTATGCAAGGTATAGAAGTGCTTGAAAGGATCAGGAAGCAAGGGATAAACGTACTGGTGGCTATGATAACTTCGTATGCCTCGTTAGAGCTTGCAGTAAAAGCTACGCGTGATGGCGCTTTCGATTTCATCCCAAAGCCATTTACTGCCAATGAGTTGCGTTCATCAATTGAAAACATAAGCAAACATCTGTTTCTGAAGCGAATGACAAGTAAGCTCACTCGCGAAGGCCGCCAGATTCGTTTTCAGTTTCTATCCGTATTATCGCATGAACTGAAAGCGCCACTGAATAGCATTGAGGGATACCTGCAATTTATAAAAGAGCGCAAGGCAGGCGATGATATCAACGCCTACGACAACATGGTTTCACGATCGCTCGAACGCATACGAGGAATGAGAAACCTGATAATGGATATGCTCGATTTGACCAAACTGGAATCAGGAAAAACAATCAGCCGGAGCGAACCATTGGATCTTAAAGAGATAGCGCAGGTTGCCGTTGATAGTATGCGACCCTATGCTATTCAGAAAGATGTTGACATTTATATTAATCAGCCAATTTATATTGAATTCCATGCTGTTAGAGAAGAAATGGAGATCATTTTTAATAACCTTATTTCAAATGCGGTGAAATATAATAAGCAGGGAGGCAGAGTTGACTGCAATATAACGCGAAACAACAGCAAAGGGGTTGTCATAAGCGTTTCAGACACCGGCATTGGGTTAAGCGAAGAAGAAATCCAGCGCATTTTTGAGGAGTTCTATCGTGTAAAGAACCCGGAAACAAGAAGTATTTCAGGCAGCGGGCTTGGACTGAGCATCATGAAGAAAATAGTTGAAATGTACAATGGGCATGTTGATGTAAAAAGCACCCCGGGAAAAGGTAGCACTTTTACAGTAACCCTTCCTTTTAATCAACAGAAAACAAAATAATCTAATCCACACAATGTCAGCACACAAATTACCAGACAAGACTGTTGAGCGGCTCAGTATCTATCGTCGTATACTTATTTCGTATCAAAGCTCAGGTAACCAGTATATTTTTTCACATGAGCTTGCTTCGCTCATACACATCACTCCTGTGCAGGTACGCCGCGATCTTATGCTGATTGGCCATTCGGGCACACTACGCCGCGGGTATGAAATTCGGGAACTGATAAACATACTCGCCAGAATCCTTGATTCAGAGCGCGGAATTCGCGTTGCAGTTGTGGGCGTTGGAAAGCTCGGTAGTGCTATCATAAATTATTTTACCGGCAAACGAGCAAAACTCTCTATGGTAGCTGCCTTCGATGTTGCACCCGAAAAAATAAACAGATTGTACGCGGGCGTTTATTGTTATCCAACAGAACGGCTCAAAGAGGTCATAAAATCAGAAGATATTGATATTGCGATCCTTACTGTACCTCCAGGAGTTGTGGCAGCAACCGTGGAGGAGTTGGTAATGGCGGGCGTTCGCGGAATACTTAATTATACTTCCACACCTGTTAATGTGCCATCGCACATTTATTTGCAAGAATATGATATGCTAACTTCATTGGAAAAAGTTGCATATTTTGTAAAGAAAAACATATCCAGATAGCGTATTGTACATATTATATATGAAGATTTATCACGATATTCAATCACATATTTCCATAAAAAATGCTGTTGTAACAACAGGCTCGTTCGATGGCGTTCATTTGGGTCATAAAATGATACTGAACCGCCTGATTAGTTCGGCACACGAGCATACAGGAGAGTCGGTTCTGATTACGTTTCATCCGCACCCACGCAAAGTGCTTTTTCCTGATACCTCCGGAAAAACACTTCGCTTAATCAACTCTCAGAAGGAAAAAATAACACTTCTAAGTAAAACGGGCCTTCAAAATCTCATCATCATTCCTTTCTCTTTGGCCTTCTCCGAAATAAGCTCTGTGGATTTTATACGTACAATTCTTGTTGGTAAACTTAAAGTGCGGAAAGTAATTACCGGTTTCAACCACCATTTTGGCCACAACCGTGAGGGTAACTTTGAATATCTTTTTGAACTTGGACGGTATTACGGGTTTGAAGTAGAAGAAATTCCGCGGCAAGAAGTTGATAAAGAAACCGTAAGCTCAACCAAAATCAGAGAGGCTTTACTTGCAGGGCGAATCCAACGCGCAAATGCTTATTTAGATAATTTTTATTTAATAATCGGCAATCTCACACTCAGCCCAGGATGGATTACACACCAATCTTTCCAGATTTACCGACTGCAAATTACCGAAGATGTAAAGCTTATCCCTCCCGAAGGTGTGTATGCAGTGAGTGTTTCAGCATCGGAAAAGCAATTTAAAGGTATGCTCAATATCAAACACACGGTACTGTCCGAGATTCCGGTTGCCACGCAAGCATTAATAGAAATGCATCTGTTCGATTGTGATTGTGCCCTAAACGGAAAAGAAGTGTCAGTATACTTTCATAAACGAATGCGCGATGAACTAAATTTCAAAAGCGAAAACGAATTGCTATCACAAATCATGATTGACAAAGCCGAAATTGAGCAATTAATATTTTGATTATCATTTAGATGAAAGCTGATAATAATCCGAAACCCACAATGACAATTACGTTTCTTGGAACGGGAACTTCAATAGGTGTGCCTGTTCTGGCTTGCAATTGTCCAGTGTGCCTGTCGGATGATGCAAGAGACAAACGCCTCAGAACCTCAGCCATGGTTACTATTGGAGGTAGAAATCTGGTAATTGACTGTGGACCTGATTTTAGGATGCAGATGCTTCAAAACAAAGTTGATGAAATTGATGCTATACTATTCACACATGATCATCGTGATCACATTGCCGGACTCGACGATGTCAGAGCTTTTAATTACGTTCTTAATAAGAAAATAATGGTCTTTGGAACTACCGAGGTGATGAAAGCCATTCATACTGTGTTTCCATATGTTTTTTGTGAGACCCGTTTTTTTGGGTCACCACAGATTTCTGTTCAGATTATTGACGAAAAACCATTCGATATCAACAGCATCAGAGTGGTTCCTATAAAAGCAATGCACAATAAATTACCCGTTCTGGGCTTTCGGATTAATGATTTTACTTACATAACCGACGCAAGTTATATTTCGGAGCAGGAATTGGAAAAAGTCAGGGGATCAAAAGTGATGGTGGTCAACGCTTTGCGCAATTCAAAACATATATCTCATTTTTCACTGACCGAAGCACTGGAGGTTATTGCAAAAGCAAAACCTGAAAAGGCCTACATCACACATATCAGCCATTTTTTAGGTTTGCATGGCGATGTAGAAAAGAAACTTCCCAGCAACATACATCTTGCCTGCGATAACCTTGTGGTGGAGTTGTAATGAGGTGTTCTCATACAGAAAATCCAAATTTTACCGAAACACCTCTATTAATAAGCGCCTGATCATATAGATGTGCAGTGTTGATACAAAATCTCGTAATTTTGTACCTGATATCTGTTTTGTTTATGTAAGGCTGTAATTATGATTTTTCGACCCGAAAAATGTTCTATTCCAGATAAGAGGATGAAGCCATTTATTGATATGGATGAGCTGTGGCATCACCTGAACTCTGCAATTGCCACTCCGGAAATTGTACGGGCAATCATTGCAAAGAGTCTGGATAAACAACGCCTTACTCTTCACGACACTGCAACGCTTATTAATGCTACCGATCCTTGCCTGGTTGAAGAGATTAAGCAAGGAGCAAAAGCACTTAAAGAAAAAGTTTACGGCAACCGAATCGTATTGTTTGCGCCTTTATACGTTGGTAATAAGTGCACAAACAACTGTTCATACTGTGGCTTGCGTGCAACAAACAGCAAAGTGAAAAGATCAACACTCGACGACGAGCAGCTCATCAGCGAGGTACAGGCGCTTGAAGATAGCGGTCAGAAGCGGCTGATTCTGGTATATGGAGAACACCCCGACTATTCGGCCGAGTATATTGCTCACACAGTAAGAATCGTATATGGAGTAAAAAAAGGAAACGGCGAGATTCGTCGGGTTAACATAAACGCAGCTCCACTTGATATTGACGGCTTCCGGATCGTGAAAGATTCAGGAATAGGAACGTATCAAATCTTTCAAGAGACTTATCATCCGGAAATGTATGCAAAATACCATCGTAGTGGAGCGAAACGCAACTTCGAGTACCGGCTCACAGCGCTTGACCGCGCCCAGGAAGCCGGATTGGACGACGTTGGTATAGGTGCTTTGTTCGGACTTTACGACTGGCGATATGAAGTTTTGGGACTTGTGCGGCATACAAACCATCTCGAAGCATGCTACAATGTTGGACCTCATACAATTTCCTTTCCAAGACTTCAGACCGCATCCGCTTTTGATATAGAAAGCAAATATCTCGTCAGCGATGACGATTTCGTAAAACTTGTTGCAATTCTACGATTGGCGGTTCCTTATACCGGAATGATACTCACAGCCAGAGAACCTGCTCATATAAGGGCTGAAGTTATGCGTTTCGGCGTCTCCCAAATTGATGGCGGAACCAGAATTGAGCTTGGAGGCTACACACAGCACCAACAAGATCAGGATATTGACAATGAGCAGTTCCAGATTAACGATACCAGATCGTTAGGAGAGATAATTGACGAATTACTTGAAAACAACTATCTTCCCTCGTTCTGCACGGCATGCTATCGTTTGGGTCGCACTGGACAACATTTTATGGAATTCTCCGTGCCTGGTTTCATAAAGCATTTTTGCTCACCCAACGCCATTATGACCCTTGCCGAATATCTCGAAGATTACGCTACACAATCAACAAAGGCGCAGGGATATGAGCTGATTGATAAAAACATCGCCGATTTGGAACTGCATAACTCTACAGTAGCCAATGAACTGAAAAAGAGACTCGTGCGAATCCGTGCAGGAGAACGCGATCTTTATTTCTAAATAAATATAAGCAGCTTATGAAAGAGACCCGTATTATTGGCCTACTTATCAAAGACCGCATAAAAGAAAGCGGGAGAACGCAACATACGTTAACGAAATATGCACACCTTATCCGATCGAGGCTTGGTTTTCATGAAGTTACTGAAAATGTATGCAGCCGCGTCGGGATTATTATCCTGCAACTTTGCGGCGAACCAGATCAATGGGAAAAATTTATTTACGAGCTGCGTCAAATTGGCGGTATCGAAGTTCAGGAGATGCAGTTCAAATATTAATCATACGTATCTCGAAGGGGGGGCAGCAAGTATAAATTTAGCCACAGTTGATATCATTCTGATTTGTAGATCACATAACCAGTTTAATTTCAAAAAAAATGACAGAAATTCGCATCCTTGGCATTTATGTGTCCGATCGGTTGGGCGCTGCTATAAATGTACAGGCTATTCTTACCAAGTTCGGATGTTCGATAAAAACACGGTTAGGGTTACACGAACTGACTAACGACCTGTGCAGCACCAGCGGGTTGATAATTCTTGAGCTTACGGGCGATCAGTCTGAAGCAATAAAACTCGAAAACGAGTTGCTGAAACTTTCCGGGGTTCAGGTAAAAAAGATGGTTTTCGAAAAATGATTTCGTGCAGTAAGGCTTAGACTCCAATCCATGGACAACTCCCTGCCACAGAAATTTATGTTTCATATTACATAGTACCAACCAACATACCGCACAGTAACAAACGCCGGCAAAGAGGTTCAAGCCATAAGTTGATGAAAAAACTATCTTATTATGTGTACAACGCCTCGATAGATGTCGGTTCTGAAGAAACCGTGGGCTCTTAACACGTAGTAATAAACTCCGTCGGATAGATTGCCGCCATCCCAGTTGCTCAGGTAGTTGCTGCTGTCATACACCACTCTTCCCCACCGGTTAAAGACTTGAAGTTCTAAACTTTGAAACTCATTGGTGATGATCTGGTTTTTCCGGTCGTTGCGAACAATTTCGAAAAGGTCGTTTGTTCCATCACCGTTTGGTGTAAACACATTAGGAATAAAAACATCAACCTCTTTGATAATCATCGGATATAGCAAAGTTGTATCACAGCCAAATTCATTGGTGGCCACCAGTTTTATTTCGTATTCCTGACCACCTTGTTCGGCATATTCGCGAACCCTCGAAAATGTGTGAGTTACGGTTGGCACAGCAACTGCAATGCTATCGCCATCGCCGAACCACCATCGGTAATTCACAATAACAGGCTCGGAGTTGTTTGCTACGGTGAATGTTACAACCGGATTTGAGATAAAAATCGTATCAGGCGAAGCACTGATTTCCAGTTCATTGGAGGGTCTTGTTCGAACGCGGAATACCGAGGAGCTAAAACATCCCGCCGCATCGGTGATACGGAGCGTATATGCGCCGCCGGCAGCAAGACCACGTCCAATGCTATCGCTTAACACCTGGATTGGACTTCCTACCCACTGGAAAGTATAGGGCGGAGTACCTCCCTTAACCGTGGCAATCACACTGGCATCAAAACTTTCGGGGCAGACAAGCTCAGGCATCTGCCTGAAGCTTATTTCAATAACAGGGAAAAAAGTGGCTTTGCCATCTGCAAAATTTGATGCGATTGGAGTTCCTTCGAGAAAGTAGTTGCTAAGCACAGGATCCCAGATGAAGTTGCTGGTTCCCTCGATTCCGGTAAACTTGAATCTGATCATTTCGCCACTGCCAGGTATAACGGGTACAATGGAGTGAAACGTAATGCGGAGATTTCCTGAAGTGTGATTCACGTCGAGGTTGCCATTAAGAAATACAGGGTTGATGGCTTCAAATCCTTCGTAATCAACAATGGCCGGATCGTATTGAAAACGGATATCGAAAGAGTCGGTGGCACTCATGTGTTCAAACATTACAGGAAGGAAAAAGTCAGTATTCGGACAAACCATCAACTCGGGAAGGGTGGTTTGTATTTGAGCCTTTATTCCATAACTTGTAGTTAAACAGCAGAGCAAAAAGGCAGTTGCAAAACGAGAGAGTCGGTTCATATTACAACAAAGTCAGGTGGTTTTCAGAAGGTGCGAAGATAGCGAATTTCATTTCGACACTATTAACGCTCCCGAACGCCGTTTGGTATTTGTGTTTAGTTGTGGTTTGGCTTAAGCTGAACGAACT
Organism: uncultured Bacteroidales bacterium; assembly: GCA_964349765.1. Lineage (GTDB taxonomy): Bacteria > Bacteroidota > Bacteroidia > Bacteroidales > JAAYJT01 > JAAYJT01. The sequence continues at coordinate 32,895 of CAYGGZ010000020.1, forward strand.
CGCAAGTTCAGGAATTCAACATTTTGCACCGTTCATTTGTATATTTGCATCAAAATTTGACCCACAATAACTAACCATATGTTTGCAACGCAGCGAGTGATTACTAAAGCTTCACTAATAGCAATGTTATTATGGCTGACGGGTTGCAACAACAACAACAACGACGATCCTCCTTTAACTTACCGCGAAATTGGAGAAGAGTTCAAACAATATGTTTTGTTCAAACCAGGTTCAAGGTGGGTTTATGAGCATCAGGCCAGTTCAAGACTCGACACTGTAATTGTTTTGGATGTTGACACATTCAACTGGCTTTATGGAACCGATTTAGATCCTCAATACCGTTTTCGCTATGAGGCATTTAAAACCTACTTTAGCGGCAACCGTATCGGGTTAACATCATCAGAATGCTCTCCAGGTTCGAATGTTGAACAGCAGGGAGAAATGACTGAGATTTGGAGGATGTTTTTTGGGTCGAGATATAACATTATTTTTGACCCAAAGCTTGAAACTGGGCTCACAGTAGATCACGGAAGAACGCAGGGCTATTACACAAATGTTCAAAAAAATATTGAACTGGAGTTAGGAGGTAAAATCTATAATAATGTGTGGTTAACAACAGTAACTGACTACTTTTTCCCCGACAGCACGCTCTATTTTGAATACGCAATCGCACGTAACTACGGCATAATAAGGTTTAAGCGTATTGCAGGCAGCCTTCAGGATGAATGGATATTACATGACAGCAATCTTCAACAGTAACCTAAAATTATCAACTTATAATGAATCGAAAGTTAATTGCTATCGCCGCACTCGGGCTGTTTATGGTGGTATTTTCGTCGTGTTTCGAGCGCGAAGGAACCTCTAAATTTCTCATTTCCAACGAATTTAAAGCCTACACTGCTTTTCTGCCCGGATCGTATTGGGTTTACAAACATCTGGAAACCAATCGCCTCGATACAGTATATCTTATTGACTCTGATACCGCTACATGGTTTCAGTTTGCCTATGGCAGTACTTCACAAGGATACTTCTACGATGTGTTGCAGTTTTATTACGCTCCGAACGCCTTAGGTATGGACTCTTCGGTTGTTTATGCCGCCGGGGTGCGCAAAACTAACTACGACATGGTAGATGTTTGGCGAGTGTACTACGGCCAACGCTATAACATAATCTTCGACCCAAAGCCCGAAACTAATGCCGAGCAGGATTTCGGAAATACTTTAGGCTTCTACACTCTTTTGGTTCGCAACGAACCACTTGTGTTTCAGGAACTATCCTACGGCTCGGTCTGGCAAACTCGTGTGCGCGATTATTTCAATCCTGCTAATATTATTTATCTCGAATATTCCATAGCTCGCAATTTCGGAATTGTGAGATTCCGCCGCACAACAAATGATGAAATCCATACTTGGGAACTTGTTGATTCAGAGCTTTTTCAATAGTGCGACTTGAATCATTAAAAAGTTAACCCCAGAATGGGTTGATTCCACGTCGGTAGCGAATCAAAGAATAGAGTGAGAGTAAAATCCAGGAAACCACAAAATTAAGAGCAGAGATTATCGCTGCATAAATGAACAGTGCAGTGCCCACTCCAACAAGGTTGGTTATCGAACCCATATAAGTTTGCAGCATAAACCATCTCCACCACGAACCCAGCATAGTGTGAAGTTCGGATGCTTCAACAAGCATAGCAATCATATTCCATAGAAACACAAAGAGCAGCACGAACACAAAACCACCCAGTGCACTTTTAATATCGGGAGGACTGAGTTCCATGTGCGAAGCAACACTAAGTGAGATGTAAAGAAAAAGCCAGAAACGCCAGTCGCTGAAATTGGAACTGTTTGTTATTGCGCTTAATATGACCCTTACAGAGTCGCCGATGCCTTGAAGCATCAGTTGCCAATTGTTTACTCCGGCAGTGTGAAGGATTGCACTGTGTTTTTCGAGTTCTAAAAACGCTCCTTTCATGTTGGGAACTAAGTAGTACATTGTTGCATACAACACTACAGAACCGAAAATTATGGGTCCTACGCCAATAAAGAAATTTCCTATTCTCTGGTAGATGCTTTTGGGGTTGTAGCTGTGCGCCACGTAACCTATTGTGCCGTCAGCGGGGTTGGGGTCGAATAATTTGATTCTTTTAATTTTGTGAAGGAATAAAAGGCAAAAAATTGCATGTCCAATCTCATGCACAGGAACACCAATCCAACCGGTTAGTATGATGTCGAGAGTTGAACCTGCTGCCTTTGTATAAACCCGCCGTGTGCAGCGTGCAAGAAAATACAAGATCAGTCCAAAAACAAACAAAATACCGAAGATACTGATTAACTGACCGACCGTAAGCAACGTAACTGATTTCAGAAATTCAAGGATTGTGTCAAGGGTATTCATTGTCGTGAAAATTAATGGTGCAAGTTAACAATTCCGGGCAGTATGTGATTTTGATTTATTCGATGAAACCGAAGCAGTATTGTTTGCAAATTTCATAAATTAGCAAATCAAATAGTGTTTCATGTAATTTAATACACCATTTGCTGTTTGAATAATAAAACAACTAAATGTCAAGATGTTATGGAAAAAAGTATCCGAGGCACACGCACTGAACAGAACCTGCTAAAGGCATTTGCTGGCGAATCGCAGGCAAAAAACCGATACACTTTCTTTGCAAAGGTTGCTCAAGGAGAGGGGTATGAACAGATTGCAGCACTCTTTATGGAAACAGCCATGCATGAGGAGATGCATGCCAAGCGATTTTTTAGTTTTTTTGAGGGCGGTATGGTTGAAATTACAGCTTCATATCCTGCCGGGGTTATCAGTACAACTGCCGAAAACCTAAAGGCAGCCGCCGAAGGCGAACACGAAGAGTGGTCGCATCTGTATCCTGATTTTGCCGAGGTGGCGGAGGCAGAAGGCTTTAAATCAATCGCAGTTCTCTTTCGTTCGATTGCAAAAGTAGAGGCAGAGCATGAAAGGCGGTATTTGAAACTATTAGGCAATGTTAATTCAGGAAAAGTGTTTGAACGTGAAGCCAAAGTGAAATGGGTTTGCCGGAAATGTGGGTTTATCCACGAAAGCACCAAGGCGTTAGTAAACTGTCCGGCTTGCAACCATCCCCGCGCATACTTTGAGATTCACGCTGAGAATTATTAAAACCTTGAAAGGTTCTCAGCAAGGTATCTTTTTGATAAAGAATAAGCACGATTAAACAAACTGAAGTCACATTAACTGCAATATGCTGCCATGACAAGAAGGATACTCTTGCTACTCGAAATGCTTGTAATATTCGTTATTCTGCCTACGCTATTTTTCATTGGCAGTATTCCGGGTCCCAAAATACTAACACTTTTCATCGTTGTTGCTTATTGCCTTGTGATTCTTTTACTCGACAAGGGTTTCGACCGGAGTGTTTTATTAACATTTACAAACAAGGGACTTCGCCCAATTCTTTTTCGTTTTGGGGTCGTGGCAATTTTGTTAATCCTGTATGTAGCGCTATTTGAACCGGAAAACTTGTTTTTCCTGCCACGCAATAAACCTCTTCTATGGGTAATGATTATTGTTTTTTATCCCTTATGGTCGGCCTTGCCGCAAGAACTGATATTCAGAGTGTTTTTTCTTCACAGGTATAACATTCTGTTTAATAAGAACATCACATTTTTGATTATCAACGCCTTAGCCTTCGCCTATTTACATATCATATTTAATAACTGGATTGCTGTGGCTGGCAGTTTTGTGGCAGGGCTATTTCTGGCTCACACTTATTTGCATAACCGCTCACTATTCAGGGTAACAATTGAACATGCTCTGTATGGGAACACGATATTTACAGTTGGGCTTGGGCATTATTTCTACCTGCCCGACAATTAATCACAATACTTTGAACGTTGCTATCGGATCTCAACGCCGGTATAAGAATGCAAAATATTGTACAGTCGGGCAGCTTTCGCAAGGTTGTTGCTTTGTGGTAACGATTTGCTGACTTTCCGCTTTACCAGATACTCACCACTTATCTTATGGCTCTCAATTGAAGATGCTAACCACACAATTGTATCGGCACCCTTTGAAGCGGATATACCGAACCAACGAAAAATTGCGTCAAACAGCGTGCTTCCATGACGTCCTAAGTTAGTGCTAACCAGGCCTGGATGCATACTATTGACTGTTATACCATATTTACCGAGAATAGGTGCAAGATAACGTGTGAGAAGTATCACAGCCAGTTTTGATTGTCGGTAGGCATCAAACCCATAGAATCGTTTTCGGTTTTCAATGTCCTTGAAACGAATGCCCCCAAAATGAAAAGCAGAGGCAGTAAAAATAACACGAGAATTTCCGGCTGCTTTGAGTTTAGCTAACATCAATGCAGTTATCATAAACGGAGCAAGAACATTCACAGCGAATGTTTCCTCTATTCCATCCTTACTTTCGATAAAACGACTGTGCCATAATCCGGCATTGTTGATGAGCACATCGAGCTTGGCGTATCGGTTGTTAAACTCATTAACCATGTTGTGGATAGAATCGAACGACGACAGGTTGCACTCAATCAAATCAACCGGAATACCTGAATAGTTTTCGATTTCTGCTTTGGTATCCAGGCCTTTTTTTAGATCACGGGCAGTAATAACCACATGAGCTCCCATTTTCGAAAGCGATTTGGCAGCCTCTTTTCCTATTCCAGATGTAGCGCCGGTGATTAAAACAATTTTATCCTTCATAATTTAGTTGGTGATGTCCGATAAACAACAAATGTATCACATAATGGTTCGCAACGGTCGCTTTCTTTGCATACTTTTACCCGTGATTATCTAACGGAAAAGGGTTATGAAGATTTCAATCCTTACATCAGGACGACCACCCTACGATGACCGGCTATTTTATCATATGGCAATAACCTTGAAAATGGCTGGTCATAAGGTTTTTATGATAAGCGCAAAAACATCACAAGAGGCTATTACCGACGATATATTTATCGGTGGGTTCGAAGGTTCAATGCTATCGAAAAAAGAGAAAATCAATCAATTTGTTCGCATCCTGAACCTAAACAAGCCCGATGTTATAATTTGTCCTGAACCGTTGACAGTTGTCGCAGCAGCCAAATACGCCCGCAAAGCTGTAACCCGACCTGGAATAATTTATGATGTTACTGAATGGTATCCATCAAAAAAATTTCTCATCAACTATCGCAAATGTTTCAGATGGCTTCATTTCATACGGATGGCCCTCTTAAACCTCTATGCCGCATGGCTCTCTTCGGCCTATATTTTTGGCGAGCATTACAAGAGTCTCCCATTCCGTGTGATGTTCCCATTAAAACATTACTGTTCAACACCATATTATCCGGATCTTGAGTACATTCCAACAGTGTTTGTTCCTCCTCCCAGGGATAATATCAGCATATGTTACTCAGGAAAGATCAGCACTGAAAAAGGTTTTTTGAACCTGGTGAGAGCGTTAACCGCATTTTGCAATTTAAAACCCGGTTTCCTTGTCGAATTGTCAATTATCGGATGGTATGAAAATCAAGGAGATAAAGATGAATGTGAGTCATACTTAGAGCAACTTCCTGCACAGGTACAAGTAAAATTTAGCGATCTTCTTCCATTTCGAAACTACCTCGAGGCAATCAGCCGTTCGCATATATTTATTGATTTACGGGAACCGGACCTCGAAAACCACCACTGTTTGCCAATCCGGCTGTTTTATGCTGCTGCTTTCGGGCGCCCTGCAATTTATTCAAATCTTCGGGCAATACGGAAAGAGGTCAACATTTCTACTTTTGGCCATTTGGTCGATCCCAGGCAAAGCAATCTAATAGCCCACCTCATTGCCAGCTATGTGAACGACGCTGATTTGTACAATACTCACTGTCGCAATGCGCGCAAGGCTGCGGAAGAAAAATATAACTGGAGTCTCATCAAAAGCAATTTTATTGCCTTTGTTGAAAAACAGGCCAGTATAGGTGGAAAAAGTGCTCTTTAACATGGTTGATCCAATTTATGTTACCGATGAGAATTGCAATAAAACTTAACGAACCTATTAAAAAATTATGTTTCGCAAAATAGCCGGAACCACTGCATCTCGGGTTATAAACGCGCTGTTAAGTCTGGGTACGGTGGTTGTTGCCACACGTTTTTTAGGTGCTGAAGGGTATGGAACCATAACCCTGGTTTTGTTAGGAATCGCCTTTATTCAGCTTACCAGCAACATACTCGGCGGTCCTGCGCTGGTTTATCTGGTTCCAAGGCAGAACATATTTCGGCTGTTAACGATATCATATATTTTTGTACTTCTGATATCTGTTGCTGGTGCGAACCTATTATGGTTGTTTGATATGATTCCGGCCGAATACAAACATGATACAATCCTGCTCTCAATTCTGTCGGGGTGGAGTTCGGCAAACCTTATGATCCTTCTTGGGCGTGAAAAAATCATGACATTTAATCTGTTATCAATGCTCCAGTTTGTTTTGATTTTGCTGGCGCTATCCGTTTTTTTTCTCATTGCAGGGCAGCACCACCCTGATTATTACATTGCCGGACTCTATATTTCCCACAGCGTTGTGCTACTGGCAGGACTGTTTATATTGCGAAAAGAGTTTAAGCACAGCAACGTTACGGGAATTACCGAAACTCTGAGGCTGATGGTTCGCTATGGCGGACTGATGCAACTTTCGTCCATACTTCAGTTTTTTAACTACCGTTTAAGCTACTATTTGCTTGAGCACTTCCATAGCAGGGCTATGCTTGGTACATATGCTGTTGGCGTTCAACTGGCCGAAGGTATGTGGCTCGTAGCCAAGAGTGTAGCATTGGTTCAATACTCGCGTATCTCCAACGAACCTGGCAATATTCCTTATGCCACTGCCCTGACAGTAACATTTCTTAAATTTACCGTATTGGTAACCACTATTATGATTCTTCTGTTGCTTCTTGTTCCGGCTTCACTGTTTACAACAATTTTTAGCGAAGGGTTCGCGAATATTAAGACTGTTATTCTCGCTCTTTCTCCTGGGATTATATTTATGGCAGTAAATCAAATACTTGGACATTTTTTCAGTGGAATTGGAAAACCTGCACTAAATACAATATCATCAACTTTAGGTTTGTTTGTTGTTGTAGCCATCGGTTTGTGGCTGATTCCTGAATACGGACTTGTTGGTGGTGCGTTGGCTTCGTCGGCTTCGTATATGGCAATAACCTTTTTTCTCGCTTACCGGTTTTGGCGGATTACACGAATAAGCTTTAAAGAACTGATTATTAGCAAAAAAGACATTTCTTTGTTTCGCTCGAACTTGAAACAGGTATTCGATCAGCGGGGTGAAACTATGAAAAATTATGAGTGATCCTAAAAAGTAGCGCATATCGGCATCACTAAATCCCAACATACCGCAAGCTGATTCCCTTTTGTGGCACGGGCATACTTCTTTTTTTATTAGATCGACCTGAAGTCGGCTCTTCATCAGTTTTTCTACCAAATGCTATACTATCAACTCATTTTCCTTCTCCAGCCGTTTGATCTCTTTTATTTGTGCTGGGGTAATATCGTGTCGAAACCCATCTTCGCCCATGGTATCAAACTTTTTCTTCCAATTGTAAAAAGTAACCGGATCGATGCCATACTTTTCCATGGTCACTGTAACCTCTTGATCTTAACCCTTTTTTATGATCTGAAGCTACTGTTCTATACTGAATCTTGTTGGTAACTATGTCCGGCTTATTAGGGGGCTGTTGCAGTACTCAATTAAATATAGTGGTTGCCCCTGTAGTGAGCAAAGTCGAACTAATGAGATATGTATGTGTAGACAATAAATGCATAGCGTTGTATGTTGTTGATATATAGTTATATAAAAAAGATTATAAAATTTGGTTTTTAGCAAACTTAATTATATATTTGGCGCAAATATGGCACGGGGAAAAGTGGTTTTCGAGGTGCCCATAACAAATAAATAATGAAAATAACACGCTACTTCAAAACCGAAACTATATCGCATTACTTACCCGATTTGAGTGGGTACACGCTGTAAGGCGGAGTGGAGTAGGGGGTATAAGCAAGTTAGCGTTCATGCTGACAGACAGGTAAGGTAAGCCGGTTAATGAAAATTTGCAAACTACAAAAAACAAATATAATATTTAAAATGAGAGCATTACTTGATACAAATATTATTATTCATAGAGAAGCTAGTAAAGTTGTCAACCAAGATATTGGCATTCTATTTAAATGGCTTGATATGGTTAAATACATTAAGTGTATTCATCCCTTAACAATAGAAGAAATTAGAAAGAATCCAAATAAGAATACAGTAGAAACTTTCAATATAAAACTTAGTAGTTACGAAGTTTTGAAAACTATAGCCCCTGATAATGAAACAATAATAAAACTATCAGAATCATTCGATACTACTGAAAATGACATATTAGATTCAAAATTGCTAAATGAAGTTTATTCAGAGCGAGTTGATATTTTGATTTCTGAAGATAAAAAGATACATGCGAAAGCTGAATATTTAGGAATTTCAGATAAAGTTTTTTCAATTAACTCATTTTTGGAAAAGGTTGTATCTGAAAACCCATCTCTTGTTGACTATAAGGTATTGAATATTAGGCAAAATTATTTTGGAAATTTAAATATTAATGACTCATTTTTTGACTCATTAAAAGAAGATTACCCTGAATTTGTTAAATGGTTTAATTGTAAAGCTGACGAAAAGGCTTACGTCTCTTATAATAATAACAAACTTCTTGCTTTCTTGTATTTAAAGATTGAAGATAAAACTGAAAACTATGGTAATATTAATCCTGTTTTTGAGCAAAAGAAAAGATTAAAAATTGGCACTTTTAAAGTTGTTAGTAATGGAGTTAGGCTTAGTGAAAGATTTATCAAAATAATCTTTGACAATGCACTTCGTTATAAAGTTGAGGAAATTTATGTCACAATCTATGATAAAAGAATTGAGCAAAGGATGCTAATAAACCTTATTGAAGAATGGGGTTTTGAGTACCACGGTTTTAAGGGTGAAGAATTAGTTTATGTTAGAAATTTTCACCCTAAATTCAATTTTGCAAATTCAAAATTATCATATCCTTACATTTCAAAAAATGCGAACGTATTCCTAGTCCCAATTTACCCTAAATACCATACAGAATTATTTCCTGACTCATACTTAAAATCTGAATCTGTTGATGACCTTAGAGAAGATGAACCTCATAGAAATGCAGTTTCAAAAGTTTATATATGCCGTTCAATTGAGAGAGATGTACAAACAGGAGACATCCTAGTGTTTTATCGCACAGCCCCTTCAGATAAGGCTGCATATTATCATAGTGTTATTACTACAATTGGAATTGTTGAAGAAATAATTGATGATATAGCTGATGAAAAAGAATTTATCTTAAAATGCAGAAAACGTAGTATTTTTACTAACAATCGTTTAAGTGAATTTTGGAACTATAACACTAAATCCAGACCCTTTATTATTAAGTTTCTATATATTTGTTCATTTACAATTGGTAATCGAATGAATAGAAAAACTCTACTTGAATTAGGAATCTTATCAGGTTCTGAGAACGAGATTAGGGGTTTAAAAAAGATTACTAAGGAGCAGTTTGAAACCATTATTAAAGAGACAAAAACAAATGAAAGTATTATTATCAATTAAGCCTGAATTTGCAGAAAAAATATTCGATGGTTCGAAAAGATTCGAATTTAGGCGTTCGATTTTCAAAAATAATCAAATAAATACAATTGTTGTTTATGCTTCTTCTCCAATGCAGAGAGTAATAGGTGAATTTGAAATTGACCATATATTGTTTGATGAAATTGAAAATCTTTGGCAAAAGACTCGCAAATATGCAGGTGTTGAAGAAGAATATTTTTTCAATTACTTTTCTGAAAAAAAACAAGGCTATGCAATTGCTATTAAAGAAACAAGAATTTATATTAAACCTTTATTATTGAAAGAGAATTATAATATGCTACCCCCTCAATCTTTTGCTTATTTAATTTAACTAGAATGCTTTATATGTTTAGTTTGAAAATTAATAACTTAAATGGGGTATCCGATCAACACCTGTGATTTTGATTAATAATTTCTTCATAGGAGACAGGATCGGAAATAACTGCCAGTTCAATTATTACCTAGGCGATTAAATATTGCTTATTTTTTGTTATCTTTGCATATCAAAAATAACTAAAAATGAAACAGGATTTAAGAACTTTAACAAAAGAAGGCCGGGAACAACTTCGCTTGGTTGCCATCCGCCTGCATAAGGAGGGTTACACACAAGAAAAGATTTCCAGCGTTGTTGAATGTAGTCCAAAGAGTGTTTATAACTGGATAAGGGACCACAAGCGTTATGGGAAATCAGGTTTAAAAGAGTCAACCCGAGGTCGCAAATATGGCGAAAAACGTTCATTGACAAAAGATCAGGAGAAAGATATACAGAAACCTATTAAACGCGCCTATGAACAACAACCCGCACCAGTAAAAAAGTGGCTTACGGAGCAATATCCTGCCATTGAAGCAAAAGCAAAACAAGAAAATGCCGAGATACATTGGTGTGATGAAACCGGACTTTCAAGCGAAGATAACCGAGGTCGGGGTTATTCACCCAAAGGTAAAACACCGGTTGCTTATAAGACAGGAAAAAGGTTCAGTACCAGCATGATATCAGCGATCAATAACATGGGAAAGATAAGATTTATGATATGAAAAGGAGGTATGAACATTGAGATATTTTTACAGTTTCTTCGACGGGTTATAAAGGATGCAACGCGGAAAGTCCTATTGATTGTAGACAACCTTAAAGTTCACCATGCCAAAAAAGTACAGCGATGGGTTTCCAAATATAGTTTACAGATAGAGTTGTTCGTTTTGCCAGCATATAGTCCTGAGTATAATCCGGATGAGTATGTAAATCAGGATCTGAAACAGGCGATGAAGAAAAAGCCCGCACCGGGAAGTGAAAAAGAAATGACAAGTTCGCTAAGAGGATATATGAGATGTTTACAGAAAAGACCAGGTAAAATTCAAAAATTCTTTCACCACGAAAAAGTACGCTATGCATTACCAGCTTAATTCGCAAAATTTAAACGCCGGAATAATAATGAGATATGTATGTCCGGACAATAAATGTATAGCGCTGTATGTTGTTGATATATAGCTATATAAAAAAGATTATAAAATTTGGTTTTTAGCAAACTTAATTATATATTTGGCGCAAATATGGCACGGGGAAAAGTGGTTTTCGAGGTGCCCATAACAAATAAATAATGAAAATAACACGCTACTTCAAAACCGAAACTATATCGCATTACCTACCCGATTTGGGTGGGTACACGCTATAAGGCGGAGTGGAGTAGGGGGTATAAACAAGTTGGACAGCATAGTAAGTGCCCCTTCAAACGTGATTGTAGAGAAAAAAGGGGGAATTTTTTGACCATAAATTCGTATCTTTCGACATTAAATGATTGACAATGAAAACTAAGGAACTCATAAAAGAAATACAGAAGCTACCTGTGAGAAAACGGATTTATGTGATTGAGCGTTCAATGCACTTAATACGGAAACAGGAAGAAGGAGTCCAGATGAAAAAAGCAGCATACAAATTGTATGGAGACTACCTCACAGACAAAGAACTGACTGCATTTACCAACCTTGATTTTGAGAACTTCTATGAAACAAGGTGAAATCTGGTTGATAAATCTTGACCCGACCGTGGGAGCCGAGATTAAAAAAACAAGACCGGCGATAATAGTGAACGACAATACACTTGGGAAATTACCGCTGAAAATCATAGTGCCGATAACCGATTGGAAAGACAGATACGAAATTGCCCCATGGATGACAAAACTGGAGCCCGACAAAGAAAACGGATTAACAAAGGTTTCTGCGGTGGATAGTTTTCAAATCCGGTCAGTTTCGCAGGAGAGATTTGTGAAACAAATAGGGACTGTTCCCGAGACAATAATGGATGAAATAAGGGTTGGACTTGCGAAAGTTCTATCCATTGACAGTGAATAACTTCGGCGCCCAAACATCGGTTTGGCAATTGTGGGGCTGTAGTGCTAAATTGAGCATTTGGAATTCTATTGAACATTTGTGCCTTGATTTCCCCACCATCACCAAGCCGAAAGCCATTAGCAACAAGCCGAAAAAACGACACAGCGGTAATTTTGCTGCAAAAAGACAGGATAATGGAAACAGCCGATGCCAAAACAGCACAATTGCAAATCGCACACCTGTCCTGAGCTTGTCGAAGGAAGCCAACGCACGACCAAAATTTGCAAAAGAGCTGTTTTTTTCCAGCGCACGAAAAAAAAGCAACAGAACGACATGGATTGGCTGACTTGAAATTTAATTTTGACCCAAAACAGGGTAGCCGAAAACTGAACAGAGTAGGCATTGCTAAAAATTCAACTTATGAAAGAACTTGAAATCACAAATTTTGAATTAACGTATGACGGCATGTATTTTATTAGCTGGGAAAATCACCAGATTAGAGTTTATCTGGAATTAAATACAATTCTAAAAATGTTAGAAATTGAAGGTTTAGGTTATCAAGAAGTAGATAAAAAAATAAATGAATGTGAACCTTTGCATTTTACTAAAGCAAAAATGATTATTTTTATTAGCGAAGCAGATGGTAAAATCTTTTATCGCACATCTGATGCTTCCGATAATTATTTATATCTTGAGAATATCACTATGATCGACATTGAGCTAAAGAATACTTACTAACACCTACAATGGACTATAATTCATTTACTGCCATAGATTTTGAAACAGCACACGGCAAGCGCTGGAGCATTTGTCAAGTTGGTTTGGTTCGTGTAGAAAATCAGATTATTACTGAGCAGTTATCACTTTTGGTACAACCACCCGATAATTATTACTGGAATAACTTTATTGATATTCATGGAATTTGTCCAGAGCAAACTGCTGATGCACCAACATTTGATAGAATTTGGCCTCAAATTGAGCCATTCAGAAAAAATCAAAATGTTGTTGCACACAACGGATTTTCTTTTGACTTTCATTGCCTCAATCAAGCACTGGAATATTACGATATAGCACCACCGAAATACAAAGGACATTGCACTTACAGAATATTTGGCGATAACTTAGCTTCGCTTTGTAAGGAATATCAAATTCCTTTGAACCACCACGATGCGTTGAGTGATGCTAAGGCTTGTGCTCAACTTTTTAATTTACATTTGAAAAACAATAAAATAATGGATAGAGAATCTACAATTCGAAAAATATTTAGATCGTAAAGAAGAAGAAACCAAAAAACACTTAATTATATTTACAATTAAATGTCAAAACGAGGCTACATATCAAGATACCTGCTTATTCTAAAAAAGTTGAAAGTGAAACCTTATTCAACTTATGAGGAATTGAAAGCCTATATAGAAAACCAGCTTGACTATTTACAAATGTTAGACGACAACTTGCAAATAGGTTTTTCTAAACGAACACTTCAAAGGGATATTAAGGAAATCAGAAACGTTTTTGGAATTGACATTGAATATTCAAAATCGCATAAAGGTTATTTCATCAGCCAAAACGAAAGTGAAAACATGAATTTCCAAAGAATGATGGAGGCGTTTGATATGTTTAGTTCTTTAAACGTTGCACAAGGTTTAACACCGTTTATTCATTTGGAAAAACGCAGACCTCAGGGAACGGAAAATTTCTATGGCTTGCTTCATGCAATCAAAAACAGACTTCGGATTAAATTCACATATCAGAAATTTTGTGAAGAAGAATTAAGCCAGCGTTTGGTAGAGCCTTATGCTTTAAAAGAGTTTAAAAACCGTTGGTATATCTTAGCAAAAGACAGTAAAGACAATAACATTAAAAGTTTTGCTCTTGACCGTTTGACAAACCTTGAAACCACTAACCAAACGTATCAATATCCCGACAATTACAGCATTGAGCAAAACTATCGCTATTGCTTTGGTATCATAAGCCCAAATGATGAAGAACCGCACGACATTATTCTATCGTTTGACCCTTTTCAGGGTAAGTATATCAAGACTTTACCGTTGCACGACACTCAACAGGTTTTAGTGGACAATGGCGAAGAGGTGAAAATCAAACTAAGACTTTATTTGACACACGACTTATTAATGGAATTACTTTCTTTTGGCGACAACATGAAAGTAATTGAACCTAAATTATTGGCTAACCAAATCAAACAAGCACATGAAAAAGCATATAGACAATATTAATGAATCAAGACGAGAAGCACCAAAAAGATTGAAGGTATTAAGTGCTATTAGCATTTTTACAAAGACTTTTCTTTCGACTTTTAACAAAACTGCACCCATTCATTTTATTGGTTTGGGGGGTGCTGGGTCAAATCAGGTTGAATTTCTTTATAATAAAGGTATTAAGGGCAAGTTCACATGCGTATCTGATCCTGTCAGACCGAATTTGCCGGAAGAAATTCAGTTTGTTCATTTTATCCCTCCTGGTGAAAGTTATTTTAAAAATGGTGTTGAAATAATTAGGATTTCAGATATGCAACAACCGATTGAGATACCCGATTCAGTATTGAATATCTTCAAAAGCAACGACATATTTGTTCTTTTATCCGGATTGGGTGGTTATACGGGGACATATATGACAGAAGAATTAACATTGTTACTAAACCAACAAAAAAAACCTTTTCTAACTATTTCGTCATTACCTTACATTTTTGAGGGACAAAAAAGGAAGTTAACCGCAGAAAATACTATCCATAAGTTGAAAAGTATAGATAGCTTTCAATACTATGAACTTGAAAATATAAGGATGGAGCATGGTAATCTAACCGTTAAGGATGCTTTTGAAATAGCTAATGAACAAGTATATGAAATATTTAGGACTACTGCATAGGTGTAAGCGCATTTGCAATTCGCACACTTGTCTTAAGTTTGGCGATGGAAGCCCACGCAAGAGCCAGGTTTTGCAAAAGCGCCACTAAGCCAACGCACCAACACAACAATAAAATGGACGGACAACAACAATTGTTTTTATATATTTGGTTCAGATTTGAACCGCCTATGCTTAGTGTGCAAAAAGTTATTGCAACGCCGCTTGAGAAAAGCGGTCTTTCGAAAAAAGGGAGTGTGCATAACCTGTGCCACTCAAGTATAAAAACCACAATGATTTACACACAAGTATCCAACAAAGCCATTAACTGGATACAAAGTCAGTTGGACAGGTTAAATCTGGAAGTAAAAAATAAAAGTGATGAAAAAAGTATAATAACTTCGGGGGATTAAGTAGTTGTAGCTCATGCTATTGAAAAACAACGGTTTATTGTTTATCTTTGTGGAAGAAATTGATTTCGAAAAATAATTCAAACAATGAGAGAGATAGACCAACATATTGACCAAATAAAACAAGCCTGTAACAGTAACAAGGTAAGGTCATTATTTGCGTTTGGTTCAGTTACCACGGACAAATTTCGACCAGATAGTGACATTGACCTTGTTGTTGATATTGACGAAAATGACCCCTTGGAATATTCAGATTACTATTTCAACCTGAAATTTGAACTTGAAAAATTATTGAACAGACAAATTGACCTCTTAGAACAAAAAGCTATTAGAAACAAGTATTTAAAAGAACATATTGACAGAACAAAAGTCCTTGTATATGGAAGATGAAGTTAAAGCATGGCTTGCAGATATTACTCAGGCAATTGACGAAATACAGTCGTTTTTACCAGAAAAGAAGGACTTTTTTGAATTCCAAAAGGATTTCAAAACCCAAAGAGCCATAGAAAGGAACATTGAGATTATTGGGGAAGCTGTTAGTAGGATTTTAAAGCTATCTCCTGACTTCCCTATAAACAATGCACGGAAAATTGTAGATACAAGAAATCGAATAATCCACGGATATGACAGCGTATCAACTGAAATTATTTGGGGAATAGTGATACGAGATTTGCCGAACCTTGAAATAGAAATAAAAAGACTGCTGAAGGACAAATAAGCACGGGCTGCAACATGTTATAGCCAACAATAGCGGGGTTGGTGGTAGTTTGGCACTCGCTGCTCCGCGTGGGCTTTTGTATCTGTGGACACAGACGAAGTCCGCAAATCCGTTACTGTGGCTATACCAGGACCGTTGGTAGCCATTAATCATAAAAAACATAACAATGAATAAACTGACAATTGACGACAGGAAAATCCTACTAATAATGTTAGGACTTATTGTGCTATTATTCGCGCATAATATTTATTTACAAACAAGAGTGAATAAAGCTATTGCTTATGCCTCTGACGCAGAATATGAAGCAAGACGGGCGAAAAACTATGCAGCAGACGCTTCAGAAAATGCTTTCGGAGATGTCTGTAGATATTGCCCATAATGAAATAAATAAGAAATAAAACGGCTACCAACAATTAAGACTCAAACTCAGCCGTAATCACAAGGCTTCTGTTTCAGATTTATGAACCTGCGGCTGCGATTTAAGCAGGTCTTGAACTACACCCGCCTGGTTACTGGCTATTTGCTATCGGGCTGATTACAAACACTTAATCTGTATCCACCCGACTATTCCATGTTTAATTCTCATGCGGGAGTGGGCATGGATTAT
>CAYGGZ010000021.1:0-48596 GCA_964349765.1 uncultured Bacteroidales bacterium
CAAAACCAGATTACAACATTTGGGGGAAACGTATGGTGAGTACCCCATTTTATCTTATTTTTGCCGGACAGTAGTGATCTTTAATAAAACATAGCCAAAATTATTAATAACACACCCCAGCAAGTGGTGTATAATATGCTGGTTATCATGTTGATAGCGAACTTATTTGTTTTAACCCAGATTAAGCATTTGACAATGCTTAAGCGATTAAGTGTTTGTAATCAGCCCAATAAGAATTGCGCTGTATCCCGAATAAGTGTTTGTAATCAGCACAATAATATTTGTGCTGAACAAACACTAGCTCGGGATTTCACTCAAACACTAAATCGGGGTTACCCTCATGGAATCAATAGTTCAGCCCTAACGGACTTTCTATTGATTAATTCGGGTTTAATTGGAACTTCTGAGTGTGGGATAGGAAACCGTTTCAATCACCAGTACATTACACACCAACAACCGTTAGTTAGAGTTGCGAGATGCTCTTTTATAGAAAATAATTAATTAAATCTAAAGCAAAATGGGTAATTGGATTTATCAGCTCAGGATCACCTTGATCGAATCAAGGCCTAAGATTTGGCGCAGGATTTTAGTTGAAGAAGATGTACTTCTTTCAAACCTTCATAAAATCATACAGACAACGATGGGATGGACAAATTCCCATTTGCATCATTTCATTAAAGACGAAGCTTTTTATACAGAAAGAATGCCGGGTGATGATTTGTGGCATGAAATGAATAATGTTGATTATAAAGGAATTAAACTAAAACATCTATTACATTTTGTTAAAAATACTATTATCTACGAATACGATTTTGGCGATAGCTGGTCGCATGAAATTCTATTAGAAAAATTTCTTAAGCCCAATGAAACAATCAAATATCCAATTTGTACCGGTGGCAAAATGAAATGCCCGCCAGAAGATGTTGGAGGAATTGGAGGTTATATGGACATGCTAAAGGTCTTGCGAAATCCTAATAATAGAGAATACGAAAGCTATATTACGTGGCTTGGTGGAAATTTTGACTATAAGGAATTTGATATTAATAAAGTAAATAAGTTATTGACGAAGCACAATTACGGAATGCGCAAATATTAACTACAACCGCTTACAACACACGGAGTTATACCCCAAAACCCTAAGAAAAAGCCCGGTAATGCAAATGCAGCATCGGGCTTAATGATCAATCGCCTCCCGACATTTCTGAGCGGGATAAATGTTAAGTGATCCCGATGATGGGTTAATGCCTTAATAGAAACAGTAGCCTGTTTTTAGTGTTTTGCTGTGCGTTCAATGGCTTGTGTTGGGCAACGTTTTCATTCTGGTTTTGTTTTAGCGTTTGTGTCAGAGTTTGGGGAGTGTTTCAATTTGCCACGTTAAAAATTGTTAAACCGGCTGAATGAAAAAACGTTTTTTTTTCCTTTGCAGTAAAATTTCACCAGAACATGGATATTATTGTTGAGAACTTTACGAGGAAATACGGCGCTCAACGGGCAGTTGACAACATCAGCTTCACCGTTAGAACCGGCGAGGTGCTCGGATTTCTAGGACCCAACGGAGCCGGAAAAACCACCACAATGAAAGCCATTACCACTTACATTGCCCCAACATCGGGTGATATCAGAGTTGGGGCTTACTCGGTGAAAGAAAATCCCGACCAGGTGCGACGGCTTACTGGTTATCTGCCTGAAAACAACCCTCTCTATCCCGACATGCCAATGATTGATTATCTGCGGTTCGTTGCCAGGATTCATGGGATCGCAAGTAATCATATTCCTGATAAAATTTATGAGATGGTTGAGGTGTGCGGATTGCGGGCAGAAAAACACAAAAAGATCGGAGAACTTTCGAAAGGATACAAGCAGCGTGTTGGGCTTGCTCAGGCGCTAATTCACAATCCAGAGGTTTTGATTTTAGACGAACCAACTTCCGGACTCGACCCAAACCAGATTGTTGAAATTCGCGAACTTATAAAACGAATAGGCAAAGAGAAAACAGTTATCCTCAGCTCACATATCCTTGCCGAAGTAGAAGCTACCTGCGACCGCATCCTCATAATCAACAAAGGCAAGATTGTTGCCGACGGTACTGCCAGCCAACTACGTAAACAAGCTCAGGGGAAGGAGATTTTAAGAGCTTGTATCGAAGATGGCGATCAAAACCAGGTTTTCGAAGCCATCAAACAACTTCCTACTGTTGAATTGGTTGATTTTATTGCGAATAAACCGAATTATTACGAAGTTCAGAGCTTTGTAAATCGTTCATCACGCCGCGAACTTTTCGATTTATGCCGCAACCGGAAATGGTATCTAACCGAGCTTACTCCTATAGAAACTAAGCTCGAAGATGTTTTTAGAGAATTAACAATGAACTAATAGTTTAAACAATGAAAGTTTGGATTATAGCAACACGAGAGTTGGCATCGTTCTTCGATTCGCTTATGGCATATATCATGCTGATAGCATTTTTAGGGTTCAGTGGATTTTTCACATGGCTCTATGGCTCCGATATTTTCTTTATCCGCGAAGCCAACCTTCGGGTATTTTTCAGTGTAGCCTACTGGACGCTGTTTTTCTTTATCCCGGCTCTGACTATGCGCTTGTTTGCCGAAGAAAAACGTACGGGAACAATTGAGATGATACTCACAAAACCCATCACCGACTGGCAGGTTGTGTTAGGAAAGTATCTGTCGGTGCTATTGCTGATTGTAATTGCTTTAATTCTTACCCTACCCTATTACATTACCGTTGCAAGCATCGGTCCACTTGATCATGGTCAGGCTTTATCGGGTTACCTTGCTCTCTTGCTGATGAGTGCAACTTACATAGCTATCGGGTTATTTGCCAGCAGTGTTTCTAATAATCAGATTGTTGCGTTCCTGTTGGCATTGTTAATAGGAATTCTATTTCATATTATTTTCGATGTACTTGCAGCAAGCGTCAAAGGCGGGCTTGGCATGGTATTCGCCTATCTGAGCCTTTCAGGGCATTTCGAGTCTATTTCAAGGGGAGTAATTGACACAAAGCATATTCTTTACTTTATCTCAATTTCTTTCATTGCACTTGCAGCCACAGAAGCAGTAATAACAAGGCGCAATGCAATATGATAAACCTGTAACAAGTTTCAGCCATGAAATACAAAAGCCGTATAACTTATCAATTCCTGCTCATTACAGGAGTAGTTGTGCTGATAAATCTTCTTTCGACCCGCTATTTTTTACGCTTCGATCTTACGGACGATAACCGCTACACGCTCAGCCAAGCCACAAAAGATATTCTCCGCAACCTTGACGAGCCTGTTACTATAAACGCCTATTTCACCGCCGACCTACCCCCGCAATATATGGCCATACGTCGTCAACTTACTGAAATGCTGGTTGAGTACTCACAAGTTTCGCGAGGGATGGTGGTGTTCGAAACCATTGATCCTACTGACGAAGAAAGCGAGATGCAAGCGGTTCGTGCCGGAATACAACCTGTAATTGTCAATATCCGCGAACGCGATCAGGTAAAGCAACAAAAAGCATTCATGGGAGCAGAAGTAAGGATGGGTGAACGAAAGGAGGTGATTCCTTTTATTCAACCAGATGCGGCTATGGAATATGCCTTGTCGTCGTCAATTAAAAAGTTAACCATAACTCATAAGCCTCTTGTCGGATTTGTTCAAGGGCATGGGCAACCGCCTATCAGTTCCATGCGTCAGGCTATTGCCGAAATTTCTGTGCTTAACAATGTTGAGGAGGTGCTTTTTGTTGAGGAGGCGCCCGATTTATCAAAATACACTTCACTTGTAATAGTTGCCCCAACTGACACTGTTCCGAAACACCATCTTGAAGCGCTCGACCAGTTTCTTTCCGGCGGAGGAAATTTGCTGATAGCTCTAAACCGTGTAGCCGGAAATTTCAACACACTCCAGGGGCATGCCGTTAATACAGGATTAGAAGAGTGGCTTCTTGAAAAAGGCATCATAGCCGAAGAACTTTTTATTGTTGACGCAAGCTCAGGCACTGTTGGAGTTACACAGCAAGCTGGATTTATTCAATACACAACCAATATCCGCTTTCCCTACTTGCCCCTGATAAATAACTTTGCCAAACATCCCGTTACAACCGGGCTAAGCACCGTACTGCTGCAATTTGCAAGCCCAATAAGATTTACAGGCGATACAGCAATTGTTTTTGAACCGATTGCTTTCACATCCGAAAAAAGCGATGCCCGCAGCGTTCCTCTGTTCTTTAATATTCAACACAACTGGACCGACCGTGATTTTCCGCAATCGAAACTACCAGTGGCCGCAGTTGTGAGTGGAAAATTTGGCGGATCGACTCCCTCACGTATGGTTATCATTGGCGACGGCGATTTTGCTGTAGCTCCAGATACGCGCCAAAACATACACGCCGACAATGTTCATCTGTTGGTTAATGCAATTGATTGGTTATCGGATAAAACAGGATTGGTTGAACTTCGTACAAAAGGAGCCAGAAGCCGCCCTTTGGATGAAGTGAGTGAAGGAAAAAGACTCTTTTTGAAAACACTTAATTTTCTTCTCCCTATTATTATCATCATCAGTTTTGGAATTTACCGCTGGTTCAGGAACCGTAATATCCGCATGAAACGTATGGAGGATGTATATGTATAAAAAAGGCAACCTATTGGCTTTGGCAACACTGTTTGTTGTTCTGCTTGCTGGAGTTGTATTGCTTCTCCGCCACGATAGCCGCAGGCAGCAGGGAAGTCTTGCACGGGAACTGGTAAAGATTAACAGTCAGAACGTTACACGGCTCGAGATCATTCCAGGAGGCGTAATCGAAGAAACATTCCATATCGAGCGACAAGGGGAGCAATGGAAAGTTGGTACCCACCAGGAACAGCATAATGCAAACACTGACCAGATAGAACGAATCCTCGAAGAGCTATCACCTTTGACTCCGCAACAGCTCATTTCGAGAAATCCTGAAAAATGGAGCGAGTTCCATGTTTCGGACGAAACCGGAACGCGCGTAAAAATCTACGAAGGGAACAATCTTGCCGGCGACATCGTGATTGGTAAAATCCATTTTGCTCAACATGCCTTGCAGGGTGGGCGTCAGAATCCAGAAATAAGCACTCATGTTCGCCTGACAGGGCAGGATGAAACCTTTATCGTGAGTGGTTTTCTTTCATCAATGTTTCAGCCAGATCTATCGGCCTACCGCGATCAAACCGTTGTAAAAGCAAACCTTAATGATATAGAAAAAATAGTTGTTAGCGGGGGCGAAGGATTTGGATACGAACTCACACGCGAAGGAGACCAATGGTTAATTAATGGCGTTCCCGCCGACACCGAAAAAACAACAGCTTACCTCGAAAGCCTTGCCCATGTTACCAGCAATGGATTTGCTGAAGCTGAATCTGTTGGTTTGCTCAATTTTGCCTCACACGAACTCTCAATTCATCTCACAGGTAAAGAACCTGTTAAGGTGCAAGCTTTTCCCACCACCGACACAGCTCATATAAATTTCATCAATAGCAGTCAGAACCTCGGCAGCGTTTTCAGCGGATCGCAAAATGAACTATTCAATAAACTCTTCAAACCTGCATCGCATTTTATCGCGGTTCAGCAAGAGTAGGTTTACAATTTCCCGGTTTTCACTTTGCCAGCATTCCTTTTACTCTTTCCGGAACGCCATTGGTTTCAACAGGTTCAATTCCTAATATCGTTGCCATGAGCCAGTATAGATCCACATTTTTGAAAATCTGATGTTCGTGGTTGGTTCGAAAAGCCGGGCCAACTGCGTAAAATATTGCGTGCATATCCATCTGGTGAGGGTCATAACCATGAGCTCCGCCAGAATTGGTGCGGTTGTCTCTCGATTTCCAGTTTATGCTCCATGAGCTATCAGCAACTACAACGAGGTCGAGGGTTCGGGGATTACTGCCAAAATTCAGGTGTTCGGGCAGATGGTTATGTTTCCAGATTTGCAGATGTTCTAATGGCTTTAGACTCAAATATATCGAATCAATGTATCCTGGCTTGGCTTTTAAGGTGTACACAGGGTTCCACCCCACGACTACTTCAGCCCATTCGGCGGAAACATAATCGGTTAAAACAATTGTGCGACCCGGATCAATGGCTCCCATTCCATGATCAGAAGTGAAGATCAGGTTTATCCTGTCGGCGTGATCAAGTGTTCTTACTTTTCGACAAAACACTCCGATGAGGCTATCGAGATAGCTAACTTTTTGCAAAGTAGTTTCATGTTCAGGGCCATAACGGTGGCCTACAGCATCTGGTTCGTGCATATACCACATTATCAGGCGAGGCCGTTGCTCTGATGGAAGCTGCAACCATGCTATTACACTATCAATGCGTTGAGTGAAGGGAAAATTATGATCATAAGGTTTCCATATCGAAGGCTGGATGCCTTGGATTGGCACCTCGCTGCCTACCCAGAAAAATGTGGCTGTCTTTACATTTTGCTTTTCGGCGGTAACCCAGATTGGTTCGCCACCGTAAAAATAAGGATTCAACCGTGTGGCGCTATCACGCATTGAAAATGTAGCTCCTGTAGCCGGATCAAAAAAGCTATTTCCCACTATGCCATGATTATCGGGATACAATCCTGTAGCCATGGTATATTGGTTTGGAAAAGTAACCGAGGGAAAAACAGACTGTATAGCTTTGGCTTTAACTCCAACACGAGCAATGGAATCAAGATTAGGGGTTGCAGTCAGGTGGGGATAATCCCAGCGGAAGCCGTCCATTGAAAGAATCACGAGTATTGGTTCATCGGGCGAATTTCGCTTTGGAGAGCATGAAACTGACAATACTAAAAGTAGTGCAGCAATAGTAATCATGGTATATAGCCGTCTCATAATCATGTAAATATTTTAGGTGCGAAGATATAGTAACAGAGGTTGCCCTGAAAAGGCAACCTCTGAAAATTAACACAACACTCCGTATTCATTAAACCAGAATTAATCAACAAAACGTCCGTTGGGCCTGAACTATTAATTCGATGAGGGTAACGCCGGTTAAGTGAAACAGATTCCGAAAGCTCTAAAACTCTAAGGTTCGGTATATTTCTACAATATCCTTTTTATGAGCCTGAGTTTGTGTGAATAGCCTTTCCCGTTACGGTTGTATATTCCGTAATGGTCAATGCTATCAGACCTTACCTGCCCGCTAGCGTGAATGATTGTGTGTTGGTTTACGAGAATTCCGGCATGAACTATATCGCCTTCATTATTGTCGAAAAATGCGACATCGCCTGGTAATGTTTCGGACAATAGATTAACGGTTTCTCCCTGTGTTGCCTGGTCGGCAGTGTCGCGATAAAGCGAAATTCCAGTAAGCTTATATGCCATCTGAACCAGGCCAGAGCAGTCAATGCCAAAAGGAGTGCGGCCTCCCCAAAGGTAGGGTGTATGAAGATACAGGTAGGCATTTTCGACAACCTGTGATGGATAAATTTTTGCATTAGGATTACTGTATGAACCCTCAAACGAATAATCATGGTTTGCGATTTTAAAGGCATGGTTTGCTATTCCCGGAAGCGAACAGCCCAATGTAATTGCCATCATTCGATTGTTGCTGTGATCAGTAAGAATCTGTACCAGGTCGAGGCAGCAGTTGATGGGCTGCCGTGCCAGCACCCTGTAATCTTCTTCGCTTATTGTGCAGTATTGCTGGCTGTCAATCCAACCTGTGTAGTCGTCGAACAGAGTTCTGATTTGTGCCCACCCGCTCCTTTTTTCGATTACAGAAAAACACTCGCCAAATAATAATTGAGTAACCATCTCCGACGTATTTGAAGGTTTACCGCGAACCGGCACCACTGATAGCATGCAGTAGCCATATGCGATAGAATAGTCTGTCTTTTCCATGGTTCATAATTTTTTAAACCGGCTTAATGCAGTAACCACTCTTTTTTGAAGTCGTTGCAGCCGGCTGATATTTTGTTGATAAATAAATGATGATTCCTCATCGAGTTGAAGGGCAGTATCAAATGTGTTACGATTTATCAGATCGGGATAAATAATAATGAAACTGTATGGTCCGAAGTATTTCGAAAGCTGGTGGGGCATTTCGTCGAGATAACTATCATAGCTGATGTTTGAACGGCGCGCCGAAACAAATACGAATAGGTCGTTGGTTGATGCTGATTGAGCAATTGTTTTGTAGTCGGGAATATCATAAAGCTCTCTGAAATCTGCATCGAGGGAAGGTTTGATTACATTTATGCCATGCTTCAGGTAAGGAAGTGTATCGCGCTTAGCATTTACCTGAAGGTCGGTTCCTGTTTGTATCATCAATGTTTTGATAAGTGAGAGCCAATCAGAAAATCCATTTTCGTAATGCGCCAGATCAGGAACATATAACCTAAGATGCCTGCATGTATTGATGGGATGCACTAGTTTGCTAACCAAAAAAGTTTGTGTGCGATGATGAAGCAAATGATCTAATATGCTACCGAATATTTTTTCGCGTGTAGTAATTCTGGCATTCCATCCAACAATTATAGTGGTTGCCTGCATCTCCTTTATTGCACTTGCAATGCCACTGGCTATATTGATATCGACCCGTGTTACAAGTTTGAGTTGCTTACCCGATGCCGCAGCATAAGATGCCCTCTGTTGCAACACTTTGTTGAAGTATACAATTTGATCTTGTGCATTTTCATCATCTTTCACCACAGTAAGAGGGTAAATTGGTTCGGCCGACTGTGGATCCTTGATTAGTATAGCCAGGTCGATGAGACGTTGAATCGTTTCCGGGTTACTCACTGGCACCATGATTCGCTCAAGAGTTTCCAGTTTCCTCTCAGAATGCTGCCTTCCAGAGAGAACCATTTTCCGCCCTGCTGATTCTGTAACAAGTGAAGCGATGAAACAGGTAACCAAAATCATTATTACTGTTCCATTAAGAACATTATCGTCGAGAATTCCAAGATTGTAGCCTATTGATACCGCTGCAAGTGTGGCTGCGGCCTGACTGTTCGAAAGCCCGAAGATTATTTGCCTTTCTGAAGTGCTATAATCGAAAAATTTCTGTGTTATGTAGGCGGCAATCCATTTTGTTGCTGTGGCAACTACCACCATTGTTAATGCTACCCTTACAGCGCCTTCACTAACGAAAAGAACCTTGAAATCAACCAACATCCCAACTCCAATCAGAAAGAATGGAATAAAAAGAGTATTCCCCACAAACTCAAGACGGCTCATAAGGGGAGAATTACCCGGAATAAGTCTGTTAAGTGCTATACCAGCCAGAAATGCACCAATTATCGCTTCAAGGCGAGCCAACTGTGCAAGAAATGCAGTTAAAAACACAATGGTAAGAACAAAGAGAAAGTGCGAAGAGCCTTCGCCTTCGAATGACTTAAAAAACCACCTTGCAAGTTTAGGAATGCCCCAAAAAACCAGGAAACCAAGTGTAAGAGATGAAAGTGCCACGAAAACCCAAAATATGGCTGAAAGTTGGTCAATCTCAAATTGAACCACAACCGACAATATAACCAGCGATAACGTGTTTGTAATGAGCGTGCCCCCGATAGCTACAGTAACTGCCTCTGTTTTTGTTAGCCCAAGCTTACTCACAATAGGATAAGTAATAAGCGTATGGGAGGCAAACATACTTGCCAGTAAAATTGAAGGTGCCACACTTAGGCCAAGCCAATAATATGAAACAAATGTGCCTATTACCTGTGGAAAAAGGAAAGTCATCAATCCAAAAAACAAACTTCTGTACCGGCTACGCTTGAATTGCACCATATCAATTTCGATCCCAGCCAGAAACATGATATAAAGCATACCCACAGTGCCGAAAAGAACAATGCTCTTATCGAAAAGCAGTATATTTAATCCATTAGGGCCTATAAGCGCTCCAGCGAGGATCAGTCCGATGATACCAGGTATTCTAAGACGCCGTAAAACGAGCGGCGATATCAGGATGATAAGCAAAACAATCACAAATATGATAACAGGGTTTTCGACGGGTAGGGAGTAATTATTGGTAAGCGTCATTATTGTTGCGTTTTTTCACAAAAACGAGTCTTACAAAAATAAAAGTTTTTTGCTGTCAACTGTAAAACCGAAAAGATCTGACTGCGATTTTACCGATGTTTATAACCGAATTATTACTTTCGTGGCAACTATCAGAAAATAGCATGAAGTTTCGTTTTTTTGGACTCAATGCACTGCTCATATCTCGTATCGCCCAATTTGCACTTGCAATGGTACTGATTGTAATTATCTTTCCTAAGGAAGGTAAGTTCAGATATGAATACAACAGAGGCAAGCCATGGATGCACAACGACCTTATAGCCCCTTTCGATTTTCCAATCTACAAGTCTGATGCAGAGATAAATCAGGAGAAGGAGACAGCGCTTCAAAGCCTGCGCCTGGTGTTCATATTTAATGACAAGTTGCTAAATCAGAACAGAATTCGGATGTATGATGAGTTTCGCCGAAGGGTACTCTTACGGCACGGAGATATTCCCCCTCACTATGAGAGAAGTGCTCAGCGGCTGAATCATCTTTTCGACACAGTTCATGATGTGGGAATAATAGAGATGCATCAAATAATTGAAGGACAACCCGAAAACTTTAACCTCGTTGTTTTGCGGAACCACTTTGCCGAAACAGTAGAATTAGGACAGCTTTTCAACATCCGGAGCGCTGAGCAATTCATTCGAAGATCGCTAACGGAAATGCGAAACGAACCGGAGGCAGATCTGATTGAGCGGCTGGTGATTGGTTATATGGTTCAAAATATACTTTATGACGATGAAAAAACTGAGCAGGAAAAGCAGGCCGCCCTTGGCCGGATAATGCCAACAAGAGGAATGATTCAACGAGGTGAGCGGATCATCTCAACAGGCGATCTGGTAAATGCAGAAAAAATGCTTGTTCTGGATTCTTACCGGCGTGAACATGAAGCACAGTTTGGCTCACCAAAAACCTACTTAGGCATTGTTGCCGGACAAGTAATATTGGTTTCAATATCAATGACTGTATTTTTTCTGTTTCTGCTAATTTTCCGACCCAACGTATTTCAACATCCCACAAAAGTTATTTTTCTGCTTTTGAACCTTTTGCTTATGGTGATCCTAACAAGTTACGTTGTACGCAACCATCCAGACTTCATTAACCTTATTCCGCTTTGTCTCATACCAATCATTGTCAGGATTTTCTTCGATACCCGCCTTGCACTGTTTGTACATCTGGTAACAATCATAATCACAGGGTTTTTAGTACCTAACAGCTTTGAGTTTGTTTTTCTGCAACTCATTGCCGGAATCATTGCAATAATCAGCGTTGTGCGACTGATACACCGTTCGCAGTTTATGCTGAGTGCCTTACTTATATTACTCACTTATTCAACTATATATATAGGTATGAATCTGATGCAGACAGGGGATTTCTCTGCCCTGCAAATGTCAAATATCTTCATGTTCGCTGGTAGCGCTTTCCTTACATTGTTAGCCTATCCACTCATTTATATCTTTGAGAAATCATTCGGTTTTATCACCGATTTAACTCTTCTCGAACTTTCCGATACTAACAATACTCTTTTGCGCCAGCTTTCAGAAAAGGCCCCCGGCACTTTTCAGCATTCTCTCCAGGTTGCAAACATTGCCGAAGAAATCATTTGCGAGATAGGCGGCAATCCATTATTAGTAAGAACAGGAGCACTGTATCACGATATTGGAAAGATGAACACACCCCAGTATTTTATCGAAAATCAATCAACAGGCGTAAACCCACACGATGAAATGCCCTTCGCTGAAAGTGCGCGAATCATCATAGGACATATGATTAAAGGGATCGAACTTGCACGTAAACACAATCTGCCGGATGCTATTATTGATTTCATCCGAACTCACCACGGGACTAAGAAGGTAGAATATTTTTTCCTAAAACAACGTACGGAATTTCCTGACGAAAAACCGGATGAGGAGGTATTTTCCTACCGCGGGCCCCTGCCCTATTCAAGGGAAACTGCCGCTGTGATGATGGCCGACAGCGTTGAAGCTGCATCGCGGGGACTACCCAGGCCAGATCAACAAAACCTCAGTGATCTGGTTGAGAGTGTTATCAACAAGCAAGTTGAAGCACACCAGTTCGATAATTCACCTATTACACTTTACGATATTTCGCGGATCAAAAAAATCCTGAAAAAGAAATTGATGAACATTTATCATGTGAGGATAGAGTATCAAGGCATTTGATCAGGAAAACGTAAAGGTTGCAACCGAAGAGGAAATGGTTGAATTTGAACCGGTTTATGGCTCGTTAGTTTAGCACAACAGCATGATCACACTATTCCTGTGAACCCCATAAATGCCATGGCAAGTATTCCAGCAACAATCAGAGCTATTGGCGCGCCACGCATGGCTTTGGGAACGCCCATCAGGTCGATATGCTCACGAATGCCTGCAAACAAAATCAATGCAAGCCCAAACCCAATAGCATTGGAAACAGCAAATACTACTCCCTGAAGCAGATTGAAATCTCTTTGGATTGTGAGAATGGCAACTCCCAGAATAGCGCAATTTGTAGTTATAAGCGGCAGGAAAATTCCAAGCGCCTGATACAGTGGCGGGCTTACTTTTTTGAGTACAATCTCTACAATCTGCACAAGGCTCGATATCACGAGAATATATGTGATTGTCTGGAGGAATTCTATTTCAAAGGGGATAAGTATGAACGTGTGAATAAGATATGTAACTATTGTTGCAAGGGTCATAACAAAGAGTACCGCAGCGCTCATCCCTCCTGCAGTTGAAATTCGACCCGAAACTCCAAGGAGCGGACAAATGCCAAGAAACTGTGCCAGTACAATATTGCTGACAAAGATGGCGGCTATGATAATTGAAAAATATTCCATAGACTCTGATTTTATTTCTTCGACATTTTTTGCTTAAGTATTGCGTTTAGCGCTACAAGGTAACCCAGCACAATAAATGCTCCGGGTGCAAGTACGAATGTGAGCATTACAATAGGATTACCTTCAGCATCGAGGGGAAATAAGCCAAGGTTCATACCTAAAACAGCTCCCGACCCGAGTATTTCACGCACCGCACCCATCAGAAACAATGCAAGAGTGAAACCTAATCCCATACCGAACCCATCAACCAAAGAGGCGAATACACTGTTTTTCGAAGAAAATGCTTCTGCACGACCCAATACAACACAATTAACAACAATAAGCGGAATAAACAGACCTAAGCTTTCATGCAGCGATGGAACATAGGCCTCCAAAATCAACTGCACGATGGTAACGAATGAGGCGATGATTACAATAAAGGAAGGAATTCTAACTTTTGCCGGTATCTGGCTTTTAACCATACTGACCACCAGGTTCGACATTACGAGCACAAAAGTTGTTGCCAGTCCCATACCAAATCCATTGAATGCCGAGGTTGTAACTCCAAGGGCTGGGCAAAGGCCAAGAAGCATTATAAGTACAGGGTTTTCCTTTACAAGTCCCTTAGTGAAATTGCTGATATTATTCATGCCTTATTCCTCCTCCATGCTTTATCAATGCGTCGTAAGCCAGTTGGATAGCTTCGCAATATGCCCGCGCTGTGATTGTAGCTGCGGTAATTGCGTCAACATCGCCTCCGTCCTGTCGTACTTTAAGGTCAAATGTTTCAGGGTGCTTTCCTATAAAAAGATTACTCCAGTCTGATTTTCCTTTCTCGATTTTGTCGCCTAAACCGGGAGTCTCCCTATGCTCAAGATGAACCACGTCGATTATTGTACCATCGGGTTTAAAGCCTACCATAGCTCTTATCAATCCGCTGAAGCCACTCATTGTATGGGTTTCAACTGCTATTCCTACGGTGTCGGTATTGAGCATGGCATAATAGAATACGATAGGTAGTTCCATTTCAGGAATTGTAATACTCAAGCTACTTACTGAATCGAAATCAGGGAGTACATGGTTGAGCGCTGTGATTTTTCTGGCTTGTTGCGACCGCGCAATTGGTTCCTTTGTTAAATTATATACGCCTGCCAGGGCAAATGCTGCTACTAAATTGATTACGAGCATAGTTACCAGCATATTGATAAAAGTAGATTCTCTTTTAGCCATTATATGCTATACTCCATATTTTTTAGGTTTGAAACTCCGGTTTATAAGTGGAACAAAAGCGTTCATAATCAAAATAGCAAACGAAACACCTTCGGGATAAACTCCCCATATACGAATAAGCATAGTTAAAATTCCAGCCCCGGCTCCGAAAATCAGTTGGCCGCGGTTCGACATAGGAGATGTTACCATATCGGTAGCCATATAAAACACTCCGAGCATCATGCCGCCTGTAAGAAGATGAAACAAAGGATTAATAAATAGCGTTGGGTCTATAAGCCAAAGTATGCCTGAGAATATCACAACTGACCCAATATAAGATGTTGGAATCGGCCAGGTAATGATCTTTCTCATAAACATAAACACCGCTCCAATAATCAAGGCAAACGCCGATACTTCGCCCAGCGAACCTCCGTGGTTGCCCCAGAGCAGTTGAAAATAATCCGGCAGGTCAGGCATTATCTCCTCAACTGTTTTTCCGGCGGAAAGGCCCTCCTTAAAAATTCCAAGTGGGGTCGGGCCTGTAGTGGCATCGGGAATATATCCTGAAAAAAGAGGTTTTGACACAGGCCAGGAAGTCATTTGAACAGGGAACGAAATCATCAGAAACACACGACCAACCAAAGCCGGATTAAAAGGGTTTTTCCCAAGACCGCCAAACGTCATTTTAGCGATTCCTATCGAAACCAATGCACCTGTCAGAATAATCCAGGCGGGTAGGTTCGAAGGAACGTTGAATGCTAATAATACTCCTGTTACAATGGCCGATCCATCAGTAATTGTCACCTTTTCCTTTATAATGAATCGTTGTATGAGATATTCAAATAACAGGCAACCGGCCACAGAAATAAAGATAACCCTGGCAGCATCAAGCCCAAAAAAATAGAACGAGACGAGCATGGCCGGAATCATTGCTATTACTACTCCATACATAATGTTTCTTACCGACTGTTCGTCGTGTATATGAGGCGATCCGGAGATAATTAGTTTATTCATCAGTTATTTTTTTTCCTGCTGCGAACTATTTGACCAACTTTATTTTTCCCTAAGCGAAGGTTATCGAGCAACGGGCGCCCTGAGGGACAAGTGTAATGGCACGATCCGCATTCAGTACAGTCAAGAACGTTGGAATGTTCGGCATCGTCCCATCTGGCTCTTTCACTTAACTGTGCAATAAGCACAGGTTCCAATCCCATTGGACAAACCGAGATGCAACGAGCACATCGGATACAATTCAGTTGTGGAATCCTTCCTGTAATAATTTCCGGCAGGAGCAAAATTCCACTCATACCTTTCACAACCGGAACATCGAGTGAATTTAATGCTTTACCCATCATTGGACCGCCGCTGATTACCTTTGCTGTTCCAGTTGGTAATCCTCCCGATGCCTCAATCAACTCGCTTACAGGAGTGCCGATCCGAACAAGGTAGTTTGAAGGTTTCTTTAATGTTAAACCTGTAACGGTTACAACTCTCTCAAAAAACGGTTTATTCTTTTGTACAGCTTCGTAAACAGCCACAGCAGTACCAACGTTTTGTACAATACATCCCACATCTAATGGGAGCTTGCCAGATGGAACTTCCCGGTTAGCAATGGCTTTGATAAGTTGCTTTTCGCCTCCCTGCGGATATTTAGTTTTTAGAGCTACAATACTGACGTCAACGCCATTTTGAAAGCCGCCCGCAATCTTTTTAAAATGCACAATGGCATCAGGTTTATTATTTTCAATCCCAATAAAAGCTCTTGTGATCTTCAGTGCCTTCAACATGATGAGTGTTCCGGCTAATATCTCCTCGCCTCTTTCAAGCATGAGCCGATGATCGCATGTAAGAAATGGCTCACATTCAGCGCCATTTATGATCAAGTGTTCTACCTTCCGCCCGGGAGGAATCATAAGTTTCACATGCGTTGGAAATGCTGCCCCTCCAAAGCCCACAACTCCCATCTCCTTGATTTTCTGTATTATCTCTTCACTGCTCAGTTGACAGGCTGTGATTAGGTCCAGAGAGCGGTCAATGCTATCATCCCAGTCATCGCCTTCAACATCAATAATTATGGTTTTTCGGCGATAACCGCTCTGATCAGTAACATCGTCAATTCGTGATACTTTTCCCGACACCGACGAATGAAGGTTTGCAGAAATAAAAGCCTGACCCTTGGCAATAAGCTGGCCTACCTTCACTTCAGAGCCTTTATCAACCATTAGAACTGGAGGTAAACCTAAATTTTGAGCTAAGGGTATAAAAACCTTTCCTGGTACAGGGAATAGCTCTATGGTTTGTTTCTGCGATAGCTTGTTTTCTTTAGGATGAACTCCACCGGGATTGAATGTCTTCATAAGTTATTTGGCAGTGGGTTTTAGTTCATGGTTTCTCATGGTTCACACAGAAAGGGTTTGCACGTTTTTTTCTAATGGGGTCTTATCTTTTCGTGGCGGAAAATTCAATTCGTGAATAGCGTTTGTAGGGCATACAGGCACACACTTGCGACAGAGGGTACACTTAGTGTAATCAATGTAAGCCAGGTTATTTTTTAGGATTATAGCTTCAAATTTACATTCCTGCACGCATTTTCCGCAACCGATACATGCTACAGAGCAGTTTTTACGGGCTGGTCCACCCTTCTCGGTATTCACACAGCACACGTAAATACGGCGGTCTTTCCTGCCTTTATTCCGCAATTCAATTATATCTCTCGGACAGGCAGTAACACATGCCCCACATGCAACACATTTTGAATCAATTATTACAGGAAGTCCTGTTTGTTCATCCATATACATTGCATCGAACATACAGGCGGCAACACAATCGCCAAGATGAAGACATCCGTTTGGGCAACCGCTCTCACCGGCCGAAAGCGAGTGGGCAAAGGCACAGGAATCAGCCCCTTGATATCGAACCTTCTGAGGTGCATTTTCGTAACAACCATTGCAACGACTCACAGCCACCTGAGGTTCTTTAATTTCCGCATGTAAGCCCAAGAATGATGCAATATCGCCCATCATCGAGTTGCCACCAACCGGACAACTGAGATTTGTTAAATCTCCCCTTCTGATAATTTCCTCAGCAAAATTGCGACATCCCGCAAATCCACAACCCCCGCAATTAGCCCCGGGTAGCCTTTCGTTTACCTCGTCAATACGCGGATCTTCAATAACTTTAAACTTTTGAGCAATAAAATATAATATTATCGCTGCGAACCCACCAATACCGCTTAAAGAAACTATGGCATAAAGCATGGTTTCATTCACTGCCTAAACTCCTTTCTGTTTATTGTGGCGGCCGCGCAAACGCCCGATACGAATTTGTTTTTACAGCATCAGGTATTTGAAACAGCGACACAAAAATAAAAACAATAAAACAACATCATCTGTTTTGAACATTTCAGTGCTAAAACCTATTCGGTTATTCTTGCAAAACATCGCTTATTGACCTATTTTGGGATGTAGATACAATATTGAATAAGCTGATTTCCAACAGCACACAAAAGCTGTGTAGAATAGATATAAATTATAGCGAGAATAACTACCGGAAAACTACTGCAAGGTAAAAACTATACCTGTGAGCGTGGATTGTTGTGGCTTTAATTCAAACGCTAAGCTCACCATGAATGAGATTTAGGAGTGTAGGTTGCCCCAAAGCGGGTTGTTAGTTTTGTATATCCAACTGGTTTAGGTCGTGTTGGATTATTTCGTTCTGATTCAGGGCATTCTGAAATTGA
Source organism: uncultured Bacteroidales bacterium (assembly GCA_964349765.1). Lineage (GTDB taxonomy): Bacteria > Bacteroidota > Bacteroidia > Bacteroidales > JAAYJT01 > JAAYJT01. Next base: position 17,796 of record CAYGGZ010000021.1, read on the forward strand.
CGCTGAAGCAAAGTATCGAGTGGTATAAGTTCATAATGCTCAGGGATCATAAAATCCAGATCGGATAATTTCTTTTCTTCGAGCCTTTTCACTTCTACTGTTTGCCTTCCCCATTTATCATGCCGTACTGTTTTTAAGGGATAGCCGAAATTGAGCAGTTCAATGTACTCTGGCGAGAATTCGTATCCGCGTGCTGTTACTTGTCCTGAAAACGGGGAAAAAATCCTGAAAAACTTTTTGAAATCAATCCTCCCTTCAGGTTTCAGAGCCGGAGCTATTGAAATTTCCTCTACCAGGCGACCATCAACGAGCACTTCGTATTGTTCGGTTTCATATCCTGCAACCCATTGTATTCCAGGCCTTCGGGTCACAACAATGTGATACAACATATAACGGTGCTCTTTGAGAGGATCATCGCCCACGGGACGCATCAGTTCTTCAAAATAAGTCCGGTAAAGATCCCGTTGCGCCTCAGGAATTTGTTTTAAAGCCTGTTCGATTTGCACTGTAATCTGGCGGTTCATCCCCTTGGTTAGCTCTGCGGCAGTTCCTGACCAGTAGATTTTTTCGTCGGGTAGCATTAATGTAATCAACTCCTCATTCAAATCAACCATGAATATGTGGGTGGCATCAATAACCCTGATTACGTTATCCTGAATATACAGGGTTTGAACCTTTACATCATGTTGGAATTCACTTATGTTCTGTGTGATAACCCATCCGCCGGGATTAAAACCCAGCGAGACCTTGAGGATAAACATCTTAATTGCCAGGCAAAACAATCGTTTCATTGAATTACCAGTCGGTTGAGAATTTCTGATTAAACAGTTTATAAGTTGTTGCTCTTCCGGTTTGAACCGGACCGTATATGATTGAACCTGACAAAAGATTTAACCCCTCCTTCAACGAGCTATATTTTTCTGCTTCGAGCGCCTGATTACTGCTTAGGGTAACTCTGTGCGTTCCTTTACCCTCGAACGTCAGACCAAGATTATTGAACATCAGAGGTGGTAAATTATTGAATTCAAGCACAATACGGTCAATAAAAAATGGATTTTCATATTTTGAAACAACGGTAATAAAACATTCAAAGTGTGTTATGAAATCGCCTTCCCAATCAATCGCGCGGAAAAAGATATCGTCGCTAACGAAAATTTCAGCACTAAACTGTTTGATATTGAAGAAGAAAGTGTTCGTTATTCGTGAATTTTCGAACCTGTAAGAAACCTGTAAACTATTGTCGGGGTCGTCGTAGCAATTCGAATAATCATATTTTATCACTGTTGAATTGTTGCGAGGCAAAACGGAGTTTACGACGGCGCATTTCGACTGGATAGTTGGTTTGCCGGAAGTAGTAAGGAATCGTGTACCAAGCTGCAGATTATATACCAATTGGCCAGGAGTATTTTCAATCTCTATCAACTGTATTGAGCTGAGCATGGTTCGCGCCTGGATTAAAGCAAGATCGGCTTTGCTTTTGCGTTGGTCAATAAAGGTTTTGGCCATGTGATCCAATTCGCGGATGTATTGCACAAGTTCCTCAACGGTAGTGAATGTTTCGAGCGCTGCAATAGTGTTTTCGAGTTTTTCGGTTAGTGCGCGGTCGGCCTTCACAAATTCATCAATTAGCATCTGAAGTTCGAAGTGAGGAAATGGGTATTTCACGTGATAGTAAACAGTTTGCGCCCTGGTTCGGCGGTTTTCAATTATTTCCCAGTAAAAATCCTCGGCACGCGATGGAGAGATGCCCTGAAGGTAAGGAAGGTCGGCAGATTGGGTAAGCGTTTGGCTTGCAAAGTGCTCAAGAAACTGGAATACATTGTTGTTGTTAACCTGTTCGGTTGTAAGTGCCGATTTGGTTCGCACGTTATCGGCCACTGAACTCACAATCATTTCCTTTACCCGAATCATAGCGTTTTGCCGGGCTGCGTCAATACTGTGCCCTGATCCGAGCGCAATAACATATTCAGCTTGCACTCCATCAACCCAATCGGGTCGTTGGCGGCTGCTTCTATCAATAACCCTGTCTTGTGCCACTGACTCAAAAGCAAAAAGCACAACAGTGAAAATTGCAACGGCGGTAATCAGATTTTTTTTCATTCTGTTGGTTCTTAATTATTATTGAAGAATGACTTTACAATTTGTTTCGTTTGAGCCAGGCGCTGTTCCGCCTGTTCGTTTTTTATGACCAGTTTTCAAAATAGTGGCGATAATTAAAATTATCTCTTTAGGGGGTTGGCATCATCATTAAAACAATGGGAACGCAAGGCTCGTACTACCACAGCCAGCCCAGGTCCCAGCTATATCGCCCATACCATCCTCTTCCCCAGGAAACTCCTATATCGCGCCATGCAGAGATCCGCTGACTTTCAAGTGCAACAGCATCATCCCAAACCTTAACCTCAAAGTCCCATTCACGTTTATCAACCTCCCAAACGCGGGTTCGTACCCGTTCAACCAACGCTCTGACATCGCTCATACATTTCGCATCAGGATCAATTTGCGATAGTAATCGCGCAGCATATTCTGCGCCAGCATAGTGTTGATTGGCAGCCCAATGGGCTTCTGCCTGGTTTAGTAGAACAAGACATTGGTGATCAGCATATTGCTTGTAAATTGCAACAGCGGCTTCCATCGACAAGTCGAAACACTCTTTACACACCTCCGGAATTGAGGAAAGCTTGAACAGCGCTTCTTCAAATTGTTTACGCCCCGCAAGTGAGCGAGCCTCACTAATAATAAAATCGCAGCGCGAGTTGTAATACTCGATGATTTTCCGTTTGCCGGTTTCCACAAAGTTTTTTATCTGTGGTGCCCTAACGTTGATGTTGTTTATTGCGCTGATGTAGGCTTTGTTTTCGTTTGTTCCGACCCCTTTGAACTCCATATTAGTTGAGGAGAAAACATTCTGTTCAATCACATCTGCGATATAAAACGTGAAGCCAAGTGTATATGCAATTTGCGGCGGTGCTGTAGGTGTGATATTTTTCGACAGCACATCAACTTTTGCTGTTATAATAAAGCGCGGATTTACATCGGCTCCGCCAAGACCATTTATGGTGGCAATCTGCATAAGCTTGTTCTGCAGATTGGAGCGTGCAATATTGGGCATGCCTTCAACTTGCTCCGGTATTATTGCATTCAGCGAAATTCTGGACAGATCGTCTGCTTTGGCCTCAATATTCTGTGCATCTGCCTTGAAAGGAACTACGAGGCAGCACAATACGATAGCAATGATTAAATGTTTCATCTTTAATGGTATTAATTACACATTAATAAGGTAATTGTTAATTATTCACCAATAGTAATCTGCGATTGTCCCAGCCCCCGCATCGAAACTCTGACGTCGACGCTATAGGGAGGGGCTTCGAGATACCGTCTGAGCTGCTGTGCAAAAGAGCGGGCATCCGTAGCGCGCCCGCGCTCGTCGTAGAGTGGTATCCGAACTTGTTCGAAAAACATCATATTTTCTGTAGCATCGGTAGTGTTAAACCTACCTTGAACAGTGTTTTCGGCAAGCCAGTCTTCAATAATTACTCCCAACTCACTGCCGTGGAATTCAGCTTCGAGATCGTATGGCGATGTTGCCCATACCCTAACGCGCATTGCTATTTCTCTGCCGTTTGTTAGTAAATCTTCAAAGTGCCCTTGCAACTGGGCATTGAAGTTATCGAGATGGGAAAGTACTGCTTCTTCGAGCAAAACAGGTAATTCGGCTGAGAATGAAGGAGAGCCTGTTCCTTGCGCCCCTGCAATTTGTTTATTGGTATAAGAGTCGAGCCCTTGCAGATTGAATGTAACCGACCTCTTTGGACCCGTAACATTTACTGTCCATGTAAGTTGTATGATTATATCTGCTTTAGCCACACGTTTTAAAGCATCGAGTGGGCTTTCAAGCAGATCGGCTCCCGATCGGCTTTGCATCATTGCATCTTCTGCTGCCTGAGTTTCAAGGCTTTTAAGTACAGATTCAAGGTTTTTGAGCGGAAATCCTCTTTCAGTCATCAAAGTGTTAATCTTTGATATTACCAGCAGCAAATCGGAGTTTTGTTGCAACGCCATCCTGTAATCTGGTAGTACGCGTTCTGTCCCCTGATCATCGAACCTCATCACATAACCATGCTGGATGCATAAGAAATCACTGGGAACGACCATGATTGTCGGACGTTTAGCCTGAGCAAACAACATTGCAGATGAGCTGAGAAACAATAAAATAAATAGAAATTTTTTCATGAGATATGGATTTAATTCGTTAAAATTCATTGCAATAATGATTCAGTTTATTGCCTGACTATGTGAGATTAAAACCCGGTACCGAGTGCCGGTATCACATTAGCTGCTTCCAATTCTTTGCGCAGCGCTGAATGCATAACTGTTACAACAACACCAACCTTAAACTCCCTGCCAACTCTGAGGCGGTCTTTCGGGTCAATTGATCCGTCGGAGGTTATTGATACGAAGTTCAAATATTTTCCGCCTTCCTTAAAAAATACTTCAAAATATTCGCGATGTTGTTGTTCTGTGCCCGGCCTGGTAGCCAGAGGGCGTTGCATACATCCCGGTTTTCCACTTGTAATTCCCCTGAAAATTACAGCATGAACCGCATTCTGTTTAGCTTGGTCAATGGCCTGATCAACACGACGGCCATAACCCCATACTTTGAGCAGTTGGGTACCATCCCTGCCAGTACCCATGCATTCAACTTCGTAATCGTAGAAGGCAGCCGGATTCCTTCTACGTTGAGCCTGACAGTCGTGGCTTACACTAAGCAAGCCCACCAGCATGAGTGCAGTCATTGAAAGGACAAACATTTTTTTCATTGTGTTGGTTTTTAGTTAATTAATACGACTAAAATTGCATTCTTACACCGAGTTTGGTTTGCAGCCCGCCTTTTCTTAGCTGCAATTCTTCCGGGAGTATTATTTCGGCATCCTTAAGTGCCTCATTATCTATAATAAATCCTTCTTTGTAGTTGCCGATTCCAAGATTATATGCTACCGATGGCAATAGTTGCAGGTTATGCAGGATATTTATTCCAAGGCGTAAGCCTGTTGTAGCGAAAATAACAGAAACCAGGTCGTCGCCTTTTTCAATCGGATGTCCCCAACCATTAGCCTCAATGTACCCTGACTCTTGAGGTGTAACCGATTCATATCCTGCACCAATAAACGGCGTGATATGGGCATTCCTCAAGAAATACAAATCTTTGCCGAAGCCAGCGGCTAGAGTAGTAATAGACATATCCGGATCGGACGTCTCCATATTATCGCGCGATATATCGGCAAAAAATTTTATTCCAGGTCGTGGTTTTCGACCCAACCTTCCGAGAAACTGCGAAAAATTGATTTCGACAAGTATGTTAAAACCACTTCCAACTGTCTGGTTATCACTCATGCCGGCCCCGACAGCAATGCCAACGCCCATGTCGTTTCGCTGCTGGAGTAGCATTCCGGCATCCAGGCGCCTGCCTGCAGTCTGGTAGAATCTCGATGGAACGGTTTCTCCGGTAGCTACCTTTCTGTTGTCGGTGATTTCATTGGTAGCACGTATAACGCCTTTTCGAACAGAAACTTTCTCTCCTTCTGGGTTGAGTTGAAATTCATACACAAAATATCGCTGGTCAACCCATAATCCCTCTTTTAAACCTATTTTCGCTATTGGCGGGCGAGTGTCGAAAAGAGATGTTTTAACCCTAAAATCTTCATATTCTTTTGATAAGAGGAATAGAACCTCCTCAACCAAAGCGTCAACAACTCCGGAAAATAACTGATCATCGCTTTTTCTGATACCTGTCAGGGTTTTGCTCTGAGCAGATTGAGCCGAGGCTGACGCAGTTGTAACAAACTGGATTGGAAAATCAAAATTATCGAAATGTGCTCTTTTTTTAGCCTTTGTTTCCGGCGTATCCATTTCCGGGTCAATCCACATCTCCTGAAAGAACACCGCCCTTATTGAATCGTTGTAGTCGAGCCGGAAAAGATGAGCATTCACCTTGGCACGATACCCTTCCTGATTTCGGTTCGTAGGTTTAAACTCTGTATTAAGTTGTTGAGCTAACCGACGTGCGTTTTGGTCAACCTCGTCGTAGTGTTGCTCCATGGTCTTCACATCAAAAATGTCGAAGACAATAATATAGCTTTTGTTTATCAGGTTCTCGCCGGCATCTTCCAGCGCTGCAAATCCCCTTTTTCGAGCCTGCGCAGCCACCACTTCAGCGTCGGTTGCATCATATGCCCCGCGCGCTTGCAAAAGTTCAACCCCAAAAGTGCCGTCAGCCTTACGCGTCCACCACTTAGCAAGCATACCATTGGCAATGTTTGTGTTAATTAACTGGTTGTAGATCAGAGAAATGTTGCTTCCCTGTGTAATGTTACGCATACGGGCTTGAAACAGAATTGCCGGCGCTTCCTCACGAACAAAACCCGGTACGCTAAGAGATCTTTGTTCAAGATTGTGGTCGTTGAATTTGTCGGAAACAGCAAGAGTTCTGAATACACGGTCAAGCCTTTGCTGATAAGGGTTCCTGCCTGAATCGAGTAACAAAAAGGTGAGTGAGGAACGGCCGTACTCAACTGATACTGCAGGTCGTTCGCTTCTTGCTCCTTGTGTTTTGGTGGAGGAAAAGGCTGGGGGAGTGAGAAATAAAGAGTTCACAACCAACCCCAAAAGGATGTAATCCAATCCATAGAGTAAGTTTTTTCTCATGACGTAAAATTGTTAATTGTAAAAATAATTGTTCATTTAGGGTTCCATGAAATGGTTCATAATTGAAAGGATTTAACCTCGACCATTTGATTGTGTAAAATTACAATAATTCAAAGAAAAGAGCAATAGCAAAAAAAAATTTAAACCCGAATTAATTAATAGGAAGCCCGTTAGGGCTGAACTATTGATTCCATGAGGGTAATCCCGGTTTAGTGTTTGTTGAGCACAATTCCTGTTGGGCTGATTACAAACACTTAATCGGGGTTAAACATGAATTAATCAATAGGAAGCCCGTTAGGGCTGAACTATTGATTCCTTGCGGATAATCCCGTTTTAGCATTATCAAATTCTAAATCGGTGTTAAAATTGTGTTCTCTGCAAAGAAAGGGGCTCGGGTGTTTTCGATAAACAAAATTTACTTTATTTTTGCAGGCTAAATTAAAGAAAATGGTCAAAAAGACAGACAAAACCGAAGAAAAGATCACAGCAGTTGAGCAGGCGTTAAGTAAATCGGAGATGTTCATTGAACAAAACCGCAAGATTCTCAGCATCATTGTGTTGGTAATAGTGCTCGTTATCGTAGCTTTTTTTGTTGCCCGCCGTTTTTTAATTGATGTGAGATCGGAAGAGGCTAAATCGTTGATATATAAAGCTGAACAATATTTCGAGATGGACTCGCTTCGCCTTGCCCTTGAAGGTGATGGCGTTTATCCGGGCTTTCTCGAAATCATTTCCGAATACAGGTGGACCAAACCGGCCCGTCTGTCGCACTATTATGCTGGTGTGATTTATTTAAGACAAGGCGAATACGAAGAAGCCAAACGTCATTTGCGGCGATTCCGGGGCGATGATTTCATAGTAAAAAACATGGCTATTGCCGGTATTGGTGATGCTTACTGGGGATTGGGCGAACCCGCCAAGGCAGCAAAATATTACCTGAAGGCTGCGCGCAGGAACCAAAACGATTTTACCACACCTGTATTCCTGATGAGAGCAGCGTTATGTTTTGAAGAACTAAACGAATGGCAAAAAGCCATTGATATTTATGAAAGAATCCGACAAGAACATTTCAACACCCAGGAAGGTCGCGAAGCAGAACGACACATTGCATTTGCAAAAGAAATGCTGATTAATCAATAGCCCCGCTTTAGTTTTCAAGCCTGTCGGAACACGGCAGGCTTTTTTATTTTTTAGCTTGATTCTGCCATGAAAAGACGTGAAGAGTATAAAATTGTTTTCATGGGTACCACGCAATTTGCAGCCAGTTCGCTCGAAATGCTCGTTCGTGAAGGATATCATATTGTTCAGGTAGTTACAGTTCCTGATAAGCCTGCCGGCAGAGGATTACATCACAAACAATCGGAAGTAAAAAAGTATTCTCTTGCGAACCAATTGCCCTTACTTCAGCCCGACAATCTTACCGACAGCACATTCATTAATCAGTTGATGTGTCTCCAGGCCGATCTGTTTGTTGTTGTTGCTTTTAGGATTCTTCCTGAGATTGTTTGGTCAATACCGCCTCATGGCTCACTAAATCTTCATGCATCTTTGCTGCCAAATTTGCGTGGAGCAGCTCCGATTCATCACGCTATCATACGCGGGTTGGAAATTACCGGAGTTACAACCTTCTTACTCAACAATAGCGTAGATGGCGGGCAAGTATTGCTTCAGGAGCAGATACGTATACATCCAGGCGAAACTGCTGGCGAACTCCACAGCCGGCTACTGCTATTAGGGAAAGAGTTGCTTGTTCGAACCGTTGATCTCATCCGTGAGGGAAAAGCTAAACCTTTTGACCAGAATTGCTTACAACAACCTGATACTATAGTCAAGGCCTCAAAAATCACAAGAGAGTTTTGCAAAATAAACTGGAACCTGCCTTCCCAGGAGGTTCTGAATCTTATACACGGCTTAAGTCCTTCACCTGGAGCTGTTGCAACCTTGACACATCCTGATAAAAATGACCAACCCATTAAAATTTATAGGGCGAAATCATTCGCTTCCGGATTTTTTTGCCAACCCGGAAGCATAATTCTTGAAAACAATCGTCAAATGCTGGTTCAAACACATGATGGTTTGGTCGAATTAATTGAAATACAACCACAAGGAAAAAAAGTTATGTATGCTGCAAACTTTTTGAATGGTCTCCAACCAAAAACAGGATGGTATTTTGTTTGAATTTCATGTCAGGATTTAATAAACCCGAAATAATCATTAGAAAGAACGTTAGGTCTTAACTATTGATTCTATGAGGATAATCCGGAATAAGCCTTGTCAAATGCTAATTCTGGGATAAACAATGCGGCAAAATGGCAAAAATTATCAACAAACAATCCGTTTTATTAACATTTTCGCGCTTTTAAGGCTATTTCGCTTGCTTACGGTCTTGAAATAACTATATTTGCACTGATGAATAACCGAAATGCGTTATTTGTCGTATGTTTCACCAAAAAAAAGAAGAGTTATGAACAAAGCTGAACTTATTGATGCCATTGCCGCCGAATCGGGGCTAACTAAAGTAGATTCCAAAAAAGCTCTTGAGGGGTTTATCAAAGCCACAACCGTAGCGTTATCAAAGGGAGATCGCGTTGCTCTTGTTGGATTTGGAACCTTCGCTATTACAAAGCGTGCTGCCCGCAAAGGTCGCAATCCACAAACAGGGAAAGAGATTAACATCAAGGCTAAAAAGGTTGTGAAGTTTAAAGCTGGCAGCGAACTGGCCAAGAAAGTATAATTCCAGGGGGAATCTTACTTTTCTTTCAGGCAACAGGCCATCTCTTTACGGTTGAGAAATGGACTCCACTTGTTGGAATTCATTTCTTTAAAAGTAGAGGTGGCCTTTGCTATTTTCCCCGTGAAACGATAAGGCAATAAAGCATCAAGATCAGCATAATGCACTCCAACTCTCTCTGAAACAGTAATTTCCAATTCAATTGGCACGAGTTGATGGCACAACCAGATTTTGTGTTCACACAAGTCTGCTCCAGTGTGGCTGAAATGAATTCCAAGCGCTTTGGCTACCAGCCCCGGACCATAAATCTCCGCTCCATAGTCAACCTGGCGCTGCAACCGTTTGCTCATAAGTTCCTTACCTTCTACCGGTAATATAGCTCTGACCAGAACAGCATGAGGAATCCCTTCATGATTAGTTACAATATTGAACAAAGAATGAATCCCATAACATAAATAAACGTATGCCACACCTCCCTGGCGATACATTATCTCGGTTCGTGCCGTCCGTTTCCCGTTGTAAGCATGCGACGCCTTATCATTTATTCCGGCGTACGCCTCAGTCTCGGTTATTATTCCCGCTGATATTCCACCTTCTAAACCTGTAAACAGCATTTTCCCTATCAACTCTTTTGCAATGGCAACAACATCGGGTCGCAGATAAAAATTACGTTCAAGTTTATGTGGGCAATTTCGAGCCATGTTACTGAAATTCATTGTATTTCGCTCCCTGTTAGATTTAAACGATACCGGTTTTCACTATCGTGAGTAATGCGGTCGTTATCAAGCAGCCATTGTAGGGCTTTAAGGACCTGATCTTCTTTATGATCGGGAGTGTTCGAAATAAGTTCATCAAGTACCAATGGTTGTTTTTGCAATAATGTTTCAATCTTTTGTATAATGGTTTTAAGTTCTAAATCGCTCATTTCCATTTTATTACGTCCCTTGCAAGCGTCGCATTCCCCACATCGCACGCTTCCGGTTTCGTTAAAATAATCAAGTAGGATCTGGCTACGGCATCGGTCGGTGCGTACAGCATAATCAATTACGCTCGCAATGCGTTGAGCCGAAGCTTTGTAGCGGTCGAAGTAGTGCTTATCGGTGAAATAAACATTCTTTGAGTCGAATCGTTGGGTTGTGAAAATAATTTGCGGTTTGGTACGGCGGGGAACGTAAATGATGAGTCCATATTTTTGCAGCGACGATAGCATAGATATAACCGAATTCAATTCCATTTCTCCCCTGCGAGCCAATTCAGCCTCGTTAATTTTCGCAAATGTTGTAAACAAACCGGTGTATGATCTTAATAAAAGTTTTATGAATGGATCGTATTGAGGCTTCTCGACCTGAAACCGGTAAAGATCCTCTTTTTTACATTTTACATGCAGTAGCGATGGGCTGTCGGAGCTATCGTCAAGTAGAATATAACCTTCCTTTTCAAGGATTTTCAGAGCGTTAAAAGCAACTACATGCTGAAGACGGTATTGCCGGCAAAATTCAAGAAGCTCAAAATTAAATGATTGTCCTTTACCACTGCCGGCAGGGAGTTGGCAATAATTTCCAAGGGCTTGGTACACTTCGCGAATCTTATCGGGTTGTGGATATGAAAGTGCCAGATTATCCTTCAGGTCGGTTATATCGCTTTGGTCGAAAAGAAGCACTGCCCATGATTTGTTTTCGTCGCGCCCTGCCCTGCCAGCTTCCTGGAAATAGGCTTCGAGACTATCGGGAAGGTCCATATGAACAACGAGTCGTACGTTAGGCTTGTCGATACCCATCCCAAAAGCATTGGTGCAAACCATTATTCGGATCTTCCCTGAAATCCAGGCTGCCTGTTTCCGATTTCGTTCTGGTGTTTCAAGACCGGCATGGTAGTAATCGGAAACAATTTTATTTTTCAGGAGGAAATCGGAAATTTCACGTGTGCGCCTCCGGTTTCGCACATATACTATTCCTGAACCCATCACACGGTTGCACATGCGAAGCAAACGGTTCAATTTATCTTCCTCTTTTAGAACAGCATAAACCAGATTTTTGCGTAAAAAGCTTTTTCTGAATACATTTTCAGATTTAAAACCGAGCTTTGCCTGAATATCTGTTACTACTTCGGCTGTAGCAGTTGCAGTTAGTGCAAGCACTGGCACATCAGGCAGCAACTGCCTGATGTCGGCAATTCGCAGGTATGGCGGCCGAAAGTCGTAGCCCCACTGCGAAATGCAATGAGCTTCATCAACGGCTAAAAGGTTCACTTTCATCCGCTGCAGCACAGCCTTTAGTTTTTCGGTTTCAATCCTCTCGGGAGAAAGGTACAGAAACTTCACATCGCCAAACATGCAGTTTTCAAGAGCCAGTTCTATCTGCTGCCGGTGCATGCCGCTATGGATAGCCACTGCATTAATCTGCTTCTTCTTTAAGTTTTCGACCTGATCGGTCATTAATGCAATCAACGGGGTAACAACAATGCAAATTCCTTCCTTTGCTAAAGCCGGAACCTGAAAACAAACAGATTTCCCTCCTCCAGTGGGAAGCAATGCCAGAGTATCCTTCCCATCAAGAACCGATTGAATAATTTCTTCCTGCATCGGCCTGAACGAAGAATGCCCCCAATACTTTATCAAAATATTCCTGAGGAGCACAGCAACTGAATTGGGTCGCAAAATAACTGCTATAAAAGTAGTGATTAAAAGGTTACAGCTATTCATAATAGCCGAATTTGATAATTTTACACTCTTATGGCAAAAAAAATATTTCTTGTGGGGTATATGGGAAGCGGTAAAACCACTGCCGCAAGCTTGATTTCAGACCGTTTGGGATGGCTCTTTACCGATCTGGATCAAAAGATTGAAACCGACATGGGAATCACAATAACTGAAATATTCAACACGCTTGGCGAGGATAAATTCAGGGAGTTGGAGCGTATTGCACTTTATCAGACCATTTCGGTGAACTCAAATCATATCGTTGCCACCGGTGGTGGGACCCCATGTTTTTTTGATAGCATGAAGCTTATGAACCGTGAGGGGATCACAATATATCTTAGATTGAGTCAAGAACTTTTGTATAATAGGCTCGTTAACTCTCCCATAAGAATCAATCGCCCGATAGTTAGCCAACTCGGCCATGCTGAATTATGGAAAATTATCACATGGCAACTCGCCGTAAGAGAACCGTTCTATATAAAAGCCAGGCACATTATTGACTGCGATTTTCTATCTGAAGAAACAATAGCCGACAGAGTTATTGCATTGATATAAGAGATAATGTTCACTCAAATTTTTATTCTTCTGATAAGCAGAGTCTTATTCGAAATGAGCATTGAATCCGGTTCTTTGCACTTAGTAAAATTCCGGTAGATTATCTATTTCTACTTTATCCCCGATTAAGCGTTTGTAATCAACAGTTCGGCCCTAACCGACTTTCGATTGATTATTCTGAACTATCAATACATTGCCGATAGTCGCTTGTAGGCATTGTATCGCCAGCGTGCATTATCTTCGGCGGCTTTAATCATTTCGGCAGCTTCTTTCGGGAACGCTTTTTTCAACGCTGCATACCTTATTTCGCCATCGAGAAAATCCTTAAATTTACTCCAGTCAGGCTCCTTTGAATCAATTTCTAACGGATTCTTACCTTCTGCTTCGAGCATAGGGTTATACCTGAAATTGACCCAATAACCGCACTTTACGGCTAAATCGGCCTCGCGTTGGGTCATACCCATACCTGCAATAATTCCGTGTGCAATACAAGGCGAATATGCAATAATCAGCGATGGGCCTTTATAGTTCTCCGCTTCCCTGATTGCCCGTAGGGTTTGCGCCTGGTTTGCACCCATAGCTATCTGTGCCACATACACATAACCATACGACATTGCCATCATACTGAGATCCTTTTTCCGTATCCGTTTTCCTATTGAAGCAAACTTAGCTACTGCACCAATTGGCGTTGCTTTCGACGACTGGCCTCCGGTGTTGGAATACACTTCAGTATCAAGCACTAACAAGTTTATATCATCGCCGGATGCAATTACATGGTCGAGACCACCAAAACCAATATCGTACGCCCAGCCATCGCCGCCAAATACCCAGATAGATTTTTTTACAAGGTACTGCTTGAGCGAGAGTATTTCCTGAGCCATTTGATTGTTTTCATTCTGTAAATGAGCAATCACCTTCTCCGACGCTTGCGGTGATTTTTCCGAATCGTGCATAGCTTCAATCCATTCGACCAATGCTGTTTTGGTTTCCGGCAAAATATGATCCTGTATCAATGCTTGCATTCGCAGCGAAATCCTTTCGCGCAGCTTATTTACTCCGAGCGCTAAACCGTATCCGAACTCAGCGTTGTCTTCAAACAGCGAGTTAGCCCATGCCGGACCATGCCCTTTAGCATTCACAGTGTAGGAAGTTGATGGGGCTGAGCCGCCAAATATAGAAGAACATCCAGTAGCGTTGGCAATGATCATCCTATCGCCATACAGTTGGGTAATCAATTTTATATAAGGTGTTTCTCCACAACCAGCACAAGCGCCCGAAAATTCGAATAGTGGCTGTGCAAACTGGCTGTTCTTCACCGATTTGTCCTTCTGAACAATGCTGTCTTTGTATGAAACTTTCTCCGATATCAGTTCCCACAGTTTTATATCATGCTGTTTTTCATCAAGCGGTTTAAATACCAAAGCCTTAGATTTGGCTGGGCACACATCAACACAATTGCCACAACCTGTACAATCGAGTGGGCTTATTTGTATCCGAAATTGTAATCCGTCGAAGGTTTTTGGTATCGCTTTCAAGGTAGCTGTTCCTTCGGGCAAAATTTTCATCTCCTCTTCATTGAGCAGGAATGGCCGGATAGAGGCGTGAGGACACACGTATGCGCACTGGTTGCATTGGATACAGTTGCTTGCAATCCATTCCGGAACTTCAACAGCTATACCCCGTTTTTCATAGGCTGTGGTTCCTGCAGGAAATGTTCCGTCTTCGCGGCCGAGGAATGCGCTCACCGGCAGGTCGTCGCCTTTCAGGGAATTTATAGGCTCCACCACATTACGAATAAACTCAGGGAGTTCGCGCCGGTAGTTTCCTTCCGGAAGCTTGATTGTTGCCCATTCTTCAGGTATGTCAACTTTTTCAGACTCTCCTCCCCTGTCAACAGCGGAAAAGTTCATATTTACAATCTCTTCGCCTTTGGTTCCAAATGATTTGATAATAAACTTTTTCATTTGTTCAACAGCAGTATCGTACGGAATAACATTAGCGATACTGAAAAATGCAGCCTGCATGATTGTGTTTGTGCGGTTCCCCAAACCAATTTCCGCGGCAATTTTAGTAGCGTTAATTATGTATAAGTTAATCCTGTTTTCGGCAAGGTATTTTTTAACATCATCGGGCAGACGTTTCTTTGTTTCTTTGGCATCCCATAGGCTGTTTAACAAGAAGGTTCCACCTTTTTTCAGACCATTAAGCATATCATATTTCCCGAGATATGACGGCACATGGCAAGCTACGAAATCTGCAACTTTAACAAAGTAGGGCGCTCTGATGGGTTGATCTCCAAAACGCAAATGCGATACTGTTACACCACCTGACTTCTTCGAGTCGTAAGCAAAGTATCCCTGGGCATACTTTTCTGTATTGTCGCCAATTATCATTATGGAGTTCTTGTTAGCTCCAACAGTACCATCAGAGCCAACTCCGTAAAATTTTCCGCTAAAGGTTCCTGCCGGTAAAACGTCAATTTCTGTCGTTAAGGGCAGGGAATGAAATGTTACATCATCAACAATTCCAAGTGTGAACCGGTTCTTAGGTTCATTTCGATCGAGATTTTCAAATACAGCCAGCACATGAGATGGAGTTGTGTCTTTCGAACTCAAACCGTAACGGCCTCCAACAATGATTGGAGCATCCTTTCGACCATAGAAAAGGTCTTTCACATCAAGGTATAGAGGTTCTCCGTTGGCTCCGGGTTCTTTGGTGCGGTCAAGAACTGCAATACGTTTAACGGTTTTGGGCAGAACGTTGAAAAAATGTTTTTCTGAAAACGGCCGATATAAATGCACTGCAAGCAAGCCAGTCTTTTTTCCGCTGGCATTCAGATATTCCACCACCTCGCGCGTAGTTTCGGTTATTGAACCCATTGCGATCACAATATGTTCTGCATCGGGTGCACCGTAATAATTGAACGGACGATACTGCCTTCCTGTAATCAAAGAGATTTCATTCATGTAGTATTCCACTATATCAGGTACAGCATCGTAGAAACGGTTGGCTACTTCGCGTGTTTGGAAGTAGATGTCTGGGTTTTGAGCTGTTCCGCGTGTAACGGGATTTTCGGGATTCAGTGCCCTGTTACGAAACGCCTGTAATGCATTCCTGTCGATCAGTTTTTCCAGATCCTGCTGTTGAATGAGTTCAATTTTCTGAACCTCGGCTGATGTTCGAAACCCGTCAAAAAAATGCAGAAATGGGATACGCGATTTTATTGCGGCAAGGTGAGCAACGCCGGCAAGATCCATTATTTCCTGTACGCTGCCGGTGGCAAGCATAGCAAAACCGGTTTGTCTTGTGCTCATTACGTCGCTGTGATCGCCAAAGATTGATAGTGCCTGAGCGGCAAGACTTCGTGCCGAAACATGAAACACGCCCGGTAGTAATTCGCCCGAAATCTTATACATGTTTGGGATCATCAAAAGCAACCCCTGAGAGGCTGTAAATGTAGTGGTAAGCGCGCCAGCCTGCAGCGAACCATGAACGGCTCCGGCTGCACCTGCCTCGCTTTGCATTTCAACAACTTTCACTATTTCGCCAAAAATGTTTTTACGTCCTCTTGCCGACCATTCATCAACATACTCGGCCATTGTAGAAGAAGGAGTGATAGGATAAATCGCCGCAACTTCGCTGAACATATAGGCAATATACGAGGCTGCATTGTTACCGTCGTAGGTAACGAATTCTTTCTTTTTGGTCATAACAATATTTTTTTATTTAGCTCATTATGAACTATATGAACAAAGCAATTAAATCTGTTGCAAAATTACACATTAAATTGCATCCAATAAAATCAATAATAACGAATTATCGTTGAAAATTCTATTTATAAAAAATCTAAAACATTTATGACAACTATTGCAAGGAGCCACATATTTGTGTGTTGGTTCTGAAGTTCAGATTTCCAGATTATTTCTGTCGTGTAACAAAGCAATCATCCTTTCCGCTGTGCGGTCGGAGGCTCCAGCTCCGCCTAACTTTTCGCGCAGTTCTACATAATCCTGCAACATTTTTTGGCGTGCAGCGCTATCGCCAAGCAAGCGTTTGAGTTCTTTTTCGATGCGCTGGGGATTGTATTCGTGTTGGATCAGTTCTGGCACTACTGGTTTATCGGCAATAAGATTGACCAATGAGATGTATTTTACTTTTACCAATTGTTTGGCTATCAAGTATGAAAGGAAGCTTCCACGATAGCCAACAACCTGAGGAACATTGAACATAGCAGTTTCAAGGGTTGCTGTACCGGATGTAACGAGTGCAGCATGTGCAACCTGCAACAAACTATATGTGCGGTTCATCACAAGTATAACATTGTGTTTTCTAATCAAATTCCGGTAAAAAGATTCAGGAAGCGATTGAGCACCTGCTACAACAAATTGATAATCAGCAAAATGCTCAGCCACGTCAAGCATTCTACCCAGCATTTTCCGCACTTCCTGTTTTCTGCTTCCAGGTAGCAGTGCTATGATGGGGCGGTTGTCGAACCCAAGGTTCTGGCGAACGAGAGTCGTATCCTGTGAAATTGTATTATCAATAGCATCGGCCAGTGGATGCCCAACAAATTCTACGTCAACTTTAAATCGGGAATAAAAATCTTTTTCAAAGGGCAGAATAACAAACATCCTGTCAACCCACAATTTAACCTGCAACACCCGCGATTTGTGCCATGCCCATACTTGCGGGCTAATGTAATAAAACACTTTGAACTTGCGCCGATTGGCAAAGGTTGCAATACGGAAATTAAAACCGGGGTAATCAACCAGGATTACTGCATCGGGTTTGTAATCTAAAATATCTCTTTTGCATCGTCGAATGTGCCCCATTATGGTTCGAAGGTTAAGAAGCACTTCGATAAATCCCATAAACGACAGGTTTCGATAATGTTCCACGAGAGTTGCACCGGCTTCCTTCATCCTATCGCCGCCCCAGGCCCGAAATTGCGCTTGCGGATCGTGCTTGCTGAGCGCTTTTATGAGATTCGAAGCATGAAGATCGCCGGAGGCTTCACCAGCTATGATATAGTATTTCATTTCTGATCAATTTGCCGGATCATGTATAAAAAGAAAAAATAGTGTTGTAAGAACAAATATAGAAATCAAAATACCACGACCAGTTCGTTCCTGCTTTCTTACCATCATAAAATACCGGAAAAGGATTATGCAGAAAACCAATCCTATCAATATCCATGCTTGTTCCCGCAGATAGTGGCTCTGAAAAATTACAGGAAACAAAAGGCTAAGCCCATACATTAATGCCGTAAAAAGTGCACATGTGATTATTGAAAGCGCAATGCCTTCGGTATATGTGTTGCGGGAAAAGAATAGATTGCTTTTCGATTGCATAGTGTAATAACCTATATAATGTGTTCTTGCTCAAAATTCCATTTTTTCATCTGCTTCAGTGTTGCATAATCTGTCATATCAATTTGTACGGGTACAACGGAAATATAGTTGTTTGCGATGGTTCCATAGTCGGTATGCCTTCCGTTTTCCGTATACCTGAACACTCCGGTGAGCCAATAGTATCGACGCTTATGAGGGTCAATTCTTTCGTCGTAGATTTCGTCCCAGAAACCTTTGCTCTGCCGAACAACACGGATTCCTTTGACAGGTTTGCCGTTGAGTGCAGGAATATTCACATTCAGGCAAGTGCCATTAGGAATTCCACGCTTAATTACGTTAAAAGCTATCGTGCGAATGTATTGCTCAAATCCGTCGAAACAGGCATTTGGGGAGTAGTCGTTGAGGGAGAATCCAATTGCAGGAATGTTTTCGATTGCGGCTTCGAGCACAGCACCCATTGTTCCTGAGTATAGGATATTGACTGAGGCATTGCTGCCATGATTTATACCCGACACAACCAGATCGGGCGCTCCGCCCAGAATCACCTTTTGCCCTAACTTCACGCAATCGGCTGGGGTACCGTTGCATGAGTACTCTTCGTATTCCTCTTCTTTTGCTATCAACGAAATGCGTAATGGTTTTGTTACGGTTATTGCATGCCCCATTCCCGATTGTGGAGAATCGGGCGCAATAACAACAACCCTGCCTATCCCACGCATCACTTCGATAAGTTTACGCAGTCCTTTTGCGTTGATGCCGTCATCATTAGTAACAAGAATTATCGGTTTGACTGTTGTCATTCTTTGTTAATATTTATTCGATTATTTTAGGTTCTCTGATTCAATATCAATAACTCCGGCCGAAACAATAAATTTCATCACCTCGGTTGCCGGTGCGTTCAATGGGCGAACACAAGATGCCTGTACTATAAAAAGATTACCTGAAAAATTGTATGAGTGCGGCAGGTAAACAGCCACTCTGCCATCATAGATTCCAAGTGAGCTTAGATCGCGCTGGGTCACAAATCCGAGCTTTTCAAGTTCACAATCTTTTGATACTTTAACCAGAACAGGCTCGGTAAATTTTCGCTTGTTGCCTACAAATGCCGACAGCAAATCGCGAATTGAGGTATATATTATTTTAACTAACGGTGTTTTGTTTATTGTCCTGTCGAGGTGATTGAGCATAGGCTTTAGAAAAATTGTCCGGGCTAAAAAACCAATCAGCGCAACTACCACAATCATGCTTACAACACCGAAACCGGGAATATTGAATTTCAAAATCCGGATAATATGTTGATTTATAAACCCGTCAACATGAATAAAAATAAAATAGAGAGCATATGCAGTTATAAATAAAGGCGCTATAAACAACAACCCTTGAAAGAAATAACGCATTACCCAACGTATTGCTGGTTTAATAGCTGTCATAATATTTAATTAAACTTTGGCAAAAATAGTCATTATCGGCTATCGGGGATAACTCCCCCAACGACTTCTGTGCCTGCAATGCATAAATCGCTCTCCAACTTTATAATTCACAGTATTTCAAAGCATTACAATTCCTTAATAACATTATTTTTGTGTTAATAATTTGCCATTATTCAGTAATTTAATGCGGAAGAGTAACATATTTGAAAGCTCGCATAGTTCAACAATCCTCCTAAGAATTAGTGGTTTGACCAGCAAATGACAATACCGGATTAATCAACAGAAAGACCGTTAGGGCTGAACTATTGATTTTATGAGGGTAAACCCGAATAGGTTACCTGCGAGATGTTGCCAAAGGTTTCGTAAAAGAAAAACAAAAATGTCTAATTTTACACTGTATGAAAAATGAAGTATCTGCATACCTTTACGCATGTAAATTTAACCACCCCAAATAGTTGCATATGCAGTTAATATTTACTTGTATTTAAACTATGCAAAATCGAAATTAAAGAAATGACTATGGATATTAACACTTTAGAATGGATCGGTTATATCGCTTCGGCGCTTATCGCCATTTCGATGACAATGAACTCAATCCTGAAATTCAGATGGATTAATCTGGCAGGGGCAACCATTTTTGCTATTTACGGATACCTGATTGGCGCCTTGCCTGTAGGAATACTGAACACATTTATAGTTATGGTGCATATGTATTACCTGATTAGCTTTTACACGAAGGAGGAACTTTTCGAAATACTTGAAGTGCGACCCGAAAACCGTTACATGATCCGTTTCCTGGAGTTTCATAACAAGGATATTCAGAGGTTTTTCCCGGGTTTTGGCTATAAGCAGGAGTTGAATACCGTAAGTTTTTTTACACTACGTAATATGGAGGTAGCTGGCGTTTTTCTTGCACAACGCGCAGGAGAAAACACTCTGAAAGTTGAATTGGATTACGTGCTTCCAAAATACCGGGATTTTAAGAACGGGCGTTTTATTTATGGACAGCTTATTAAAAAGCTTACCGATGCCGGCCCGCAAAGGGTAATATCGGAAAGTAAAAACAAAAAGTACACCGGATACCTCAAAAAACTTGGCTTTGTTGAAAATGCTGATGGATTATATGAGAAGACGCTTAGTTGATTTTAAAGAAGATCATCATCCGTGGCTGCTGGTCTAACACCCCAACCACTCGACAGAGTTTTGGAACGAGTTAGACAAAAAAATGCCGGACTACAGAGAACATGAAAATTGGCTAAAAAGAAACGGAGTTAAAATGTCATTATGAGAATAAACAAACGCATCCCGATAGCCATCGGGATAAGCACATCTGCAAACCGCACAGACTGTTCCGTCCCTTCAAAAAAATAAACAAAATGGAGAATATCAAGATAATAAAGCCCATTGCGATGCCTGGAACGCATAAAAGTTTTTTGAAACATTTTACAAATTTTGGCCACTCTAAAACAATCAAAATATTAGATATTGGAGCAGGACATGGTGCATTTACCAAAGTATTATTCGATATGGGCTATGATGTTTCCGCCTGTGATTTATTTCCTGAGAAATTTATGTTCGACAGCGTAGTATGCAAAAAAGCTGATATAACGAATGCATTACCTTACACTGATAATTCTTTTGATTTAGTGATAGCAATAGAAGTTAGCGAACATATTACTGACCATGAAATATTCTTTCGGGAAATATACAGGATACTTAAACCCAAGGGGCAGCTATATTTATCAACTCCAAATATATTATCATTGAAATCCCGTTTAAGATTTTTATTTAGTGGCTTCTTCTACAGTTTTAGTAAATTAGATATTGAAAATAATGATGGACTGCAACATGTTGCATCACGTACTTTAGATCAGTACAATTACATCGCCGGGAGAAATGGATTTGAAAAAGCTAATGTCGAAATAGATAAAAAGCAAAACACTTCAATTTGGCTTTTTATCTTTTTATTTCCTTTTATTTGGATTAATAAAAATATCAGAAAGACATCAAATTTTCACAACACAAATAAGTTATTACTTGGTAGACTTTTATTTTTAAATTTTGAAAGCAGAAAAACGAATACTACCAATTAAGACTTAAACCCAGCCGCAATTACAAAGCTGCCGTTTGATTTTAAGGAACCTGCGGCTGCGATTTAAGACGGTGTTGAGCTACACGCGCCAGGTTACTGGCTATTTGCTATCGGGCTGATTACAAACACTTATTCGGGGTTAAAGGCAATGTTCTGATTCATAACCCAAAACCTGGCTCTTATTCCTGCCTCGCGGCTCCATACTCCCACCCCACAGGAGCGAATTTGAACCGCCTGCCGGCCACCCTGCAGCGCGCAAGCCAGGATTTGAAGCCCTGATTGCCTGCGATCTGATCCGAAACTTTGGAAATTGTTTTGTACATTTGGTTCAGATTTCAACCGCCTATGTTTAGTGTACAAAAAGATATTGCAGCGTCGCTTGAGAAAAGCTGGGTTTCGAAAAAAGGGAGTGTGCATAACCTGCGCCACTCGTTTGCAACACATCTGATTGATGCTGGCACTGATATTCGTTACATTCAGCAGTTGCAGGGCTACTTGAGTATAAAAACCATAACGATTTACACACATGTATCCAACAAAGCCATTAACCGGATACAAAGCCCGCTGGACAGGTTAAATCTGGAAATAGAAAATCAAAGTGACGTAAAAAGTATAATAACTTCGGGGGATTAACTAGTTATGCCACATATTAAAAGACCAAACCAATGACAGGAAACCAATTTGAAAATGCAATTATTCAGCAAGGACAACCATTAAGGATTGTTGGAGAAACAATTACAGATAAGGTTGACCTACAAAATAACATAGTAGCTACAGGCGTAGTAATTGAAAATTGCGTTTTTGAAGAAGTAGTTTTCTTTGAACAGATAGACTTGAACTGCGGTGTTGAATTTAAAAATTGTGTGTTCAAGAAAACATTTTCAATAAATACTTGCTCTGCAACTAATTACGATCATCATTTCAATTTTCATAATTCTCATTTAGAGTTTTCAAACACAACTATTGAAGGATTGTATTTCAATGGAAATAATCAAATTCAAAGGGGAATCAGAATTAAAGAAAATTCAACAATTAACACTTTACAAGTAAGGACAGTAATCTGTTCGATGGGTAGCTTTTCAATCAACGATTCTACTGTAAATAAACTATTTGATATTAGTCAAGCTAAAATTCAAAATGACGTTTCTATTCGTGGAACCTCTGTAATAAATGCTAAGATAAGATTTGAAAATATTGAAGTTGGTTCATTCGTATTCACAGATGCGACTTTCAACAAAGACATTCATATTTGGGCAGGAAAAGTAACCAGGTTAACATTTAACGATGGAATATTTAATGATGATTTATCTATTACAGGCGTTCCCGTTTCTGATTCTTTAACTGTTAAAGGAACAGAATTTAAAAAATCAATTGTTTTCAAACTTTGGGATGAAACTAATCAAAAACAAGGTAAACTAACTAAAATATATATATCATCCGGTAAATTCGGAGAACAGTTTATAATAAATGGAAACAATTATGAAATAGATGATTTAGTCATAGACACATCCAAGCAACTTGAAGGAGCATTGTATTTCAACTCAACAAATATTACAAAAGCAAAAATATTAGGAGACAATTACAATAGTAACATAGTATTCAATCGTAGCAATTTCAACGAACTTGTTTTTGACTCCTTTTACAACTATTCAACTCTTTCTATCATCTCTGCAAAGTCATTCGGTAAAAATTCAAGTTTGACAATAGCTCACTCAAACTTGGGTAAAACGCACTTGTTCAATGTGTTTCTTAATACTTTTGACAAAGTTAGCATTTACAATAGTGTTTTGACAGAGATAATTACAGCAAACGTCAAATGGTTTGACGACAATAGACTGAATCCTGAAATATCTGTATCTCAACATACATTTGAGCAAAGGAAAGAAATCTATCGACAATTAAAATTTGCATTAGAAAAACAAGGTAATCGTATTTCATCCTTACGCTTTAAGGCATTAGAAATGAAAACCTACAAACAAGAGACATTCATAAATGTAGAATGGTACAAAAGAATATTTAATGTTGACAGATTTGTTTTGTGGGTAGGGCAATCAAACGATTTTGGATTAAATTGGTTCAAACCAGTTTTATTTGCGATTGGTTTTTCTTTATTATTCCACTTTTTAATAATTGTAGGCATATCAGACGAATTAACCTATTCACCTAATTTAAGTTTCCAGAGTTTAGAGAAAACTTGGAACATTTATAAAGAAAATTTAAGTTCTCTTCCTCAACTTATGAACCCAACACATTCGTTAAGTAGAGTTTACCCGAATAATACTAATTTGAATTTTAATGTTCATTTGTTGGACTATTTACTTAAACTAATCTTAGCCTTCTTTATTTTTCAGACAGTATCGGCATTTAGAAAATATGTAAAATGATAAGAAATACGTGGCATAACACGGGTTTTGCGTCAGGCGGGCTAACGTGCAAACTTGGAGCTTTTTGCTTCTATTCAAGTTCAGTGCAAGTTGACAGTTTTGTGCTCCGAAACCCGCCTGAACGCAAAGCCCGAAAACGTGGCCGGCAAGACTAAAAAACAGACTGCAAACGAACAGACAGTGAATTAAAATCGTAAATTTGAACGGTGAGAAATAATACTCGAAGACAAATGACTTTTGAAGAGAAATACATAAATAAAATCATTAACGGTGACAGTTTGACTGTTATGCGAGAAATGCCAGACAAGTGTTTGGACTTGGTGGTTACTTCTCCGCCTTACAACCTAAAAAACTCTACAGGAAATGGTATGAAAGACGGACGTGGTGGAAAGTGGGCAGGAGCAGCATTGGTAAATGGTTACAGTCATTATGACGATAATATGCCACACGAAGAATATGTAGATTGGCAACACAACTGTTTGAAAGAAATGTTCCGATTAATAAAAGATGACGGAGCAATTTTTTACAACCATAAGTGGAGAGTTCAAGACGGTTTACTTCAAGACAGACAAGACATAATCAGAGATTTACCAGTTAGACAAATCATAATTTGGAAACGTAAAGGTGGTATAAATTTTAATCCAGGATATTTTTTGCCAACCTACGAAGTGATATATTTAATTCCAAAAAACAACTTTAAACTTGCACCAAAGGCTAACGCCTTTGGTGATGTCTGGGAGTTTAAACAAGAGATGAATAACGAACATCCTGCACCGTTTCCAGTTGCACTTATTGACAGAATTATTTCCTGTACAACTGCACAGACTATCTTAGACCCTTTTATGGGTAGCGGAACAACCGCAGTTGTGGCAATGGGACATAAAAGAAATTATATCGGAATTGAATTATCTCCCGACTATTGCGAAATGGCAGAGCAGAGAATTGAACGTAATAAAAAACATAGTGAGTTAATAGGGTTAAGACCCTTAACTTTATTTCAAGAAACAGAATAATGAAAATTTATACGAAAGACAGCTTAATAACAGAGCTAAATAAAATTGCTGAACAAGGTTGGATAGACAACGCAAGACACGGAAATCACGGTGGTATAGGAAATACGCTTGAAAATTTGTTGGGAATTGAAGAAAACAATTTACCTATTCCAAATGCAGCAGAATGGGAGTTAAAGACTCAACGATTAAAAACTTCTTCGCTTACAACTTTATTTCACACTGAACCTTCGCCAAGAGCAGTAAAATTTGTTCCTCAAGTTTTACTGCTAAAATATGGTTGGGCACACCAAGAAGCTGGAAAAAAATATCCCGTTAATGAAATGAGTTTTAGGCAAACAATTCACGGACTCACACCAAGTGACAAGGGATTTCAAATTGTCATTGACTATAAAAACAGTAAAGTTCTAATCTCGTTTGACAGTAGTAAAGTTGCCGATAAACACAGTGATTGGCTTAAACAAGTTAATAATAGAGTTGGCTTAGGACAGCTTGACCCGCAACCATATTGGGGCTTTGACGACCTTTCTAATAAAGCAGGAACAAAGTTGCTAAACTGTTTTTACGTTCAAGCAGAAGTAAAAAAAGAAGGTGGCAGAGAGTTATACAAATACAGCAAAGTAACGATGTTACAGAAATTCAACTTTGACGGTTTCTTAAATCAAATTGAGAAAGGAAATATTTTGGTAGACTTTGACGCAAGAACTGGACACAATCACGGGACGAAATTTAGAATGAGACAAAATTGTTTGCCTGAACTTTACGAAAAAGCGACTGCAATTGTATGATGAGAAAAGAAGCCCAGCAGCCAACAATTAAGACTTAAAACCCAGCCGCAATCACAAGGCTGCCGTTTGATTTTAGGTAACCTGCGGCTGCGATTTAAGTGAGTGTTGAGCTACACCCGCCAGGTTACTGGCTATTTGCTATCGGGCTGATTACAAAAACTTATTCGGGATTCAGCATAATTCCTGTTGCGCTGATTACAAACACTTATTCGGGATTCAGCATAATTCTTCCTGTGCTGATTACAAACACTTATTCGGGGTTAAACCCGAATTAATCAATAGAAAGTCCGTTAGGGCTGAACTATTGATTCCATGAGGGTAATCCCGAGCTAGTGTTTGTTCAGCGCAAATTCTATTGCGCTGATTACAAACACTTATTCGGGATTAAAGGCAGTTTACTGATTCATAACCCAGGACCTGGCTCCTATTCCTGCCTCGCCGTTCCATACTACCACCACACAGGCACGAATTTGAACCGCTTGCCGGCGACCTTGCAGCGCGCAAGCCAGGATTTGAAGCCCTGATTGCTGGCGATCCGATCCGGAAATTCGGAAATTATTTTGTACATTTGGTTCAGATTTCAACCGCCTATGTTTAGTGTACAAAAAGATATTGCAGCGTCGCTTGAGAAAAGCTGGGTTTTGAAAAAAGGGAATGTGCATAACCTGCGCCACCCGTTTGCAACACATCTGATTGAGGCTGGTACTGATATTCGTTATATTCTGCAGTTGCTGGGCTACTCAAGTATAAAAACCACAATGATTTACACACATTTATCTAACAAAGCCATTAACCGGATACAAAGCCCGCTGGACAGGTTAAATCAGAATACAGAAAATATAAGTGATGAAAAATGTATAATAACTTCGGGGGATTGACTAGTTAGCGGGCATAATACAAGACGACCACAACAACAGTAAATATGATTAGAAAAATCGTTATACAAAATTACAGATGCTTTGATTATTGTGAAATTGATTTCAAGAGTCTTAGTATTATAGTTGGTCGAAATAATGCTGGAAAATCAACATTGATTGAAGCTTTAAGAATTGTCTCTGTGTCAATCAATCGTGCGACAAATTTAAATTATAATCCAGTCCCTAACTGGCTAAAAGTTGACAAAAGTATTGTTGGAATAAGTCCTTCAATTGAGAACCTTGATATTTCTACAAATAACATATTTCATCTTTATGGTGAGGCTCCTGCCATAATTAAGGTGGTTTTCTATAATGGAATTACAGTAGATACTTATGTTGGAGAAGATGCAAAAGTATTTTCAGTAATATTTGATAAAAACGATAGAAATGTAGCATCAAAAAAAATGGCAAGAGATTTAAATCTCAGACAAATTAATATTTTGCCACAAATATCGCCGATTCAAAGGGAAGAATCAATTATTAAATATTCAACTGTTCAAAGGAATTTCGACACCAAGTTAAGTTCACGAAATTTCCGTAATCAACTTAAATACTTTTATGATGATAATTTTGAACGATTCAGAAAAATTGCAGAATTAACTTGGAAAGGACTTGCAATTAGAGACCTTGAAAATAGGAATCATTTAGAAGGTAATTTATTGTTAATGGTTCGGGACAATAATTTTATTGCTGAAATTGGATGGATGGGACACGGCTTGCAAATGTGGTTGCAAACAATGTGGTTTTTATCCCGCTGTGATGAAGATAGCACTGTGATTCTTGATGAGCCAGATGTATATATGCATGCTGATTTACAAAGAAGGTTAATTAGGTTTATTAAAGGTCGTTATAAGCAAATTATTATTGCGACACATTCAGTTGAAATTATTGCTGAAGTTGAGCCAGAGAATATTTTACCAGTTGATAGTTCAAAATCTAAACTTTTTTATGCTAATAAAACCCCAATTGTTCAAAAAGTAATTGACGAGATTGGAAGTGTTCATAATTTAGAAATAGCTCGATTATTTTCGCACAAAAAGTTCTTAATAGTTGAGGGAGATTCTGATGATATTAAAATTCTGAGTATTTTTCAGGGTATACTATCTAAAGATACACTTGAGCCATTTGATATATTACCAAAAACCTATATTGAAGGTTGGGGCAGTTGGCAAAGAATTTTAGGCTCTAATAAAGTTTTTACAGATAATAATACTGATATCAAGACTTACTGTATTCTTGATTCAGATTATCATACAAAAAAGGAAATTGAAGATAGGCTCACAGATGCATCAAAGATTGGATTAAACTTACATATTTGGTCAAAAAAGGAAATTGAAAATTTTTTGTTAAACTCAAATGTAATTTGCAGACTTATAAATCAAGAATCAAAGAACAGTGTAAAAGTTAATAACGTGATAGTTGACAATCAACTTGACTTTATTTGTGATAGTATTAAAGATGAATTAATTGATGATTTTGCCACAGAGTTTCAATCAAAGGATAAATCATTAGTTGTTAAAACTGCAAACCAAAAAGCAAGAGAGTATGTAAATACAAATTGGCCAACTGATAAGTTAAGTTTGATTCCAGGCAAAAAAGTGATTTCAAAATTAAGTGAATGGTCAAGTAGAACATATCACGTAAATTTGAATCCTTTTAAGATTGCAAGAGAGTTTCAATTAAATGAGATTTCACAGGAAATAAAAGAGTTAATAATAAAAATTGAAAAAGGAGAAAAAATAAATTACGCCCGCTAACACTAAGTCGAATAGCCGAAAAGCCCTAAAAAAAGAGCCATTATACTGCTGAGGTGTAATGGCTTTTTGGTCTATTCGCTGTTCAACATTGGTATTGCCAATAGTGGAGCTTGACGTTGGAACAATCAGCAGCAGTAATTCTGCTGTACTGCAGTTCGGGGCTTGACGAATAAAGCCCAGCTTTAGTTCTTACTATTTATCTTTATTAAAAAGCCAGGCAGCAGTTCCGGACGAACGAATATAAAATTCCCCACCATCGGCAATACCTGACCGTTATGCACAATTCCCCCTTTTTAAACAAAAATGATTTCGTATGCTAACGTGTACCGGGGATACAACTATACCTTAATACTTAAATTTGTTTGCTCTTTGCAAGGCCGATTTTAGCATTGTTACTAATGAGTACGAGCGCAATTCTGGCCTCAGATGTTTGCGATGATTTCAGTGGCGGTCTAGTCAACTTGACTGGAACCCCGTTCAGAATATTTACTCTGCCAAAAGCACTTCTCCTTAGAGCATTTTTAAAACTTAAGGAATATGGAAGAGGAAAAAATTTCAATGGAAATCGTCAACCCTCATGCTGCAGGGATTGATGTTGGCAGCCGCTCACATTGGTTGTTCCGGGAGCAACTTATAGAAAAAGATGTTATCATGAGTTTATTCAAGACTTTCAATGAGACCTTGATGCAGCTGGGGTTTTTGCCAATGAAGGCAAAATGGTTGACGCGAGTTTTGTTGAAGCCACGCGCCAGTGCAATAGCAGGGAAGAAAAAAAGCATATTAAAGAGACGGTCATAAATGAGAAAGGGTACCGTAATTTGTCGCTGTACTCAATTAAAAATAGTGCTTGCTCCCGTAGTGAGCGAAGCCGAACTAATGGGATAGGTATGTCGGATCAATTGACAATCTTGTGGGATAATTTCTATTAAGCATAAATTTTTGATAAGCGGAACAAGAAAAATGGAATATCAGTAACCCCTCTTTGCGTTGCCCTGAAAGCTTTAATTTTTGCATTGAAAGATTCTGCAGAAGCATTTGTACTTCGATTGTCGAAGAAGTTAAGGATGTTTGGATAATGTGCATATATTGTTGCTGATATGGTATTAAAGGATTTAAAACCAGAGTCAGTTACATCATTATACCATTTGGCAAGTTTGGTATAAGCCACCGCTTTAATTTTTGTGTGCGAAAATATCATTCTCAACTTATGGGTTAGCCAGTAAGCTTGTTTTAAATCGGGGTACAGTTCGAATAATATTTTAGCCCTGTGTTTTTGTTTCTCTGTCCACTTGTCTGCTGATTTGAACAGCAGGTAACGGCTCCGGGCCAGGAGCTGTTTTTTTGTGTCGCCGTTATCAAGTGTATCGGCAATGTATTTTTCATTGTTCAGCCTTGCATTTTCTTTTGCATTTGTATCTTCGTTAATGGCATCCCACCTGTGGGCAATGCGCATTTCCTGAATAGCGTCGTAAGCTAATTTCTGCACATGGAACCGGTCAATTACCAAAGTGGCAGATGGAAAACAACGTTTTACAATCTTATTCATTGAGCCTGCCATATCAAGGGTGATTTCCCTTACCTGTTCCCGGAGTTCTTCGGGGATACGGTCCAGTACCCCAATAACATTTTCTGCTTCTGTTCCTTCAACCATGGCTATCAAAGTCCCTTTCCGCCCTTTTTCTTCCTTGTTGGTCAACACGGTATAGAGTTCCCCATTGGTTACCGATACTTCGTCGATACTTAAGTATGGACCAATATTCTCGGGGAATAGTACCCATTCTGAGGCATGGGCCTTCTGTTCCCATGTTTTATACCCGCTTAAGAAGTCTTTATATTGCTGGCCCAGGTGATCCCCATCAATATGGTAGTATTTACCCAAACTATTGCTGCTGATTGGGTAGTTGTCCAAATAATTCTTTTAAAAAATCCGCGAAACTTCTTGTGTAACGCGTCCCTTCTGCCACCAAATCCCAATCCCTGGTTACTACTTCTTTTGTTGATTCTACTAACCAACGCCGCCGCCTTACATGAAGGTACAGGGCTTTGTCGCGCACAGGGAAATCCTGGATAACGGAAGTAGGATAAAAACCTTTTGAGGTAAGCTTTTCACCAGAAAATTCTTCCGGAATAATATTAAGTTCATCTAAAAAAACAGAAACTGAACGATCTTCATTAATCAAATTTGTGACCTCAAAATACTCAAATAACTCTTCTGGAAGCATAAGTTTTACCAGGTTCTGATAATAATCTCTTTGTTTTGACATAATCGAAAATTAAAACAAAGATATTTTTTTTTAAGCTATCCCACAACTTTGTCATGTGATCCGGTATGTCCGGACATTAAACGCATAGCGCTGTATATCGTTGATATATAGCTATATAA
>CAYGGZ010000022.1:0-47050 GCA_964349765.1 uncultured Bacteroidales bacterium
GGGGGGGGGGTATTTCATTGTATATTAGCTTTTTATGTCATGATTATAATTCTAATATGCCCTGCCTTGCAGCTAAACGATTTTAATGTTTCATTCTATTCATATGTTTGCACCACAAAATTACACAAATCGCTAAGCGAAGTCAATAGGCTACACTGCAAAATCACTCATAATTAACATTTTTTAACAATTATTCAGCCGGGTAACATGTATTTCCGCTCTACAGGGTTGTAGAATCAGTAGTATTTTGTGTGTGAACGTGGGGTTTTGCTGATGCCTCCCAGCAGCCATCGTTATCGTTTGCTGTAAACTTACGTTAATTTCTTGTATTACGAAGTCGCATAAGTGTTGCCTTTACCGGTGCAATTGCCAGTTTCCCCGAAACTATTGTGAAAAATTACCCGGCAGCTTCTACTTACTTTACCGAGTAAAAAATTACCTTTGTGTAACCTGACAACGAAATTAAAAATGATAGCGACACAAGAATTACTGACAATAAAAGAAGCAAGCGAGTGGGCAACCAGGCACACAGGCAAGACTGTCACAACTGCCAATATCTCATATCTCATCCAATACGGACGAATAAAGAAGATTGGCGACAACGGTGCGATACAAGTTTCTAAACAGGACCTAATCAACTACTACAAATCTTACAACGGACACAGAGAGGTTTCCTGGAAAGACCAGCTTGGCAGCGACTTGAATTGGGCTTTGTCCTTCGACAAACACAAAGAATCCGAAACCACAAAACATGTTCACCGCTTGCATCCATATAAAGGCAAGTTCATTCCGCAACTCGTAGAGTATTTTCTTGACGATCGTACCGACAATTTCAAAACAGAAACCTATTTCAAAAAGGATGACATTCTCCTTGACCCCTTTTCGGGTAGCGGCACAACAATGGTTCAATGTTGCGAGCTTGGAATGAATGCAATAGGCATTGAAGTTTCTGCTTTCAACGCACTAATCGGAAATTGCAAAGTCACCAAATATAATTTGGTTGATGTTCAAACAGAAATCAACCGTATTACAAAAGCATTAAGAGAATTTTTGGCTGACAGCCGCACCTTAGAATTTGAGGAAAAGCTTTTGCAGGAACTTTACAAATTCAATAACGAATTTTTCCCTGTTCCCGAATACAAGTATCGCATGCGACAAGGAGAAATTGACGAGGCACGATTCGGAGCAGAAAAAGAAAAAGAGTTTTTACCCATCTACAACAAATTGGTAAAGCAATTCAATATAAAACTTCGCCAGGACAAAGCCGACACTTTTCTTGACAAATGGTATTCGCAACACATCAGAGAAGAAATTGAATTTGTTTTCAATGAAATCAAAAAGATTAAAACCCCTGACACAAAGAAAATTATCAGCGTAATTCTAAGTCGGACAATTCGTAGTTGCAGAGCAACTACTCATGCCGACCTTGCTACACTGTTAGAGCCAATCACTGCAACTTATTATTGTGCGAAGCACGGCAAAATGTGCAAACCGCTTTTCTCTATTCTTAAATGGTGGCAAACGTACACGACGGACACAGTGAAACGCCTTGTTCATTTTGATAAATTGAGAACGCAAACCTTCCAGATTTGCTTAACCGGCGACAGCAGAACGATTGATATATACTATGAACTCAAAAAGAAAAATTCTGCTTTCGCAGAATTAGCAGCGAAGAAAAAAATCAAAGGCATTTTTTCCTCACCACCTTATGTCGGTTTAATTGATTATCACGAACAACATGCTTACGCTTATGATTTGTTCGGCTTTGAACGCAAGGACGAGTTTGAAATCGGACCGCTTTTCAAAGGGCAAGGCAGAGAAGCAAAGCAGAGTTACATTCAAGGTATCAGCGATGTATTAAACAACTGCAAAAAATATCTCGTTCCCGACTTTGACATTTTCTTAGTGGCAAACGACAAATACAACATGTATCCTCTCATTGCAGAAAATGCAGAAATGCAAATCGTTAATCAGTTCAAGCGACCTGTATTAAACCGCACCGAGAAAGACAAGGGTGCATATTCAGAAATCATTTTCCACTTGAAGAAAAAATAATGGCATTAACTGAAGCACAAATACAAAATGTTGAAACTGTTTTGCGAAACAGTTTGCGTAACAAATTTCAAAGCTACAATCCTGAGCCGGCATCAATGCCGTTTCACACAAGGCTTTTGGGTGAAGACCGCATGGCTTTGTTTTCCTTCATTCATTCTCTTAATACTAATTTTGGGACAAGCATTTTTGAGCCTGTTTCCAAAGCTTTGGCATCGACAAATTTTCAATCTGCAACTTCCCAACAAGTTGCAGGAACACAAATTAGTTCTGAAGCTCACAATGTAATTCAAGGCATCATCAACAATTTGTCGATTGCAATATCAAATCCTGATAAGCCAACAGAGGTTGAGGCAATAAGAGCAGTTTGTAAAAGCGGCGAAATGCGAACGGTAAAACTCACAAAAGTTGATATAAAAGTTGTGGGATATGACGGTACAATCTTCTTAATCGACATCAAGACAGCGAAACCAAACGCAGGAGGTTTCAAAGAATTTAAGCGGACATTATTAGAGTGGGTTGCTGCATCACTCGCCACTAATCCGATGGCAAATGTTCAATCGCTGATTGCAATTCCTTACAACCCTTATGAACCTAAACCGTACAACCGTTGGACAATTCGAGGAATGTTGGATTTGCAAAACGAATTGAAAGTAGCCAACGAGTTTTGGGACTTTCTTGGTGGACAAGGAACTTATCAGCAACTGCTCGACATTTTTGAGAGAGTTGGAATTGAGCTGCGACCCGAAATTGACAACTACTTTAACCGATACAACAAAGAAAGAAAAAAGCAGAGCAGCTAACGCCAACCTGTCGAAAGGAGGTGAAAAGGTGTTAATTGGTGTGTTGTGCTTCTAAATGCCCACCTTCACCCATCACAAACCTTTAATTGCAGATGAAAAACAGATTGCAGAATCCCCAAATTCTATCAAATATTTTGATCCAGTGGCAGGCCGTACTCTTCAATCATTCTGATATCCATCTCTTCGAGTCTGTCGAGGATAGGATTGTAGATTCCGGGAATCACGGGAATTTGGACTCCTTTTTCGGTAATTTCTCCTTTGAGAATCATCTCAACTCCGATAGCGGCAGGTAACGCCACGGTACGGGCCACTGCTGTATCGGTGGCAGGGGTTCCGAAATCAAGCATTGACGATTTGATTACCTCCTGGCTACCATTGGGATATGAGGCAAGAAAAATATGCTGCATCACAACCATGTCGCGCTCTTCGTTGCCAAGCTCCATTTTGCTGATCATCAGATCGCTGGTTATTTCAAAAGGAGTATCAATCTGGCGGTTCATCGGTTCATCAGAGAAAAGTCCAAGCCACTCAATTGCATCGAGGGAGTGGGCTGTAGCAGGAACACCGAGGTAAGCGGCAGTTTTCATCCTTATGTTTGAGCTATCATCGGCTCCGATCATCATTGCTATAAACCCTGCGTAGGTTTTTCCGGTAAAATCATTGGAATCGCTGGAAATAAGTCTGAGCGCTTTCATAGCGTCAATGCTTACGCACCATCCTGGAAAACGGAACGTGCCCCGCATGATTGTTTGGGTCTCGGGAATACCATAGAGAGCAATATAAGGCAACGAATCGCGGTTGGGATACACTTCGAGGCGGCCAACTCCACTGAAATCAACCTGCAATGGGTTCTTAAAGAGTTCTTCGGTTGGAATATTCACCTTTTTCCCATAGCGCAGGTAATTACCGTCGTTGTTTCCTGCCATCACCACGCCTTTGGGGCTCCACGAAAACTTGTATCTGAATGGGTTATTTGCGGCTTCGGGTGCAGGCAAAGCTCCGCAGAAGGAGTAAAATTCTTCTATTTTGCCGCCTTTGCCATGAACATGGTCAATGATCCTCATAGCTCCCATGTGGTCAATACCAGGGTCGAGTCCAAGCTCGTTAAGTATGATGATACCGGCTTGGCGGGCAGCCTGATCAAGTGCCTGCATTGCGGGTTTAACGTACGATGTTGTTACCATGTTCTTTTTGAGCCTGATGCATTGTTCGGCAACCATTATATGGTGAGCCCATGGCAAAAGGCTTACGGTCAGGTCGTGAGTTGCAATCATTTCGCCGAGCATCTTTTCATCTTCAATTGTCCAGGCAATGGCGGTTCCATTTTTGTGACCACCAATCATGGCCTCGGCCTTTGATTTAGTACGCGTGGCCACAGTTACGTGATATCCCTGGTCGAGAAGATAAGTTACAATCGGTTTCACAACCAGCCCAGCTCCAAGAATCAGTACTTTATTCATGATAGTAAGTGATTAATTATTAGTTATTTGAAATTGTTAAACGCAGCATCGTTTTGTAGTTGTTTCATCTTCGACCCGATTGTGTTCTCAAAACACATTGAGCATGATCAGATATTTGTTTTTTGAAAGTATTTTTCGATATATTTATATTCGGGCGTGAGTTCGCCTTTATGCAGGATTAGCGCTTTCTTTATGGAGCGGGGCAAATCAACATCGTCGAAATGCTGTTCGAAGTCGGCAACAGCAATCGGTTTGATGTAGGGCATGAGTGCTTCGCCAAAGCTGGTAGCCGAGTCGCGGGGTAGTTCGCTTGGCAGGATATCAACGGCCATAACCAGGATACCGTCGCCCTCGAAACCAAAAGTGGGCAGGCGGGTAAACGGGTTATAAACAAATACCGGATCATCTATTTCAGTTCCGCTATGCGTGCATTCAACCGACCCATCCTTATCGCATGTGATATCGCCTATCACGGTGAGTTTTGGGTTACCAGGGCTGTATAGGTTCTCAAGAAAATCTTTGGTTACAATACGCGGATAACGATCGTCCCAATACATACAGTTCATAAGAACCGTGAGATGTGGGATATACTGTTCAAATTTGCTGCGGTACTGTTCGGGATGGTTGTAATAATGATGTAACTCGAATTCAAGGCTGCTATCAAGAGGTTCAGACAAATCCTCTTCTTTGAATATTGTTTTGTATATCAGATTATCAGGCAAGTTGCTATGATCTTTCAATGTCAGGAGTTTTTCGGGCGATATCTCCATCACAGGTAGAAGGTTGGCAATTTCCTGGGCGCCATGCGATACGTTTCCGTATCCAGTAAAACCGATTGTGAGTGGTCTTAGCACTTCAGGTAGACCATTTTCGGCAATTTCCTTTCCAACCTCCGAAATTTCTCTCTTTGCCTCGGCGAGTGAACTGTACAGGTAGGCTTGCCTGATACGGAGGAAAGGTGTTTCAATTCCATAATAACGCAGCCTTTGCCCCAGACTCCACAACGAGTTTATCATGCCCGCCAGTCCGGCATATTTGCCAAAAAATATCAACCGTTTCCCCTGCTCATCAACAATCCGTTCGTAGTCGATCAGGTTGCACTTTAGTTCCATCATCCTTTTGAGCATCGGCATATTATAGGGTTGTCCTTTGATCACATGGGCAAAAAAAACGTAGCTCTTCTCAGGCTCAAACTGTTCGATAGGAATTTCCTTTACGCCAAGAATAACCTCGCAATCTTTCAAGGTTGGTTCTACCCTTGCACCAGCATTCAGATACTCCATGTCGGTAAAAACCCTTTTAGGAGAACTCTGGACAATGAAATCTAACTTTTTTTCTTTGATAAGTCTTGACACTTGTTTTGGTGTGAGCGGTGCACGCCGCTCCATAGCGTACTTGTCTTCGTGCCGGATTCCTATAAAAATACTCATGGCTTGTTAACTGAATGAAAAAACATAGCATGTTTTATTAAACCCGAATTTAATCAATAGAAAGTCCGTTAGGGCTGAACTATTGATTCCATGAGGGTAATCCCGAGCTAGTGTTTGTTCAGCAGAATTATCATTATGCTGATTACAAACACTTATTCGGGGATTAAGCATTGTCAAATGCTTAATCTGGATTAAATGCAAACATAGGGATTTTTGAACTTTTACATCTGGATTTTTGAAAATTGAGGCTATCAGATGGATTTTTTGATATTGAGCAATGGCATATCGCAACTGAAGCATAGAAATCTATTGTTGCTGCGCAGTAGATAATATTTTAGCCGGAAAAATCTGTTACTTTTCCCAACCGGCTGTTAAATGCTATTTTAGTGGGGTTTTTTCCTCCTGTGTTCGCCAACGTACATCAAAAAAGCCTGGGCGTTCTTCAACCGCTCTTCGATAATAATCATCGGGGTAGCCAATGCTTTTTGGCCAGGAATCTATCCTCATCTCTTCACGGATATAACGGTCGTTGTATTTAACAAAAATGTAGCCTGCCAGTTCTCTCCAGCGTTGGGTTACATTTTCGGCGTTATTTACTGCAAAGTTTGTAAGGTAATCGTTTAACAGCTCCGTATTGGAGTTGTGTTTGTAAAGGTGAGTGCCAGCCTTATCAAGTGCGGGAATCAAGGAAAGCGATCTGTTTTCAAGCTCCTGCTGAGCTTTTTTTATATCGGCAATAACTACATTGAACAGATCGTAAGAAAAATTATTAAGTAGCGAAAACACCCAAAACGCTGATTCCCATGAAAATTCAATCGGATTTGCAACCTGCAGTGATGGCGGTACGCGGTTTGTTGCCACATAAAATGGCATCCACACTGTCATATAGGTATCGTCAACGGCATACCACACTAAGCCACCGATTGGATCGGGCAGCCAGTTGCGGGCTTGGGTGATATATGAAAATGCGGTTTGTGGTTGCGATACCGGCCTTTTCCAGGCGTACTGCGAAATGGTATCGCCTTCAAGCTGAAAAACAACCGGACGCCAGCGGTAAGGATTTTCGTAAGGGTCAGCAGCTATTCCTTTGCCAGTGTAATATGGAGTATTGTGGAAATGATCGCGGTGGAAGGCCATCACATCCTGTACGGATATTTTTTTATCGGGTTTAATAAAAAGTGGGTATGGTTCGGCACCGACAACGCCTCTCCAGAAGTCGGATGATAAATTTGCCGAAGGCGCTGCGCGGTTGTAGATGCTCCAAACACGGCTTTCGCACAAAAGAAGAGACCTGGGAGTAACTGGTGCATAGGCATCGGTAAAGTTAAAATCTTCATCGGAGCCTGTAAACCAGCCCATTTTTCGAGCAAAATCAACAACATCCGGCGACCACATCCAGTTAATGGTGTCTGCCCAGTTGATTTCACGTATGCGGGCCTGATTTGCATGGGCAGCCATATAGCCCTCGGGAACTCTTGCAGCAACCCATATTGCGCCTCTACCGTGCTTCCCTTTCCCGATAAACTCTAACATCCAGGCTTCTTCCTCGTCAGCTATTGAAAAAATCTCGCCGGTATCGCTGTATCCGTACTTTTTAACAAGCTCATCCATGATACGAATGGCATCGCGGGCTGTAGATGCGCGCTGAAGGGTGATAAATATCAGATTGCCGTAGTCTATAAAACCATTCCCGCCATGCAGTTCCTCTCTGCCTGTAAAGGTTGTTTCGCCAATAGACACCTGTTTTTCGTTCATGTTGCCAACAACTCTGTATGTGCGTGGTATCTGCAGGATGCTTCCAATGTATTGGTTTTCGCGAAAGCAGTATAATCGCAACGAATCCCCCTCGGGATAAGTTCCACCCGGGTAAAAATGAAAAGGCGCTGCATAGCCTGCTACATCATAAGTCCAACTTGTAATTACGCTGCCGTCGGCGCTGGCTCCCCGCGACACCAATACACTTGTACATGCCATTAGATCACGGGGCGTAATACCGAAACAAATAACAAAAAGGATCGAAAAATAAATGATTAAATTTTTCATATTTTGATGTTTTTGATTTATTTTTTCAAATCATAGCCCAGTTAAGTTAATTTTTGCAAATAAAAACATTTTTCGCCAATACTATTAAACGATAGATTCAGCATGACATTGTCACCGGCTGCGAAGAGGTAGATTCGTTATGATAAAACCCGATCTAATCAAGCTATCTATACCTATTCTCGTATTTTTGCCATACGAAAAACTCTTTTTCGCCAAACTATAGAGAATACTTATGAAAGATAGTCACACTATAAAGAATCAGCCTCTTGAGTATGAACTGCATATTGCTGCTACAGTCAGGAATCGTTACCATGTGGAGGGGTTATTGTTTGGCACCAATGGCGCCGCTGTTTTTAGCAATTTTCGCACCGTGCGGTTGCTTGCCTATCGCATGAACAGCCATCGTCAAGCTCACCTTCACGTATTTCCCGGCGAATTGAATGCTGCCGGATTAATCGAAGAGGTTTTTCATCTGATAATAAGAAAATATGAGGCAGAGAAGGTAAACACGCTCTTTGAAAAAGCAAATGAATGGTTACAGAACAAAGTGGATAGTGTTTCGCTTCGAAAACTCATGTTGTCGTTTGTGACGGAGTTTCCTTCTTCCGATGTGTATGATAAGCGGCTGTTGGCCGATGATTATCTTTCGATGATGACCGGTTCAAGGCATCATACTGCCATTACGATCGAAGAGATGCTGATGGTGTATCTGGCTGGTTATAATCCTGCTGCCCAAAAGCTTAAAGAACTTTTCGATACGCAATATCTTCCCGATAGCTTGACTTTTTTAAAGACTATTGATGAGTTGCGAAGTTTTTTATCATTGCTTCCCCCGTTCGGGCCTCAAAATCAAGACCTTTTCACAATGCTGATGTCGCCATTTCAGGCTGCTCCCGGCGATTTATATGCTCAACTTGAATGGATTCGCGAGCATTGGTCGTCGCTACTGCCTGCAGAGGTGTTGCAACTGATCAGGAATGGTCAGGATTTGATGAAAGAAGACCTTCGCATGATTAGTGCTACCGGGCCTTTGCATCCTCCTGTTCCAAGATATAAGCCTGGACAGCAAGGAGATGATTCATTTACAGGAAAATCGAGGTTTCATGCTGGTTTGGCTGGCGAGTATGATGAGTCGGAGCGGTTCACACCCGACACCGAATGGATGCCGAATGTTGTTATGCTTGCAAAAAATACCTATGTCTGGCTGTTTCAGTTGTCGCAGCAGTATGGCCGATCGATCAGAACACTAAATGAAGTACCCGACGAAGAACTCGATCGTATTGCTTCACTGAACTTTAATGCGCTCTGGTTGATTGGCGTTTGGGAACGAAGCCCGGCATCGCAGACGATAAAACACCTATGCGGTAATCCCGATGCGGTGGCCTCAGCCTATTCGCTCAACGATTATACGATTGCAACTGACCTTGGAGGCGAGGAAGCTTACAGAAATCTAAATCAACGTGCTCAAAGCAGAGGCATCAGGTTAGCCGGCGATATGGTACCAAATCATACCGGCATAAGCTCTAATTGGGTGTATGAAAAGCCAGATTTTTTTATTCAAAGCGCATTTAGCCCTTTTCCAGGTTACAGGTTTACCGGTCAAAACCTTTCACAAAATCCCGACATCGAAATTCGCATTGATGATGGCTATTACAGCCGCAGCGATGCCGCAGTGGTATTTCAGTGGATTCACCGTCCTTCAGGCCATGTGCGCTACATCTATCACGGCAACGATGGTACAATGATGCCATGGAACGATACGGCTCAACTCGATATGCTTAAAGAAGAGGTGAGGCAAGCTGTGATAAATAAAATATTTGAGGTCGCACAGCGGTTTTCTATTATCCGGTTCGACGCTGCTATGACGCTGGCAAAAAAACATTTTGCCCGTTTATGGTATCCCGAGCCAGGATCGGGCGGCGACATCCCTTCAAGAGCCGATTATGCCATGACAAGGCAGCAGTTCGACGAACTCTTTCCGACTGAATTCTGGCGCGAAGTTGTTGACCGCATCAACCAACACATGCCACAAACCCTGCTTCTTGCCGAAGCCTTCTGGCTTATGGAGGGGTATTTCGTGCGAACCCTCGGAATGCACAGAGTTTACAATTCTGCTTTTATGCATATGCTTAAGAATGAAGAAAATAATAAATACCGCAAACTCTTAGGCAATACACTCGAATTTGAACCCGAAATACTGAAACGGTATGTTAACTTCATGAGCAACCCCGACGAGGAAACTGCAATAAGACAATTTGGAACCGGAGATAAATATTTTGGTATTTGCACCCTAATGGTAACATTGCCTGGATTACCAATGTTCTCGCATGGACAGGCAGAAGGATTTGCTGAAAAGTATGGAATGGAGTACCAGAGGGCTTACATGAATGAAACTGTGAACCAATGGTTGATGGATAAACATATTAAAGAAATTTTTCCGCTTACAAAGAAACGATATCTCTTTAGCGATGTAGAACATTTCAACTTGTACGATTTTCACGATGATGCAGGATTTATCAACGAAAATGTATTTGCTTTCACCAACCGTAAGCACAATGAGCGGGCACTCGTTCTGTATAACAATAAGTATGAGTCGGCTTCAGGAAAGTTTTTTCATTCGGTTCCCAAATTAATTAAAGGCAGTGCCAACCGCCCCGCCGCTACGATCACCCTTGCAGAAGCTTTGGCTATCAATGCTAATAACCGCGTATTTTACACCTTCAGAGAACATTTTTCCGGACTGGAATTCCTGCGAACCGGATATGAACTTGCTACCGCCGGATGGCATTGGCGTCTGAATGGATTTGAATGCCGTGTGTTTATTGATTTTGCTGAATTAACGGATCATGATGGTTCGCTCGCCGCATTACACTCGGTTCTTGGAGGTAGGGGAGTTCCCTCTATTGAAACAGAAAGGCGAAAGCAATGGTTGTGGCCAGTTCATGAAAGTTTCGAAGCGCTGATTGATCCAAGTCATGTTGATTTCGTCGAGGCAGCCATTCAAGGCAGGAACGAGGCAACAGACATCATAACTGACTTCGAAGCAGCGGCTCAAAAACTGTCTCAGACTATTAGCGACAAATATTTGGAATATCCGAATGACAACAGGCTCGCAAAAAAATTAGTGAATACAATAAATGGCCTGCTAAGAGCTGGTTATTACATCCGCAGCAACGATAATTTTTTCGCAAGTTTTCTCAAGCGTATCGACGCTGAACCTTTACACAAACTGATTGCAGGCAGAGCCGATCGCCCGGCAGGAGAGGAGGCAGCACTGCTTTTAATGGTTCTGGCCATCAGAGTAATAGGCGCCGGTTTTAGCAAATTGCCCTACAAATCAGAGCCTATTGATGAACTGATGCTGCTGTTGCCTATATCATCCGTTCTTGCACGATATGGACGGGCATTCAGCGATGTTGAAAAGGATCTGGAACTACTGAGAGCTATATGCTGCTATGAGTCAGTAACTTGTTCAGACGAACATCCCGAAGCAGAGGTTCAGTCTAAAGTTTCAAGGGAAAAAATGCACATCGCAAAATCATCCTTATGGTTTGATAATCCAAAAGTTAGGTTGTGGATCGGTGTGAACGCCTGGGAGGGATCAACATGGTTTGTTAAAGAGAATTTCAACCAGTTCTGCATGTGGATGTTCCGGTTAGAACTAATAGAGTTATGCTCCAGGAAGGTTAACGATAAGCAATTGCAACAGGCTATTCTTGCCATGCTAAAGGAATTTACCCGCATTTATCAAACTGCAGAGCTATCGGGCTACCGGTTCGACCGTTTTCTTGAACTACTTGGGGCTGAAAAATAGCCTGTGCCTGTTGTGTTTAAAGATTTTCAGAAGACAGAATGCTTTGAGGTAACTCTATGCATTGCTAATGGAGCACTTGAATGTGTTTCTTCCTAAAAAGTCCTATTAATGAATACACGGCTTTGATGGAGGCGTAAAAGAGTATAAAGGTAAAGATTATTGTTGCGCCGGTTGGCACGTCGAATAGATATGAGATAAAAAGACCTGAGAGCGATCCGGCAATTGCAAGAAGAACCGAGTAGATCAATACAAGCCGGAATTGATTTGAGATCAAACTCGCTGTTGCTTGAGGAATAGTCAGGAATGATATCACAAGTATGATTCCTACAACCTTGATGCTAAAAACAATTACAAGCGCCGTTAGACCCATTAGGATGAAATTAAATATCCGTATCGGGACTTTGTGGCTTGCAGCGTATTCTTCGTCGAACGAAACAAAAAGTATCATTCTGTAATAAAACATGAAAAACGCTACTACTACAGAGCTTAGCGCCAGTAACTGGTAAATCTGGGAATTAGTAACTGTGAGGATAGAGCCAAACAGATAGCTCATAAGGTTTGGTGCATAACCGGGAGTCATAAAAACAAAAATGATTCCGACGGCCATCCCTAACGACCAGAAAATTCCGATAGCAGAATCTTCCCTGATTTCAGTTTTTTTTGCCACCAATTCAATTCCGAATGCAGAAAGCAATCCGAACAGGATGCCACCTAACAGCGGGTCCCACCCTAAAAAATAACCCATCCCCAGCCCTCCAAACGAAGAGTGGGTTATTCCACCGGCGATAAAAACCTTACGCTTTGCCACAACCCAGGTGCCAACAATTCCACAGGCGATGCTTGCCAACACTGCTGCTATTATAGCATTAGTAAAAAAATCATACCCGAACAGCGAAAATATAGTGGCTGTTATCATTTAGTGAGTGTGTTTGCGTAGTACTGTATGCGGGATGTCGCCATGGGTAATAAGTTGTAGTGGGCATCCGTACGAAGCAAGCTGCTCTTCGGTAATAATGTTCGAGCGGTGATGATTTAGATAGCGGTTCACACAGGCAATCGTTTTTACAAAATAGCTAATTGTTCCTACATCGTGCGACACCACAATGATTGCTGTGCTCTTGTTCAACTCTTTCAGGGTGCTGTAGAGGTCTTGTTCAAACTTACTATCAACAAATGTGTTGGGTTCGTCGAGGATCAGCAGCCGGGGTGAACCGATCATAGCCCTGCATAGTAAAACCCTTTGCAATTGCCCTCCCGATAGCTCGCCAATGCTTTTGTTACGAAGATCTGCTACTCCTGCTTTTTCCAAAATTTCATCTGCGAACCTATGATCATTGCGGGTAAAACGCCGGTGTGCGCCTTTTTTAGACATCATCCCTGAAAGCACTACATCATGCACAATAATAGGAAACCGGACATCAAAACGGCTGATCTGTGGCAGGTAGCCGATAAGGCTGTGATGATTCGAAAGGAGAGCCTGATTGATAATTACATCGCCCGATAACGGCTTAAGCAAACCAACAATAACCTTCACCAGAGTGGTTTTTCCTCCACCGTTAGGTCCGATTACACCGATAAAGTCGTTGTCGTAAACTTCAAAATTTACATCCGTAATAACAGGCTTGTTGTTGTAACCCGCTGAAACTGATTGAAGAGTAACAATTCTTTCCATAACGGGAGGTTGATAAAAAGGGAATAAATGCAAAACAGCGTTTCGTCTATTTGGTCATTGCCTCCGATAGTTGTTTTGCCATTTCATACATTCCTTTGAGCCAATCATCGGGCAATGGGTTCATGACAATAATTTCGGCCTCTATTTCTGCAGCTACTGCTTCGGCACTTGCAGTACTGAACTGATTTTGCATGAAAATGGCCGAAATATTTTCTTTGCGGGCAATATCAATGATTTTGCGAATATGTGATGCTGTAGGCTCTTTGCCATCCTGCTCAAGGGCAATTTGTTCAAGTCCATAATCGCGCGCAAAGTAAGCCAGAGCCGGGTGATAAATTAAAAACTTATTGGTGCTTGCCGCTT
Organism: uncultured Bacteroidales bacterium; assembly: GCA_964349765.1. Taxonomy (GTDB): domain Bacteria; phylum Bacteroidota; class Bacteroidia; order Bacteroidales; family JAAYJT01; genus JAAYJT01. Next base: position 13,638 of record CAYGGZ010000022.1, read on the forward strand.
TAAACCCTTCGCGAATAACATGGTCAATTGAATCTATTTCAGCCATGAAAGCGGTGTAATTATCCCGAAACTGATTGCATTTATCCGGAGCAAGTTCGCATAAAGCTTCCAGCAGGGCTGGCAATTGCTTCCTGACTTCAACAAGCGATAACCAGAAGTGCGGATCAACGCCGTAGAGATGCACATGATCGCCGTGATCAACAACATCGCCAACAATCAGATCAACATTCTGGCTCAAGTCAAGAATACGGCACTCGTGCGAACCTTGTATCCTGTTGATCAGATACTCCTCGAACATAAGATAACCGTTCATCACAAAAAGTTTCGACTTACTTGTGCTCATTACTTGTCGTGGAGTAGGCTCGTAGGTTTCGTGGTTCGAACCTGGCGGCGAAATAATGCTCACACTGAAATGGTCGCCGGCTATCCGTTCAACAAAATACTTCTGAGGAGGGATGCTAACTGTAATCACAGGTTTATCAGAGCCAACTTGTTTGCAAGCTGCAGCTACGATAAGAATTGCGCTAAGAAAAATAAGAGCTGTTTTTTTCATGTTTTTTTTGATGCACAAACAGGCAAATGCTTTTAGCTGTTCATTGAAATCAGAAACTCTTCATTGGTGGTCGTAAACTTCAATTTCTCTTTCAGGAATTCCATAGCTTCGATAGGAGTCATGTCGGCAAGGTGGTTGCGTAAAATCCACAGTCGTTGCAACATCTCTTTAGGAAGCAGCAACTCTTCACGGCGTGTGCTTGAAGCCACGATATCAATTGCAGGCCAGATACGTTTGTTGGCGAGTTTTCGGTCGAGTTGAAGTTCCATATTTCCGGTTCCTTTAAACTCTTCAAAAATCACTTCATCCATTTTCGACCCTGTGTCGATCAATGCTGTAGCCAGAATTGTGAGCGAGCCTCCATTTTCGATCTGCCTTGCTGCTCCGAAAAACCGTTTGGGTTTTTGAAGGGCGTTGGCCTCAACGCCACCTGAAAGAACTTTGCCTGACGCAGGCGAAACGGTATTGTAGGCTCTTGCAAGCCTGGTAATTGAATCAAGCAGAATCACAACATCATGCCCGCATTCAACCAATCGTTTAGCTTTTTCAAGAACTATATTGGCAATTCTAACATGTCTTTCGGCAGGTTCGTCGAACGTGGATGCGATTACCTCAGCTTTAACGCTGCGTGCCATATCAGTAACCTCCTCCGGACGCTCGTCAATGAGCAACACAATCATGTAAACATCAGGATGATTTGTCGCTATGGCGTTGGCTAACTCTTTTAATAACACCGTTTTACCTGTTTTGGGCTGAGCAACAATCAATCCGCGTTGGCCTTTGCCGATGGGAGTGAACATATCAATCACGCGTGTTGCGAGGGTTGACCCGGCGTGACCCGTAATGGTGAATTTTTTTTCAGGAAACAGAGGGGTCAGATAATCAAATTGAATTCGATCGCGCACCTCTTCGTGTGGCCGACCATTAATAGATTCAATCTTGATAAGAGGATAATACTTTTCCCCGTCTCTTGGCGGCCGGATGTATCCGCGAACAGTGTCGCCAGTCTTTAATGCAAACAACTTTATTTGCGATAGCGAAACGTAAATATCATCGGGCGAGTTTAGATAGTTGTAATCAGAACTTCTCAAAAAACCATAGCCATCTGGCATGGTTTCCAAAACTCCTTCAGCAGGAACTACGCCTCCTGGCTCATTATAGTAATCCTCCTTTTCACGTCGTCGTTCGGGAATTGGTTTTTTGATCTGCTCTTTGTAATCGTGGCTGGGGCTGATTAAACTCTCTTCTATCGCAGCTATTTCGCCATCGGGTGCGTTTAACTGAGAAAACGCGATCTCGGAACTCTCAGAATCTTGCATGTGCTGTTGAATCACAGGAGGTTCAACCACCGCCGCTTCCGATATACCAGCAATCTGCACTCCTTCCGGCATATAGTCATCGCCATTTACAGTCTCAAGCCGTTTTATATCTTCAAGAACCGATTGTTTGTCCTGAGATTGTGCTGATGGTTTTGCTTCAGGACGTGAATGTTTCAGTCTTCGCCTTCTGCGTCGATCGTTACTTGTGTTTTTCTTACCCACAACAACCTCTTTGGGCTTTTCTTCGACAGGTTTACTTATCGGTAGTTCAATGGTTTGTTCTTCTTTTTTTGCAAGCTTTGCCATGCTACTCAATTCCTTTGGGCCAGGCAGAAAAGTTAATTGCACACCTGCCGAAGGCTTGATTTCTACAACGGCTTTACTCGGAATATCAACGCTTTCACGCTTAATATCTTTCTTTGGGATAATAGGCATTTTTCTGCGATGTCCGGCTCGAACCGAGTCTGTCATCAGTTTTTCTTTCTTAAGCATCTCATGGCTTGGATTCAACGCCTGCTGGTCGAGAATCTTATATACAAGCTCCTGCTTGGCGAGTTTATCGTAACGCGGAATACCGAGAGATTGAGCAATCTCTCTTAATTCGGTTACCAGTTTGGAGTTTAACGAAGTAATATCGTGCATTGAAATGTAAATATTGGTTGGATTTACTAATTGAGACTACGGAGTTAATTGACCATATAAAACGAGCGGATAATTAGCTCAAATTCAGCTATTCGGGCAGCGATAACAATAAATCAAATTGTATTTTCGATTGCATCTTGTTTCTATACCCCACCAGAAACGTCTTTCACATGCTGACAGCAACATAAAACCTGAAATACTACTGAACAAGCGTTTGCGAACAGAAAACGTCGTTAATGCAAGATGATGGCGCAAAAGTAATACAAAATGTGAATGAAACAAGCAATCAAAAGCAATAATTCATCTGCGGATTAATTTTTACTGAGATCTTTCCCCCGACAAAACGGCTTTTTTCGGCTTGAACACTTAAACCTGTCAAATTTTATACATTTGCTTCGCATTTTATGCTTGTAATACATCTAATTCGAATGACTATGAAAAGTACGGCCTTTCTAAAGTTTCACGAAGCAAACGAAGCCAGAATCGTTGAGTTTGCAGGCTATTATATGCCTGTACAGTTCGAAGGTATAATTGCAGAGCACGAAACAGTGCGGAAATCAGTTGGCGTGTTCGACGTTTCCCATATGGGCGAGATATGGGTGAAGGGACCCCAGGCACTTAATTTTCTGCAATGGGTTACATCGAACGATGTTTCGAAGCTCTACGACGGAAAAGTCCAGTATTCATGCTTACCAAACGATAAAGGAGGCATTGTTGATGACCTTTTGGTGTACAGAATTAACGCTGAAACCTATTTATTGGTTGTTAATGCCGCAAATATTGAGAAGGACTGGAACTGGCTTGTAAACCAGAACAAATTCGGAGCTAACCTTTATAATGCCTCCGACGAAATTTCACAATTGGCCATCCAGGGTCCAAGAGCGCTTGAGGTAGCTCAAAAACTAACAACCGCCTCAGTGTTGGATATGGAATACTATACATTCAAAAAGCTCGATTTTGCAGGAGTGAAGGATGTAATCTTTTCTATCACCGGCTATACAGGCTCTGGTGGTTGCGAAATATACTTTGCAGACGAAAGCGCCGAAACTATCTGGAACGCAGTGTTTGCGGCCGGAAAAGAGTATGGGATCAAACCCATTGGACTGGCAGCACGTGATACATTACGCCTCGAAATGGGATTCTGCCTATATGGCAACGACATCAATGATAACACTTCTCCGATTGAGGCAGGATTAGGTTGGATCACGAAATTTACTGATGAAAAGGACTTTATTAATAAAGCAAACCTGTTGAAGCAAAAACAGGAGGGAGTTAAACGCAGGTTGGTTGGCTTTGAAATGATTAATCAAGCTATACCGCGCCAACACTATTCGATAATTGATCTGGCCGGCAACACTATTGGTGAGGTAACATCCGGAACCATGTCGCCATCACTGAAAACAGGAATCGGAATGGGATATGTTGATTCTGCGCTTGCAAAACCTGATGCAGAAATCCAAATCGTAATCCGTAATAAACCTCATATGGCGAAAATAGTAAAGCTACCCTTTTACAAAGGATGATGCTATTGGCTGTTAACCTCCAAAAAACCTTTCGCTTTCCCTTTTGGCGCTCAGGCAAAAACGCATCTTACCGTACCGTTGTGTTCAAGGTGAATATTGTTCTGGAAATATGAACAGGTACCATTACAAGAACCAAGCATGGTTTTGATTCAATAGCAGGAACAACCTCTATGGTGAGCCACCTTGACCTGAAAAAAGTTATTAACAATTGTTAATAACTGCTGTTGAAAGAGTGTTCACAAATAGTCGGGAAAAACTATTGACAAAACATTGAGATTGTTGTAGTTTTGCTTCATCAAGCCAGGGATAAAAGGCAGCCTTCGGAAGGGGATAACAGCCCGGCATAATCGAAAGAAAATACAAGGGAACCCCGAAGCCAAAGACGCAATCTACGGAAAGCGACGAGGATAATCAACCGGAGGATTGAAAAGGGCGATACAACGCGAGAAGTAAAACCCTGTTCCTTGTTCTTAAAGCAAGGTACCCAGAAGTAGATCATTGAAATAGTTTAGGGTAAAACCAAAACTAATGAAAAGATCGAAGGGTAACGTCGGGAAACCGGCACCTTACTTAAAAAGAATCGCCTCTCAACCGTAACTTGGCGCCTGCCGGTAGCTACGGCGACCAGCAAAGCGAAGTGGGAAATTGTTCGTCAAGAACGGTTTCCCATTTGTGTTTTTATTACATCACCATTTGAAATTCACAAGACTTTCATATTTTTGCTCCGATCTGATGCAATCAATTGCACCAAAAATTGTTGTGTAATGGCGGCTGGCAGTAACGTCAGTCGATCGTTTTGCCAGACAGTTGCTTTGAAAATCAAATAAATAACAACTTAAATAATAAAAAAATGAGTAAACTTGCTGTAGCAGCGTTTGGAGGCAATGCACTCCTAAGGGGCGATCAAAAAGGAACTATTAACGATCAGGAGGCCAATGCATTTGCCACTAGCCAACGGTTACTTACACTGATTCGCAAAGATTACGACCTTATTATCACGCATGGCAATGGCCCGCAGGTTGGAAATATTCTGCTATCGAATTCGGCCGGAGCCCAAATACACAACCTTCCCGAAATGCCTATGGACGTGTGTGTTGCCTATTCACAGGGGTTTATAGGCTATGTGATCGAACAACAACTCAGAAACGTTTTGCGAGCCAACGACCTGGATCGCGATATCATAACAATCATCACTCAGGTGCTTGTAGATAAGGAAGACCCAGCATTCGGCAATCCAACAAAACCTATTGGGCCATATTACACTCAGGAAGCTGCCGAAAAGATGGCTGCCGAAACAGGAGCAATTTTTAAAGCCGACCCCAGAGGCCGGGGTTATAGGAAAGTTGTTGCGTCGCCACAACCATTAGCAATTCTCAATCAAAAATCAATTGCAAAACTGGCAAGAGCACACGAAATAGTTATTGCTGTTGGTGGAGGTGGTATCCCGGTTTATTTTGCCGCAGAAAACAAACTGCAGGGTATTGATGCAGTTATTGACAAAGATCTTGCCTCTGCACTGCTCGCCGTAGGAACCAACGCAGATAAATTTTTCATTCTCACCGACGTGCCTAAGGTTTGCCTATATTTCAACACACCACAGCAGCGTTCCATTGACCATATGAACGTCAAAGAAGCCAAGCAATATATTGCCGAAGGGCAGTTTGCCGAAGGCAGTATGGGTCCCAAAGTGAAGGCTGCTGTTCATTTTGCAACACATACAGGTAAAGATGCAATCATCACAAGTACCGATATGCTTGGCGTTGATAACGGCGGAACGCGAATTTCGGTTGTTTGATCGCTCAAACCGGTTATTACAGCCTCATTCAATTTCGCTACAAAACAACAGATTCGTATAACAAACTAAAATACAACCACATGGCATTTAATCTGAGAAACCGCAGCTTTCTGAAGCTACTCGACTTCACACCGCAGGAAATTCGATTTCTACTCGATCTTTCTGTGGACCTAAAAAAAGCAAAATACGCCGGAACAGAACAACCACGGCTTTCGGGTAAAAACATCGCTCTAATCTTCGAAAAAGACAGCACACGCACGCGTTGTGCATTTGAAGTAGCTGCTTTCGATCAGGGAGCAAGGGTTACATATCTCGGGCCAACAGGTTCGCAGATAGGTAAAAAGGAATCAATGAAGGACACCGCCCGTGTGCTTGGTCGTATGTACGACGGCATACAGTACCGCGGCTACGGGCAACAAATCGTCGAAGAACTGGCAAAATACTCAGGTGTTCCTGTGTGGAACGGGCTTACAAATGAATTTCATCCAACGCAGGCACTGGCCGACCTGCTAACCATGATGGAGCACTGCGATAAACCTTTACACAAAATATCTTACTGTTACCTTGGCGATGCCCGTAATAATGTTGGCAATTCCCTGCTCGTGGCTGCAACCAAGATGGGAATGGATTTCAGGGCGGCGGCTCCAAAGTCGCTTCAACCCGACGAAAAGTTAGTGGAAATATGCCGCGAAATTGCCAAAGAAACCGGAGCGCGCATCACCTTAACTGAAAATGTTGCCGATGCTGTAAAAGGAGTTGACTTCCTCTACACTGATGTTTGGGTTTCGATGGGAGAACCCGACCATGTGTGGAAAGAGAGGATAGACCTGCTGAAACCCTACCAGGTAAATAAAGAACTTGTAGCCCTGACAGGCAATCCAAAGGTGAAATTCCTGCACTGTTTGCCTGCCTTCCACAATCGGGAAACAACCATTGGCGAAGATATTTACAAAAAGTTTGGTCTCGATGGCATGGAAGTAACCGAGGATGTATTTGAATCGCCTCAATCTGTAGTATTCGATCAGGCCGAAAATCGGCTGCATACTATTAAAGCCGTGATGGTGGCTACACTCGGTAATTAATAACCGAACAATATTTTATGCGAAGCCGCTGCCGTTAGAGGTATGCGGCTTTTTTGTTAAATATGCATATCTGCAAAAAAAAAGTTGTCTTTTCATAAAAATGTCGTATATTGCAGGCGTATATAGTTTATTTGGCTTTTTATACACTTATGTTTGCTGTTTTGGCATAAACACGGCAGTTGATCAATGTTTGAATAACCTGCGAATGTGCAATTTGGAAATTAACATAAAACCTGATAAACATGAAAAGTCTGACTACTTTGTTTATGATCCTGCTGCTGTCGCTGAACAGCACCGGACAGAATCAACTACTCGACCTCTCGTTCAATCCTCACGACAAAGGCTTCGGCTATGGCGATGCCCTAAGTACGGTATCTGGAGAAAGTGTGGGGCATGTAATTGAGCAACCAGATGAAAAGATTGTTATTGCAGGTGTGATTTCAAGCTTTAATGGCGTTGCTGTTGGCAATATCGTTCGGCTTGATAAAGACGGCAATATTGATGAATCCTTTGTTTCCGGCACAGGATTTAGAAACTATGATACGGTTGGGAATCTTCTTGAATCATTTGTTTGGGGTCTCGCTCTAAAATTAAATGGAAAGATTGTTGCAGGAGGTTTGTTCAATAGGTACAATGGTGTTTCAGTTCCACCTCTCGTAAAGTTAAATCCCGATGGCTCTCTCGACACCGCTTTTATTGCAAGGGTAAGCAGCGTGTTAAAAGAAGCAGCTTGGATCGCAGCATTATACCTGGATGACGAGCAACGAATTTTGATTTCTTATCCGACTCGAACAACACCATCTTTGATTAAAGTAATCCGTCTTAATCCCTCTGGCGAATTAGATGCAACATTTCAACCAGCAGTCTTGTCAGAAGCTGGACATAATATGATAAATGTAATTCATGTACAGGCCGATGGTAAAATTCTGATAGGTGGACGCGCAACCCACATCCTTGGAAGCGACAACCACCGTATTGCACGCCTTAATGCAGATGGCTCGTTGGACACTACATTTCGTACGGTTTTCCCGCCACCGGGTCTCTACTTCTGGAGCGAGCCAGCAGTACATGCCATTTTGGAGCAAGATGATGGAAGAATAATTGTAGGAACGAATTTTGGAAATGCTATTATACGTCTCAACAGCGATGGAAGCGTCGACACTACATTTATGGTAGGTGAAGGTTTTAATAATTTTATGCACAGTGTGTTTTATGATATAGAACAACTCGCGGACGGAAGGCTGGTGGTTGCCGGCGATTTTCGCTATTATCAAAATGTACCCAGAAACAACATTGCAATTTTACATGCCGATGGAGCTTTAGATATAAATGCCGATCTAGGCGTAGGTTTTAACGAAAGTCGCTCGGCGTTAGTTACCGTTTGCCTAATGCAGAATGGAAGTATAATTGCTGCAGGAGTTTTCGACCATTATCAGGGCTTTAGGGTAACTAACAACATAATCCGGCTACACAGCAATTTAACCTGGGATCATACTTTTATCTCCGGAACAGGAGCCAACGACGGAGTCCGCATTATAGTGCCTTTAGATGACGGTAAAACCCTTATTGGAGGCAGATTTTCGAAGTATAACGGGGAGATTCGCCACAGGATGGCACGGCTGCTACCCGATGGCGAGGTTGATCCATCATTTGTGCCTCCAAACCTGACATCAAAAACCGTTACTGGTCTTGCTTCTCAATCCGGGGATAAGGTATTGATTGCCTATGAATATGAACTCCCATCTGGACACACGGTGAGAAACCTTATGCGCACTCTTCCAAACGGGCAACCTGACGATAGCTTTATTACTGGCTCCGGTTTCAACAACAGCGTAACTCGTATGGTGGTTCAAGATGACAATAAAATCATTCTGGCCGGCCATTTCACTCAATACAACGACACCGCTGCAAATCGAATTCTAAGACTTCATCCAGATGGGGTAATTGATCATACGTTTGATGCCGGATATGGAGCAAATATGCAAATCGAAAGCATGTTGATAACCACAAATGGTAAAATACTAATCGTCGGCCAGTTTTCTCTATACGACAGTGTTGCAGCCAATCGGATTGCATTGCTGAACCCGGATGGTTCCCTTGATGAGTCCTTTAGCGCTGATGTAAATGGAATAATCAATAACGTGGCGAAGGATCCAGATGGCAAAATCATAATTGGCGGCTCTTTCACCCAGATAGGGAACGACTCAATAAACCATGTTGCACGTCTCCATTCTGACGGTTCGCTTGATACTACTTTTCAAAGCGGACTGGGATTCTCTGCACCTGGCTTATTAAGGTTAGTGGTTCAAAACGACGGTAAAATAGTTGCAGGAGGAGCTTTCGTAAGTTACGATGGTTTTCCGTCAGCACGACTTGCAAGAATAAACAGGGATGGCAGTTTTGATACCACATTCCTGATAGGAACCGGTGCCAATCGCAGGGTTCGAGCCCTGGCAGTTCAGAACGATGGAAAAATACTGGCTGGTGGCGATTTTACCGAAATAAACGAGATCGGCCGCAACCGTATTGCAAGATTGTTTGATCGCTCACCCGACGGCATAAGACCTGTAATCGGTTCGCAGGAAACAATAAGGGTATTTCCGAATCCGGCCGGGAGCGACATCTTTGTTGAAGCGCAGGCTGTCAGAGGCAATACAACCATACGCTTTTATGATATGCAAGGCAGGATAGTGCTGGAAATCAGGCAAAATATTCATGAATCACCATGGGTTCATGTAGGAATGCTATTGCCGGGCATGTACATTCTTGAAGTAAGCGACGGAACAAGCCTGGCACGAACCAGAATTCTCAAAAATTAGACTGTATATTTTTCGCTAGCACTCGGGACGCTAAAGAAATTACGAGGTAGAGCGGTTTTCTGCGCATTAAACATGTGGCAACAATATCGGCCCTGAGTGGGTATTAGAATGCAATGCAGAAAACTTCCCCGCATATAGTTTGTAATTCCTGTTGTTATAGGATTTCAGAAGTTTATTTTCATAAAGTTATCAGATTGATTAATTCGGACTTAACAATATTTTAGTGAAGCCGCTGCCGTTAGAGGTATGCGGCTTTTTTGTTAAATATGCATATCTGCAAAAAAAAAGTTGTCTTTTCATAAAAATGTCGTATATTGCAGGCGTATATAGTTTATTTGGCTTTTTATACACTTATGTTTGCTGTTTTGGCATAAACACGGCAGTTGATCAATGTTTGAATAACCTGCGAATGTGCAATTTGGAAATTAACATAAAACCTGATAAACATGAAAAGTCTGACTACTTTGTTTATGATCCTGCTGCTGTCGCTGAACAGCACCGGACAGAATCAACTACTCGACCTCTCGTTCAATCCTCACGACAAAGGCTTCGGCTATGGCGATGCCCTAAGTACGGTATCTGGAGAAAGTGTGGGGCATGTAATTGAGCAACCAGATGAAAAGATTGTTATTGCAGGTGTGATTTCAAGCTTTAATGGCGTTGCTGTTGGCAATATCGTTCGGCTTGATAAAGACGGCAATATTGATGAATCCTTTGTTTCCGGCACAGGATTTAGAAACTATGATACGGTTGGGAATCTTCTTGAATCATTTGTTTGGGGTCTCGCTCTAAAATTAAATGGAAAGATTGTTGCAGGAGGTTTGTTCAATAGGTACAATGGTGTTTCAGTTCCACCTCTCGTAAAGTTAAATCCCGATGGCTCTCTCGACACCGCTTTTATTGCAAGGGTAAGCAGCGTGTTAAAAGAAGCAGCTTGGATCGCAGCATTATACCTGGATGACGAGCAACGAATTTTGATTTCTTATCCGACTCGAACAACACCATCTTTGATTAAAGTAATCCGTCTTAATCCCTCTGGCGAATTAGATGCAACATTTCAACCAGCAGTCTTGTCAGAAGCTGGACATAATATGATAAATGTAATTCATGTACAGGCCGATGGTAAAATTCTGATAGGTGGACGCGCAACCCACATCCTTGGAAGCGACAACCACCGTATTGCACGCCTTAATGCAGATGGCTCGTTGGACACTACATTTCGTACGGTTTTCCCGCCACCGGGTCTCTACTTCTGGAGCGAGCCAGCAGTACATGCCATTTTGGAGCAAGATGATGGAAGAATAATTGTAGGAACGAATTTTGGAAATGCTATTATACGTCTCAACAGCGATGGAAGCGTCGACACTACATTTATGGTAGGTGAAGGTTTTAATAATTTTATGCACAGTGTGTTTTATGATATAGAACAACTCGCGGACGGAAGGCTGGTGGTTGCCGGCGATTTTCGCTATTATCAAAATGTACCCAGAAACAACATTGCAATTTTACATGCCGATGGAGCTTTAGATATAAATGCCGATCTAGGCGTAGGTTTTAACGAAAGTCGCTCGGCGTTAGTTACCGTTTGCCTAATGCAGAATGGAAGTATAATTGCTGCAGGAGTTTTCGACCATTATCAGGGCTTTAGGGTAACTAACAACATAATCCGGCTACACAGCAATTTAACCTGGGATCATACTTTTATCTCCGGAACAGGAGCCAACGACGGAGTCCGCATTATAGTGCCTTTAGATGACGGTAAAACCCTTATTGGAGGCAGATTTTCGAAGTATAACGGGGAGATTCGCCACAGGATGGCACGGCTGCTACCCGATGGCGAGGTTGATCCATCATTTGTGCCTCCAAACCTGACATCAAAAACCGTTACTGGTCTTGCTTCTCAATCCGGGGATAAGGTATTGATTGCCTATGAATATGAACTCCCATCTGGACACACGGTGAGAAACCTTATGCGCACTCTTCCAAACGGGCAACCTGACGATAGCTTTATTACTGGCTCCGGTTTCAACAACAGCGTAACTCGTATGGTGGTTCAAGATGACAATAAAATCATTCTGGCCGGCCATTTCACTCAATACAACGACACCGCTGCAAATCGAATTCTAAGACTTCATCCAGATGGGGTAATTGATCATACGTTTGATGCCGGATATGGAGCAAATATGCAAATCGAAAGCATGTTGATAACCACAAATGGTAAAATACTAATCGTCGGCCAGTTTTCTCTATACGACAGTGTTGCAGCCAATCGGATTGCATTGCTGAACCCGGATGGTTCCCTTGATGAGTCCTTTAGCGCTGATGTAAATGGAATAATCAATAACGTGGCGAAGGATCCAGATGGCAAAATCATAATTGGCGGCTCTTTCACCCAGATAGGGAACGACTCAATAAACCATGTTGCACGTCTCCATTCTGACGGTTCGCTTGATACTACTTTTCAAAGCGGACTGGGATTCTCTGCACCTGGCTTATTAAGGTTAGTGGTTCAAAACGACGGTAAAATAGTTGCAGGAGGAGCTTTCGTAAGTTACGATGGTTTTCCGTCAGCACGACTTGCAAGAATAAACAGGGATGGCAGTTTTGATACCACATTCCTGATAGGAACCGGTGCCAATCGCAGGGTTCGAGCCCTGGCAGTTCAGAACGATGGAAAAATACTGGCTGGTGGCGATTTTACCGAAATAAACGAGATCGGCCGCAACCGTATTGCAAGATTGTTTGATCGCTCACCCGACGGCATAAGACCTGTAATCGGTTCGCAGGAAACAATAAGGGTATTTCCGAATCCGGCCGGGAGCGACATCTTTGTTGAAGCGCAGGCTGTCAGAGGCAATACAACCATACGCTTTTATGATATGCAAGGCAGGATAGTGCTGGAAATCAGGCAAAATATTCATGAATCACCATGGGTTCATGTAGGAATGCTATTGCCGGGCATGTACATTCTTGAAGTAAGCGACGGAACAAGCCTGGCACGAACCAGAATTCTCAAAAATTAGACTGTATATTTTTCGCTAGCACTCGGGACGCTAAAGAAATTACGAGGTAGAGCGGTTTTCTGCGCATTAAACATGTGGCAACAATATCGGCCCTGAGTGGGTATTAGAATGCAATGCAGAAAACTTCCCCGCATATAGTTTGTAATTCCTGTTGTTATAGGATTTCAGAAGTTTATTTTCATAAAGTTATCAGGGTATTATTAGCTAAGGGTTTTCGTTATACATTTGCGAAACATCTTAAATTCTAGCTATGAGGATTCAATTTCCTGAACTATTTCGATCGCTACATGGTAGTTTCCTGTTTGCAGGCTTTCTTTTTGTTGCAGGGATTATTCTGCAGCTAATTTTTGGCAGCATTGATGCCAGCAACTTTCGATTTCCTGTTAACATGTATGTGTTTCTGCAATTGTTAATCATAACCATAGCTCTTTGGGTATTGTTTCGCAAACATCTTGTTGTTAAGTGGTTGTCGTCGTCCAATGCTGCGCTGGCATCTATTTCATTGTTCTCTTTAGTGGTATTTATAATGGCACTGGTACCGCAATTCCCTGACAAAGGCTCTGTTGTTAATCGTTTTGGGCTCGATAATGTCATCTATTCTTGGTATTACATTCTGTCGGTAGTTTTTTTATTGTTTTCGCTTGGCATGGTTACTATTCGAAGAATTTTACCTTTCAGGGGAAGGAACATTGCATTTTTTGTCAACCATTTTGGCTTATGGCTTGCCATGTCGTCCTCAATACTCGGTTTCGCCGATAGGCAACAAGCCATGATGCACGTGCATTTGAATCAACTTGTCTGGAACGCCGAAACCAGAAATGAAGAGTTGATCGAACTACCTTTTGCTCTTCAGCTAAACAGGTTTATTGTTGAATATTATCCGCCTAAGCTTGCATTAGTGAACCGGGAAGGAGATCTATACGAAGTAAGGGGAGATGAATTGGCGCCTGTTGAGGGTAACAAAACGATTCAACTTGGGGCTTACAATGTTCATATCCATAAATTTTACGAAGATGCCTTTATGATGGGCGACACGATCATAAACCATGAGAACTTGCCTGGAACATCGGTTGCAGCGCTTGTTTCGGTTGATGGTCGTTCAGGGCTGCACTGGATTTCGCCGGGAAGCTACATGTTTGAAGGCACCTGGATGATGCTTCATCCCGACACATTGCTTGTTTTATCCGACCCTTCTGCCTCGTACTATGGCTCGGACGTGCTGCTATACACCAAGTCGGGTATTGCAGGCGAAAAGCGAACCATTGCTGTTAATGCTCCCCTTAAGGCCGGGGGTTGGGATATCTACCAACACAGTTATGACAGCTTCAAGGGAAAAGATTCGCCTTATAGCGTGTTTATGGTTGTTCGCGATCCATGGTTACCAATAGTTTACGCCGGCATATTTATGATGATGGCAGGCGCTGTATGGCTTATTTTTACCAAAGTGAAAACTAATACTAACAATCAGGAAATATGACATGGCAATGGCTTTTTAGTATGATGCTTTTTTTTGCGATCACATGGATTGTAGCAGGCATTTTGATTTTCAAAAAGGAAAAGAATTCTTTTCAGAAAAGGACTGAATTTTTACTCCCATTACTGGGTAATTTATCCATTCTGGTGTTTATAGTTTTTCTGTGGATTGAATTAGATCGCCCGCCAATGAAATCTCTGGCCGAAACGCGTCTGTGGTATTCGTTTTTTATTGCCTGGATTACATGGTTCATTTTTTTGAAAACACGCAGCAAACCAATGTACATCCTTGGATTTATTATGGCTTTTGTGTTCCTTTTGGTTGATCTGCTCCGTCCGGAATACCATAACAAGAATCTGATGCCTGCTTTGCAAAGTCCATGGTTCATCCCACATGTTGTTATTTATATGATTTCCTACGCAGTTTTAGGATCTGCATGCATTTCTGCTGTAATTGGCCGCATTTTTTACAAAAAAACTGGCGAAGACCTGAACAACAGTATAAATCTTGCTATGCAACTTGTATATCCTGGTCTGGGTTTGCTTACTTTAGGCATGCTTATAGGCGCAATATGGGCAAAAATTGCCTGGGGCAACTACTGGACGTGGGATCCCAAAGAAACCTGGGCACTGTTAACCTGGCTTTTCTACATGCTCACTATCCATATTCATTACTTTTACCCAAACAAGAAAAAGCTATTGAGTAATATGCTGGTATTTTCGTTTTTGATTTTGGTAATTACATGGCTTGGAATTCGTTACCTGCCTTCGGCAGCGGATAGCATGCATGTGTATGGATGAGAATCATAATATAGCTTAAAATTATTATGAATTACCGAAAAATGTTGCGCAAAACTTTAATGTTTCATAATTTTGTTAGATAAGGGAATAGATAATATGGTCAATAGGTTAGATTTTTATTTTTTAATTGCCCACTGTTATGGTTAAGTTAATCAGGATGATAATGCCTCCACCACAATGGCGGCTTCCTGTGCTGTTGCTGATGGGTGTAATTGTTGGTGTAGGCCTTGTAATCGTACATGCATCGCGGGCACATTCATATCTGTCGGATAAGCCGGAAACATGCATAAACTGTCATGTGATGTTTCCTTCCTATGCCACCTGGTCGCGCAGCAGTCACCGTGAAGTTGCCACCTGTAGCGATTGTCATGTGCCACATGATAATATTCTGCAAACCTATTTTTTCAAGGCTAAAGACGGCTTCCGGCATGCCTCGGTATTTACTGCACGCGCCGAACCGCAGGTGATAGAAATTAAACAGGCCGGAATCAACGTTGTTCAGCAAAACTGCATCCGATGCCATAGCGATATGGTAAGTATGACCCGAATCATTGAAGTTACAGGACGTTCGCATCTGAAATCTGAAGGCATGCGATGCTGGGATTGCCACCGCGATGTACCCCATGGAACGGTTCGCAGCCTATCTTCAACCCCTCACTCTCTGGTGCCAAGATTACCTTCTGTAATGCCTGAATGGTTGAAAGAGTTTATAAAGGAAGATCAATAGAAATTATTTTAATATGTGAAAAAAACTACAACAATGAAAAGTTTCAGTGAACTCTCTGCCAAAAGACCATGGCTCAATTGGGTTGTTTTCATCGCTACCGTGGTGGTGGTATTTATCCTGGGTCTTTTTGCAGCCTCGATTGTTGAACGCCGAAGCGAGGCGAAGTTATATTTTCAGATGGTGAAAGAGATACCCGAATGGGAACCACGAAGTGCGGTATGGGGAGAAAACTTCCCACGACAGTATGAATCGTACATGAAAACAGCCGATACACTATTTGAATCACTTCATCACGGATCGGCAACGGTAGATTACCTCAAAAAATACCCCGAGTTGGTTATTTTATGGGCTGGAAATGCTTTTTCACGCGATTACAAACAAAGCCGCGGCCATTATTATTCTGTTAGGGACGTTCACCTCTCTCTGCGTACCGTGCAGCCACAACCAGCTACATGCTGGACATGCAAAAGCACCGATGTTCCGCGATTGATGGCTCAGATGGGAGTGGCTGAGTTTTATGCCGCCTCATTATCTGACCTTGGACCCGAAGCAACCAACCACATAGGTTGCCAGGATTGCCACGATCCAACAACTATGAACCTCCGGATAACACGCCCGGCTTTGGCTGAAGCTTTTCAACGAATGGGAAGAGACATCGAACAGGCCACGCACCAGGAAATGCGTTCTCTTTCCTGTGCGCAGTGTCATGTGGAATACTACTTCAAGGGTGAAGGCAAATATTTGACTTTCCCATGGGATAAAGGATTCAGCGCGATGGAAATGGAAGCATATTACGATTCCATCGGGCACGCCGACTGGATACATGCCCTTAGCCGTGCGCCAATGCTCAAAGCTCAACACCCTGACTATGAATTGTATATGACAGGAGTTCATGCCGATCGGGGTGTTTCATGCGCCGATTGCCACCTGCCCTACAAGCGCGAGGGTGGGATGAAATTCACCGATCATCATATAACAAGCCCTCTGCAGAATATCGCTGGCTCTTGTCAGGTATGCCATCGCGAAAGTGAAGAAAAACTGCTTGCAAATGTGCACGAACGACAAAATAAAATTTACGAAATACGCCGGATTGCCGAGAAAAACCTGGCACGCCTGCACCTCGAAGCCAAAGCAGCATGGGACAACGGAGCTACTGAACAGGAGATGAAACCTGTACTTACTTTGATTCGCCACGCACAATGGCGTTGGGATTGGGTAGCAGCAGCTAAGGGGATGGGTTTTCATTCGCCACTGGAATGTTTAAGGGTGCTGAGTACTTCAATCCAAAAAGCTCAGGAAGCAAGATTGCTTATCAATACTATACTCGTTGCAAGAGGTGTTAACGTTCCTGTTGAACTCCCAGACTTCAGTACAAAAGAAAAGGCTCAGGAACTTATCGGGCTTGATATGGCTAAGATTCGAAGCGATAAGCAGGATTTCCTTACCAATACACTGCCAGGCTGGTTACGATCAGCACGAGAACGGGAAAGCAGAATGTAAAACGTTTCTAATGTCATTTTCTGTAAATAGAATTTATGGTGCATTTATGAAAAAAGTGGCATTATGATTTGTATCGCCCGAACCGAAACAGATCCTTTCTTCAATATTGCGGCAGAAGAGTATGTTCTCAGACATTTTACCGACGAGTGTTTTATGCTTTGGCAAAATTCGCCGGCGGTTATTGTAGGCAAGCATCAGAACACTCTGGCTGAGATTAACCTTGACTTTGTGAACCGAAACAACATTGCAGTTGTGCGTCGTATTAGCGGAGGAGGCGCTGTATATCACGATTTAGGCAATGTGAACTTTACTTTTATCGCCAGGGGAAACCAGGACAAACTTGTTGATTTTAGAAAATTCACACAACCGATCATCGAAGTTCTTGCAGATTTTAATGTTGATGCCCGTTTCGAGGGTCGCAATAATCTTACTGTAGATGGGAAAAAAATATCAGGCAATGCCGAACATGTGTTTAAAAACAAAGTGATTCATCACGGAACCCTATTGTTCAATACCGATCTGCAAAAACTCTCACAGGCGTTATATGTTGAAGAGGCTAAATGGAACGGAAGGGCTGTTAAGTCGGTTAGAAGTTGTGTAGCAAACATTTCTGATTACCTCACACAACCAATCTCTGTTCATGATTTTATTGGCCGCATAATCGGTCATGTTTTGGAGAAGTATCCCCATGCCAACCTTTATTCATTTTTGGATTATGACCGCGAAAACATCAAAATGCTTGCCGCTCAAAAGTATTCAACATGGGATTGGAACTTCGGCTATTCGCCCCCATACCGGTTTCAAAACATCGTAAAAGTCAGCAATAGAACTATTGAGGTTAGTTTTGGTGTTGAGAACGGCCGTATAGCATTCATCGAAATCTCCGGTGATTTGTTTAATAGCACTGAAAAAGTCAATATCGAAAATGCTTTGATCGGAAGCCGCCATTACCCAGGCGATTTGCATCAGTCGCTTGAATACGTGTGGTTTGAATTGCAAGTGCAGGGGATCACAATAAACAGATTTGTTTCGGCAATGTTCTGAGCATCATCCTTTGAGATTGGTACTACCTGAAATGGTAAGGTCAGCAAAAAACGGCATTCAGGAGATCGTCGTATTCCAAACGAACATTTGCACGAACCTCGGTTCGATATAACAAGAAAACTGCATTAGTAGTACTTTTGCTCTGCTCACACAATTCAACACTGCATGTATCTGCCCCATAATAAACTCAGGGAATTAGCCATACTATTAAAGGGAGAATTACGTACCGATTACGCCTATCGGCTATTGTATGCAACTGATGCTTCTGTTTACAGGCAGATTCCAATTGCAGTGGCATTACCCGCCGTTGACGACGACCTCCGGCAGTTGATTGAATTTGCCAACCGCTTCAGTGTTCCGCTAATACCCCGCACAGCAGGCACTTCACTTGCCGGGCAGGTAGTTGGCAGTGGTATTGTTGTTGATGTTTCCCGCCACATGACAAGCATATTAGAAATAAACCCCAGTCAACGCTGGGTTAAAGTTCAGCCTGGCGTTATCCTCGACGAGTTAAACATGAAACTTAGGCAGTTTGGACTTTTTTTCGGACCCGAAACCAGCACTTCAAACCGGTGTATGATTGGCGGAATGGTAGGAAACAACGCCTGTGGGGCTAATTCAATTATTTACGGAAGCACCAGAGATCACACTATCGAAATCACAGCCTTGCTATCAGATGGGTCTGAGGCAGTGTTTGGCCCCGTTTCAGACGAGATTTTCACACAGAAATGCCATGGAACATCGCTTGAGAACCGACTATACCGCCAAATCCGGGATATTCTGAATGATCGTGTTAATCAGGAACAAATTCGTAATAACTATCCTGATCTTGAAATTAAACGTCGCAACACTGGATATGCCCTTGATATTTTATTGAACAGCAAACCTTTCACGGCTGGTTCAGAGCCATTTAACATGTGTAAGCTGCTTGCTGGTTCAGAAGGCACTCTGGCATTTTTCACCTCAATAAAGTTGAACCTGGTTGCTTTGCCACCACCTCACAAAGCGCTTGTGTGCGTGCATTGCACCACACTTGATGAATCTTTTCGTGCTAACATCGTGGCTTTGAAGCATAAACCTGTTGCAGTGGAATTGATGGACGATGTTATCGTTGCTCAAAGTGAAAACAATATCGAACAACGAAAAAATAGGTTTTTTATAAGTGGTAATCCTGAAGCGATTTTGGTTATTGAATTTGCCTGCGAATCGCCTGAGGCGCTTCAAAATGGAATACATGCAATGGTTTCGGAAATGCAATCAGCAGGATTAGGGTTTCACTATCCGGTTGTGAGCGGCTCGGACATTGCAAAAGTCTGGGCGTTGCGTAAGGCAGGGTTAGGATTGCTTTCCAATATGCCAGGCGATGCCAAACCTGTTGCTGTTATCGAAGATACTGCTGTAAAGCCAGCCGACCTTCCCGATTATATTACCGAAATAAAAGCAATGCTCCAGCAACTTGGATTGGAATGTGTTTACTATGCTCATATTGCCACCGGCGAATTACACCTGCGCCCGATCCTAAATCTAAAAAACCCGCGCGATGTTTCCAAATTCAGGGAACTGGCAACAGCTACCGCAGGCATTGTAAAAAAATACAAAGGTTCGCTAAGCGGTGAACATGGCGATGGACGGCTTCGAGGTGAGTTTTTGGCAATGATGGTTGGCAATCATAACTATGAGCTAATCAAAAAAATAAAACAGGAATGGGACCCGAATGGAATTTTCAATCCCGGAAAAATTGTTGATACTCCACCAATGGACAGCTCACTCAGGTACGAACCTGGAAAAGTTGTTGAAGAGCTGGAAACGATTTTTGATTTTTCCTCAACCCAAGGTATTCTCAGGGCAGCAGAGCAGTGCAACGGTTCGGGCGACTGCAGAAAAACAGCGCTTACAGGAGGCACAATGTGCCCAAGCTATATGGCCACACGCGATGAACACTCCTCTACACGCGCTCGCGCTAACATTCTAAGAGAATTTCTTACAAACTCCATCAAGTTAAATCGTTTCGACAACAGGGAAATATTCGAAATAATGGACCTCTGCCTATCTTGTAAAGGGTGCAAGGCGGAGTGCCCTTCAAATGTTGATATTGCCAAATATAAGGCGGAATTCCTGCAACATTATTACAACGCCAATGGCATACCGCTACGCTCGAAAGCCATCGCATTTATTACTGCTTTACATAGCATGGCTATGGTGGCTCCACACCTGTACAACTTACTGATCCAAAATGCTGCTATTTCAGGTGTTCTCAAACATATTACAGGCTTTGCACAGCAGAGAAACCTTCCTTTACTTGCAAACCGTTCGCTAAGGAGTTGGTTTAAAACTCAAAAAAAACCGCTAATCGAACCGGTTGAAAAGGTGTATTTGTTCGCAGATGAATTTACCAATTATAACGATGTTCAAGTTGGAATTACTGCTATCAGATTGCTTAACAGGCTTGGCTATTCCGTTACCATTCCTGACCACAAAGCGAGTGGTCGTACTTTTATATCAAAAGGATTGCTCAAAAAAGCACAAAATCTTGCGGAATACAATGTAAACTCGCTTTCGGGCATTGTTTCCTGCAACACACCGCTTATTGGCATCGAACCATCGGCAATTCTCACCTTTCGCGATGAATACCCCGATTTGCTCAGGGGCGGCCTAAAGCAAAAGGCGTTGAGTATTGCAGGTAATGTGCTGATGTTCGACGAGTTTATTGCGAGAGAAGCTAATGCGGGTAAAATCTCTGAAAGATCTTTTACTAACTGTCATGCCGAGGTATTACTACATGGGCATTGTCATCAAAAAGCACTCTCAAGCGTAGGGACGTCAAAACAGATGCTCTCATTGCCTCGAAATTATCGGGTCACAGAATTAAAAACCGGCTGCTGCGGAATGGCAGGTTCTTTTGGTTATGAAAAGGAACATTACGACTTATCAATGAAAATCGGCGAGCTTGTTTTGTTTCCTGCAGTACGGGCGGCTGGCAGCGAAGTAATTATCTCGGCGCCTGGAACAAGTTGCCGGCAACAAATTTTCGACGGAACAGGAAGAAGAGCACTTCACCCGATAGAAGTTCTTATGCAGGCTTTGCTTCCTGAGGGCATTCCGGTTGTGGCATCCCAGTCATAACACATTCGAAACTCATGCGTTTGAAGAGACTTTGCCTCTTACTTACAAATGTGCCCTCTCTGTATGTTTTATTGAATATAGTATGTTGTGCCATCTTCGGCAAGACAGGTATTCGGAAACAGTGTTTTTGCTTCGTTCAGTAAAGGTGTCGGGTCGTCATACCGTGCTGAATAATGCCCTATCATCAGTTGTTTTGCTTCAGCGGCAAGTGCTATTGTAGCAGCTTCTAAGGCAGTGCTGTGAAACTTCTCCCGTGCTTTGAGAGCCATGTCGTTAGTGAAGGTGGCTTCGTGATACAGGAGATTTACGCCTTTTATGAGGTGAGGCAATTGGGCATCGGCCAGTGTATCCGAACCGAAAGCGTAGGAGCGGGGAGAGGGCGGATCAACCGTTAAATCTTCATTTTGATAAATCTTCCCGTCGGAATGAAGATAACTACCGCCATGTTTTATCGTCATTATATTATCAACAGGTATTTCGAGATTTTGCACTATCCCTGGTCGCATCCTCCGCAATAACGGCTTTTCAGCGAACAAATATCCGCAAGTTGGAACACTATGCTTAAGCGGCAGGCTTTTTACAACCAAACTGTCGTCTTCATAAATTATTTGGTGTTGTTCGGTATCTACTACGCTAATATTTAAATGATAACGCAATACTGTTTTTGAAACTTTCAATTGAAGCATTATAATTTCTTCCAAGCCGTCAGGAGCGTATACATGTAGCGGTTTGGTTCTTCCAAGCAAGTGGAAAGTCATGATAAGTCCTATCAGTCCGAAGTAATGATCTCCATGAAGGTGCGTGATAAAGATATGGTTTATGCGCTGATACTTTATCCTGTAACGTTGTAGTTGAATCTGTGTGCCTTCGCCGCAATCAGCAAGAAACAATCTGTTTAGATGGTTTACCAGGTGGGCTGTAGGATTGCGGTTCGGCAAGGGAGATGCCGAATTAGATCCAAGCACGGTGACAGAGAAAATCATATTACCCAAGTATTAAATAAGAAAAAGAACGGTAACAGCCGCAGCGGATACCGTTCTTTCAGATGTATAGTAGGCCATTTGTTAATGCCTGAGTGAGTGAATACTAAGAGGCTATAGTGTCGTCAGGTTCGTTGAGTACTTCGTTGGATTTGGCTTTCTTGGTGCCCTTTCCAGCTACTTTAGTTTTCCTGGTTTTTTCACCTTCCTCAAGGTCAGATCTCAGATTAACAAGTGCTTCGATATCGCCGAGAGTAGTTTTCTCTATGTTTTCGTTAATCCTGCGAACGGTTTGACGAGTACTCTCCTCGTTTTTCCTGGAGTCGGTTTTTTCTTTTGCGCGTTCGGCTGCTTGCTGGTCCTGGAATATGCGTGAGTGGGAAAGAATGATTTTTTTACTCTCCTTTGAAAACTCAATAACCTTAAAATCGAGGGTTTCGTCAATGCGGGCAGTCGAGTTGTCTTCTTTAATAAGATGACGCGTAGGAGCGAAGCCCTCAACGCCATAGGGCATAGTAACAATCATTCCCTTATCGGCCTGGTTTACTATTGTTCCTTTGTGAACCGAACCTAACGTGAATATTGATTCAAACACATCCCATGGATTATCTTCCAGTTGCTTGTGCCCAAGACTGAGTCTGCGATTTTCGGCGTCAACATCAAGAACAATAACTTCGATTTGCTCGCCGGTTTTGGTAAACTCAGCAGGGTGTTTGATTTTTTTCGCCCATGAAAGATCGCTGATATGTATCAAGCCATCTACGCCCTCTTCGAGTTCAACGAAAATGCCGAAGTTGGTAAAGTTGCGAACTGTTGCTTTGTGCCGGGAGTTCATAGGATATTTTTCGGCAATATTCGACCATGGATCGGGTATCAGTTGTTTGATGCCGAGCGACATTTTACGCTCATCACGATCGAGTGTAAGTACCACAGCCTCAATATTATCGCCCACCTTCAGGAAGTCCTGAGCCGTACGCAGGTGTTGCGACCACGACATTTCCGAAACGTGGATCAGTCCTTCTACACCCTGTGCAATCTCAATAAAGGCACCGTAATCGGCCAGCACTACAACACGCCCCGTTACTTTATCGCCAACCTTCAGTTCAGAGTCGAGAGAATCCCACGGATGTGGTGTGAGTTGCTTTAGTCCTAAGGCAATGCGTTTCTTGTTTTCGTCGAAATTGAGGATAACGACCTTTATTCTCTGATCCAACTCCACTATTTCTGTAGGGTGATTTACTCTACCCCATGAAAGGTCGGTGATGTGAATAAGCCCATCAACGCCACCTAAATCAATGAACACTCCGTATGATGTGATATTCTTAACCAACCCTTCGAGAACTTGTCCTTTTTCGAGTTTAGCAATAATCTCCAGACGTTGCAGCTCTAATTCATTTTCTATCAGAGCTTTGTGCGAAACCACAACATTCTTGTATTCATGGTTAATCTTTACAACCTTGAATTCCATCACTTTGTCAACGTAAATATCGTAATCGCGGATTGGTTTCACATCAATTTGCGATCCGGGCAGGAAGGCTTCAATTCCAAAAACATCAACGATCAAACCACCTTTTGTTCTGCATTTTACATAGCCTTTTATGATCTCATCATTTTCATAGGCTGCATTGATGCGTTCCCACGAACGGAGAACCCGTGCTTTCTTATGCGACAACACCAATTGCCCTGTTATGTCTTCCTGACTGTCAACATAAACTTCTATAACATCGCCAATTTTAAGTTCAGGGTTGTATCTCATCTCATTTACAGGAATAACGCCATCGCTTTTATAACCGATATTCACAACAACTTCTCGGTTGGTTATTGAAACAACCCTTCCATCAATAACCTCATGTTCAACTATTGAACTTAGAGTTCGGCCATAAACATCTTCGAGTCGTTTTTGCTCCTGTTCCGAATATTTTTTTTGCTTTTTCCCTATTGTGCTCCAGTCGAAGGCCTCACGTTCAGGTTTCGCTTGCTTTTGCGCAGTCTGTTTATTTTGCCAGGCATCATCAGGGATGATTTCTTCGGCAATAGAATCTGCAACCTCAGGGCGCTCAGTTTCATCTGCTGTTTCTGTTTTCTGGGTTATGGCAACCTCGGTCGAAGGGCTCTCCTCTGTTTGCTGATTAATTTCGGAAAGGTTTTCGCCAGTTACCTCTGGTGATAATTCCTCATGATTTTGATTTTGTTCGATCATTGAAAAGACTTAAATTGTGGTCGCATAATGCGAACCGGGTTAATACTTAATGAATTACTCGTTTTCCCGTTGCAATAATCTTGAATTTCAAGACATAAAAACGGGGCTGCAAAGGTAGGAAATTAATACGCAGAAAAACAGAATACCTCAAACGGAAATTACTCAATATCTATGAAATTCTTGTCGTTAGGCGTGTAGTTTACCGTTTTTGGTTCAACCCGCGCTTACGTGCCATTTCTTCAAGCCGTTTCTGAAATCCGGAAGTCTTGGCCGGTTTCTTTTTGTTTTCAGCTATTTGCTGGCGAATTTTATCTTCGTTGATCGTGCGCCGGATTAAAAACATCTGCAGAAAAGTAAGGAGGTTTGCCAAGAGGTAGTAGTAGCTCAGTCCGGAAGCAAAATTATTGAAGAAGCCAAGAAACATAACAGGCATAATATACATCATCAGCTTCATTCCTGGCATCTGGTTGGCTCCTGTATCCATCATTTTGCTGTTGACGTGTGTATAAGCAACTGTGCTGATTGTCATAAGCAATGTAAACAGGCTCACATGGTCGCCATAGAATGGAATTGTGAATGGAAGGGAAAGGATGCTGTCGTATGTGCTAAGATCGTGAGCCCACAGAAATGGTTGCTGTCTAAGTTCAATAGATGAAGGAAAAAACCGGAACATAGCAATCAGAAAAGGAAACTGTATTATAATCGGAATACAGCCTGCCATCGGATTAACCCCAGCTTTCTTGTACAGCGCCATAACCGCTTGCTGTTTCTTCATTGCATCATCGCTCTTCGGATATTTTTTGCCTAACTCTTCAACTTCCGGCTTCAGAACACGCATTCTTGCCGAAGAAACATAGGTTTTATAAGTTAGCGGAAACAGAACTATTTTTAATAAAATTGTTAGAATCAGTATGATAATTCCATAATTGATGTTGAATTTTTCCAGAAAATTGAACACCGGAATCACAGCAAAACGATTGATCCAATGCATAAGGAAAAAACCCCACCCGAGAGGTATTTGGCGCTCCAAACCAAGTTCGAAATTACGGAGGATGTTATATTTGTTTGGTCCGGTATATAACTGCATTGCAAAGCTATATCCATCAATTGCATCGTACGGAACAGAAATTATGGCCGAAAGGTCTTCAAGATACCGTGGATCTTCGGATGCGGGATTGATTGACGAGCTTACTTCGCCACTGAGAAAATAACTATTGGCTATTAGTGTAGTATTGAAAAACTGCTGTTTGAATCCAATCCATCTGACACGTGTACGCAACGACAACGTTCCGTCTTTAGTTTCGGATAATCGGTCAACCTCGTCGTCGAGATATTGAAAGAAAACGGTTGTATTATTACGCTCGTTTTCAACGTTTTTTTCCTGTGTACGAAGTTGATTGCGCCATTCTAAGCTAAGATTATTGAGATTAGCATCAATCACCTCGGTCATGCCGATAAAACGAAGCTCAATTCCGGTCATGTATTGATCACCCGCTATGGTGTATAGTATTTCAAGATAGCGGTCAGTATCAATGTGTCCACCGTTGGCAAGCGGGTGAAGTCGCATTCCGAATTTTAGCTGGCTGCTTCCAGTAACAGTCATGTTTTGCGACCCGCTGTTTTCGGGATCGTACCAGTGAGGGGTAAAAAACAAATTTTCGGTTTGGAGCATTCGGTTTTGGGAGAAAAACACCAGGTTAAAAGCAGAGGAGTCAACGTGTAAAAGTTCGAGGGGGAGAGTGTCGAAAGTTTGAAAGTTTTTCAGCACAACCGAAACTATCCTGCCTCCTTTATTGCTGATCGACAAACGGATAAGGTCGTTTTCGATATGAAACAATTCTTCGTTGCCTTGGGCTGCTGCTGCAAAAACGCCAAACTTTTCCCTGTGTTGTTCCTCTTTTTCAATTGTGTCGTACTTCTGCAAAGTGGCAGTAGCCTGTTCAACAATTACCGGCTGTGCGGCGGCGGTGAGCCGGATTGAATCGAGAATGCGCTGGTGCGCCTGGGCTATGCTGTCCTGAACCCTTCTGCGTTCTGCCATCTCATCATCCGAAGGAGCCATCCAAACGCTGTACCCAATCAGTAAAGCAAAAATCAAAACCAGGCCAATGGTGTTTTCCCTGTTCATTTGCAATCAATTATGCTTAACGGTAAAATATTTTCGGCCACAAAGATAACGAAATGTTAGTAGTAGCATACTTTAACCATCAACCTGCTGGCTAAATGAATTCACGATTGCAAACAACTGCAGAATCAGACGGAGCGTTATCTCTTTAGGGTTTTTTATAGGTTAATAGTTCCCTGTTAATTTAACTGAGCAAGGCAGTAGCTCCAGTATTGGGTCGAACGATTCTGAAAATCAATTGATTGTTTGCTGGGCACTTTACTGGTGGTGTGGCGAGAATTATTCCCCATAAATATTCGCCTGTACAATGTTGCGTGAGAATGTATAAAATTACGAAACGAACAAATACCAGCAGGCAACATGTAAATGAAGGGATGTGTTGTACCGGCTACATCCATTACATCATATGCAATAACATTCGTGCAAAGATGCATTTCGCACAAAAGTGGAGGCTAAATTTTCTTATTCTGATGCTCGAGTGCAGCTTTAACGAAACTTACAAACAATGGATGTGGAGAAGCAACTGTGCTGCGATATTCGGGATGAAATTGTATCCCGATAAACCAGGGATGCCCTGTAAGTTCTATGATTTCCACAAGATTGTCGGATGTATTGATCCCGCTTAACACCATCCCTGCTTCTACAAATTGTTTGGAATATGAATTATTAAATTCATAGCGGTGGCGGTGTCGTTCAAAGATGAGATCCTGATTGTAGACTGAATATGTGAGGCTGCCAGGTTTTATGCTGCACGGATATGCACCCAGCCGCATGGTGCCCCCTTTGTTGCTGACTCTTTTTTGATTGAGCATCTGGTCAATAACCGGATAGGGGGTAGATGGGTTCATTTCGGTGCTGTTTGCATTTTCGAGTTTGAGCACGTTACGGGCAAATTCAACAACAGCACATTGCATTCCGAGACATATTCCAAGAAACGGGACTTTGTTTTCCCGGGCATATCTTATCGCAGTGATCTTGCCTTCAAAACCCCGCTCGCCAAAACCGGGCGCAACAAGAATGCCTTGAAGTCCGCTCAGGAAAGAATCAACTGTTTGTTCGTTTATATCTTCGGCCTTAACCATAGTCAGATCAACTTTACATCGTGTTGTTGCGCCGGAATGTATCAGCGATTCGATAATTGATTTATAGCTGTCCTTAAGTTCAACGTATTTCCCAACAAGCCCGATTCTGATAGTATGTTCAGGATTCTTAAGCATGTAGAGAAACTCTTTCCAGTCGTCGAGGTTTGGCGGGTTTCCGGTGGGCATTTTCGTTCGTGAGAGAACCACATCGTCGAGTTTTTCCTGCTGCATCAGAATAGGCACGTCATAAATAGTATCGGTATTTATGGCTTCGATAACGGCATCGGGTGCTACGTTGCAAAAGAGCGCAATCTTATTCCTGATAGCTGGCGTAAGATGATGTTCGGTACGACATACAATAATGTCGGGTTGCACGCCCGATTCGAGCAGTGTTTTAACAGAATGTTGGGTTGGTTTGGTTTTGAGTTCGCCAGTAGTTGATAGAAACGGTAGGAGAGTAAGATGTATTACAAGGCATTTGTCGCCCATTTCCCAGCGCATCTGTCTTACAGCTTCAACATAAGGCAATGATTCTATGTCGCCAACCGTACCGCCTATCTCTGTGATAACAAAGTCGTAGCTTTTGTTATTTCCCAGCAGTTTGATCCGGTATTTGATTTCGTCAGTAATATGCGGAATAACCTGAACTGTTTCGCCCAAAAAATCGCCCCGACGCTCCTTTTCGATAACCGATTGGTAAATACGGCCAGTTGTAACATTGTTGGCCTGCGAAGTTGGAGTGTTCAGAAAACGCTCATAATGCCCAAGATCGAGGTCAGTTTCGGCTCCATCTTCCGTTACGTAGCATTCACCATGTTCGTAAGGGTTCAGTGTGCCTGGATCAACATTTATATAAGGGTCGAGCTTTTGAATTGTAACCGAAAAGCCTCTGGCTTGCAGAAGTCTGGCAAGTGAGGCTGAAATTATTCCTTTGCCGAGCGATGAGGTAACTCCTCCGGTTACAAAAATATACTTGGTCCTGTCCATAGTATCCGATTGTGTTATTGAAAACAGCATGCAAAGTAACGATTAATTAAAACCATAAAAAACAGTTTCATCTTTTCCCGTGTTGAACTGGCCAATTGTTTGATAGTATTCTGTTTCAAAACACTGTTGTCCGGTAAAAATTTGAAAGGTGCCGGGCCATGACAACCCAGCTTTCTTTTATTATTGGTCTTGCTTTGCTAAGATCCATATACCATGGACAAAGCTGCATTTTTTTGGTCAATCCGTTTTCGTCAGATGGTTTCTTTAACCTATATGAAGCATTGTCACATGCTTAATCTGGGTTCATAGGCATTTTAAAATGCGTTGGCAGAAAACTTTCGATTTGGTGAGGCAACCTACTCTTTTTAATGGGGCTTACTTGTAAGATAATGAAAAAACGAAAACTTTGTTGCTGATTATTTGGCAATTACAAAAGAGAAAAATAATTTTCTACTTTTACCGGTCAATAGTGATAAAAACATAACCTGCCCATTTTCAACCATGAAGAAACATTGGTACAGCATCGCCCTCACCTGTTTGATCATTGTGTTCATAATCCTGGCGTATGAATTGATCCGAAGCACCTTCTTTAAAGAGGGTGATTTCAAGGGTTATCTGGAAGCAGGTAATCTTGTACTGTCGGGGAAGGATATCTATCTTAATCCAAGAATCAACACCTGGCTGCCATTCTTCTCTATTCTATCCGTTCCTCTATCCCTGGTGGGAAATATAAGCGCTCCTCTTGTGCGGTTCCTGTGGATGGCGTGTACAGTGGGAGCAGTGTTTTTCATCATCCATCATTTAACCACCGGTTTTCTGAACCGGCGCCTGGTTTGGATTCCAAAACGGAAAGAACCATTGATCTCCGATACTATCATCGCTCTTTTGCATCCGGTGGTACTTGTTCCGCTGCTGATAGCCATGCGTTACATCATGGACAACATGGCAAACCTTCAGATCAACATCTTTATGTTGTTGCTGGCCCTGCTTTCGATCCGGTACTTTGCACAAAAAAAGGAGGGGCTTGCAGGGTTTTTGCTGGCGCTGAGCATCTCCATCAAGGTCTATACCATCTTTTTGTTGTTTTATTTCATCGTGAAAAGGGAGTTCAAAACAGCCGGTTATACAGTTCTTTTTCTGATTCTTATGGCTGCCCTTCCTTTTCTGGTGTTTGGGATCGAAACAACCTTACAGTATTATGAAACATGGTACGCCAACAATGTGGAACCATTTGCCAGCGTAGGCCATAAAAACCAGTCGTTTTTCTCGATGATGCGAAGCCTGTTGATGCACGAAAGTCCAGGGATTAATCAACCCTTGAACATGGAGATTTATCTCAACATTTTCCATCTTGACCTCATCAGCACAAGATGGATATCCTATCTGATAGTGGTTATATTGGGAGTGGTGGGTGTATGGTTTATGGGGGAGAAAATCACCGAAAGGCAGCATGCGAAAACCTATCTTGGTTTTGTGTTCATTTTAACGATCATTCCATTGTTGTCGCCGTTGGCCTGGAAGGGATATTTCATCTTTCTGTGGCCGGCCTGGTTTGTGCAATATATTTTACTTTTCAGGGTAGATACTGGTTTGCCTGATAGGACTAGGGGCGTTCTGAAGATTCTATTTTTAATGGCAGTAGCGATGACCGTGTTTTCGAGCGAGCTATTTATCGGAAAACATCTGAGCCGGCTGCTCGAGGCTTTCTCGGTTATCACCATCGGAACCATACTCGCTGCTGTTGTGCAGTTTATCCTATATTGCAGGCTCGACGGGAAAAAGCTAAGCAACGCTTTGCTTAATATAAATTCTTCGTAATTTTGGTCAGACACTCCTGAAAAATAATGAAATAACACGCTGCTCCAAAACCGAAACTATATCGCATTGCCTACCCGATTCGGTTAGATACACGCTATAAGGCGGGGTGGAGTAGCGGGTATAAATAAGTTGGCGGAAATGGCAGGACGACAATGCTACCATCGGGCGACAGGTAAAAAATTGATAACTTTTGGACGGATATCCCGACATTTTAAGTAACTTTGACCTATACAAAAATTTAATATCAAACAGCTTGAAAACTCATCATAAAATAATAAACGGTGACAGCAGACAAATGACTGAATTGGCTGATAATTCGGTGCATTTGGGTATTACTTCGCCACCTTATTGGCAGTTAAAGGATTACGGAACTGACAATCAAATCGGGTTCCACGACAGTTACGAAAACTACATCAACAACCTGAACTTGGTTTGGAAAGAGTGCTACAGAACTCTTCAGAACGGTTGCAGGTTGTGTGTAAACATTGGAGACCAGTTTGCCCGTGCGGTTTATTACGGTCGTTACAAAGTCATTCCCATTCGTGAAGAAATTATCAAGTTCTGCGAGAACATTGGCTTTGATTATATGGGTGCTATCATTTGGCAAAAGGTAACGACCTCCAACACAACAGGCGGTGGCGTTCAAATGGGTTCGTATCCATATCCTCGAAACGGGATTTTAAAATTGGATTACGAATTTATTCTTGTATTCAAAAAATTGGGAGACAGCCCGAAACCAACAAAAGAGCAAAAAGAACTTTCCAAGATGACTGCCGAAGAATGGAACACTTTCTTTGCAGGACATTGGAATTTTGCAGGGGCAAGACAAAGCGGACACATTGCAATATTCCCGGAAGAACTTCCAAGACGCCTTATCAAAATGTTTTCGTTTGTTGGGGAAACTGTTCTTGACCCATTCGCAGGAAGTGGAACAACAGCATTAGCAGCAAAAAACACAGACAGAAATTCGGTTGGATTTGAAATCAATCCTGAATTTATTCCAATCATCAAAGAAAAATTGGAAGTATATCAAAAAGACTTGACCGGAACGACTTATGAGTTTTTGCAACAAAAACCAATAAAAACTGACTTTGAAAAGGAAATTCAAAAACTACCATACATTTTCAAAGACCCGCATACGCTTGACAAAAAAATTGACGTAAAGAAACTTCAATTCGGCTCTAGGATTGACAAAGAGAGTTCAACGAAACGAGAAGAATTATTTACGGTTAAGGAAGTTATCAGCCCAGAAAAAGTTCGTTTGAGCAACGACTTGACTATAAAACTTCTTGGAGTGAAAGAAAACCCTGTAATCAATGGAAAAGCAACTTTATTCCTCATTGAAAAAATTAAAGGAAAACGAGTATTTCTAAAATACGACAAAGTTAAGTACGATAGCGAAAACAACCTGCTTTGCTATCTCTACCTTGAAAACAAAACATTCATCAACGCTCATTTAATCAAAAGTGGTTTGGTGCAGGTGGACAGCGATATTGATTTCAAATACAAAGACAAATTTTTAAACCTCTTGCATCAACATAATGGCTAAACAGACAACAAAGAGATATTCCAAAGAATTTGGCAAAAAGGAGAAAGTTCTCAACTACGCAACACAAACCTATCAGTTATCAAGACCAAAAAAGGTCGGAACCGTGATGGCACTCATTCGTGAGTGCCAACCGAAAACCATTGAAGAATGGGAGAAGTGGTATTTTGAAAATGCAACAACTGACGGTAAAGCACCGAACAAAATCACAAAGGAAAGTTTGGAAGAACTTGGCGAACGGTTGTATGTAAAAATCAAGGAGATTGTTGTTCCCGA
This sequence comes from uncultured Bacteroidales bacterium, assembly GCA_964349765.1. GTDB lineage: Bacteria > Bacteroidota > Bacteroidia > Bacteroidales > JAAYJT01 > JAAYJT01. The sequence continues at coordinate 46,076 of CAYGGZ010000022.1, forward strand.
ATGGACAGAAGCTTTTAACCAGCTTACGTTACAAGACTGTATTGACTACATTCATAACCTTACTATCAATCGCACTTTTGATGGATTTATCAGAGAGAAATCTTTAATCGAAGATAATCTTGCAAAGACTTTCCCAAATGTGAAATTTGAAGAAAGCGACCCCGAACTTGACCACGCAGGCGACATTGATTATCTCGGATGGATAGGCGATAAAGCATTTGGCATACAAATCAAACCCGTTACAGCAAAAGCCAACTTCGGTAACTATTCTGCAACGGAGAGAATGAAAGCCAGTTTTGATGACTTCACTAAAAAATTCGGTGGACAGGTATTCGTAGTTTTCAGCAGTGACGACAAAATAAAAAACGAAGAAGTGCTTGAACATATAGCAACGGAAATCAAACGACTGACAAAGTGAGAACAAGAGCCACATCCGCCCAACACTAAGTCGAATAGCCGAAAAGCGCTAAAGAGCCATTATACTGCTGAGGTGTAATGGCTTTTTGGTCTATTCGCTGTTCAGCGAAACCCGTAATGGCTAAATTGCCTTCAGGAGGAAAGTAAGCAGTTTTTGAGCAGCAGGGTCATGATGGATTGGAACCCAGCTACCAAAGGCATATCCTGCCATAAAAGCGGTGGAAAAGGAGAATGAACGCCTTCGCTTTACTATGAAACATACGGATGTGATTCTTTGCTAAATCTGAATGACAATGAAAATGTCCTAAACCGTTTTGAAAAAAGTGTCCAGGAAATTGGGGACTAAACCAATTAGAGGAACATGTATTCGGATTTATGGAGCAAGCACAAACGGGCTAACAGTAAAACCTGTTGGAATTGCAGGATCAAGCGAAATAAACGGGTTAATTAACCTGATTTATAGCCTGTTTCGATACACACAGGTCGTCAGATTAAATATTTTACCGTATCCACCCGACTATTCCATGTTTAATTCTCAGGCGGGAGTGGGCATGGATT
>CAYGGZ010000023.1:0-39902 GCA_964349765.1 uncultured Bacteroidales bacterium
GAATAAGTGTTTGTAATCAGCATAATAATAATTCTGCTGAACAAACACTAGCTCGTGATTACCCTCATGGAATCAATAGTTCAACCCTAACGGACTTATTATTGATTAATTCGGGATTAAGAAAATAAACTGCCCGAAACGTAATGACAGAAAAAAGTTTATTTTTGCTATAGTAGTTGGTTTTTAGTGAAACAAAACTACCAGCGAAAGGTAACCTGGCTGTCATGGCCTGGCTCCTTTCAAATTTTACCGGACAGCAGTGAAAATGAATAAACCATGCATTTTAACAAATTAAATAAACCAATGCACATGACACCAATTGACCTTAAAGCCGAACAACATGCATCACTGTCAAGGGCTAGATATCGTTACAACCTTGCCGCAAAATTTTTTTTCTTTGCTATGGATTTGGTTGCTGGGCGTAAACTAACCTTGGGAAAAGCCAAACTGCTTGAAATTTTGGCATCTATACCATACCGCGAATGGGAAATAAGAAAGTATATCATGCTCACACGCTGTTTTCGGAATACCAACAAGGTAAACCGAGCCAAAAACGTTGTTGAATGGGCGCGTCATGCACAAGATAACGAGTATGATCATCTTCTTGTGATCCATGAAAAAATGAAAGAAGATGGACTCAAGGATCCATGGCTTCTTTACCCACCAATTACCTTTTTCATCGTGCTTGGGTACGTGGTTATATCAAAATTTTTAGCCTGTGTAAATATTAAAGGGGCTTATCATTTCAACGCCCAGTTTGAAGATCATGCCGAACACATTTATGCACAAATGGTTGCAATTCACCCCGAGTGGGAGGATCAACCGGTTACAAATGAACTGGTTAAAAAATACGCTGATGTAGCCACATGGGCAGATGTTTTCCGGCGTATCGGGCTTGATGAACGCGATCACCGTAACGAAAGTTTTATTTTCTGCGATAAAGCAGAATTCGTTATAAAATACAATGGTATGCCTCCATCATATCAGTAAGGGTTTACATCGAATTTTGATTATTGATGGAATGCCGCCAGCATAACAGGTGGAGTAAAATTATCCAACGTGCCCAATAATCCCAAAAAGGTCGTTCGGAAACAGTGCTTTTAAGTGCCAAAACTGCGTCTATTCCGTTCAACAGCAGTGCTCCGAAAGGTATTTCACACTTTCAAAAAAGTTTACTTTCCAGAATTTATGGTGTGAAGAACACTACATCGCTGATTGCCTTTACCGAACGGTCGGCAAAAAAATCGGCAGCCGCAAAAGTTCTGAACCTTCCACCATCCTCATCCGATTCAACGAGCAATACTTCGATATAATCGGTCCGGTTAAAGATTTCTGCCACACTGTAAACACACCGGTAGCCGTCAATGCCCACAACTGCAATCAAACCATCAGCGTGCCTGAGCAAAATTTCAGGGTAAGCTATCTTGATTACTTCCCGTAACGATACGCCAACCGCGGGAACAGCACTATGAAAGCCCATCCCAAGACCATAAAGCACTCTATCATAGGTATGAACATTAATGTTTGTGACTGTTTCGGCGAATTTAGCTACTACAGAATCGTTCACTACAATCCGGAAAAAGTCTGAAAACATCGGTTCCATATTACGGATAACAGCATATTGGCCATCGAAAGAACGCACTTCGATGCTAACAGGGTTGTTGAGGAAGCGGTGTGCATTTAGGTCGTTGCCGGCAACTACTCTCCATTTTGATGGAACAGGATATTCTACTTTTTTTCTTTTAGGAAGTATGGGGGCCACATCGGTAGCAATCAGAATCCTGTGAGGAATGGCATTTAGAAATATTTCGCCCCAGCTAAAAACAACCTGTTGGCCTTCAGTATTCGAGATCACAACAAACAGGTCAATTGCAGGAGGAAATACTTCTTTGTTGGCTTTATCAGCTTTGAATTCGTTCAGGATGTCGTATAATGAATAACCCGCATACCTGTATGCTCCAACGAAACCGTTTGTGTCGGAAACATCTCCAATGAACTCTTTAACATGAATTGTGCGTTTAAAAAGTTTTTCGAACGACACCGGACCTGCAGATTCAACTTCGCCAACAACTTTGAGAGTTCCTTTTTCCAGCGACTGGAATGGAGCGTTCTCGAAATAGCTGTTTTTGCCGGTTGTATTAATCAATGTTGCTCCGGTTATTGCATCCACAATTCTGTTGCATGATGTAAGCAAAAGGGCAAAACCTAAGGCCAAAAGCAAGAATATCCTGTTCATATCAATGGAATTTTAAAAGTTGTATGATACGTCGAATGTCATGAAACGACCGGGAGAGCGCAAGCCTCGTGTATCGGTATAGATGGTATCGGCAAGATTCATGGCTGTTAGTGAGAGAACAAAATTATCCAATAATGTTCTCCATGCTCTGGCATTCACAATGAAGAAAGCACCCCTTTGGTTTTCGTTGTGGTCGTCTTCAAAAAATTCGCTTCTATATACTGCAGTAAGAGAAGTATTTACAAACCTGTTATACCAGGTAACTCCTGCCGAGGCCATGTGAGTTGGAACAAAAGCAAGTTGTTTGCCTTCAAGATCCTGATCTACTGCCGGGTTCCGTATTTCGTTTTCTAAGATTCTGGTGTGGTTGTAGGTGTAGCTGGCTTGCAACAATAGGTTTGCATTTGGATTCCATCTGGCTTCAGTCTCTATTCCTGCAACTTCAACTTGTGTAATGTTGTCGCGGAGCAGTATTGGTCTCCAGCGGTTACCGATTCTTACGCTGTCGCCGGTGCTGAGAAAATAGATGAAATCGTTTCCTTGAGAGTAGTATACTGTTGGCGAAAATGTAAACCCTTTGCCGAAACTCACATCCCCGCCCCATTCGATGCTGTACAGATTTTCGGGTTTCAGGTTCGGGTTTGCTACTTTAAAGCCTAACGCCATACGACCCGACCGGCACATATCGTCGAGCACAGGAGGCCGGAATCCTTTTCCTGCGGAAATAAATGTTCTGACATTTTCATTGATACGGTATTGCAGCGAGAGTCGCGGGCTAAATGCTGAGAAACTGGCATCCTGCAGAGTATCTTGATATTGAGCCATAAAATTGGTTGCTGAGGTCGGATCCTGAAGGAGGAACAACCCATCAAAAAACTGGAAGTTATCGTAGCGAATTCCGGCAATAGCCATAAATCTTTCATCGTTGCTGCTCCATTCATTCTGCAGAAATAGAGATGCAACACGAAGTTTTCCCTGATTTATTACAACATCCGTAGAAGTACGATACACATCCGCTCCATCAACTTCGCCCAGTCGAAAATCGGCTCCTGCTGTAATTGTATTATTACCGCCAACAGGCCGTGCAGCAAAAAAATAGGCTCCCATATCGAGCCTGGTTGAACTAACATCGAAACGGGTATACTCTTCGTTTCGAATGCTTTCGTTTATAGCACCATAGCTTTCGTCAATCAGATAAGCCCCGGATGATAAGCGTGTTTCACCAGCCATGCCCTCATATCTTAACCTGTATTGCCAAGCATCGTGTTCGTTATAAGCGCCTCTGGCGGTTTGTATCATTGTGCCAGTTCCTCGTTCATCATCATACCGCAGAATTGACAGGTCAATATTATGACCATTTTCGAACTCATACCCGGCATTAAGGCGTAGCATATTTTCTTCAAGAAACGAAGGTATAGTGTGTTCATTAACATCTTCTATTGCTTCGCTTATATACCCGTCGCTGGCTCTGTAGAAGCCAGATAGTCCGGCATAAAATCCACTTCCAGCAATAGGCCGGCCCGAAACGTTAAACCGCGATCCAAAGGTATTGTAAGATGCTGTAGAGGCTGTTACTGATCCTGCGAACCTTTCGGCGGGACGCTTTGTAATGATATTAATGATGCCGCCCATTGCATGACCTCCATAAAGAGCGGATCCAGGCCCTTTTACGACCTCAACCCGTTCAATGTCGGCGGGTTGTATGATGTTCCAGTTTACAGTGCCTCCATCGGACTTGTTCATTGGAATGCCATCAATAAGAATCAGCGTCCGCGATTGCTCCCTGGCGCCTAAACCTCTCAGCGAAACTGATGATCTGCTCGACTGAATCCCAAAAGAGCGTTCAACCGCAACACCGGAAACAAGTTGAAGAATATCTTCAATGTTGTTTAGTGGCTGGCTTTCTATTCTCCTGCTGCCGATTGTTTGAATGCGGAAAGGAATATCACGGGTGCTCCTTTCTGAACGCGTGGCTGTAACCACTAACTCTCTTTCCGATAATGGCGACGGTTCAAGCAGAAATTCAATTTCAACAGGTTGGTTGTCAGTGATTGTTACTGATTTTTGAGCCGGTTGAAATCCCAGAAAGCTAACTACCAACTGGTATCTGCCTCTTTCCAGCCCGGTTAATTCGAACCAACCATCGGCATTAGTAACAGCGCCTACATTTGCATGTTTTACAGTAACATGAGCATCAGTCAAAGCTTGTCCGGTTGATGCATCCGTTACACGGCCTGAAATCTGACCGCTTAGCGAGGCGCTAATGAATAGGATCGAAAGAATTAGAAAAGTTGATTTGTTCATTGTTAAAAAATTTAGGTTATGTAATTAAATGCATATCGCTTAAAACAAAAAAAGCACTATCCACTTTAAGCTTCCTAATCAAATGGAACAATAAATTGTTGGAGTTGCTGACTGATATTATTGTAGCCTACAGCAAGGCCAGGAATGAGTGGTGGCTGCCCCGATTCTTCCATTATTTGGAGTCCTTTTTCAGGATCGAGAACGAATGAGAGGAACTTTTCAGCAAGGGGTTTGTTTGTCGCTTCGCGTGGTATTGTCAGGGCATAAATCATGGGTTCGCCAAAAAAAGTAATTGAATCGCCTGGGGCTGTGCCTCTTACAGTAACCGAAACCGTGCGGTAGTGTTCTCTTAAATAGGGGTTGCCGAGGTTAATGCTGTCGGGGAGTGGGATAAATTTCAGATTATGTTGTTTGGCAACGCTTTTATATAGAAATAGGTAGTCAACTGTTCTTGTTTCAAGCAGGGCCAATAGATCAACGCTCTTTGGCCTGATGAAACGTGCATCCTTTGAAAGTAATTGGTTATATAAACCTGGGATATTATAGTATTTTTCGGCCAGTTGCCAAACTAATAAAGTGCGATAACCGCATGGATCGGAATGAGGGTCGGAGCGTCCATAACGAACGTTGGGACGCATGACTATCTCGTGCCAGTTTTCAGTCGTGATCTCACCTGCATATTGCGATTCAGGCGAGTATACTATTGCAAGTTCGTTGCGGGCAAAAGCAATATGCCAATCGGCATGATGCGGAAACAGCAATTCTTCGATTACCTTATAATCGGCCGAAGCGAAAATATCGCAAATGCGGTTCAGATCGGTGATTTTCCTCGCTGCAGCCAGACTTCCGCTGCTTTCGGTAAGCACTCTGATATCGGGATTTTCTTCGTTGAATGCCGTAACCAACTGACGCATGGGATAAGAAAGGCTACCCGCATGAAAAATGGTTATTGTTTCTTGTGTTTTGTGGCGTCCGCACGATAATAAAAACAAAAGCAAAATAGCGTAAATTAATTTATTGTATCTCATTGTTTATTAGTTGTATAACTCATTCTTTGTTTATGTCGTGAAAGAATTTCCGGGCAATTTGGTGAATAGAGAGGTCCATTTCGGTGAGCAAATTTCTATAGGCAGAAATCAGGTTTGCTCCTTCGTCGGACAAAACTGTTACTCCGCCTTTTGCTCCGCCACGAATGCGTTTTGTAAGGCTAAATCCAAGCATTTGCTCGGCTTTTTTCAAATTTCCCCATGCGCTTCGGTAGCTGATGCCAAGTTTTCGTGCAGCAGCAGAAACTGATCCTTCACTCTGAATTGCTTCTAAAAGCTCAAAGCGTCCGCTGCCAACTATATCCCGGCCATCGGTACTTTCGAGCCAAAAGCGGTATTTAAGAAAAATATCGTAGTATCTTGCTCCTTTGTGTCCAGCCATTTGGTTATGTAGTTTGTTTCATAACGGTATTTAATAAAATGACCATCAAGAAAATGGCCATTTTACTGTAAAGCTGTTATTGTAAATCCTTAATCACTTCAATCAGTTCAGGTAGATCCATCCCAATTTTTCTGAGATGTTCTGTTTTTGGAACGCCGTTTTTAGTCCATCCGCGTCGTTCGTACACTGCATCAATCAGTTGCTCATAGCGTTCCTCTCTGTATTTGCGCAATGCAGCCATTTTTTCAGGCAAAGTCATTTTACCTGGCTCAAGGGCTAACAAATCCTTGAGTTGCTTATCGTATCGCTCCTGGCGCGACAGATATTCTTCTTGAGTAACTGGGCCTGCGGCACGGTATGGTTGTGCATCGTGTATTCGAAGGCCATATCCTCTGCGAATATTGAATATGCGCTGATAATTATACACACGTTCGCTTTGAGTGATGAGTTCATGCTTATCGAACGGTTTGCCGGTTACAGCTTTGTAGATTGTAACGTAATTATCAACGTGTTCTGGAACTTTGGCTGGTTCATCGCTTTGGGCATTGCTTTCGGGTTCAACATCATTCCATGGCAATTTGCATAATCCCTGTAGTCCGAACCATGTTCTAAACATTGGAAAATAGTGTAGTGCTTCGGCCTTAGCTTCGAAAGTTGGAATCTGGTTGTTTACCATATCCATAAAGATCAGCCAGGCTTCGTCGTGCTGCGGGCCTTTGTTTGTAAGAGCATAACCACCCTGCTGGGCTAGCGATTCTTTTGAGATGTATTGCGAATATTCCAATCCTTTGTTTTCCATTGCAATATCGAAAAGGAATTTGGGATCGCCCCACTGCTTTTCGATAAACATCTCTTTCATTTTGCGCACCCCAAGGCCTGCGGTTTTACCAAAGCCTTCGCCTCTGGCAAGTTGGTGAAGCAGTTCCATAGCGCTATCGGCGTTTCCGAAATTGAGTTTCAGCCCGCCGGTTCGTTCTTCGTTCAGCACACCTGCTTCATAACATTCCATGACGAAACCAAGTATCGTACCCCATGTTATGGTGCAGATGCCATAGGTATCGCAATAAAAGTTTGCTTCGATTGTAAAGTCGGGGTTAAAAATCCCCGCACAAGAACCCAACGATGCTGCTGTTTCATATTCCGGGCCGTCAACAATGACCCTTTCTCCTGCATAAGGTCCTGTGCGTATGAGATAGTTATCAACACCTTTTGCACACGACATGTTACATCCGATCCAACAACCATCGGGAACTCCTTGTGTGAACCTCTCCTTGTAGATGTCGGAGTGAATCTTATACCCGTCGGTATGGCTGCCGAATTTGAAATTATTTGTTGGGAGCAGGTCGTAGTCGTTCATAACGTTGGTAAGGTGGGCTGTGCCTTTTGTACGCATCTCCGCCTGACTGTCGTCGAGTTCCCTCATTTCGCGGTTGAACCTGCGGCCGCGTTCCATTATGGCTTCAAGATCAATTGCATTGTTTAGATTTCCTTTAACACCCTTCGATTTGGCCACAAGAGCTTTGATGTTTTTATCAAACATTACGGTTCCGATTCCACCGCGTCCGGCCTGCTTCAGGCGAACTTTTTTACGTTTTACATCGTAGAAGCTAAAATTCAGCATTCCTATGAGGCTATGACGAGCAGCACTTCCGGCTGAAACAACCGAAACATTTTTCTTGTCCTTTTCATCATCGGCAAATATTTCGGTAAGAGCCTCGGCAAGGTGGTGGCTGTCTTCCAACTCGTATGGTGCCTCGTAAATCTCAACAACACTGCGTGTTTCGTCAATCAGAATAATTACCTGTTTATCGCTCTTTCCTTGTATTTCAAGCGAATCGAAACCTGCAAATTTCATGAATGGCCCGTAATAGCCGCCAACATTGCTGTCGATAACTATATCGGTTTGCGGCGAAATTGTTACTACAATCGACTTTCCCGTTCCGGAATACTGTGTTATTCCACATATCGGGCCGGTATTGATAACAATTTCGTTTTCAGGATCGTTCCACCTTGTGTTGGGCTTGGTGGCTTCCCACAACAGTTTTAATCCAAACCCTTTCCCTCCTGTAAATTTTTCCTTCATCTCTTCGCTTACTGGCTTCTCCATGATTTCGAGATTGCCCACATTCACATAAAGGGTACGGTTGTTATATCCCCTGTCAATGGGGCGCCATTCATACCTGAACTGTTTAAGCAGCTTGTGGCTTTTACTGATTTCTTCGATATTCATAAATTTAATTGTTAAAGAATGAGCATTGTGAAACGGTTCACAAAAGTATAAAGATTTGGCAAAAGTACAAGGGATCGAATTTTCATCCGTTGGATTTCACAAAATACTTTTCGTTCAAGACCCGGTATCCCCCACTTCAAAACATTCCTGCCTAAAAACAACCTGCAATTTTTCCTATTTTTGCAACGCCCAGGGTGAGAAACGCAAGAGAAGAACAAAACATTTCACCATGCAGAGAATTTATGATAAGCTGAAAACCAAGACCGTAGGCATTGCTGGTTGTGGAGGATTAGGCTCAAACTGTGCAGCAGCATTAGTACGAGTAGGAATTGGCAAATTACTGATTGCCGATTTTGATATCGTGGAAAAGGGCAACCTCAATCGTCAGTTTTACTTCAATGACCAAATTGGAAAGCCGAAGGTTATTGTTTTGAAAGAGAATCTGTTAAGGATTAATCCGGATGCCGAGATAATTACATTCAACACAAAACTTTGCTCAAGCGATATTGTAGAGATTTTCAAGGATTGCGATGTTATTGTTGAAGCGTTCGACCTCAACAGAATGAAACAGATGATTATTGAAACCGTTCTTGATCAGATGCCCGACAAGTATATTGTTTCGGGAATGGGACTTGCAGGCTGGGGCGAAAACAACACGCTTACAACCCGGCGCTTTGGAAACCTGATCATTTGCGGAGACTATCAACGCGAGGTTTCTGAATCATTTCCGCCTCTGGCTCCACGAGTAGGTGTGGCAGCATGTATGCAGGCAAATGCTGTAATGGAGTTGCTGCTGGGCAATATGGATGATTTTGATAATAAATAACTTATAAACAGTGAAAATAATTCTTAACAATAACTCCGAAGAGTTTGACAAGGACAAATTGACAATCAGCGAACTTTTGGAGTTAAAAAAGTATTCGTTCAGGATGCTGGTGATTAAAGTCAACAATAAGTTGATTCGCAGGCATGAATATGAAGACACCACGATACAAGATGGCGATAATGTAACTGTACTGCATCTGATTTCGGGGGGATAATTATAAAATCAGACAATTTCCGCTACAACAAAAGTGCTTCCGGTGATAAAAATCAGATCGTTTACTGTTGCTTTTTTGCGAGCCACCCGATAAGCCTCTTTAACAGAGTTATAAACGTTCCCTGAAAGCCCTGTTGCTTTTGCTGCATCGGCCAGAAGCTGTTGATCGAGTCCGCGGGGAATATCGGGTTTGCAGAAATAATAACAGCCATTCTTTGGCAGTATCTCAAGTAGCGATGGAATATCTTTGTCGGCTACCATGCCCAAAACTAAATGCAAATTGCTGAACTGCAGATTGTTCAGTTGATTCACCACTACCCTTAGGCCGTCAGCGTTATGGGCCACATCGCAGATTGTGAGTGGCGTCTGCGACAGTACGTGCCACCTGCCCATAAATCCGGTTTTTATAATTACGTCTCTAATCCCTTCCTGCACGGCAATATCGCTGATATCAAATCCAAGCCGGCGCAACTCGGCGATAGCCTGAACAACTGTCGCCAGATTCTTCTGCTGGTAATCTCCGGAAAGTGGACAATAAAACAATCGGTAAGATTGAGAACCAACTTCAGACACTCTGTAAAGCGACTGCCCTGAGTTGATGTTCTGCAGCTGTTTCTCAACTGCGAACCGCTCATCGGCGAATGATATCTGAGCTGCCATCTGTTGCGCTTTGGCAGCAAATACCGGGTTAATTTCGCGATTTGACTGACCAACTACAACAGGAGTTTTTGGTTTGATTATTCCTGCTTTTTCGCTGGCAATCTTTTCGAGCGTATCACCAAGAAACTGCATGTGATCCCAACCAATATTGGTGATTACCGACAAAACAGGTAGGATCACGTTAGTTGAATCAAGTCGCCCTCCCATTCCGGTTTCAATTACGGCTATATCTACCTTCTTTTTGCTGAAGTGGCTGAATGCCAATGCTGTGGTCATCTCAAAGAACGAGGGTTGAATCTCTTTAAGATGCACTTGTAAATTGCTAATAAATGCCGACACTGTGCTTTTCGGGATCATTTCACCATCAATCCGTATACGTTCACGAAAATCGCGCAGATGTGGTGATGTAAAAAGGCCGGTTTTATATCCGGCTGATTGGAGAATAGAAGCGAGCAGATGCGAAACCGATCCTTTGCCGTTGGTTCCGGCAATGTGAATGCTTCTGAACTTATGCTGAGGATTGTCGAGTAAAGAACAAAGGCGTGTTATGTTGCTGAGATCGTTCTTATAGGCAGCAGCGCCAATTCTGTGAAACATTGGCAGCATACTGAAAATATACTCAACGGCCTGTGCGTAGTTCATGATGGGTGTAAAGAGTTGCAGAAGCGTGAATCAGTTTATCCGGATGAATGTGTAGCTGATTGTTCCAACTTGCTCTTCGGGTGCATCGGGATTAGGGCTAAAGCGCGACTGGAAGGCGGCTTGTTCAGCAGCCCTGCGTAATACCGGATCTACAACAGTGGTTCCGCGGGCGCCTGCTAATGCCCTGACCACTACTCCCTGCCGATTGACAAAAACAGTAACTACAACTGTTCCCTGCTCTCGTGAAAGATATTCAGGTTTTGGCAATAGTAAGGCTCCTCTGCCTTCAAGACTGAACGATACGCCATCGCCAGCTCCTCCACCTTGTGTGCCGGGTGCTCCAGGCGTGCCTGTTTGGTTGCCCTGGTCGCCGGGCTGCGTTGTTGTTCCTTGATTCTGGCCAGGAGTGGTTTGATTTCCAGGCCCGGGATAAATAGCACGCGGGTCTACTGCGGGCGGCGGTGGTTCGATGGGTTGCGGTTCTGGTTCTGGAGTTGGTACAACAGGTGGTACAGCAGGCTGGGTTGGTAACGCTGGAGCTTCGTTGTTTCGCTGAGTTGCAAGATCTTCGTTCGGATGTTCGGGTTGTGAGACAGGCGGAGCCGGTTCGGGCTGAGGAACTTCCATTTGCCTCCGGCCAATCCCTTCAGCAGTATATCCCAGATCAACCTCTACGCCCTCCTCGCCAGGTAATGGTAATGGTGTTCGGAACGCAAATAACAAAAGAAGCAAGGCAAGTACAATATGAAATATTATCGTGCCTGCAATTGCAATAGCCCTGTTTCTTTTTTCCTGGTTCATTGCCTCGGACGGGTTGCTAAAATGACCTTGTGGTTTGTGTTGTTGCGTTCATTAACTACATTCACGGCATCTATCACTGATACAATATATTGTATCGGAACCGACCGGTCGGCTCGTAAAACAACAGTAGCCTCAATATGTGGTAAAAGCAACCGGATAAGCTCAACTTGCAGTTGATCATCCATAACAGGTTGGTCTTCGACAAAATACTCAAACTGATCGTTGATATATACAGTAATTGTTTGCTTAGCCATAGTTTTGCTTGAGCTTTCGGGAAGCAAGAGCTTAATTGCGTGTGGTGCAACAAGGGTTGATGTAAGCATAAAGAATATTAGCAGCAGGAACACAAGATCAGACATGGAGGCCATGTTGAAGTTGATGTTGCGCTTATTTCGGGTTTGAATGGCCATGTTTTAATTAAAAATTATTTTGCCGGTTCATGTAACAGATCGATAAACTCGGTAGCACGGGCTTCGAGCATAAACACAACTTTTTCGATTCTCGAAACCAGGATGTTGTAGCAAACATAAGCTATGATACCAACTATCAGGCCGGCTACAGTAGTAACCATAGCCTGGTAAATGCCTGATGAAAGCAGAGCGATGTCAATATTATTTCCAGCCATTGACATATCGTAAAAAGCACGAACCATTCCCATTACTGTGCCAAGAAAGCCAAGCATAGGTGCAGCACCAGCAACAGTGCCTACAACGGCGATATTTTTTTCGAGTTTCGAAATTTCAAGCTTGCCAACATTTTCAATTGCAGCGTTGATATCGGATAGTGGGCGCCCTAAACGCAAAATCCCCTTTTCTATCATACGTGCAATAGGCGATGTATTGTTGCGGGCAAGGATAAGCGCCGATTCAATTCTCCCGTCGTGCATAAAATCGCGGATGTTGTTCATGAAATTGGGCTCCTCTCGCGATGATTTCGATATCAGTAAATAACGCTCAATAAAGATATAGATTGCAACAATCGAAAGGAGCACTATCGGTAACATGACCCATCCGCCTTTCAAGGCAAGTTCCCAAACAGACATCCTTATCTCAGTTGGTTGCTGAAGCAGTTGTAATGCCTCCTGGACTCGCGGATCAGCAGGCGTAACCTGAAGTAAGATAAAATTCAATAATCCTGTCATAGTTTTTTTGTAAATTAGGCAGTAAAAGTACAAACTATTGAGCTAATACAATGCAATTAGCATTATGATGTACTCCGGCAATGGTTAATTAAACCAAAATTAATCAACAGAAAGTCTGTTAAGGCTGAATCTTTGGTTATACGAGGATAACCCAGATTAAAAATTGTCAAATGCTTAATCTGGGTTAATGCCATATCTGAAACAGTATGTTGCATGGATGCGATCAATGTTCGTCAGTAACAGGGGTAAACAATCAACGTTTTGCAGTACTTATAAGAGAAGGAACTTGTTTGTCAGTTGTAAATATAGCGAATGATTGCGCATAATGTTGACGGTGAGATTGAAGAGGCGAGGCACTTACAGTTAGATGCTGCAAACCATACCAAACGATGAAGTATGCATAACATATGACCGATGTCGTGATAATCACTTACTTAAATCCACGCAAGTTTGAAGCTACAGTCTTGTCTAAAGTTTAATTTTGCAAAAAATCGCTTTTGAACGAAGTCGAATTTATAGAAGCCCTGAAGCAAGGTGAGCATGAAGCTTTCAGAATGCTTGTTAACCGCTACAAAACCATGGTGGTTTCAACCTGTTTCTACCTTACGCAAGATAATGACGACGCACAAGATATTGCTCAAGATGTTTTTATAGAAGTATTCCTTTCGGTTGGAAAATTTCGGGGAAACGCTTCGATTTCGACATGGCTTTACAGGATCGCCGTTAATAAATCCTTGAACTTCAAAAAAAAGAAAAACTCCATGGGTATATTTAGGAGTCTTGACACGATTTTTGGTTCGCAAAAGCAATCGCAGTTCGTAGGTATTGATGACTCTCAAGCCTCAATCGAAAGGGAGCATGAGTACGAACGCCGTCAAAAAGCTCTTTATCAAGCCATTAATTCACTGCCGGATTCACAACGAGCAGTATTCACACTTCACAAATTCAATAAACTGCCCTATCAGGATATTGCCGAAATAATGAATACAACGCTTCCTGCAATAGAATCGCTTATGCACAGAGCAAAGAAAAACCTTCAGGCTAATTTGGTGAAAACCATTAAAAAAGAAACATTATGAAACGCAAGTTTTGGGTAAGAGGGTTGTCTAAAAACAAAGTTAAAGCAATGAATTGCAACCAGACAGAACGACTGTTGTTTTTTTTCAATGAGCAATCGCTTACCAATGATCAAACCATTGCTGTAAAGCGCCATCTTGATCATTGCATTCATTGCCAAAAGCTGCACCATGAAATGAAAGAGATTGCAACCATAATGGAGCAACCGCAAGAGATTTTCCTAAATCCTTTCTTTGAAACACGTGCCGAACAGCGATTAATAAACATTCATGGACGTGGCATTATTTCAGAGAATAAAACGCGCTACATCAGTCTACTGAGAACCATTCCCATAGCCATCTCTATTGTGCTTGCAATTGTTGCAGGGATGAGCATTGGTAGTATGATTGCGGGTTTCACAACCACGCCGCAAGCGAACCAGGAAAGCACTTTACTGAACATTGATGACTTTTATGCACCTACTATAACCTCAGAATCAATTGAGTCAATATTATTAACAAACGGAAACAACAATTAAAACCATGCAACTATTTTCGAGAAAAGAGATTTACATCTGGGTTTTGGGAGCCTTGCTTGTGTTAAACCTTGCCACACTCGGAACAATATTGTGGAAACATTCAAAGAGCGGTTCATGGAAGCATTGCGAGACCAGTGAAAAGCACAAGTCAAAAGACAGACAACACGGTACTGTTCATTGGTTAAAGGAGATGGGATTAAGTGAGGAAGCGATAGGACAATTGCGGACAATCAGGGATGATTTCAAGGAGAACAGCAGCTTTTACTTCGGCGAAATAGCGGAGTATGAGAAAGAGATTTTTGAACAGATGAGCACATCTGAGCCCGACACAGTTCGCCTACTGGCAATAGCCGATTCTATAGGTATACTTCACAGCGCGGTTCGCAAAGAAAGTATCAGGCACCTGCTTGAGATTAAAAAAATCACAACGCCCGAACAATTTAAGATGTTGAACGAGCGAATGCAAAACCGGATGATGCGGCAGGGTTGGCAGCATAGGGAAGGGCATGATAAAAAAAGCAAGAAATTTGACTGTTCGAAGGAACATCGCCCAGAACGATGTACTAACCCATAATCCCGGCTCGCTTCAGATACAGGATCAACTGATGGCATCCGCTACCGTTGGGAATTTACAGATTTGTGGCTGTGGCAGGTCGTTTAGATTTCGCACAACAAAAATCCCCGGAAAAACCGGGGATTTTTGGCACGGGTAATTCTGTAAGCAGGGTTCTGTATACCGCTTTTCAGGCGGTTTTCTATCATTTATCTGGGCCTGTCGTCGCCGGCAGGCTCTAGCAACCTACCCCTCAGGACCGGGCGAGCAACCCTTCATCCGCCAAGGCGGAATCCCTGATATGTTTGGTCTTGCAGCCCATAGGGTTTACCCCCTCCGCAAGTCGCCTTGCAGAGTCGTGAGCTCTTACCTCACGTTTTCACCCTTATCCGAAGTATCGGACGGTTATTTTCTGTGGCACTTTCCGTCGCCGGTTTTATGCCGGCGCCTTCCTGTTAGGAAGCATGGCGCTCTGTGCTGCCCTGACTTTCCTCTCTCAGCCTGCGGCTAAGAGCGATAGAACAAACTGCCCGTTGCTGGCTGCAAAGATACAACAAGTTAAGATTGTTTTGCACTGAAAAGTTTGATGATACCCAATCCTACCTCTACAGCTTTTGCCATGCTTTGTAGCGAAATAAACTCAAACCGCCCGTGAAAGTTATGTCCGCCCGCAAACAGATTTGGTGTTGGCAGTCCCATAAACGACAGCCGAGCGCCATCGGTTCCTCCTCGAATCGGTTTTATGATTGGAGTTACGCCTGCCATCTCCATAGCTTTTATTGCAATTTCAACAACTTCAAATACAGGTTCAATCATTTCGCGCATGTTATAGTACTGATCCTTTAGTTCCACTGCGATAGTTCCCTGTCCATAACGTTGGTTAACAAATTCGGCTATCCGTGGTAGTTCGTCTTTTCGTTGCTGAAACATATTTTTATTGTGATCGCGAACGATGTATTGCATTGAGGCGCTATCAACGTTGCCTTCCATTTTAATCAAATGAAAAAATCCCTCGTAATCCTGCGTATATTGTGGCTTGTCGAAGGCTGGCAGCATATTATTAAATTCCATTGCAATCAGCAGCGCATTTTTCATTTTACCCTTGGCGTAACCTGGATGAATATTGCGACCCTGTATTTTTACGGTAGCTCCGGCTGCATTGAAAGTTTCGTATTCAAGTTCGCCTATGCCCGCCCCGTCGAAAGTGTAAGCATATTTCGCCCCGAACTTTTCAACGTTGAAATGGTCAGCGCCCTTACCAATTTCTTCGTCAGGCGTAAAGGCAATTCGTATTTTGCCATGCTTTATCTCAGGGTGAGCGGTTAGATACCCGGCAATTGTAACTATTTCAGCAATCCCGGCTTTATCGTCGGCACCAAGCAGTGTGGTGCCATCGGTTGTAATGAGGGTTTGGCCAACATAGTTCCTCAGTTCCGGAAATTCGGCCGGAGATAGAATTATGTTTCCGTCGCTGTTCAGAACAATGTCCTCTCCGTCGTATTTGGAAATAATCTGAGGATTTACTCCTTCGCCTTTCATTTCAGGGCTAGTATCTACATGTGCAATAAATCCGATTACGGGGATATCATTGCATGTGGCAGGAATGGTAGCCATCAGATAGCCTTTGTCGTCGAGTTCAACATCCTCTAACCCTATCTCTTTCAATTCGCATTCAAGTATCCGCAAAAGATCAAACTGGCGTTGAGTGCTGGGAAAAGTGGTCGAGGTATCGTCGCTTTGGGTGTTAATGCACACATATCGCAGAAATCTGTCTAACAACTTTTGTTCTATAGCATTCATATATTGATGTTTGTGTTTTTTGTTTGAAATCTGTAATCGGACATTGCGTGTTTAATTACACTTTTCATTGTTTTATTGATCTTCAAGCTTTGCTTTGAGCGTTTCGCGGATTATATAAAAGCAAAGAGCCGCAAACATTACCAGTGCAAGTATTTCGGCAGGGTTCGATCTGAACCATTCCCAGTTTATAAAATTGATACCGGCGAAGTTTAGTCCTGCGCTGAGTACACCCATCAGAGCGCCTCCGGCAATAAAGCCTGATGCAATCAGAGTGCCACGCTCTTTTCTGGCGGAATTCAGCTTTGCATCTTTGCTTCTGGTGGTTACATACCATGATATTAGTCCGCCAACAAGCAGAGGAGTATTAAGCTCAAGCGGAATAAACATTCCCAAAGCAAATGCGAGGGCAGGGATTCCAATCATGGTAAGTATAAGAGAGATAAATGCGCCTGCAATATAAAGGCCCCATGGTGCAGGTTTTCCAAGCATCATTGGTTCGATAACGGCAGCCATGGCATTTGCTTGAGGAGCCGCGAGCGCTGTCTCGCCTGTAAAACCAAACGTCTCGTTTAACAGAATAATAACTCCTCCAACTGTAACCGCCGAAACCACAGTACCAAGAAATTTCCACCCCTGCTGTTTGTAGGGCGATGCACCCAGCCAATAGCCGATTTTAAGGTCGGTAATGAATCCTCCGGCCATTGCCAGGGCAGTGCAAACCACGCCACCAATTATGAGGGCAGAAATCATGCCAGCCTCTCCTGAAAGTCCCACAGAAGCCATCACAAGTGATGTAATGATTAGGGTCATAAGAGTCATTCCTGAAACCGGGTTTGTTCCAACTATTGCAATTGCATTTGCTGCAACAGTAGTGAATAAAAACGCTATCACCATCACTATGAGTAATCCTATCAAGGCGTGTGCGAGGTTTGTTACTACGCCAAAGTAGAAAAATATGAAGATAAGAAGTGCAGTGAAAAGGATTCCGATCACAATTATGTTCATCGGAATGTCGCGACGGGTGCGGGTTTCTTCCCGAACAACTTTGTTTTTAGCAAATGTTTCTCTCACCGCCATTGTAAAAGCGGTTTTGATTACCCCCGACGAACGTATTATTCCAATGATTCCTGCCATTGCAATACCGCCAATACCTATCTGGCGAACGTAGTTCCTGAATATATCTTCGGCGCTCATGTCGGCAATCAGCGCTGTAACGTTAGCTCCAACTGGGAGGGTCATACCTTCGGCAAAAAAATTGATCAACGGAATCAACACATACCATCCTACAAATGATCCTGCACAGATTATAGCAGCATATTTAAGACCAATAATATAGCCTAATCCCATCACTGCTGCGCCTACATTTATTTTGAAGACGATTTTGGCTTGTTCGGCCAATACTTCACCAAAATGAAACACTCTTGTTGTAAACACCTCGCTCCACCAGCCGAATGTTGCGATGATAAAGTCGTAGATTCCACCAACCAGTCCGCTGAATAGGAGCACTTTTGCCTGCTTCCCCCCTTTTTCGCCCTGAATCAGCACTTCGGTTGTGGCAGTGGCTTCGGGGAATGGGAATCGTCCATGCATTTCATCAACAAAGTACTTCCTGAATGGTATCAGGAATAGTATTCCCAGAAAACCGCCTAACAGTGAGGATAGAAAAATCTGGTAGAATTCGGCGTGAAGGTTAAGGATATAAAGTGCCGGTAGCGTAAATATAGCTCCTGCTACGATAACTCCTGAACTGGCGCCAATTGATTGAATAATTACGTTTTCGCCGAGAGAATTTTTTCGCTTGCTAAGACTCGAAAGTCCTACGGCGATGATAGCAATTGGAATGGCAGCCTCGAATACCTGCCCGATTTTTAATCCAAGATAGGCGGCGGCAGCCGAAAAGAGCACCGCCATTAGTAATCCGAGTAATACAGATCGCAAATTGACTTCGGGATATGTGCGATCAGCTTTCATCACAGGTATGTACTGTTCGCCTGGCTTGAGTTCGCGAAAGGCGTTTTCTGGTAAACCCTGCGGTTGTTTAGTTGAATGTTGTGTCATGGCAACTATGAATTAATGAGTTGCCAAATATAAAAAAAGGAAGCCATTCGGTTGTGAATAGCTTCCTTTAATAAATCCAGACAGAGGGTATCAGGCGCCAAGCATCAGGCGTCGGATTGCGCTTACTTTCAACTCTTTATCAATACGAGCCAGATAATCTCCCACTGAAATGTTAGTATCTCTGATAAACTCCTGGTTCATCAAAGTGCTATCCTTATAAAACTTTGAGAGTTTGCCCATTGCGATTTTTTCGGCAAGTTCTGCGGGTTTGCCTTCCTTCATAGCAATCTCTTTTCCTATTTCGATCTCTTTTTCGATGGTTTCTTTTTTAACATCATCCTTGTCAATTGCTATCGGATTCATTGCTGCTACCTGCATAGCAATCTCTTTTCCGCTGGTAATAATTCCCTGCGCAGCTTTGTTGAATCCAACCAGGCTGGCTAGCCGGTTGCCATGGTGGTTGTAGGCCACAACCGCGGGAGCTGCAATAGTTTCAAGGTGAGCAAGAGTCATCTTTTCGCCAGTTTTTCCTGTCATTTCAGTAATCTTATCGGCAATGCTGATGCCATTTATTTTAAAACTATTGAGATGCTCAAGTGTTTCGGTTTTGTTTTCGATTGCCAGATCAACTATAGCATTTGCCAAATCAATAAATTCTTGATTTAATCCAACAAAGTCGGTTTCGCAATTAAGCATGATCATAGCTCCGAATGTGGCATTTGGGTTAACTCTGGCGATCACGATTCCTTGGTTTGCGTCGCGGTCGGCGCGTTTGTTAGCGACTTTCTGTCCTTTTTTCCGTAGATATTCAACAGCTTTTTCAAAGTCGCCATTGCTTTCCTGGAGGGCTGATTTGCAATCCATCATGCCGGCACCAGTCATCTGGCGCAGTTTGTTGACATCGGCTGCAGTAATTTGAATCATATATATTGGTTTTAATATTTGAAAACTTATTTTCTTGGAGCGGGCCGTCGGGTTCCTGATTGAGGAGCTTTTGATATGGGTTTGCGTGGCCGGCGATCTCTTTCGGCAGGGCTTGCAGCTTCTGGTCGTTTGGCGCGTTCTAATCTTTCGTTGCTTGAGCGGCTGCTCTCATCGTCGTCGTCGAAAAATATCCGCATTCCAAGTTCATTGCGTTCGTAATCACCCTGTTCATCCTCATCGCTGCGTTTATCCTTATCCAGTTGGCGTTCCATTAATCCTTCCTCAATAGCATCAGTAATTTTTGAAACAATAATAGAGATTGATTTTGAGGCGTCGTCGTTTGCAGGGATGGGAAAATCAACCTCATTAGGGTTAGAATTTGTATCAACCAGTGCGAAAGTTGGTATATTAAGTTTACGGGCTTCGGCAACGGCAATGTGTTCTTTCAAGATATCAATCACTAATACGGCTGATGGAAGGCGATTAAGATCCGATATACTGCCAAGTTGTTTTTCAAGTTTTGCGCGTTCGCGTGTTATCTGTAGCCTTTCCCGTTTCGAAAACCTTTCCCAGTGCTCGTTGGCCATCATTTTATCTATAGATATCATTTTTCTGACAGCCTTCCGGATTGTTGCAAAGTTTGTGAGCATACCACCTGGCCAACGTTCGGTAACGTAAGGCATTCCCACTCTTTTTGCCTGTTGGGCAACGATTTCTTTTGCCTGTTTTTTAGTAGCAACAAACAGGATTCGTTTTCCTGATTTTGCGATCTGTTTGGCAGCGGCGGCTGCTTCTTCGAGTTTAGCTATGGTTTTGTAAAGGTCAATTATGTGGATACCATTGCGCTCCATGAATATGTATGGAGCCATGTTAGGGTTCCACTTCCGTTTGAGATGACCGAAATGTACTCCGGCATCAAGAAGTTCGTCGAATGTTACTTGTGGCATGTGATGAATTGTTTTGAATTGATTAATTGTTTACCTTCCTTAAAATCAATTGCCAGGTAGTCCGCAAAAGGAGTCCCGGCAATTTGGATACTAAACAGGTCATTATATATATGCTGTTAGCGCTTGCTGAATTGGAACTTTTTCCTTGCCTTTTTTTGACCCGATTTTTTACGTTCAACCATCCTTGGATCGCGCCGCAGTAAGCCTTTTGCCTTGAGAGCTGGCCTGTATTCGCTGTTGATCTCGCAGAGCGCTTTGGATATGCTCAGGCGAAGCGCTTCGGCCTGCCCTGTGATTCCTCCACCATCAATGTTGGCTTTTATGTCGTACTTACCTGCTACTCCGCTAACTTCGAGCGATTGGGTCACAATATACTGCAGGATGGCTGTAGGAAAATAATTCTTAAAATCGCGGCCGTTGACGGTAATCTGGCCGCTCCCATCGGATAGATAAACGCGGGCGATGGCTGTTTTTCTTCTGCCGGTCGTGTTGATAATCATTTCTACTATTTAATTGTATTTAAGTCAATCAGTGCTGGTTGCTGAGCCTGGTGCGGATGATCTGGAGCAGCATACACCTTCAGGTTACGAAAGAGTTCGCTGCCAAGCCTGTTTTTAGGCAACATGCCTTTGATGGCATGCTCAACAATATAAGCCGGTTTTCTGCGAACCATCTGCCGGGCGGTGAGAATACGCTGCCCTCCGGGATAACCCGTGTGACGAATGTATTCTTTATTGTTCCATTTTGAACCCGTGAGCCTAATCTTGTCGGCATTGATTACAATGACATTGTCGCCACAGTCAACATGAGGTGTAAAACTTGGTTTGTGCTTGCCGCGCAATATGGCAGCTACCTTCGATGCCAAACGTCCCAGCACCGCATTCTCGGCATCCACCAGAAACCATTCTTTCTTAACCATCGCCGTATTGGCAGATATGGTTTTATACGATTGAGTGTTCATTTTAAGTATTAAACTATTCAGTTACAAGCGAGATTCTCCCTTCAAAAACGGGCTGCAAAATTAGAACTAAATTTGAAACCAACAAAACAGAGCGAAAAAATTTTATGCCAGCCTGCAGTACACTGCCTATGCGCCTGAAACATGAAATATGCTAATTTTGCCACCGTTAGTGGTTTCAATATCATTGCTCTATCAATAAAAGAATGACAAAATGTCGATCGAAGTAAAGAATATCACAAAACTGTATGGTTCGCAAAAGGCGCTTAACAATGTTAGTTTTGCCATTAAAGCCGGAGAAGTAGTTGGTTTTTTGGGACCCAACGGGGCCGGAAAATCTACAATGATGAAAATCCTTACATGTTTCATCCCTCCCTCACAAGGCGATGCGGCAGTGTGCGGGTTTGATGTGATGGAACAGCCCGACGAAGTAAAAAAGCGCATTGGCTACCTCCCTGAAACGAATCCATTATACCCCGAAATGTATGTGCTTGAATATCTGACTTTTGTTGCAAGAATACACAAAATAGCCAATCCTAAGCAGCGCTGCGAGGAGATGATTGCGCTCACAGGGCTGAGTCCGGAACGCAACAAGCGGTTAGGGCAATTATCGAAAGGATACCGCCAGAGAGTTGGCCTTGCAGGTGCTTTGCTACATGATCCGGAGGTTCTTATCCTCGACGAACCCACATCAGGTTTAGACCCAAACCAGATTGAAGATATCCGTGAACTGATCAGGCAGGCAGGAAAAGCTAAAACCGTTATGCTGTCAACACATATTATGCAAGAGGTAGAAGCAATGTGCAACAGGGTGATTATAATCGATCACGGCGTGATAGTTGCCGACGACAGTGTACAGGCATTATCGCAGTTAGGTAAAGATATTCAAATGGTAGAGGTGGAATTCGATAAACTTGTAGTGCAGGAACAGATTAATAAGATTAACGGAGTTATTGATGCAAGCGTGATCAGCGGCAATCGCTGGCTTATTACAGCCGGAAACGAATCTGATGTCCGCCAGGAGTTGTTCAGGTTTGCAGTCGCCAATCACCTTACTGTACTCTCAATGCAAAAAGCCCAGCAGAAACTGGAGCGTATCTTTCGCGAGTTGACTGGAAACAAACAATAATGTTGGTTACGCCATCATTGAGAATAATTACTTTTGCCCATTCTAATTACAACTAATAATCATAAGCAGTATGAGCTATCTATTCACATCTGAATCAGTTTCAGAAGGACATCCTGATAAAATTGCGGATCAGATATCCGACGCATTACTCGATGAGTTTCTCCGGCACGATCCTGAATCGAAAGTAGCATGCGAAACGCTTGTTACAACAGGTCTTGTTATCTGCAGCGGAGAGGTTCGCACAAGAAGTTATATTGATGTACAGGATATTGCACGTCGCACTATTAAAAAGATCGGTTATACAAAAGGCGAATATAACTTTGAGTACAACAGTTGTGGGGTTATTTCTACGATTCATGAGCAATCGCCCGACATTGCACAAGGTGTAAATCGTGCGACCGAAGAAGAACAAGGTGCTGGCGATCAGGGGATGATGTTTGGTTACGCTACCAACGAGATGGAAAACTACATGCCTCTCACTATCGAAGTGGCGCATGTATTGCTGCAGGAGCTTGCAGCTATCCGCCACGAAGGCAAGCAGATGACATATTTGCGACCCGACTCCAAGTCGCAGGTAACGGTTGAATACGACAATAATGGTGTAGCGCAAAAGCTCAACACCATCGTGATTTCAACCCAGCATGATCCGTTTTCCGACGAAGATAAAATGCGACAGGTGATTACAGATGATATCCATCAGATACTCATTCCAAGAGTTAAACAGGTTAGTACTCTTCCCAGTCGAGTAAAACAACTTTTTGAACATGGTTTCAGGCTGCTGGTTAACCCTACTGGCAAATTTGTTATCGGAGGCCCCCACGGCGATACCGGTCTCACCGGACGGAAGATTATTGTTGATACCTATGGCGGCCATGGTGCTCACGGCGGAGGCGCTTTCAGCGGAAAAGACGCCTCAAAGGTCGACAGATCTGCAGCATACGCCGCACGGCATATTGCTAAGAATATGGTTGCTGCGGGAATTGCAAACCAGGTACTGGTACAAGTGGCCTATGCCATCGGTGTTGCTCAGCCAGTAGGCCTGTACGTAAATACTTATGGAACCGCAAACGTTCAAATGACCGATGGACAAATCTCACAGGCAATCCGAAACCTTTTCGATCTGCGACCCTACGCTATCATCAGTCAGTTTGGACTGAAAAATCCGATTTATCTTCCAACTGCAACATACGGACATTTTGGTCGCGACCCATTCGCGGCTGAGATAGAAGTTTGCTACAACCCGGAAACCGGCAATCCCATTAATAACGGATTAAACTGCCGCAGTTTCATGAAAACCGTTAACTTTTTTGCATGGGAAAAGCTCGATGCTATTGATCAGTTACGCAAAGAGTTCAATATCTGACAGTATTTTCAAAATCGCACACACAATCTATTGCAAGCAACGGGTTGTTAATTCGTGTTGCTTAATTTGGATTTTTTTCATGTTTTTTGTGTTATCCCCCATTTCACATGCGTATCTTTGGGCGGTTAAATGATTTTTTAATTCAATTCAACAAGTCATGAAAAGTTTATTACTTGCAGGAGTGCTGTTATTTTTGTCGGCATCACATGTTATTGCACAGTTCAGGGTTCCAATGGTTCACCCTGCCCGGGATGTTGCGACAGAAACTCAATACAAAGTTGTAACCGACGAATTAACCCCATTGAAATGGCCGGTAAACACAAATGTTCGCTCAAAATCAACCATTGACGAATATGATATTGGCAATACTCTTTATGATCTTCAGAGTAACAATGCACTCAGTAACCGCTTCTATGTTTTCGACGATGGAACTATGGGCGCTGTATGGACGATGGGTATAGATGTCCCACCTGGTTTTCCTGACCGCGGCACGGCGTATAATTTTTTCGACGGAACTTCGTGGGGGCCTCACCCAACGCTGCGTGTCGAAACAATGCGTACAGGATGGCCTAGCTATGCCCCATTAGGAGCTAACGGAGAGATCATCATTTCGCATGATTTCGCCTCAGGACCAGCCGGACTTTTGGTGAATACAAGACCCAACAAAGGAACCGGAACCTGGACTCAAAGCAATTATTTCGGACCAACCGGCCAAACCAATATCGTTTGGCCTCGTATGACCACCGCCGGCATTGACAACAGCACAATACATTTGCTTGCTCTTACGAGACCAACCGATGCTGGTGGAACTACTTACCAGGGAATGAACGGAGCACTGCTCTACTCCCGTTCAACTGATGAAGGCGCTACATGGGACATTCAGAATATTATCATTCCAGGCCTCGGCAGCGATTCATACCCGTTTATCTCTGCCGATGAATATGTTTGGGCAAACCCTCGCGGAGACACTATTGCATTTGTTGTAGGGTCAAAATTCCGCGACCTTGTGCTGATGAAATCACACGATAATGGAAGCAACTGGACTAAAACCGTAATCTGGGAACATCCATACCCCATGTGGGACTGGAACACAACACTCTTTGCCGATACCCTCTGGACGGTGGATGGAAGCTTTTCCGCCTCGCTCGATGAGCAGGGAATGGCGCATGTTGTGTTTGCTCTCACACGCATCAGCCACCCCAATCCCGGAACATCATTTAGCTTCTGGCCTTACAGTGATGGGATCGCATACTGGAATGAAAGTATGGGAACAATACCTGTGAACACAGTAAACCCGCACTGGACACTCAATCCCGATTCGCTGTACGATAGCGGCAATCTCATAGGTTGGACTCAAGACGTAGATGGTAACGGACAGCTTGATATTTTCGATTTAGCAGTGGTCTCATACCGAACACTTGGGATTTCAACGATGCCAACTATCTCAGTAGGTGAAAACAACACTATCTACGTGATATTTAGCAGCGTAACGGAAGGATTTAACGACGGAGTAAGCTATTATCGCAAGCTTTGGGGTCGCTATTCGCCCGACGGAGGAACTACATGGGGCAACTTTACACATCTGACCGATGACCTCCTTCACCTCTTCGACGAATGTATTTACCCGCAACTACATCATCAGGCAGGTGGTCAAACATTCTATTTTTATCAAACCGACGAATCGCCTGGCCTTGCTGTTGATGCCGATCACGGATATCAAACAAATTTATTGTACTTTGCATTTACCGACCTTGCAACAGGGTTTGACATTGAAACCAGGAAGCAACCTATATCCGAAATCAGGATTTTTCCGAACCCGGCCAGCCAACATACCACAATAGCCGTGCATTTGAATTATCGCCAGCAATTAACCCTCAATATAACTGATGCCCGCGGAAGGCTAACCGAACGCATCGAACGTGGTTTTGTGAACCCAGGCATTCATATCATTAATTTGAATACTTCAGCTTACGAGCCTGGAATATATTTTACTACAATAGCAACAGGCGGCACAACCATTACAGATAAACTTATTGTAGCACGATAGCACAATGTAAAATTGCACCGGCTAACAAGGTTGACTAACAAAAGCGCGAGCCGAATCAATATTTGTAAAACGCAGGAAGAGGCGAACCTGAGCAGGTTCGCCTCTTCCTGATATGAGCAAATTGACTTGTTTACTGTTTCTATCGGTTTATCCCAGTTCCTCGATCGAAGTACGGATAATCCCAATAGCTTCGTGCAATTGAGGCTCCGTGATAACCAGCGGGGGCGCAAAGCGGATAATATGCTGGTGAGTAGGTTTGGCTAACAAACCATTCTCTTTCATCCTGATGCACACATCCCACGCCTCTTTTCCATTCTTAGGTGTGATGACGATTGCATTTAAAAGCCCTTTCCCGCGAACCACGCCAACCATCTCCGATTTAATTTTTATGCACTCGCTACGAAAAACTTTCCCAAGGTATTCTGCCTTTTCGTCAAGATTTTCGTCTTTCACTACCTGAAGGGCAGCAATACCCACTTTAGCGGCTATTGGATTTCCACCAAACGTTGAGCCGTGTTGTCCGGGTTTTATACACAGCATGATATCGTCGTCGGCAAGAACGGCCGATACAGGATAAACACCTCCCGAAAGGGCTTTACCCAAAATTAAAATGTCGGGACGCACATTTTCATGGTTACAAGCCAGCATTTTTCCCGTGCGGGCTATGCCAGTCTGGATTTCGTCGGCGATGAAAAGAACATTATGTTTCTTGCAAAGCGCATGGCAAGCAGCCAGATAGCCTGCATCAGGTACGTAAACTCCCGCTTCGCCCTGGATTGGCTCCACAAGAAAACCGGCAACCGTTTTGTCGTTCAAAGCTTCCTCGAGAGCAACGACATTGTTGTATGGGATCACAATAAAACCAGGCGTATATGGGCCAAAGTTATTCCGTGCACCCTGATCGGTCGACATGCTTATTATTGTTGTTGTACGCCCATGGAAGTTGTTTTCGCATACTACTATTTTAGCCTGGTTCTCAGGAATTCCCTTCTTCTCATACGCCCATTTGCGACACAGTTTGATTGCAGTTTCAACTCCCTCGGCACCGGTATTCATGGGCAATACTTTGTCGAATCCGAAGTACTCTGTGACATACTTTTCGAAAAGCCCAAGCGAGTCGTTGTAGAATGCACGTGAAGTAAGCGTAAGGGTTTGTGCCTGCTCAACAAGCGCCCTGATGATTGCAGGATGGCAATGCCCTTGGTTCACAGCAGAATATGCCGATAAGAAATCGAAATACCGCTTTCCTTCAAGATCCCACATAAATGGACCTTCGCCTCGCGATAGAACAACAGGCAGAGGATGATAATTGTGTGCGCCATGCTTGTCTTCAAGTTCCATGGCAATCTTAGATGTCATAACTTTAGTCATAATATTGATTTTTTGATATTAATTCATCACGTTTTACGCTTTAACAGATGCGCAACAGTCAGAGCACATATAATCAATTTCAAACATCATAGGTTGAAGCGAACACAAATTGTGGTTCACATTCAAGGTAGCAAAACTATTAATAATTGGAAAGTTGCCAACTATCCTCTGATAATTATACCGGAATTTAATCAACAGAAAGCCCGCTAGGGCTGAACTGTTGATCCCATGAGAGCAACCCCGATAAGCATTGACAGATACTGCACCTGAAATACACTAACTAACTGATTTTGACACCTGAAAACCCTGTTATATTGGTGAGTTATGATAGAATGCTAAACGTCGTGTAGCAATTGTATCACGCTCATAATCAACCGCTAAATATTGGCGTAATGCAATTGGGAAATCAACCAGTTACAATCCGGCGGGTATCAGAATTTCAATAGCCCCGTATCCATACCTTTGAAAAGGTGCGTTGCGAACCTGAAGTTCTTCATATTCCTGCAATATTCCTGTGAGCAAATTGCGCAGTGTACCATTGCCGATGCCATGTATATAGGTTATTTTGCGGTAATGATTCATCATTGCGCTTTCGAGACTCTGCCTGAAATATTCGATCTGAATACGAATTATCTCATTATTTGTCAGATGGTTATACTGCTCGCGTAGTGTTGAGATATGCAGATCAACCTCGGCCTCATATGGTGCTATGCGGTGTCGATCGATCATTGCTTTAGGTCGTTCAGGAACAATGTTGCTTCGTTCGGTTGCCCCGGTTCCCTCCTTTTCGCTTAGAACATCAGTTGTTGCAGGCTCAATCTGTTCTGAAAGTTTTACCATTAATGCCCGTTCGCGCAGCAACGGGTGAGCGATATAGTTATCCTCTTTAAGCATTCTGGCCTGCTTTATCCTGAAGCCGGCATGTAACGGCACTATTACGGAATGTTGATTCTCTTTCTGAAAGAGCAGTTGCACGACACCTTCGTTCCATAATGATAATTCATCGTGTGCGATTTGTTTCAAAACTATTCCGCTTTCAGGAGCAAGCGAGCCGTAATCCTCGCCGCGCCATGATCCGTCGGGGTTTCGCAACAGTAGGGAATAGAGCAGGTCGTAGCTGGTTGGGTTAAGAAGGCAAACATCAATCTGTCCGGCGATAAGCCATTTCTGGTCAATGGGTCTGAAGGCAAGCCAAATTCTTTGGTTTTGCTGATTCTGATCGCGCTGCAGAGTAAAAGTATTTCCTTTGAAGGTTGAGGGCGTATGCAAAGGATTGTTTCGGGTAGCTGCCGAAGTTCCTTGAATGCTGTTTCGGTGTGTATGTTGCTGATTAAAAGCTCCGGAAACGGTTCCGGAGAGTTCAATTTTAAGCAGTTCGCTTGTAAGTGTGGGAATTTCAAACCCATCTTCGATAGCTACACTCACAAGTTGTGGACTGATTATGCGAACCACAACACCTCCACCTTTCTGGTTCAAAAACTTAACTTTATCGCCGGGTTTAAATTTCATCGAAGCCTGATTTTTGGCAAAGGTACAGGTATTAGCGGAATGCCGCGTTATTGTCGGGGTGGCCGGAATCCGGATGTTGCTATTTGAGTTTCAAGAGCAGAGAATCGCTTATCCCGAATTAATCAATAGAAAGCCCCATAGGGCTGATTACAAACACTTATTCGGGACTAAACCCGAATTAATCAATAGAAAGCCCGATAGGGCTGAACTATTGATTCCATGAGGGTAATCCCGATTTAGTGTTTGAAGATAATCCCGAGCTAGTGTTTGTTTAGCACAATTTAGATCGTGCTAATTACAAACACTTATTCGGGATTATCCTGTTTTTCGTGAGGCGATAAGTATTTCGAGCATTCTGATAGCGGCATCGGGAATTGGAGTACCTGGGCCGAAAATAGCTACTGCTCCTGCCTGGTATAGAAACTCATAGTCCTGTGGTGGAATTACGCCACCCACTATCACCATAATGTCGTCGCGTCGATGCTTTTTAAGCTCGGCGATAACCTGCGGGACGAGTGTTTTGTGTCCGGCGGCAAGGCTCGACACTCCAATTATGTGCACATCGTTTTCCACTGCCTGTTTAGCAGCTTCAGCAGGTGTTTGAAATAGCGGACCAACATCCACGTCAAAGCCGATGTCGGCATAACCTGTAGCAACAACTTTAGCTCCGCGGTCGTGGCCATCCTGTCCCATCTTGGCTACCATAATGCGAGGTCGCCTGCCTTCAAGGGTAGCAAACTCATCGGCCATGGCGCATGCCTTGCGGAACAGTTCGTCGTTGTGCGATTCGGACGAATAAACTCCTGATATTGAACGTATCACAGCTTTATACCTCCCATAAACTTTTTCAAGCGCAGATGATATCTCTCCAAGTGTAGCCCGTTTTCTTGCGGCTTCTACTGAAAGCTCAAGCAAATTGCCCTGTCCGGTTGCGGCAGCTTCGGTAAGTGCATCGAGCGCTGCTGCAACATCCTGGTTGTTGCGATTGGCACGTAATTGTTCCAATCGTTTAACCTGAAGGTTGCGCACTGCGGTGTTATCTACTTCAAGAATTTCGATTGGGTCTTCTTTTTCGAGGCGATAGCGGTTCAAGCCAACGATGATATCTTTACCTGAGTCAATTTTTGCCTGCCGGCGTGCAGCAGCTTCTTCGATCCGCATTTTTGGCAACCCTGTTTCAATGGCCTTTGCCATGCCGCCTAACTGTTCAACCTCTTCGATAAGTTTCCAGGCTTTGTGAGCCAATTCATGCGTGAGGGTTTCAACATAATACGAGCCGGCCCATGGATCAACGGCGCGGCAGATGTTTGTTTCCTCCTGCAGGAAGATTTGTGTGTTTCGTGCTATTCGAGCCGAAAAATCGGTTGGCAGCGCAATAGCCTCGTCGAGTGCATTTGTATGCAGGCTTTGTGTGTGACCCAAGGCGGCAGCCAATGCTTCGATGCAGGTGCGTGCAATGTTATTGAACGGGTCTTGCTCGGTGAGGCTCCAGCCCGATGTTTGGCTGTGGGTTCGCAAAGCCATAGACTTGTCATCCTGAGGGTCGAACTGTTTCACAATCTTTGCCCAGAGCATTCTTGCCGCACGCATCTTTGCGATCTCCATAAAATGGTTCATACCAACTGCCCAGAAAAAGGAAAGGCGGGGAGCAAAACCATCAATCGGGATGCCGGCAGCAATACCGGTTCGCAGGTACTCCAGCCCATTGGCAAGTGTGTAGGCGAGCTCAAGGTCGGCAGTAGCTCCGGCTTCCTGCATGTGATATCCACTGATGCTGATTGAATTGAACCTCCTCATTTTGTCGGATGTGTAGGAAAAAATATCAGCAATGATTTTCATCGAAGGCAGCGGTGGATAAATGTAGGTGTTGCGAACCATGAACTCCTTGAGAATATCGTTTTGGATTGTGCCGATGAGTTTATCGAGAGTTACCCCTTGTTCCTGAGCTGCAACAATATAGAAAGCCATCACAGGGAGAACTGCGCCGTTCATGGTCATCGAAACCGACATGCGATCCAGAGGTATTTGGTTGAACAGGATCTTCATGTCCTCCACCGAATCAATAGCTACGCCGGCTTTACCCACATCGCCCATAACTCGTTCGTGGTCGGAATCGTAGCCGCGGTGAGTGGCAAGGTCGAAGGCAACAGAAAGACCCATTTGTCCGGCTGCAAGATTGCGCCGGTAAAACGCGTTGCTCTCTTCGGCGGTGGAAAAGCCTGCATACTGCCGTATTGTCCAGGGTCGCATCACATACATTGTAGCGTAGGGACCGCGTAAAAACGGAGGAATACCTGCAGCATAATGCAGATGTTCCATTGCTTCCAGATCTGCTGCAGTGTAAAGTGGCTTTACCTTTATTTGTTCATTGGTTAGCCAGGTGAGATCGGGTTGAATATTGCCCGTCTGTTCGTATTTGTTTTGACCGTATAGCTCGGTTTTACTGAAATCTGGTTTCATAGTCGTTATTGATGATTCGTGGCTTGAGAATTTACAATTCTTTAATTCCCAATTTACTGTTGAATTCTCTCAAAGTTTCGAGGAGGTTGGAACGTACGTGAATGAACTCGTCAACACCAGCCTTCTTAAAATTTTCGATGTGATCCTGTGGGTATCCCGCCAGCACAACGAGTGTTCCCTGACATTTCTGTTTGATTTCCTGTGTAATTGCAGGAACCGTGCTTAAGTATTCGTCGTCGGAACTGCAAATTACAACTATTGCAGGCTTTTCGGCAATAGCAGCCTCCACACCGGTTTCCCATGAGGTAAAGCCCACATTGTCAATCACCTTGTAACCGGCACAGCCAAAAAATCCATGTGCGAACCCAGCTCTGGCGCGTCGCATGGCTGCATTGCCGAATGTAAGCAGAAACACAACAGGACGGGCGTAACCTTGCGTGGTATGTATCTCGACGGCCAGCCTCATGTCTTCGAATGCATCGGCAGCACGTAAGATTTTCAATTTTTTATATCTGGCAGGCGGTTGTTGTTCATTATCGTCGTCGAATTCCGATTCCGTTTGCTGTAGGTTATCGAGAACCTGTTCGTCGTTATTTGGCGACAAGTTGGTTCCAACAAGGCTACTACGCCGTGTAGCTACATCTTTGGTTTTTTTATTTGCTGCCGAATGGATGTCGTCCTGGAGCGTGCCTCTCTTTATGGCTTCGAGAACTCCTCCATCTTTCTCGGTATTACGGAACAGGTTCCAGGCGTTTTCGGCTAACGATTTAGTGAGGTTTTCAATATAATACGAACCTCCGGCAGGATCAACTACTTTGTGCAGATACGCCTCCTCTTTCAGGATAAGTTGCTGATTTCGTGCAATTCTTAGCGAAAAATCATCTGGATCGCGATAGGCCCTGTCGAAAGGAAGTACAGTAATTGAATCAGCCCCGGCTACCGCTGCCGACATTGCCTGGAGAGTGGTTCGCAGCATGTTGACATAAGGGTCGTAAATTGTCATGTTCCAGTTTGAGGTTACTGCGCCAAGGTAAAGCTGATTGCTGTTTTGTATTGTTGTTTTGAACTCTTCTGTCATACGAGCCCATAAAGCACGTGCAGCTCTGAAAGCAGCAATCTCGATGAAATAATTGCTTCCGGCAGCGAGAATCATTTGCATACGGGGGGCAATTTCATCGGCCGAAAAACCGGCATCGGATAGCCGGTCGAAATACTCACACGCAACAGCAAGGCTATATCCCAGTTCCTGCACTTTTGTAGCGCCGGCATCATTAAAATAGCTGCCGTTGATGCTAATAACCCTTAGTTTTGGAGTGGTAATGCATACGTGTCGTAACATCGTAGCAGCCTGGTCAAAATCTTCCTTTTCGGAGCGGTAAAAATCGCCTTTCAGGAGTAACCAACTAAGCGGGTCAAAGTCGAAGGAGCCTTGAAGCAAAGCAGGATTCAATCCAACTGATTTGGCAAATTTAACCAGCAAGTGATGCAGCGTATTATAGGAAGGAGCCGAGTAGAAGTGAATATCTATTTTTGTAGGATCGATCCCTTTCAAAAGATTGATAAGGTCGTCTGCAACGGCAACCTTACCAACGTTCAGGCTTAAGGCTGTTGCTCCGCGTGCAAGGGCATCGCAGGCCTGGCGGTTGGCAACAGTTATGTCATCAGTTTCAATATGTTGCCTGATTTCCCAGCTATTGTCGTTGGTTTTATTACCCCTGACGTAAGGAAACTGACCCGGCAAGGCGGCAAGCCAGGGGAGTTTGGCGATATTTGCGCCGGT
Source organism: uncultured Bacteroidales bacterium (assembly GCA_964349765.1). Classification (GTDB taxonomy): domain Bacteria; phylum Bacteroidota; class Bacteroidia; order Bacteroidales; family JAAYJT01; genus JAAYJT01. The sequence continues at coordinate 32,975 of CAYGGZ010000023.1, forward strand.
GTAATAGGGTTGCACGGAAATGCCATCGTCGGTTTTCCAAACCAATTTCTTTTCATAATCGGCACCTTGCAGGTCCTCTCTAATCTTTGCTTCCCATTGTTCGGGTGAAACCGGAGGGAAATCGTCAAAAAGCCGGTTGCTCGTCTCGTTAGAGGTCATACAGAATAATGTTGTATTTTTAACTTTAATATAGGCTTTTACATTACCTGCAAAAATAGATATTTCCAATTACGCCAGCTAACGAACTTTATAAATTCAAATTTGTTGAAATGGTTGAAATATACAAAACTAATTTGAGTATGCCCAATACAATGGTTATTTCCGGAGCAACCGGCATGATAGGCAGCCACCTGCGTAAGCATTTCGAACATATCGGTTGGCGCGTTGTGGCGTTGGGTCGCAATGAGTTGATGCTATCGCCTGAACAATTGTCGGGCATAATAAGCGGAGCAGCAGTTGTAGTCAATCTCGCCGGTGCTCCCCTAATCAGGCGTTGGTCAGAGAGCCATAAACAATCCATTTACAACAGCCGTATTCTATCTACGCGCAAGTTAGTTGCAGCTATTGCTATCGCGGAGCAAAAGCCTCAACTGCTGATTTCTGCCTCTGCAGTTGGTATTTACAACCAGGAGTGCATACAGGATGAGTTCAGCAACCAGTTTGCCGATGACTTTCCAGGTAAGGTGTGTCTTGATTGGGAAGCCGAGGCCGAAAATGCTTCAGGGTATACTCGTTTGATTATTCTCCGTCTTGGAGTTGTTCTCTCGATGGAGGGTGGCGCACTCAAAACTATGTTGCCGATATTTCGGCTTGGTCTTGGGGGCAAAATAGGAAGCGGTTTGCAACCATTTGCATGGATTCACATCGCCGATGTAATCTCGTCGATCGCTTTTTTTATTGATGTTAAAGAAACAAGCGGGGTCTATAATCTTGTTGCTCCACATCTGATTAACAACAGGAAGTTCACAACAGCGCTTGCCAATGCTCTTCATAGGCCTGCCTGGTTTACAGTTCCGGCGTGGTTGCTAAAACTAGTTTTCGGCGAAGCGTCAGTTACGCTCACAGGTGGTCAGAAAGTGGTTCCAATGCGGCTGCAAAAAGCCAACTTTGTTTTCGGATTTCCTACAATTGAAGAAGCTTTACAAAAGCTGTTATCCGCTGCTAAAGCAAAATAACCTGAATATCTTAGCTCATTGGTATCTTACGGCAGGATAGTCATCTCTTCCAACAGATGCCCTGCTCCAGCAAACTTCTCAATTACAAACAGGCAATACCTGATATCGAGCGATATATTTCGGCAAATTTCAACGTCGTAGAACAGATCGCTCATGGTTCCCTCCCACACGCGGTCGAAGTTTATGCCTACCAGATGCCCATAGGCATTTAGAACCGGACTGCCCGAATTGCCACCTGAAGTATGGTTTGAAGCTATGAAGCATAATCTCATCTCCCCGTTTGCATCGGCGTATCTGCCAAAGTTCCTTTTGTGGTAGAGTTCTTTAAGTTTCTCTTCGACCACAAACTCATTATCATCGGGGTTTTCCTTTTCCATTTTACCGGTAAGTGTTGTATAGTAGCTGTAATACACAGCGTCGCGGGGATAGTAGCCTTCAACCTTACCATAAGTTACTCTGAGGGTTAGGTTGGCATCGGGATAGAACCGTTGCTCGGGTTGCATCTTCATTAAAGCCTGCATGTAGATTCGCTGCAAACTATCAATTTGAGTTTGAATAGCTTGGTGCGCAGGAGCTACTATGTTATCCCGGAAGTCGAAAAAAGCTTTTGCTAACTGGTAAGTTGGGTCGTTTTCTATCCGTTTGCGGTGTCGCGGGTGGTAGTTCACCAATAGCTTCATCAATTCTTCCTGGTTGTTGAATATTGACCGGTTGAAAATATGATGGCTCATTTTTTCAAAATCGCCGTTCCACTGCTGGAAAAGCTTTTCAATAATTTCTGGGTGAACAGTTGAATGCTGATGGTATAACCTTAACATATCGGCCATAATTTTTCTATCAATTGGCGGGTGGTAGTTTTTGAAAAATTCTTCAGAACCCGATTTTAGCTTAGCAATCAAATCAGCCAGCTCTTTGTCGGCTTTTGGCTTTGCACTGCTTAGGTTCACCAGATTATGAAATTGATGTGCAAACCGCACGATTTCAATCGCCAGGCCAGCCTCGTTAAGGAATGTACGTGCCTGGCTCCATGGTTTTAGCTGCTGATAATGCTGAGTAAATGCCTGAATAAGGTTGCCATAAAGTTTTTGACGTTCCGGTTCTGCCTGCACCCACTGGGTGAATTGTTGTTCCTGTTCCCGTTTGCGGTTAATGGCATCGTGACGTTTAAGGCCTCGATTTTCGCCAATCAGCCTCTTCCAACCGTTGGCAATGCTGGCATGCTTGGAAGCATATTGTATGCGAACCTTCGGATCGTATTTCATTGCTGCGTTCATCGCCTCGAGCCTGTGCGAGCGAAACTTAATGGTTGCAGGATTAATAACTGAAACAATATTCTCAAGCCCTGCAGCCGGCAGATATTGATTCGTTCTGCCAGGATATCCAATAACAAATGTGAAATCGTTCTGTTCTACACCCTGGAGCGAAATAGTAAGATAACGCTCGGGAGTATAGGGAACATTATCCGGGGAGTAATCGGCAGGTTTGTTGTTCTTGCATGCATAGATTCTAAAGAGAGCAAAGTCGCCGGTGTGGCGGGGCCACATCCAGTTATCGGTATCGCCTCCAAACTTCCCGATGCTTAATGGCGGCGCTCCTACAAGTCTAACATCCCGAAACGTTTGAGTGAGGAGCAGATAGAATTCGTTGCCATGGAAAAACGATCTGACTTCGGCTGCATACCCACTGGTGTCGGCGGCATAGGCTTCAATCTTTCCTCTGTTTATTTTAAGCAGCGAATCGCGCATTCTCTCAGGAATAGTTGTGCTGATGCCTTCGAGAACCTCCCTTGTAACATCAACCATCTGTTTCATCAAAGTAACTGTTAATCCCGGATTGGGTAGCTCTTCTTCGCGGCTCATAGCCCAGAAACCCTCAGTAAGATAATTGCTCTCAACTGTGCTGTGCCGCTGAATTTGCCTGAATCCGCAGTGGTGGTTCGTAAGAAGCAACCCTTCGGGCGAAATGATTGCCCCGGTGCATCCCCGGCCAAATAAAACAACAGCATCCTTCAAACTTCCGCGATTCACAGAGTAAATATCTTCGGCAGAGATTCTCATTCCCATATCCTGCATCTCTCTCTCGTTGAGCTGCTTCAACAACACAGGCAGCCATTTGCCTTCAACCGCTGCCAGACACAAACCTGACAGCACGAACAGAAAAAACAAAATAACCCTTTTCATATTTATATCGTTTTTATTTATTATCACATATCTATCTCTGGCCATCGAGGCGTTAACGTGCACAGATACTTGCCTGACGGACAGAATGAATTAAAATTACCTGCATGCGATAGTTTCGATCTCAATAAGTACACCCATAGGGAGCTTTACCACTGCGTATGTGGCACGTGCCGGATAAGGCGATTTGTAGTAATAGCCATACACCTGGTTCATAGCTACAAAATCGTCCATTGTGCTTAGCAGGCAAACGGATTTTACAACATTGGCGAAATCATACCCGGCTGCTTCGAGTATAGCACCAATGTTCTTCATCACCTGATGGGTTTGCTCACTGATGCCCCCTTCAACCAACTTTCCTGTGGCCGGATCAATGGGTATCTGACCCGAAATAAACAACATTCCGTTTGCTTCTACCGCCTGGCTGTATGGCCCAATAGCTGCAGGAGCATTGGGCGTGTGGATAATCTTTTTCATTCCGGTTTTGCTTTAGTATGAATCCGGTTGTAAAAATAGGTATTTATGTTGATCAGAACACTATCCTGCGAACCGGTATAGGCTTTATGTCGCCGGGAGCAATCATGGCATTGGTGAGTATCAGCTTTTTAAACTTGCCGAGATCCTCCACCCCTACCTCCTGTTCGGCAATTGTGCCATCGGCTATTAGTTTCTGCCGCCGTGTGCCTCGTAGCAACGGGTTTGCAGGCGTAACCCATCGTTTGCCATCGTCGAAAATTACATTGCAAAACGAAGTATCGGTAAACATCCCGTTGCGGGTCATAAGAATATCATCACATACCCCGCGCAACGAAAAATAATTCTCAATTGCCGAACGGTTGGTGTGTTTGTAACTATAATCAAAATCTCCGGTCTCGATCACCTTCAGAGATCTGATAACGGGTAAACGGTAATGTTCGAACTCTACCTTGCCGATGTTGCGTTCATAATACAGCCTGCATTTAAAAACTCCATTACGGGCATAACCGGGAATAATGATATTTTCGGCAAGGTTGAAACAACAGGCGATTCCATAGAGTTCCCTGAGGCTCCGTTCTATTCGTAGCCGGTGCCATTCAAGATTGCATGGCTGGCCGTCTTCAATCCGGATGGTTTCAAATAAAAGGCACATAAACTTTGTCAATCAGTTCCTGGTATTCATTGCTGCAATTGCTGTTTACTGTGATCCCGCCTCCGCTCTTGAACCACAGTTGATTTTTTTTGTGTTCAATAAACCTGATCATCACGCCACTATTGAGCCTTTGCCCATCGAAAATCCCGCAAACGCCGGTGTAATAGCCACGCTCATAATTTTCGGCCTCAAGTATAATCTCAATAGTTTTTTTCTTTGGCGCGCCGCTTACTGAACCGGCCGGAAGCATGCAAAAAAGGATATTGCCAAGATACGAAAGGTAATCGCCTTTAAGTTCACCGGTTATTGACGAACTAACCTGCAACAACTCCTTTTGATGGGTTTTAACCTTTGTGATAAACCTGAAGCGCTCCAGCTTAACATTCACCGCCACTCGGTTCATATCGTTACGTATGAGATCAACAATTGTATGGTGTTCGGCAAGTTCCTTGCGATCCGAAAGCAGCCGCGATTCTGCATCATGCTGTGAAGCATCTATGGTTCCTTTCATAGGATGCGACTCAATACGGCCATTTTCGATTAGCACAAACAGCTCGGGCGAAAACACAACAAAACGATCGCGCCAAAAGAGTTTATATTGTGCACGGCTGCGGTAAAATATCTCTTCGAGGCTCAGATTAGTGCGAACCTGAGTTGGTTGGGTCAGATTCAGCAGGTAGGAGTTGCCGAATTGCAAATGTTTGGTTACAAAATCGAATGCTTTTTGGTAATCGGAATAACTAACAGGCTCTTTTTCAAACACAAACGGCCTTCCGGATTCATATTTGCTAAAGCCTGCATTTGTGGTGCCGTCAAAATCAAAGAGTATTGAATCCGGATTCACCTCATCAAGTGGGATCGCAACAGGTTGCTGCATTAAAAAATCAATTATAAATATGAACGGTCGGCGTTCGCTGCCAAAGCGGTTCATAAGGGCAACAACATCACGGGCAGCCTCCGTTGGAACCACAGGCGCAATTGAAAACGGGTCTAAATATAATGCGTTCATAAGGAATTCCTGAAAGCGAAAATAAGATGAATTATTGATAGCTGTTCAAATTTTACGTCGCCATAGTAATTATTCGTGTTCAGCAATAAATTTGCGGAAATTTGCGAGACTATGCAATCCATTCTTTTAATTGACAATTACGACTCATTTACCTGGAATCTTGCGCAACTACTGCGCGAAACCGGATTATGCAAAGTAACTGTTTTAGCTAACGACCAAATTGAAGTTGATGATTGCGGTTCATATAACAGGATAATAATTTCGCCGGGACCTGGATTGCCTTTTCAGGCAGGAGTAACCTGCGATATAATTCGCCGGTGGGCGGAAGAGAAGAGCATACTTGGGGTTTGTCTTGGTCATCAGGCTATTGGCGAGGTGTTCGGAGCAAAACTTATCCCTATGGATGTTGTGTTGCACGGCGAAATGCAGGAAGTTGTAGTATGTGATCCTGCCGATAGGTTGTTCGGAAATCTTCCCCAAAAGTTCGATGCCGGCCGCTACCATTCATGGACGCTTGATGCCGGCTCATTTCCCTCCTGCCTGAGAATAACTGCCCTCGATACCCTTGGACGCGTGATGGCATTAAGCCACACACGTTTTGATGTTAAAGGCGTTCAGTTTCATCCCGAATCGGTGATGACACCTCATGGAAGGCAGTTGATAGAAAACTGGCTCGTGTCGTAGGGCGATCATTTTCTCTGCATGGTAATGGTAAGGAAGCTGTCGCGTATCCGTTCACCATCCTTAGCCGTTGCAAACAACACTGGCACAAGCCATAAACATCATCTCCATTTAGTCCAGTTTAAGTGTTTGTAATCAGCCCGATATGCAGATAGCCAGTAACCTGGCGGGTGTAGTTCAAGACCCACTTATCGGTGGGTTGTTCTGACCGCTCATATTCCTATTTATTGCCCACAGTTGTTATTCTGTCAGGAGTTTATCTATCTGTTCGATTAATTCTTTCGATAGTGGATATAGTATCAAAACACTCTCTTCGTCGTAGCCAAAAAGTTCGGTGAAATGCTTTGCCAATCGTTTATCGAATTTTCCGGTTTTTACGAAATGCTCCCCGAATGTCTGTCTCACTCCCGGATGGCTGTTCACTTCAATCTGATGTTTGGCAAGCAATGCTCCTATGGCATAGAAACACGCATAATACATTCGATTAATAGCTGTATTCCAGAATTTGTTCTCGATATGGGTCTAAACTTCTTCAATAGTCTCCCGTGCACGCTCTATGCGATATTTTATATAATCTTCGGGTTTATATTCTGTCATAGAAGTCTCCCTTCCCGCATTACATTCTGGTAAAAAGGTGTGATTTTATATTTTGTATTCCATTCTTTCTCGCTGTAAATTATCGGACTTATCACTTCTCCGGTGTCAAATTCAAGGTCGTATAGGGGGTAAGTAATTTTCTGTTCATCTTCGGGAGATA
>CAYGGZ010000024.1:0-36022 GCA_964349765.1 uncultured Bacteroidales bacterium
GCACAATTTTTATTATGCGGATTACAAACACTTATTCGGGATTCAGAACACTTTTGATTGTGCTGATTACAAACACTTATTCGTGATTCAGAACACTTTTGATTGTGCTGATTACAAACACTTATTCGGGGTTTATTCCGAATTAATCAATAGAAAGCCCGTTAGGGCTGAACTATTGATTCCATGAGGGTAATCCCGGTTTAGTGTTGTCGATTGCTTATTCGGGGATAATAAAGAGGCTGTAGCACTTTCAAATAAAGTTGTATATTAGCCCCGATAAAATTACCAACTAAATCACCCCTTAGGATGGAAACTAATTATTTGACAGACATTATGTTACCTTTATCCCTGGCCATTATCATGTTGGGGATGGGTCTTTCTCTAACTCCAGGCGATTTTCAACGGGTAGTACTTTATCCAAAAGCTACAGCAATTGGATTTGTTAATCAGATTATTATTCTTCCGATTGTTGGTTTCCTGTTGTTGTACATTTTCCGGGTCGATAATCCCGAATTAGCAGTTGGGATTATGGTGCTTGCTGCGTGTCCAGGGGGCCCGACAAGCAACCTTATTGCTCATATCTCAAAAGGCGACACAGCGCTTTCGATAACACTCACTGCAATCTCGAGCTTCGTGGCCGTGATCACAATTCCTTTGATCGTTAACTTCTCACTCTCTCATTTTCTGGCACAAGGCGAATACGTACCTCTGCCAATCTTTGCTACTATTGTAAGGTTAACGCTCATAACGCTGATCCCAGTTGCTATAGGAATGATTATCCGGGCTTATGCCGTTTCATTCGCAAAACGAATGGATAAACCTGTTAAAATAGTTTCAGGAGTTCTACTGTTCGTGATCATATTTGCAGCCGTGATGACCAACCGTGAGATTTTTGTTCAATCATTCCGCGATATTGGCCATATCGCCTTGGCTCTCAACGTTACCATGTTAATGATTGGATATTATTCCTCGAGATGGATGCGATTGAATCAGCCACAGAGCATTACAATTTCGATTGAGTCAGGCATACAGAATGGCACTCTGGGCATAATGATTGCAAGCACTCTCCTGTTAAACAACGTTATAGCCATTCCTCCTGCCATTTACAGCCTGATTATGTTCCTTACTGCTGGTGTAATTATCGCTTATACAAACCTTTGGCTAAAGGAGAAAAAAACGAATCTTAGTATTGAAAAATGTGAGGCCTGATACTTTTCATCAACTCTTACAATATAGAAGTTCTATGTTATTCTGCATGTAATCCCCGTATCAGCAACTCAGACTGCAAAACTGTGGAAAAAACATTTTGACCACAAGTTAGTAGATACTACCGAAACGAGTGGCCATTAAAATCGAGTAACCCGCAGTAGAAATCCAGGAACTACGCATAGCTCGCGAGTCTATCTCACCGAACGGTAATTGCTGTTGTTACTTGAATCCGCCATTGATTAATTCGGGTTTAATTGCAACAATTATCTTTCTACTTTTGCTATATGCAATTGGGTTTATTTTTCCGCAAATCAAAACATATTGATTCATCGCAGCCGCTATCACGGCTGGCATGGAAGCGATTGGTCAGCAGCAAACTAAATAGGGCTGCTTTGTGGCTGCTGCTTGCTTCAGTGATTATCGCATTTCTCGGATACCTGATAATTCCCGACAGCACACCGCTTGCTAACAGGCAATTTATTGAAATTGGTGCGCAGCCGCCGTGGTTCAGAGCAAATATGTTGAAAGTGACGCGAAATGAAATTGTTGAGCAAAGGAGTGTTTTACACCGAATGCTTTACGGTTATCGAAGTCAATATCACTTAATACCTTACAACGATTATCACTTTGAAGATGATGAGATTATCATCGTGGAATTTGATTTATATCCTGGTGTTATGCCACGGGAATACCGGTTTTCGCTGGCAGATGTATGCTTTGCACTAAGTGATGAAACAATCCCACAGAGAATAGCCGGCGACTCCATCCATTTCACTTTGGTTAATGGTAATACAAAAACTGCATCCATAAGCGATTTGCGCAAAAAGGTAGAAGACAACCAGTTGATCACAAAGCTATTTCCATTAGGAACCGATCGTCACGGCCGCGATTTAATGAGCCAATTGGTTATTGGTACGCGGGTAAGTTTGTCGGTTGGGTTAATTGCAGTGCTTATATCACTGGTAATAGGAATCATTGCTGGCGCTACGGCAGGATATATTGGTGGTCGTACCGATACTTTTATAGTTTGGCTGATTAATGTGGTTTGGTCTGTTCCAACTTTACTACTTGTTATTGCAATCACTTTTGCACTTGGTAAAGGTTTCTGGCAAGTATTTGTGGCAGTTGGTCTTACAATGTGGGTAGAGGTAGCACGTGTTGTGCGCGGGCAGGTTATTTCGTTACGAAACAAAGAATTTGTGGAAGCAGCGCGGGCATTGGGAGTTAAAAGCAGGCAGATCATTGTTCGCCATATACTTCCAAATGTAATGGGACCTGTGATTGTTATCTCAGCAGCCAATTTTGCTTCGGCCATCCTAATAGAAGCAGGCCTGAGTTTTCTTGGCATCGGTGTGCAGCCCCCGATGCCTTCGTGGGGTAATATGATACGTGATAATTATGCCTTTCTCATTCTTGGAAAACCTTGGCTTTCCTTGATACCCGGATTGGCTATTATGCTCATGGTGCTGATTCTTATGATTATCGGTAACGGATTACGCGATGCGCTGGATATCCGCACTATTGAACGAATGCATGGTACCTGAATTAACTAATCAACATCTACGCATTGTACTGTATCGCCAATATAGAGCAGTTTCCCTTTCACACTAATATATTCCATATTTCGCAATAATTCGATGTAATGTTGCAACTGTTTGGAATGCTCAGGCTCATGGCGGCCGGTTTTAAACTCATAAACTGTGACGTTTGCGCCGGAAATAACAACCCTATCGGGGCGATACTGACCTCCTTCGGGCTTTATTATGGTTGGTTCTGAAACCTGTTCTCCCGCCTCTTCAAACATCCGTTGAATTAGTGGGTGAGCAACAATCAATCTTAGTTTTCCGATTGTTTCGTTAGGATCAAGCATACTGTAAACCTCTTTTGCAAGCAAGTGTTTCACAACCCGGTCAAGTTGATCGGGTTGCTGCATTTTCGATAATACTGCATGAATGAACAAGCCTTGTAAACGAGCATGGTCATTTTCAGAAACAGAATGAATGCTACCCGGCCGGCCTATTTTCATCCTGCTTCGCCAACCCGGAAAGCAGGGAAGCGTTGTTTTGACTGGTTGTGCAGGTGATGCTTTGTTACCAACAGGTTTAGACTCTGCTACTCCAAAAGTAAATGGGCTATTGTCGTAATTCCATTCCGGGCGTTCATGATTGAGAAAACCAAGCAGAAGATCGGTGGTTTGCTTCATTTCCTGTCTTCCATTTGAAGGTTTACCGCTGAGCACATATAACCGTTCAACCGCGCGTGTAAGAGCCACATAAACAAGGTTCACATTGTCGAGCACCGTTTTTTCGATTTCATGATGCTTCAGGTACTCGAAACAAGTTTGCGAAAGCGACTCTATAGGTAGCCTTAACGCGGTAAAGGGTGCTAATAAAGGGTCGCTTGTGCTAACCCATGCGTGGCTAATGTTCGACCTCCATTGCCTGTTGGCAATTGGGTAAATAACAACATTAAACTGCAGTCCCTTTGCTTTATGAATCGTCATCACCTGCACGGCTGGCGAACCCTCGGCGATTGCAACTGATTGTGTTGCCCCTTTCTCCTCCCACCACTTCTTAAATCCCCCAGGTTGTAACCGTTTGCGAGTAACACCGTCGTGCAACGCTTCGAGAAAGAACTGCATGAATATGTCGTCGGCAATATTGAAGCCAAGAATCCTGATGAGGGTTTCAGCGCACTCGTAAAGAGGTAGTGTTCGCAATTCAGCAAGAGAAAATTTGACATCTAAACTATTGAGCCATCTCTCAAAATGAGTTGGCTCGTAAATCCGGGTCTTTTTTCCCTCTGTCAGTTTGGTTATCATCAAAGAATTAAAAAGCTGCAGATCAGGTTGCTCAGATAGCAGTCGGGACTCAAACAGCACAAAAACAGCTTCAGTAAATGCCATCTGGTCGTCGCTTGTTTCGATAATACGCATTAGTGCAGAAACCAGTCGCACCCGCGGCGATGTTGCAATTTGCAACGACTCGGCGGATATTACGTCAATGCCGTTATTAAGCAGAAATGCCGCTATTGAAGAGGCTTCATCGTTTTTTCTGCATAAGATAGCAACATCGCTCAAATCAAATCCGTCATTAAGCAAATCAAGAATTACCTCTTTAATCCGGTTCTGATGCCAATCAATAAATTCCCCGTTCGATTCTTTGTGAAACTCAACCTCAACATATCCTCCAGGCTTAGAGGATAGTGATTCTTGTCGCGCATCCTTGTATACCTGTTGTGTGATCCCACCAAGTTGATCTTTCAAATAATCGAATAATCGGTTGTTGAAATCCACGATTATCTGATGTGAACGATAATTGGTATTAAGTGGCCGGAGTTGGTAATGGTTCGAAAGGTTTCTCTCTCGTTCGGTGGCAAGTGGTAGATTATAATCGTGAAGTTTCGGCAACTTTGTAAACTGTTCTACTTCGCCGTTGCGCCAGCGGTAGATTGCTTGCTTTGCGTCGCCAACTATCAGGTTGAAATTGTTTTGAGAGAGCGAATCATCAATTAGCGGAATCAGATTGTTCCATTGAAGCACAGATGTATCCTGAAATTCATCAACCATATAGTGGCGGTAGCGTTCGCCAATGCGTAGGAAAATGAAAGGAACAGGCTCTGAATGTGTTACAGATGCTACTATTTTATTGAACATTGAAATAGGAAGCAATCGCTCCTCAGTGCAAATGGTTTCAAGTTCCATCTGGATGTTCGATAGAACAGCGGTTGGAGTTAATTGCTTGCGCAGAAGCTTGTACAGAATGTAGGTTCCAAGATCTTTTTCAAGACGATTAATTGCATCAGCAGCAATGCTTTCGAGTTGGGGGCGTATGCTGTCGATCTGTTGCTTTATTGATGGAGAAGCTTTCATGGCATACCATTTGCCTTCATGAAGTGTTGCCTTCACATTAGAATTCAATGGCATGGTTTCGATAACTTTATCGGAAGTCAGTTTCTTAAAAAAATTAGCTAATCCTTTATTGCCTTGATAGAAATGCTCAAAACCAAGTTGCTCTCCTTCTATAAGTTGCAGTGCTTTATTTCCTAAAGCACTCATAAACCCTGTAAAATCATTGATCCAGCGGTTTATGCCAGCCATCACCTTGGAACATTCAACTTGAGTGATACCGCTATTTTGGTGATTCAACTGCATGCCTGACTCAATAAAAAGATCTTTGGCAATACTGCACAGATCCCTCTCTATACGCCAGTGGTTTTCATCTTCAATCTTAAGCTGGCTGAAATCGAGCAACATACGGGTGATTGATGAATCCCGGCCAATCCGGTTTATTAACCTGTCAACAGCACGTTGCAACAGGCTATTTGTATCCAATTCAACTTCATAACCCTGAGGTAACCCTAAGTCGTGGGCAAAGGAGCGGATCACACGTTGAGTAAAACTATCTATTGTTGAAACCGATAAGTCGGAATAATTGTGGAGAATCTGGGTTACAAGATCAGCAGCACGCTGATGGATGGTAGCCTCATCGAGGCCTGTGGTTTTAACAAGTTGCTTCAGATAATTCCTGTGGGCATCGCTACCGTTCAGGTTTGGGTCTGAAAGTTGCTCAAGCGCTGCCATAATGCGATCTTTCATCTCATTGGCAGCTTTGTTGGTAAAGGTTATGGCAAGAATTTGCCTGTAGCTGAATGGTTTGGTAAGAATCAGCCGCAAGTATTCACTAACAAGAGTAAATGTTTTTCCTGACCCTGCGGAGGATTTATATACGGTCAGGCTCATAATGAATTGATTAACGAATCATTATTTTGGAGTGCACCCACTGCCGCCCGTTAAAGAGCCTTATTATGTACATTCCCGGATGCGAAATCTTTTCGCGTATCGAAAAACCAAACTGATGCGTTCCTGGCGCAAGCTTTGTATCATGAAGAACAGCAATTAGCCTGCCTGTAAGATCCATTAAAGTAATAACCGCTCCCCCCCCGTGATGGTAAAACTGCACATGTAAGGTTTCTTCCACTGGATTAGGGAAACACCGTATTGCCTCGTTTTCTGAAACAATATCATGTAGGCCTGTAATAGTGCGCACAGAATCCTGGTAACGGGTAGATACTGTTCCACCTTCCTCGCTAACAATCAGAATAGGGATCCCCATATTATCGCCCAGCCATTTGTATTCCGTTATATTACGATGTAAGGCCTGCCCCATCTGCAAAGAATCAACAAAAATGCTGTCGAAAGTTGTGAGATATGATTTTATCCTTATGCTTTGAAAAGTCCCATAGGGTGTAGTGATTGTACCCCAGCCATCTACGTGGTTTACGCGATTCCGGTGCGTTTCGTAGTATCCTGTACCTGGCATGGAAAGGCTGTAGAATGATTCACTGCTGTCAGTTGAAGGAAAAGCCACCGGAAACCGGTAAAGGATGTCTGGGTTGTCGTACTTCATTGGAATTGGAATTTCACTAAATGAGAGAGCCAGGCCAGCTTGTCCGAAGAATGTCAGTGTTTCTCGGAAAAAGAAGTAAATATCGGTTGCTGAAAATCCAGGCGCAGGCTCAAAATCAGGTATAGGTTGCGCGATGGAGGCCACAGTAGGATTAAACACCATTTGGTAGATGAACGGCGTTGTACTTATTGCAACAAAAGTGTCAACAACCTGTATCATTGGCATCATACTCTGGAAATCCCAAACATGATTGGCTCCGGTTGCCTGGTAATCCAAGCCCGGAGGCATCACTCCAATACTGAGCCTGAACGAATCTCCAATGTTAGGCATGTCGTTTCGGTCAACAACAATTTGTGAAAATACCGAAAGTGTGAGAACGCTACAAAATGCAGCGATGATTGTCTTTTTGATCATGGCTTACTGGTTTTGATGTTTTCTAAATTCAAACACTCACACACAAATGTAGAAGTAATTTATTTACCAACAACTTTTTTTGAAATCAAATACAACCGTTATAGCAAATTATGATTATCGATTGCAATTCTTATTGCTTGTGGATTTCAATAAAGGTGTCGTCGTTCTTCACAGGAAGCAAAGTTAAGCACAACTGTCAATGATAACCCTTCCCCTACTTTGCGTAGTTAATTGCGCGGGTTTCGCGTATTACAGTGATTTTAACATGTCCGGGATAGGTCATTTCGTCCTGAATTTTTTTCGACAGATCATATGATATTTGTGCTGCTTCGAGGTCGGTTACCTTTTCTGCGCCAACTATAACCCTAAGCTCGCGTCCGGCTTGTATGGCGTAGGTATTAATCACACCAGGGTACGCTAATGCCAGTTCCTCAAGGTTTTTCAAGCGCTGAATATATGCTTCAACAACCTCGCGTCGCGCTCCGGGACGTGCCCCTGAAATTGCGTCGCATACCTGAACTATCGGTGAGATCATGGTATCCATTTCAATTTCATCGTGGTGTGCCCCGATAGCATTGCATATATCTTCTTTCTCCTTGTATTTTTCGGCTAGTTTCATGCCAAGAATTGCATGTGGTAAATCCGATTCATTATCAGCTACTTTGCCAATATCATGCAATAATCCGGCGCGTTTGGCTTTTTTAGGATTAAGTCCTAACTCTGCTGCCATTGTAGCACACATCATTGCAACCTCGCGTGAATGTTCGAGCAGGTTTTGACCGTAGGAGGAGCGATAACGCATCTTACCGATCAGTCGGGTTAATTCAAGATGGATGTTGTGAATCCCCATATCAATTGTAACCCTTTTCCCAATTTCGAGAATCTCCTGTTCTACCTGCTTTTGTGTTTTCGCAACCACCTCCTCGATTCGTGCCGGATGGATGCGACCATCGGCAACTAACTTATGAAGCGATAAGCGGGCAATCTCACGTCGTACCGGATCAAATGCTGAGAGCAGGATAGCATCGGGAGAATCGTCAATGATAATTTCAACGCCGGTGAGAGCCTCTAATGCCCTAATGTTACGCCCTTCCCTTCCGATGATGCGACCTTTTACCTCGTCGCTTTCAATGTTGAAAACGGAAACCGTATTTTCTATTGTGTGTTCGGCTGCAGTGCGTTGTATGGTTTCGATGATTATCTTCTTTGCCTCTATATTGGCAGTAGCCTTTGCCTCTTCCACTATCTCTTTGATGTGAGCAATAGCCTCAGTTTTTGCTTCCTCCTTTAAGGATTCAATCAGGTGTTCTTTGGCTTCCGAAGCTGACATACCAGCTACTGCTTCAAGCATTTCAACCTGCCGGCTGTGCTCTTTCTCAACTTCCGACTGTTTCTTGTTTATGACCTCCAACTGAGTAGTAAGGCCGGCCTTTATTGCAGCTACCTCCTTTTGCTTGCGCTGCATCTCTTCCATCCGCTGCGAAAAACTGGTTTCCTTTTGCTTGATACGGTTTTCAGCACGCTGTATCTCTAAATTCTTCTCCTGAATAACCTTGTCGTGCTCAGTTTTGAGCTGTAGATATTTTTCCTTTGCCTGAAGAATTTTATCTTTTTTCAAGATTTCCGATTTTTCCTCAGCATCTTTTAGTAAGCGCTCACTTTTTCGAACCACTGCATTGCGAAGGATGGTTGCTGTAATTACAAAGCCAAGTGATATTCCGGCAACCGCTGCAATAATAATTTCTATGTTGTTCATAGCATGTTGAATTAATTAATTAAATAAATGGGTGCGCATTGACCGCATACTCTGCTTTGCTGAATGCAACCAGACTTTGCTAAATGAGAACAAAAAAAACCCGCTATTAATTCAATAGTTTTGGGAAACCCCAAAACACACGTTTTAGGCTACCTGGTTCTTCAAACTTCCACTGATCCGGAATTCCGAATCTCCGGCGAACCGGAGTGAGGCCTGTTTTAGTAATCCATGAGTTCACCCAGATGGAAAAATGTTGAGTTTCCAAACCGGTTTGAATTAATGCGGGTTTAATTTTTTTGTACCTTCAAAGAACGTAAGTATCATTGGTTCAGCCGGAAACGGCGGATAATATATTGTCGAATTCTTGCAATTTAGCTGTCAACGTAGTATCACGATAAGCGGCCTCCTCCTCAAAGTTCAAAGTAGAACTTGCAAATTGAAGGGCTACCATTGCTAATAAATCCTGTTGATCCTTAAAAGCGTAATCGTTTGCATAATCCTTCATTTTTATATCAATCAGCTTAGCGCCTCTTCTCACGAGTTCCTCTTCATTCTTGCCAATGCTTAAACGGTATGACCTTCCTGCTATAGAAACTGTTATCGTGAGCTCTTCCATTTTATATTTCCGTTTCCTTTATTTACTGTTTCATAAAACCGATACACTTGTCAATTTCCCGCACCAGTTCTCCTATCTTATTTTTCGCGACTGCAACTTCGAATCGATGTGCAATCACTTTATTTAAACTGCTTATCTTTAGTTTTTCTTCTAATTCACTGATTTGTTGCTTTTTATTTTCAATCTCCAGATTAAGTTTGTTAATTGTTTCAAGCAGCGCTTTATTTTCAGTTTCAAGTATATCATTCCTGTCAATTAGCTTCCTCAGCTTATATTCAATACCAGAAACCAGCAAACTGAGCCTATCCATGAAACGAAAACAATCCAGTTAAAGTATTTGTTCTGCAAAGTTACGAATCTTTACCGAAAATTATTCAGTTTTACATCCTTCAATTCATCATGTACATAATTAGTACACATTGCTTTCAAATATACTACTTTTTTGCGACCCTAAAGTTTTTTTTCTGATTTTCGTAAAAAAAAATGTTTTTGTGTAATTGCCCATTCCGCCAACTTTTTAAGATGAAGAATGCTTTGCAATTAAAGCATTAAAAATCAATTCGTTAAACTTCTCCTCAATCAGAATTTGCCATGAACGAATCTTTTCTTCATTATCTCTGGAAATACAGGTTGCTAAAAACGCCTATGTATACCACCGAAGGCGAACTTGTGAAAGTGATTAAACCAGGGTTAAACAACACGGACTCCGGTCCCGATTTTTCCGACGGAAGGGTTATGATTGGCAACACCGAATGGGTTGGGAATATCGAAATACACGTTTGCTCTTCTGAATGGTTTGAGCATCGCCATCACCTTGATCCTGCCTATGATTCTGTAATTCTGCACGTGGTTTATATCAACGACCGAACGGTGTTCAGAAAAAACGGTCAATCTATACCAACATTGGAATGTGTTGAATTGATTGACGCTAAACTCACTGGCCGGTATAATCAGTTGATGTCGGCAAAAGAACTTATTCCCTGTGCCCGCATTGTAGCCTACTGCCCCGAGTTGTTGATTAAGAGCTGGTGCGAGCGTGTGTTGATTGAACGAATGGAGCGCAAATCGGCCGAGATGGGCGCAACTTTGCAACTACTGCATAACGACTGGGAAGTAACCTTTTTCAGATTTATATGCAGATCCATAGGTCTTAAAATCAACTCATTGCCATTCGAACTGCTTGCTTCATCGCTTTCATTAAAATGGATCATGCGGCATCATAACCAACTGCAAACACTCGAGGCCCTGCTGTTTGGGCAAGCAGGTTTTTTGGAACAAAGTTTCTCCCACCAATATGCAATTAATTTGCAAAAGGAATACCGCCACTTAAGAGCACTTTATCGTATTGAACCGATGAACCGATCAGTATGGAAATTTATGCGGCTACGTCCTGCTTCGTTTCCAACACTCAGAATAGCCCAATTGGCGGCCATCCTTCATCGAACACCAGCATTATTTGCAAGGTTTCTCGAAGAGGATGAGCTGACGAAACTTGAAAAAATCTTCGAAGCCGAGCCATATGAGTTTTGGAAAACCCACTATTCATTAGATGGCGAATCAACGAAAGAACATTCATGCAAAATGGGACGCGATTCAATTTACACAGTTCTTATCAATGCTGTGATTCCAATGCTTTTTATATATGGGCAAAAACACTCTGACGATCAACTTATACGCCGCGCCAATCTGTTGCTCGAGCAGCTTCCAGCCGAAAATAACGCTATTGTAAGAGCATGGCTAAAAACAGGAATTAAAGTGCAGGATGCATTCGCTTCACAAGCGCTTACGGAACTTAAAAACAGCTATTGCAGCCTGAAGCGCTGCCTCGATTGTCGTATCGGAATGGAATTGATAGCTACCCGCTGATAAAAACTTGATGCATTCGGAAAGTATGAGCTATTAAACCCTCATGGAATCAATAGTTGTGTCCCAACGAACTTTCTATTGATTAATTCGGGTTAGATCACTTTGCTTGTGACGATTTTTTATCATATTTGCTAAACGTAATTTTCATATTCAACTTCGCAACTCACAGGTTATGATCAAACAACTAATTATCATTCTATTAGTTTTGGTTCTGACAGGCCAGAATATTATCGCTCACGATCTGGCTTCGCAGGATAGTGCGCAACAAGTTCACTATACCGAAACAACAACTACTGATGTGGAAGGTGACCGCACAGTTAGTCAGAGGATCAATGATTTATTTGTTCCAATTGTAGACGCGATGTCAAAGGTTCTTTTTTTCGATCCTTTTGCAGCTATCGGTATTTATGACCCTGTGATCCGCGATGAGAGTGGTCAGCCAGTGCTTGATGAGCAAGGTAATCCTCGGACCTCGCCCATTTCGCTTGTGGTTGTATGGTTGATTATAGGAGCAATATTTTGCACATTGTTTTTCAGGTTTATAAACATAAAAGGATTTTGGCATGCCCTTCAGGTGGTGAGGGGAAAATACGATAATTCAACCGATTCCGGTGAGGTAAGCCATTTTCAGGCATTAGCAACAGCGCTGTCGGCCACAGTAGGACTTGGAAATATTGCTGGTGTTGCAATTGCAATATCGCTGGGCGGTCCTGGTGCTACTTTCTGGTTGATTGTAGCCGGACTGCTCGGAATGTCGTCAAAATTTGTGGAGTGTACATTGGGAGTAAAGTACCGTAAAATCAATGCTGATGGCTCTGTATCAGGCGGTCCGATGTATTATCTCAGTAAAGGTTTGAAAAAACGAAACCTTGGCGGGCTTGGGAAAGTACTTGCAGCTCTTTTCGCCGTACTTGTGATTGGCGGTTCTATTGGTGGTGGCAACATGTTTCAGGCAAATCAGTCATTTTCTCAACTTTCATACATCCTTCCTGCAGTTTCGGGCTATGGAGCCTGGTATGGCGTTTTACTTGCAATACTCGTTGGCGTGGTAATAATAGGTGGCATAAAAAGCATTGCCAGAGTAACTGCCAAACTGGTACCTATAATGGTAGTAATTTATATTGTTACCGCATTAGTGATAATATTTCTCAATATCGAGCAGACGCCCCATGCAGTCAGGCTGATTTTAGAAGGAGCTTTCGATCCAGGCGCCCTGAAAGGAGGAGTAATCGGGGTATTGATCATTGGCTTTCAGAGAGCAGCATTCTCAAACGAGGCTGGCATCGGCTCAGCTCCGATTGCACACTCTACAGTAAAAACAGAAGAACCTGTTTCTGAAGGCTTTGTAGCTCTTCTTGAACCATTTATTGATACAGTAGTTATCTGCACAATGACAGCTCTTGTGTTGATATTCACCGGAATGTATCATAATCCATTGGGATTGGAAGGCTCTGCGCTTACATCGGAGGCTTTCAAATCTGTGATTTCCTGGTTTCCATATGTATTGATGGTTGCTATCTTTCTGTTTGCTTATTCAACTATGATTTCGTGGTCGTATTATGGGCTGAAAGGATTCGATTATTTGGTGGGCGGCTTCTGCGAACGCAAATTTGGATCTCGCAAAGTGTCAGATACTGTGTATCGTGTCTTCTTTCTGGTGTGTATCATTATCGGGTCGGCTTCTGAGTTAGGTCCTGTACTCGATTTCTCTGATATGATGATACTTAGCATGGCCTTCCCAAATATTTTGGGGATGATTATAATGGCTCCGGAGATAAAACGTGATGTAGCAAGCTATCTGAAACGACTTAAATCCGGTGAGATTAAAGCATATAAGTAATATATCCTTTTGTAATGGCAAAATCGCGCAACATAACAAAGGAAATCAGGGATTTTGTCACCTTCTCAAAGAAGGACATGCGAGGTATAACATTACTAGGGGGTTTGCTTATATTATTAATCGTAGTCAGGCTAATGCTTCCTTCTTTTATTCAGGAGCGGGAACCTGATTTAACTGAGTTTGAGAAATTGGCACTTGCTTTCGAGAAAGCCAGGCACGAGGCTGAAGCAGCAAGGCATGGTGCTCGTGAAGCTGTACAAACAGCAGAAGCTATCCCAGCTTCAGAAAGATTAAAGCCGTTTCTTTTTGACCCGAACACTACCAGCAAGGAAGCATGGCAAAAGCTTGGCTTGTCGCTACGGCAGATAGGAAACATCGAACGATATCTTGCGGCAGGTGGCCGGTTTCGTGTTCGCAACGATTTCGGAAAACTATTTACCATAACAGAAGAGGAGTTTGCTTTGTTAAAACCTTTTATTCTTCTCCCTGAATCGCTTGCAGAACCTGAACGAGATAAACCTTCTGAACAGATAAAAATCCCCGAACCTGTAACACCTATATTGTTAGATATCAACAAAGCCGATTCAGCCGAGTTGACGAAACTCAAAGGCATCGGACCTGTATTTGCTCGCCGGATCATCCGATACCGAAATCAACTTGGCGGTTTCCATCATCCCTCACAATTACTCGAAGTTTTCGGACTCGACTCGGCTCGGCTTACACAGTTTGCCCATTCACTTATCTTTGATGAAACCACGCTCCAAAAGGTCAATGTTAATAGTGCAAGCATCGAAGAACTGCGTAAACACCCTTACATTGACCACTATCTTGCCAAATCTATTATTGATCAAAGGATTCGGCTTGGCAAATTCAGCAACCCTGAGCAATTGAAGGGTTTACCATTGATGCATAGATCGCTGTATGAGAAACTTACACCATATTTGAATTTTAGCAACAACAATGAATAATACAATCTTACTTTATTTCGCTTTATGCTTGCTCTTCAGCACGATTGAACATCGGGAATCAAATGCGACTGAACAAGTACAGGATCACAAGCAGAATACTGAGCAATGCTCAAAGGCAAAACTGTTAAACGATGAAAGCGAATCTCTAAGGCATGTTAACCGTAAGAAAGCTTTTGCAAAAGCCGAGCAAGCAGTATCGCATGCTTCAAAAAACAATTGTCGTTGCGAATTGGCAAGAGCACAAAAAAATCTAGGAATATTGTACTTCTTCACCGGTTCTTATGACGATGCCCGCACACATTATGAACAGGCACTCATCATTTATCTGGAGCTTGACGACAAAGCTGGTGTTTCAAGTATTTACAACAACCTGGCGTTGGTCTATCAGGAAGAGGGCAATTTTCAAACCGCTCTGGAGCATTACCAGAAATCGGTTGAGATGGATCAAGCCCTCGGCGACATGGAGGGTGTAGCAGCTACCTGGAGCAATATGGGCAATCTACATCACTACCAGGGATTATTCAAAGAAGCCCTCGATTTTCACACTAAAGCTCTAAGCGTATACGAGAGTACGGGCAACCATGCCGAAAAAATGGATTGTTATCTCAATATTGGAGCGGTTCTGGAATCGAACCGCCTGTTTATTGATGCTGCTGATTACTACTACAAGGCTTTGTTTATCGCCACTGAGTTGAATGATGTGTATACGCGAGCAATTCTTCTTTTCAACCTTGGAGGAATTGAATATCAGTTAGGTAATGGATCGTCGGCGCTGGATTTTTTTATAGAATCGCTGGTGCTTCGTGAAGAACTTCACGATAAGGTTGGTATGTCGAATTGCCTGGCTTATATTGGTGCTGTGATGGAACAAATGGGACAGCACGACAAAGCTATTCACCACTATTTCCGAGCCTTGAAAATTGACCAGGAAATTGGGAATGCGCGTGGTATTGCTGCACGGTTCAAAAAAATAGGCAAAAGTCTACTAAAAAACAACGAGCCCCTTGCTGCTATTGAATACTTAAACCAAGGGCTGGAGTTGGCACTCGAAATCAATGCCAGACCTATAGTTCTCCAAAGTTTTGAAATCCTTATCCAGTCGTATCTTGCAATACACAACTACCAGAAGGCTTATGATTATTTACGGTTGTGGGCGCAATTGAATAGCGCAATGGAAACAGGCCATGAAGAACTATATCCAACATTACAACAAATTCGACGTGCTGAACAACGCGGTACCGCGAGCATTTTTACCGGTGTGCCGTGGTGGAAATGGCTTCTTGCAGGGAGCATCGTGGTGAATCTCGCCCTGCTTACTTTCTTTATAATGGAAGCTAAGAAAAGGAGAAACCGTCATTTCGACCCCAAACACCATCAGGGGTAAATTTCAGTTGTAAAATAATAGTTTGTTTCGTACACGATTAACCCGTTGTTCTCCAGTCCTACCCCTTCAGCGGGTGGATCGAAATCAAAATTCATGCTCAAACCACGGTAAGGAAAATCCGCAAGATGTTGCAGAAATTTTTCGCCGCCTCCGGTTTTGAACAACGACAGCATAGAGTAGAAAACTACATCATAGCCTTTGAAAGCATACTGTGCGGCATTAGGTTCAATCATATACTTGCTCCGGAACGAATTTACAAAACGTAGAACCGGCTCTGAGTTAAAGTCTATATGGCTTATCACCGGAAGGGTTAACCTCAGATTTACTTTTTGATCCGATTCAATATTGAACTCCTCCCATCCCTCCAGTCCAATAACACGCATATTGTAGGTGCTACGATGATCGTGAAGCTTTCGTAGTAAATCAACGCAAAACACTCTTTCGCGCGAAAGGATAACAATTATATTTTCTTCGGAAGGATTTAAATTTTTCACAAAAAGATCCAAACTGTCTTGAGAATATATTACATCAAGAACCGGGATATTTGTCAATGAACCTCTGAGGCTATTCAACAAATCCTGCTCACTGAAGGAAAAGTGTCGTATAGTGATTACGTTAGGCCGGCCTTGGATTTGATTTATCACAGTTGAAATAACTTCGGCAAGTTGGCGATTGGTGGGCTGAATTTTAACCGAGAAAGGATTGTTGTTCAAAAAATTACTTCTTGTGCTCAAGGGGTTTATAATTGGGATTTTATTTGTGTTGGCGAAGTGAGCTACAAGGTCAAAATTCTGTGCAAACAGTGGTCCGATAATAAGATCCATTTTCCGCAATTCGGGATTTTGTATCACCCGTTTTGCATCAGCCAAGGTTGCGCCAACATCAAACACACTAACGCTTGCCTGCATTCCCAGTTTAGTTAGGCTATCAACTGCAAGCTTTGCACCAAGATAAAACTGCATAAATGTGAAAGGCCGGAATTTTTCAGGATCTGCAACAGAGGTGCTCGAAACAAATAAAGTGGTGTCAGCCTCTTCAAGAAAAAAGGGTATCAGTAAGGCGATCCTGAATTTTTGCTCTGTCCTGAATATGTCGTCCGGCTTTTGTTGGTTATTTTTAACTGGTATCTGTGCTGCTTTAACCGCACCAGGAGCAACATGAGGTGTTTTATCGCTTGCGTCGGTTTTGGCCTCAAAAATGTGATAAACCGGAATCTTCAACACCTGCCGGCGTTGAAGTGGTTGGCTGGCGTGAGGATTAAATTTCAGAATATCACGTTCAGTTAAATCATACCGTTTAGCAATAGTATGGAGGGTTTCGGCACGTGCTACGCGGTGAAATCTAAATCCGGTGATGGTATCATATTTAGGTTGTGAATGCTGCTGCAAACCACTTGGTGATCTTAAAACGAGCGTTTGTCCGGCACGTAAGCCATCCTTCACACCAGGATTTAATCTTTCAATTTCCTCCATAGTGATACCAAACCTGCGCGCAAGTGAAAAAAGTGTCTCTTTTGGCTTAACAACGTAAGCATCAGGCATTGATTCTGCAGGAGTTGCTAATTGCTGCACCGGCTTGGCTACCTGAGCTTGAGATTTTGTAGGAATTTTGATGATTTGTCCCTTTAGTACCGGTGCCTGCAACCATGCGTTTGCCTGAAAAATATCCTGAACAGTAACGTTATAAGCTTGCGCAATAGTTTCAAGGGTTTGACCTTCAATTATAAGATGAATGTAAAAAGGTTGTCCCTGAACAATTTCGATAATATTCGATCGTCGCACTGTTACTTCTTGTGCTACAATAGCCAGATAAACAAGATTAGTCGCAAGAAGCAGAAACAACTTTTTCATTTTCAAGCTGTTAAGTTTATGTTATTATTCCCACTCGATTGTAGCAGGAGGCTTGGAACTGATATCATAAACAACGCGGTTTACACCTTTTACTTTATTAATTATTGCATTCGAAACCCATGCCAAAAAATCATTCGGCAGATGCGACCAGTCGGCGGTCATTCCATCGGTTGATGTAACAGCCCTGAGTGCCACAACGTTCTCGTAGGTTCGTTCATCGCCCATTACTCCAACTGATTGTACAGGCAACAGAATCACACCAGCTTGCCAAACTTTGTCGTAGAGTTCATGGTCTTTTAGTGCTTGTATAAAAATTGCATCGGCTTCCTGTGCCAATCTAACTTTTTCAGGTGTGATATCACCCAGAATCCTTACTCCAAGTCCTGGCCCCGGGAATGGATGCCTGCCAAGCAACTTATAATCAATCCCTAACTCCCATCCTACCTTACGAACCTCATCTTTAAACAGCGATTTAAGCGGTTCTACTACTTTTAGCTTCATGAATTCCGGCAATCCGCCTACATTGTGGTGCGATTTTATAGTAGCCGAAGGTCCGTTTACCGATATAGACTCGATAACATCAGGGTAGATAGTTCCCTGTGCGAGCCACACCACATTTTCAATATCATGAGCCGCCTGATCGAACACTTCAATAAATGTACGGCCGATGATTTTTCGTTTTGTTTCAGGATCGGTAATTCCTTCGAGAGCTTTCATGAAGCGTTGTGCTGCGTCAACACCTTTCACATCCAACCCCATCTGTTTATAAGTTTGCAGCACAGTGTTGAATTCGTTTTTCCTTAACAGTCCGTTATCAACAAAAATACAATGCAATTGGCGGCCAACGGCTTTATGCAACAGTACTGCTGCAACTGTTGAATCCACTCCACCTGATAGTCCAAGTATAACCTGATCGTTGCCAATAGTGCTTCGCAACTCACTGATAGTAATATCAATAAAAGCGCCAGGCGTCCATGTGGGAGTACATCCACAAAGGTTATAAACAAAGTTTTTCAGCAAAACCATCCCCTCCGTAGTATGATAAACCTCAGGGTGAAACTGTATTCCAAAGAGCTTACCCTGCTGGTATTCAAATCCTGCAATTGCAACATCTCTGGTTCCGGCGATAACACGAAAAGATAGAGGCAATTGAAGAATTGTATCGCCATGCGACATCCACACTTGCGAACCTGCATTCATATCAGCTAACAGAGCGTGGCCAAAGTCAATATGCGACAGTTGAGCACGGCCATATTCCCTGATCTGCGAAGAAGCCAGAGTACCCCCTTTCGACTTTGCAATATATTGCGCTCCATAACATACACCCAACACAGGCACTTTTCCTTCGATTGACGAAAGGTCGGGCTGCGGAGCCCCAGCATCGTTCACCGAGTAAGGACTGCCCGAAAGGATTACTCCTTTTACTCCAGCATGTATTTCAGGAATTTTGAGAAATGGATGGATTTCGCAGTAAACATTCAATTCGCGTACTCTTCGGGCAATCAACTGCGTGTATTGCGAGCCGAAGTCAATAATGAGTATAACTTGTTCCATTGCGCAAAGATAAAAAATGAGCTATTGTATACATCCAGAATCCAATAATTACCGCAAAACAGTAGTCTGAAAGGTTGCAACATTGCCGCGGTTATCTTCAACCATAAGCCGTAGAGGGTTCTCACCATCAGCACTCTTGTGGTCGACAATGTAGAACAAAAGGTTGTTTTTTGGATCATGTTCCATTAGAATCCAATTTCCATTAAGCGTTCCTTCATAATTGCCAATCCCCGAAAACTCATCGTTGATTGAGAAGCGAAGTGTATCGGCCAATTCAACTCTCATCCGGTTTTGAAGGTTCAAAGGTTTGATTATAGGTGGGATTGTGTCGGTCATAAGAGTAAATTCGCCGAATTCGCGAACATTAGCTACAATCCATCCATTTTCTGCTACGCCGCCTTCTGCCTCCCATCCCTGGTCAGTGCGCCTTGCTATCAGCGTTTTTGAAAGTAGCCGCTCAGCAATACCTGATGCTGATATGCTCAACCTGTACGGACGATGAACCGGAACAAACCGGTTGCCTATCTGATACACCTTCGACAAGCTTTTTGTTTCGCCAGGAGTGGAAGTTGTCTGAAACCACAGGTCTTCATACAAAGAGCCTTCAGGCAGAGCAATTTTCAAACCATCTTTTTCAAAACGATTGGCTTTTTTGTGATTAAACCATCTTTTACCGGCAATGTCGCGAACATGCAAAGGGGCTTCTGATGCTGGCTTACCAGCTACAGCGAATGTCAACAACGATTGGTTCGCATGTGAATCGCCTACTACAATGCGTATCGTGCTGGTGCCAAGGGTCGAAAAATCAATAATTCCGTTGTTCTCAGTGGTTGGATAAATGTTAAGCGGATTGGATTCCAATTTTCGCGTTCGGATGTATCTTCTGTTGTTGCGAACCAATTCCTCATAGTCAATTACAGCGTTTACAAATCGTGCATTGGCAAACGAAAACTTTTCAATATGGTAGTGAAACAACAACCTATCGTCAGCAAACACTTTAACTGTGTTGATGCCATTGCGTAAATTGTTGTTGTTGTGTAAATCGTAGGCTCGCACACCGAACGATACTTTGCCGGAAACAACAATGGGGTGTTTTAAGCTCAAAGAGTAGTGTTTTCCTTGTTGTGCAACTGTAAATCGTTGCGGCTGTGGAATATTGTTGATTGAACTGAAGTCATCTTCAGGATAAATCATCAGCGATTGGATAACTGGTGCGACTTCATCCTTTACCGGAATGCCGAAGTTAATAGGGTTTAATGGTATCTGGCCATCTGTTTGGCGTATTTCAAAGTGAAGGTGTGGCCCACCTGAGCTACCGCTATTTCCCGACCAACCAATAAGATCGCCCTTCATAACTCTGAAAAGGCCTGTTTCTGGGTAGAGATCAACTTCGAACGATTTACGCCTGTATTGCTCATTGATCACATATTGACGGATTTCTGGTATAAAGTCCCTTAGATGAGCATAAACTGTTGTAAATCCATTTTCATGCTCAATGTACAGGGCTTTACCAAATCCGACAGGCGATACGCGGACACGAACAATATTTCCTGCCGCAGAGGCAAAAATCTTTCGCCCTTCAACACCACCAGTTCGAAAATCAAGACCTGAGTGAAAATGCCCGGTTCGAATTTCGCCAAACGACCCCGACAACGCAAGGCGCCCATCAAGTGGAGGTCTAAAATAGCCGCGTGTTAAAACGTTGTGGTTATTATTGGTTTGAACCGGAACGAAAAATATGAACCATAAAATTAGTGGTGCGATCCAATACATAATCAGAACATTAAATTCATCTCCTCAACCGGAGAATTTATCCGGAAGAGGAGACGATAAATAACGGTTTATGGAGAAGTGTATTACTTTAACACCACTATGCGGGTGTTAAATTGTTCTTTATCCGAGAATAGGCGTACAATGTAAATTCCTTCGGCCAGATTACCAACTGGAATGTTTACAAACGAACGTTGCTGCACAACAGAGCCAAGCTGTTTCGAGAAATGAACACGACCTTCCATATCAACAATCTGAATCATGGCTGACGATGATAACTTACCAGGCAGTTCAACAGTGAACGACTCACGAACCGGGTTAGGATAAACCCTGAGCGTGCGGTTGTCGGTTGCGGTAATACCAACTTCAATTCCTGTTGTAAAGTATGTGGAGCTCTCGAGTGTGGCAATGGCAGTGAAGTTTTCAACCGCAGCAACAGTAACAAAGTATTGCGTATTGGGTTGATGGATAGAATCGGGCCAAATCTCTATCTGGGTTTTGGTGTCGTTTATAGATGCCGTAAAGGGAAAATCAACTCCTGTTGGCTCAGAAACAGTGTAAGAGATCAGAGTACTTACATTCTCGTTCGTAATCGCCTGTCCGCCAATCATGCGCACTGGATTACTGAAGGTGATGATTACCGGTGAGTTGCGTGGTACCTCTATTGAACCTGGTTCCGGATCAAAACCCACAAAAGCGCCAATTTCTGTAGAATAATCAGATTGAAACACAACCTTTGAGGCATGGTCCTGAACAAAGACGGTTACAAGCAGATCATTCATCTCTTCAACGAATGTAGCGGCCATGTTTTGTGAGTATGAGAGCGTAAGCGGCTCGCCATCAACAACATCAACAGTTGTTCCGTTAGCATTCGGAACCATTTTCATCTTTACATGCTTAAATGAAGTTTCGCCGTTTGTTCCTACATTGCCAAAAGTGGTTTCTTCAAGCACAACTATATGAGTTCTTACGCCGAACAGGTTGATAAAAGGGTTGATTGTTGCCTGAATATGCACATGGTCGCCATCAATCACATGATATGAATTGATATCGATAAATGCTGGATTGTTAAGTGCTGTGTTGAATGCACTGTTCACCGCAGCGGCGGTGGTTGAAACCATGTTTCCTTCAATCACCATAGAAGGAACTCCGGTTACACCATAATATGTTCTGCGTGTTCCACCTTCTAATGTGTAATATGGATCTCCTGCTCCTGGCCAGTTCATCTGGTATTTGATTAAAGTAATATTATGGCCGTGCTGCAGAAAGAACGGATTCATTACATTGCTGTTGAATGTAGCACAGGGCGGGCAAGTTGAACTTGTAAACTGCTCGAAGAGCGGCCTGCGTGCAGTTGAACTGCTCGCAACGCTAATCATTTGTACAATAGAATCGTTGGCAGGATTATCATCGGCAGTTAACCCGTTTACCTCCGAAACCCAAACATTCAGATCATATACTCCACCTGGCAAATTAACCGGATGATTACTCACGAAGTTATGAGATATGCCGGTCTGTAGGTTCAAACCAGTATAGGGAGTGGTAAAAACAGCTCCGGAGTTAGCCTGCCAGTTAAGTTTATAACTGGTTATAGGGGTTAATCCGAGGTTGGTAACCTTTCCAGCAACCTGAGCAGTTTGATAAAAATAGGTAGGCACATTGAGATCTGTTAATCCAGCATCGAGATTAGCGGGCACAACCAGTGAGAAGTTGTCAAAAAACCAGTCGTCGAGATTAAAGCTATTGCCACTAAAAAATATGCTGAACTGAAAGTCGGGTTTGTTCACGTCGCTGTTTGAAATCACTACAACTAAATCCTCGGCTGGTATGTTGGCTGTTACGGTTCGTGTAAACACGTTGGTCCAAACTCCCGCTGCCCCACCTGAACGGGTAGAAACACCGATTTGGAAACTCGCCTCATAAAAGTCAACCATGTGCTTAAAACTTAGAATTACTGTAGTGCTACCGGTAAGATTGATTGGCGGCGAAATCAAACGCGTGAGCGTATTGAACTGTGGAGTCCAGGTAAGCCTGCCTTCAGGAGCAGAGCCTCCGGCATTAGCTGATTGCGAAATCCTCCAGTTTGTAGCTTGACCCGAAACCGACCATCCCGATGGAGGCATTACACCGGCGTTGAAATTTTCGACAAAAACCTGCGCTTCGAGCGCAAGGCTGATCATAATCGCTGAAATTAAGGTACTCGCTTTTTTCATGTTTAAATAATTGATTTATAGTTAATAAAGTTCTTTACGACCGCAAATAAGAAGCATTAACTTGTGAACCACTATGAAAAAAAATTCTAACAGCTTCATACGGCCCAAAGATATAGGAATTTTCATTTGATTGAATCGAAAACTTAATTTACTTTTGCAGTATAATCATGTTGCATGATTTTTGCATACAATGCTTACAAATAAATAATGTCATGAAACTAACATTACTATTCGCTATAATCCTCGTTTTCAATCTTCACCAGGTTAATGGTCAGAGTTTTACTCTTACCAACGGGCAGAATCCTATCAGCAACGGACAGGTCATAGAAATAACGGCCCCGCTTGATGTCACGAGTATGAGGTTTTACGCCTTCCTGATAAATGTTTCGTCTGAAACCAGGCAAGTGAAAGTCAGGAAAACAGAACTTGAATTAATTCCCAATACCTTTAACTCCTTTTGCTGGGCAAAGTCTTGCTTTCCCCCGGATGTGTTCGTTTCACCTGATGCATTGGAACTTCCGGCAGGCGACACTACAACTGCAGAAGATTTTTATGGAGAATACTTTCCGCAAAATCAGCAAGGGACTACTAAGGTCAGGTATACCTTCTTCGATACTCGTAACTATCAGGATTCGATAAGTGTAGTTGTTCATTATACGGCTGGCGCAACAGGAATCCCACCCTTTGACGTTACTACACGGACCATTATCTCTCCGCCATTTCCAAATCCCTCTTCTGATATAGTATCATTTGAGATAGCCCTCCCCTCTTTTCTTGCTTCGGACGGAGCTGATCTTATTATCAGAAATATGCTTGGCAGCATAGTAATAATGCAAAGAATCACTGATTCAGGTATTATTCGGCTTCCTGTAAATACACTGCGCGAAGGAATCTACTTCTACTCTCTTGTTAACATCACCGGACAGCCACTACACACAGGCAAACTAATAATCAAGCGGTAAACAGTATTACTTGCTCTGCAAATATTAAGAAACTCTATATCCCTCCGATTAATCACATCTTAACCACTTTTTTGCGCGATTAATTTTGCCGCAAAAAATTTTTGAAGATGTAACAACAAGCCAAAACCTACCGTATGCCATGATTGGCAGAGCAATGGATTAATTCAACATGGAATAGACGGGTGGATACGGTTTTGCGCTGGCTTCCTTCGCCAAGCTCAGGACAAGTGAGGGGCATTGGTCCCGATATTTATCGGGATGCTTACGACTGTGCATTGGCTATTCCTCATCTTCCTCCGTTTCTTCTGTTACCAATGCTTCCTCCTCCAATTCATCCAATACAATTTCTTCTTTGGCTTCCATGCCGTAAAGTTTGTTTACCATTTCGTCTATTTCGGCTTCTATAGGGAGGAGTTGGCTTCTTGCTTCTGTTTTATCTATTTCGCCAGCAAAATATTCTTCCTGTATGGCAAAACATAGGTCATACTTTTTCTCAAAGGCTTTCAATTCTTCTTTAGTTGGAATGATGATTGGGATTTGCCTAGCATCATTCATCTGAAAATTGACAGTGAAATTTATAAAGCTTTCGGTCAACCGATTATTTAAAAATGAGTTTAAAACACAACAAAGAAATTTATCAGAAATAAGTTTTTTGGCTTCTTCGCTTGAAGTCAACTTCATACCACCAACATCATTTACAGAAGGCAATATATATTTAAACTTTAAATTGTTTGTATTTCTTGTGCCATTGATGATATTCCAAGATAGTCCAGATTTGAAATAAAATTGAGGGTTTCTAACAACAGGCATACCAGCACCTGATTTACCTGAGTTACTTTTCAACCAAGAAACAGCCTTGCGATTCCAATTAATCAAATATGGTGTATCGCTCAACCATTTATTTCCATCTCTATCACCTTTATCATACCTTACAAAAACTTCCTTTTCTGATATGATGCCATTTTCTTTCTCATCATTCGTCATCTTTGAAATGTCCTTTATCTCCTCTGGAGAAACAATACGATAAATGAAACCTTTGCCTAAAATCCTAAGTCCAAACTTTGCCTTAATTGCATCAAAAAGTTCTCTGATTTCTAATTCAGAAAGTTTTTTCAAATATTCTTTTGCATCATCTATGCTTTCAATGTCTTTTAATTCAGGAAATGCTCTTTTGATCTTAGTTTCTGATTCAATTGCATTCAAAAGTTTTCTTGGACGAGTTTCAAATACACTCTCCGCAGTGCTTGTGCCTTTCAAGATACCGACTAATTTGCCATTATCTCCTGTTTGTAGCCCAACTCCACCATCTGCTAAAACACCTAAAAACGTATATGAATTTGGCTTTAAACTTTGGAGGTAGCGGTTAATTTCAGTTCTGTTTTGCTCAACCTTTTTACTCGTTTCCACTTTAGGCCACCATTGTTTAAAGGTTGGCCAAACGGGTTTTACTATTTTGTCAAAAAGGTCGGAGTTGTATTTTGAAGGTGGAAAAATGGAATAGTTTAATGAGTTGTGATAAAGGAAAAGGTCGGTGCGGTATTTGGTCAGCTTACTATGTACGTCTATCAGCACAGCTTTGGCATCGCAAGTATGCGAAGGAACCCATTTAATTTCCTTAGAACCATCTCTGCCCAGCTCGCCAAATGCAGTGTTTAATACTTTCTCCCATCCTGCAAGGTTTTCACTACTTTTTTTAATGCTTTCCCATTCAGCCTCTGATATGCCAAATGCTTCAGCCTTTGGGAAACGCAAATCGATATAGTTCATTTGGTCTTTTTGGGTTGGCTTTACTTTGGCAAGTGTAAAAATGGCTGTGTCAACCATTGCCGCAAATGCCTTTGGTGTGTTGACAATTTCAAGAAGTTTGCAAAGACGCTCTTCTTCAAATTGAATTTGTCCGTCTTTATTTCCAGCACCAATAAATAGCCTACGCATATTTTCTTTGGTCATTATCACAAGGAAAGTGTCAGATGTGATATAGCTTAAAATGCCTCCGTTTTTGAGTAATTCAAGCCCACGGAAAGTAAAATGGTTGTAAAGGTCATCGCAATAGCCGTATTCTTCTTCCAGTTTTTTGCTGATACCCATACTGCTGATGAGTTTGGTATTTACATAAGGTGGATTGCCAATTACAATATCAAAGCCCGGGTTTTTGCTTTCCTTGTTGAATATGCCGGGGAAAACCACTCGTTCAATAAAGTAATCTTTGATGGTGTTTTTGAAGATTGCCAAATTGCCCAATTCATCTGCCAATACTTTTTCTTTTTTGCGGAGTTTGGCAATTTCTTTTTCGGCTGCACGGTTTGATACCAAATGATTGATGCCCGAACGAACAGAATTTAATTGTTTAATAATGCTGTCGCTTTGGCTGTCCACCACTCGTTCAAGCAGTTTTACAATCTTATCTTTTATTTCCTCTTTGGTTCCGTGTCGGTCACTTTTGGCAATGAAGTATTGGTTTTCGAGATTGACCAATTCTTTCAACAATTTGTCATTATCAATCTGGTCAATCAGATTATTCAGATTTTGGTCTTTGTAAAAACGGAACAATGAATTTTTCTTGTAAAATTTAAATTCAAGATTGGGCAAGGGTTTCAGGTTGTAGTTTTCTTTTGAGAAGTCAACTCTTTGCTCCACAATAAGCGAAAGCCAGCAACGGAGTTTGGTTATTTCAATGGCATATTCCAATAAGTCCACACCGAACAAACAACTTCGCAACAAGCCCAATTTCTTCACATATCGAATTTGCCCATCAGCAAACATTTCAGCAATATGCTCCCTGAATTCATCGTCTTTCGATTTCATCATTTCAGCCACCCACACTTTCCCTTCGGGGTCAACTGTGGTAAGCACCTGCATCATTTCTTCGAGCATTCCCATTGGAAAAGCACCCGAACCACAAGCAGGGTCAAGCACTGTGGTTTCCAAAAGTTTGTGAATGATGGCTTTGCTGTTTTCGGGTTTTATTTCTGTGTCGAGATGTTTCAATAAAGTGCTACGGCACATATACGAAACCACAGGTCGGGGCGTATAAAAAGCACCTGCATTTTTTCGGGCAGCTTCTTTGGTATCATCGCTTTGCTCTGCCAACAAGTTTTCAAAAATCCTACCCAACATTTCAGGGTCAACGGCAATTTCTTCTTCAAGCGGTGTGTTCTCTGCAATGGTGAATTTGTATCGTGCAAGTATGCTATTTAATCCTTTTTCCTTATCTAAAAACAAATGGTCGGGAACAACAAAAGCGTTGTTTACAACGTGGTTGCCTTTTCGGTCTATCTCACACCAATCGTTCGGATGAACGTCAAACAAGCCACCATTCAAATATGGCGAAAAGAAAATGGCTTCCTTAATATTTTTTTCATCAGCAAAGTTTGCTGCATACACATCAAACACTTTTTTATCACGGTCTTTCTTTTCGCTGTTCAGTGCATTGAAAAACAGATTTTGTAAAATGAATTTATAGTATGCTGTTCCTTTTGATTTCGGTTTTATTAAATCGTTGTCTTCTCCGTTATCAAATTCGGGAAGTAGCAAATCATCTTTTACTACTTTGAGTTCTTTCAAAAACCAAATGAAAATCAGGCGGGCAATCAGACGAACTGTAAAATCTTTGTGTTTTTCAGAACCTGCATTTTGGTCTGGAATTTTGATGCCTATTACTGCTTTGTTGAACCAAGCAATGATTTCTTCATAAAAAATCTTGTTTAGAACTGAAATGGAAAATACCGACTGCCAGTAATAATACAACTGCGTGAAACTCTTAACTGCTTTGCTTCCTGTGGTTGGAATAACCAATTGCTTGAGAATGGCTAAATGGCCTCTGTGCGGTTGTTGTGGGTCAATGTCTTTGAGCAACGAAACCTTGCCAATTTTTTCGCCCTCTCGCCATTCTTGTTTGTAGGGAATACGCTCACTATTGGCAAAAGAAATAAGGTTGTCGTATTTGAAAATGATGGTTACGGGTGTATAAGGGAAAGTGCGGTTAAATGCCCTTGTTATTTCCGCAACTTGGCTTCTTGTAATGGGCAAACCGTCTGTTCGGCTTTTAAGGGTAACACCAAACAGCAACAACCCATCATAATCGGCTTTCAGATTTTTAATCTGTGCCAAGGTTTTAAAAGTTTCTGTTCCTTCAAAAATCGCATCGTTCACCATACCCAAAGCATACACATCGTCAATGAGTTTGTGAGCTTCGTTGTTGGCTTTGTATCGTTCACCTAAAATGTCTTTTGCTGATGCAGGCTCGTTTGCCAAATAATCAACGGGTATTTTCAGTTCTTCAAAAAAAGCTTTTAAAGCATCAATAAAAGGTTCGGTATGGAATTTTATAAGGCTATTCATGAATGTCGTTCTTTAATTCGTTTTCTAATTCTTCCACCGTAGGCATGTTCTTTTGTATTTCTGCAGGCAATTGGTTGAAGGTAAACTCGCTTATTCCCATTGGTCTTTAAGCGTTTCTTTGGCAAGATCGCTTTGTATTTTGGGAAGTGTGAGTTCAAAGTTGTTCAGCGCCTTTCCTTGTCTTTCATCTAACTTTGATTCCATCTGGATTTCCAGCACACTTCTACTCCAATTATGTTTTATTGTTTGTTTGATGTAGAAAAGAGCCTGATCGATGGTATTGCATTTTTCCAAAATGCTTATATGGTGTTGCCAAGGAATTTTACATAAAATATTTCTTTCACACAATTGTCCGGCAGGCTGCTGGACAACTATATCCATTTGAATTTCATTATTTTGTAATTGTCCGCCAAGCTGCCGGACTATTTCGACATCTTTATAAAAAAGATAGAATTTGCGCATGGCAAACAAATTGGTTCTTGAAAAACCATGGGTATCGGGAAGTTCATTTTTCAAATCTTTGGCCATTTGGTCCACCACCTTGCTTCCCCATGTTTCGTGCTGTTGCTTTTCAAAAATTTGTTTTCCAATGTCCCAATACAGCATAATCATTTGTTCGTTAACTGCCACAGCCGCTTTAAGCTGAGCAGAACGAATTCTTTGCTTAAGTTCCTGAATCCAGATTTTGTATTGCGAATCCATTACTTACTAATAACAAACCAAGTGATTAAATCGAAATTGTCTTTATTGAATTTCTGCGAAGTAGAACCTTCATCTTTTAGTTTTTGAATTGTGGTTTTGCTTCCTGATTTCAGTTTGTTCAACATATCCAACGAAGCCTTGCCCATTTTTTGTTTTACTGTGCCATCTTCCTGCACTTCTTCTTCGGTTGCCTGACTTTTTAACCAAGTTGACAAAGCAGTTGATAAATGCTCAATAGATTCCGGTTTGCCTTGGTCAATTGCTTTCGGTACAAACCGAATTTCGTCTTTATGTTTGGCCAAGGCATCTAAAACTTCTTTTTGATTCAGGAAAACCGATTTGCCCGAATGGTCAATATAAATAAGTTCGTAGCCTTTGTATTCAAAGTTGACTGTCTTTGATGGTTTGCTTGGATAACCCAATAAAGCAATCAAGCCTGCTTCGGGACAAACTGCGGTATTGGCTTTAAAGCCTGTGTAAATGCCGTTTGGAAGTGATTTATAAAACTGTTCGTTCTTTCTAAGTTCTTCAAGTAACTCCTGACGGAAAGTTTCAAGCGAGAAGTTGTCAAAACCCAATGATTTTTCAGTTTCAATTTCATCCCACGAAGATTGCATTTGCTCCAACATTCTTGCCTTTTGCTTCTGCTCCAGATTTTCATCTTCTGCCATTTCCTTGAAAGTGTCGGAAAAATCTAAATGAACTTCCGAACCTGCCAACTTCATTGCAGCCATTCGCTGTTCAATTCTTCCCTGCAAATTCAAATAGGAGTTTATATTGTTAGAGGGCCAAAAGTTGATTCCGAAAATTTTCGAGTTTGGCGAACCCAAGCGGTCAATACGACCCATTCGCTGAATAACCCGAACAGGATTCCAGTGAATATCATAATTGATTACCAAGTCGCAGTCCTGCAAGTTTTGTCCTTCGCTCAAAACATCGGTAGCAATCAGTATATCAATCGGGTGTTGAAGTTTCTGGTAAGTTCTTTTATCATTTTCAGCAATCCAAAGTTGCCACTCGTCAAACTGTCTTTTCAAATCAAGTTCTTTGCTTGATGGCTCAAATTGCCATTCCTTCTCTTTGAACAATTTGGTAAAAGGGACAAAGCGTTCCAAAATAGGTTCATATTTTTTGGTTTCTCCTTCTTCATTCCAAATGGTCGAAGTTTCGCCACTTATGGCAGCCATTTTGTCAAAACCTCTTGCTTTCAGTTGGTCAAAAAGGTAAAAGGCTGTGTCTTTGTAAACCGTAAAAATCAAAACTTTGGTATTGCCACTATTTTCACCTGCTTGTCTTTTCTTTACAATTCGGTTGATAAGTGTTTCCAGTTTATCGTCTTCACTATTGTGATTGCGTGGTTTCTTAATCTCTTTGGCGATCTTGCGTTCAAACTGAATTAAGTTTGATTGAAGTAATTGCAAGGCCTCAATGTCTGCTTTTAAATCCTTCTTGTAGTTTTCAATGTTTCCTGAACGGTCAATATCAACCAATAGGGTTTTACGTTTCTTGCCCAAGGTAAAATCTTCAATTTGAGATAGAATTTCATCATCATCAAACAGTGAAGATTGTGCTTCATCCCAACCTGTTTCTTTTTTGGTTTTCTGATATTGTTTGATTCTGTCGAGTGCTTTTTGATGATGAGCCAAAATTTTCTCAACGGTTGATTGAAACGAAAACCAAGACGATTCCAGTCGTTTCACCAGCAAGATATACATCATCTTCACCAAGAAATGGTCACGCTGCTTTTCATCGTGCAAAACATCTGCATCTTCAAACTCTTCAATGTAGAATGATGGTTGATAGCCTGAAAGCATTGGTGGGAAATGGTCGAATAATTCTTCAAAGCTTTCAAAGTTTCCAATTTGCTTAGGAGTAACGAAAATATTTTCTGGTTTTGATTTCTTTGGAAACTCCAAACCGTCCTGATGTCCTTCAATCATTTTGCGAGTTCGGGCAACCGTCAAAGAATCTGTCAGCCTAAAAAAATTAGGTGGCAACTTTTTGATGAACTCCCCGATTTTAGGCTCAGGTTCTTGTGTCCATTCGTTAAAGGCTTTTTGTGCAGCCCTGAAAGTGTAATCAATGTTTTTAATGTCCAATGATTCCTCAAATCCTTTTGCATTACCTCCAACAATCAATTTGAATTGATTACGAATATCCATCAACGAATTGTTGATAGGCGTTGCTGAAAGCATCAGCACTTTTACATCTTCGTTTTGTGAAAGTATCTGGTCCACAAGGAATTTGTATCGCTTTGATTTGTCGTTTCGTAAGTTGTGGCTTTCGTCAATCACAAACAGTTTGGGCTTTTCATTTACAAAAAGATTGTCTGCTCTGTCGTGATATTTTTCCATAAGCTCCTCTGTAAGGTCTGTATGGAATCGCAGAAAATATTCAAACTGGTCTTTTTCAAATTTTGAATTTTGGTTTTTCTGATAAATTCTCCAGTTGTATTGAAGTTTCTTTGGGCAAATCAAAATCACTTCTCGTCCTTGCAACTGGTAGAATTTCATAACTGCCAAAGCAGTCCATGTTTTACCTAAACCAACTGCATCGGCCAAAATTGCTCCATTATATTTTTGAAGCATTTTAATCAAACTCAACACACCTTTTTGCTGAAATTCATAAAGTGAATTATAAACCACGGTGTTTTCAAGTCGTCCGATTTGTCGGTTAAACTCAGGGTTGTCTTTTTCAAGAAGCAGCTCGTCGCCAAACAATTCGAAAAGCACCTTGAAATAAAGTTGCTTTGGAGAATACTCGGTGAAAATCTTCTTGATTTCGTCAATCAGATATTTCTTGAATGGAATACGATTGACATCACCGTTTTCGTCAACAACAGTTTTATAATTGTGTGCTTGTGGTCTTGACCACAAGATTTCGAACCATTTTATTAACTCGTTGTATTGCGGGTCTGAACCGAAACTGCCAATGTTTAACTCAACATTGTTGGTTGTCTTTAGACCAATTCCGGCTTCTGTTAGGTTAGAACTGCCCGAAATGTAATAGTCTTTTTGTGGGTCTTTGTCGTTGTGCTTGTATAAATATGCTTTTGCGTGGCAGAAATTTGGTTCAAGTGTCTTGGCTACAACTTTGTCAAGTTCCAAAAAGGCCACTGCTTCTTGTGCAACCTTGCTAAGTTTTAAAGATGCGTCAATCGAAATTTCCTCGTTGAGTAAGTCTAAAGCTCTGTCCTTGCCAGTGTCGAAGTTTACAATGTCGCCCAGAATGAATTTATATTCATCAATTTTGTCTTTTGTTTCTCTTGATAAATAAGCCAAAGCCCCAACGGTAAAATACCCGGTTACAATGGATAGCTTTCCTGTCTGGGTATATTTTGAAATCCACTCGTGGACTTTAAGATTTTCGTTCTCGTTGTCTAATATCATATGGCTGATTTATTCATTCTGTTTGTTAGTTCCTGTGCGTTGGCAAGATTGACTCTTTACACTGACGCACAACTTCTTAATCCCCCAAAGTTATTATACATTTTTCATTATTTGTATTTTCTGTTTTCGGATTTAACCTGTCCACCGGACCGGGTATCCGGTTAATGGCTTTGTTGGATACATGCGTGTAAATCATTGTGGTTTATATATACGAGTGGCGCAGGTTATACGCACCCCCCTTTTTAGAAAGCCCCCTTTTCTCAAGCGACGCTGCAATAACTTTTTGCACACTAACCATAGCCGGTTCAAATCTGAACCAAATGTACAACACAATTTCCAAAGTTCCGAATCAGATCGTCGGCAAGCTGCCAAAAGCACAAAAACCTGCAATACTTCCGAGACCATCTACTCTAACTTCAGAAAAACCTCAAAAACATCCATTAAACACAAGCCCTCAACACACTGTGGTGCATGGGTGTGGCTCTACATGGGATACCCGACGGGTCTTGCCGTCCGATTATATTCCCATTTATTACTAACAGTAATTTATTTTTTTAATAAATCACGTATCTCTGTTAATAATATCGCTTCCTTAGAGATATCAGGTGGAGCAACTGCTTCTTCCTTTTGTTTCTTCTTAGCGGCTATAATTGCTTTTATAACCAGGAAGATTGCAAATGCTACTATTAAAAAGTCAAAGCAAACCTGCAAAAAATTTCCATAATTGAGCGTGACCGCTGGCATACTTTCAGTGGCCGCCTTCATTACAAATTTTAAATCGGTGAAGTTTACTCCACCGACTAATAATCCTATTGGTGGCATTATAATATCGTTCACCATGGAGCCTACTATTCTACCAAAGGCAGCACCAATTATAATACCGACTGCCATATCAGCCACATTGCCTTGCAAGGCAAATGCTTTAAATTCATCAATTAATTTCATATTCAAAAATTTATGATTAATTAAATTTTATAAAAAAATCCAACTCCTAAAATATTTTTAAATTGAACTTTAGGGCCCGTTTCCACTACAACGCCATTTATCATTTCTGTGCTTTTAATATTATCATCATATAATAAGTGAGCATTTATGTTTAAAGAAATATATTGATTTACTTTTAATGCAATTTGAGTTTCCCAGCTCACATCAATGTTCTGCGGATTTCTTAAATAGTTTGAAAACAAATCAAGTTTAGAAGTAAACGCTACATTTCTCAGAACTTCACTATCAAAATCACTTCTGCTATATATAAAACGCACATATCCACCAAATTCACTTTTAGATCTCTGCCCTGGTATAATTCTACCCATGTCATCAATAGTTGCAGCGGTTACACCATACGCACCAGCATTAGCAAGTTCCTGATCGTTTACAATTGTTATTTTGCCTGTCAGCGGCGCAGCAAATGCACTAAAATAGTTGTTGGGTTTATAATCCACACCCAAGGCACCGATAAAATATGCGGGAGCTAAAAGATTCGATATTTTTGCTGTATCTTTCGCATAATCTTTTCCAACGGTCATTTGTGTTTTAAAATTTACAAGCGCAGCATAATACAGATTCCCTGAAGCTTTTTGACCATATTTGGATAGAAAATCAAATTTATCATCTGTCTTCATGAAATCGGAGCCTTTGCCCTGTTTTAAAAGGCCATACCCAATATCTAACGAATTATTCCAATAAGATTTGCCTTTTCTGTAATTTGCAAATACGCTAACCAAACCATTTGTTGCAAAAGAGTTTTGACCACCAGCAGCCCAATTTATTAAAGCGGTTTGAGCCAGACTGATAGCGATTACACCCCCCTTGTTCCATCCTTGAATAGAGTCAACATTTTGGCTTCGAATTTTAGCTTCTCCATCAGTTACTTGCCCAAAAGCAATTTGTGTAACCCCTGCTAATAATAAACCTAAAATAATGTTCTTTTTCATTTTTGTTCATTTTGTTGATTGTACTCGATTTTTTTAATTGCCAGCAACGGTTTTGCTGTATGTTTTTGTTGGCAGTTTCTAAGCAATGTCCGGTAAAGTCACACAAAAGTATATAAATTGCAGAAACGCTGAAACACGTATCATCCCGGCAATTGAAGCTACACGCTGTTATCTGCCGCCAATCTTATCTTTGAATTGTTAGTTTTTGTTTCGTAGTCCGTTTTTTGGATCTAATTTCAACCATGTAAATCCATTGTTCAAATACTCAACATTAATTTGCTTCTGATTTGGCAAAAGTAATTCTGTTTTAACCAAAGCACCAAAGAAATTATTAATGTTCATTGTTATTTCATTCATGATTATCCAATCTAAATGCACAGTGATGTAGTCAGAAGCTGGATTTGGATATAAAAATACTTTATTCTGAGGGATTGCATCTGGTAAACCCGTAGTTGAGTAAATAAATTTTCCACACACATCGCCATTGCTAAAATTACTGTCTAATCTGGTACCATTAGCAAGAAAGTTGTTGTTTGTGGTCTAACCACCTAATTTACTGTACTAATTTGATTATGCAAATTTTGTCCAGTCAATTAGGGGTTAGACCAGAATTTTATGCATGTCTTTTTTAGCATTCTGACTAACGCTTGGCCGCTTTGCAAAGGCGGGTATTTTCAGCACTAAACTTCCTTCCATGCCTGACTGCCTCACGCAGGCAGGGAAGAACTGCACTTTCTGTAACCCAAAACCGTGAACGAAGCACAAATCCTTGCTTATTGCAAATGTGCTGTAACAGTCATTATTTCTATTTTGTAGGTGGAATTTATACGGTTCGCAAAATCCTTTCCATCTTCCTTCCTTTCGCTAATTCATCTACCAACTTGTCTAAATACCTTGCTTTTTTCGTCAGAGGATTATCAATTTCCTCAATTCGATAGCCACACATTACGCCAGTAATTAGATGAGCGCTGGGATTCAATTTGGCTCTTTGAAAAAATGTTTCAAAAGTTACTTTCTCGTCAATGAGTGTTTGCAGTTTTTTGTCATCAAAACCAGTCAGCCACTCTATAACCTGATGCAACTCTTTAATTGATCTGCCTTTGCTTTCCACTTTTGTGATATAGTGGGGATAAACAGATGCAAAACTCATTTTTGCTATTCGCTCATCGTGTTCGGGTGTTGTTTTCATACTATTTCAATATTTCTAATTGTCCTTTTCGTTTTATTATGTTTTTGCAGTCTCACTGATTTTTTTCGAAATTACTTAGCCAGCGTTGTAGGTTTATTTTTGTCTATATTTCAGAAACGTTGTTGTAGAATATATAAGCATCTTTAAACTTTTCTCCTCTTATATTTAAATTTTCCTCTTCAAAACTTGCACCGCTCTAAAACATCAAGGGAATGCCGCGTTTTTCTTTACTCTATCCAACATTCGGCTTGCCATCTCGAACCAAACGGGATTTGTGTGAGATTTTGTTGTCGACTTTGGGCAAATGTTTGTTGATTTCCTGAAAAAGCAAATAGCAAATTGCTTTATCGTCAGTGGGAATTTTGTTGTTGTATATAATCGTGTCCATCAAATTATACGTTATTTAAACCATTTTTTTGCGTTTGGTCTCCGGTGCGGACAGCCAGGCCAACAACAAGGCTGTCGTTTACCCTCTTTCAATTCTTCAACCAGTCGGTCAATATGTTCTGCTCTCGTTTCTGATTTTTTTACGATTGTAACCCAACATATCCACTCGTTACGTTGGATTGTATCCACCCGACTATTCCATGTTTAATTCTCAGGCGGGAGTGGGCATGGATTATGAGAAGGTGTTAGAGTTTCAGATTTTGAGGGAGT
>CAYGGZ010000025.1:0-33850 GCA_964349765.1 uncultured Bacteroidales bacterium
TTTCGCTGATTTTATACTGTTTGAGGCCAGTTTACAACATCAGTTTTTATTGCTATTTTTTAAAACCGGGTTTCAACTGGTACAATATGATGTTGCAATAATAATAAACTAAAAGCAAATAACATAGTGTTGGTAAAAAATAAATGTGGGTTCTAAAACTTCACTTTTCCCGACCTTTTCCGTAACGGAAGCAACGAATTTCGAAAAAATCGCAGAACCCATTAGCGACTTTTTCAAAATCGAAGCTAATTTACAACAACCTTGTTTAATATTGAATCATGGAATTATATTTTTTTGCTCTTCTGTTAACCCGAATTAATCAATAGAAAGTCCGTTAGGGTTGAACTATTGATTCCATGAATGTAATCACGAGCTAGTGTTTGTGCAGCGCAATTTTTATTGCACTGATTACAAACACTTATTCGGGATTCAGCGCAATTCTTATCGGGCTGATTGCAAACACTTAATCGTTTAAGCATTGTCAAATGC
This sequence comes from uncultured Bacteroidales bacterium, assembly GCA_964349765.1. Classification (GTDB taxonomy): domain Bacteria; phylum Bacteroidota; class Bacteroidia; order Bacteroidales; family JAAYJT01; genus JAAYJT01. Next base: position 490 of record CAYGGZ010000025.1, read on the forward strand.
TTAAACTGGGATTAATCCTTTGGTAGTGAGTGTTTCATGAAATGCCCATACTGTTTTTCACTTCGGCAAACTCAGTGCATCGCATCAGATGCTTTGTCTCCACTTTCAAGAACCAAAAATTTTTGAAGCTCAAACTGGTAGGTATCTGGTATTCCACCTGAGTGTCAGCCAACCCATAATATCTTTGCAGTATCATTATCTTGAACATCATAACAACGGCAAAAGGCTTGGCTCCTGCATTGCTTTTTTTTCATTGTTTTGATCGCCTGCCTCTAAGGTTTCTCTAAATATCACAAAATCAACAATAAAGTTTATCCTTTCTAATGGATTCCCTATGTCTGAAAGTTTGACGCAGGTCATTTCTTATTCGTCAAATAATGCTCTATCGCCTGTTGTTTTGTATTTTTGCATCATCTTATCGTTTCATATTACTAATATACAGATATTTATTTGAATCTCAACACATTAATTTATTAAAATCCTCTTAATATGTTATTTTTAACATAGTCAAAAACATCCAACCTGAAACCAATTGTTTTGTAACGGATGAATAAAGTAAATCGTTTGTTCGACCTGCTTGATCTGTACCGCACTGAATATGCTTCACTTGATGTGGCATTTGCAGGCCGCTACGGGGGAGAATGGATCACTTACAGCGCAAACGATTTTGTAAATATTACCGAAAGGCTCAGCGCAGGACTACTTCGGCACGGTGTTGGGAAAGGCGCCAAAGTAGCCACGATCATCAATAATTGCCCCGAATGGAATTTTATTGATATGGCAATCTTGCAGATTGGAGCAATTCATGTTCCGGTTTACCCGACAATAAGCGCCGATAGTTTTACCTATATTTTTAACCATGCCGATATCGAATATATCTTTATTTTCGACAAAGCAACCTTCATACGCATTGAGGAATCGGTGAGGCAAACCAAAACTATCCGCGAACTGTTTTCGGTTCAACCCGTAGAAGGCCTCAAACACTGGAGTCAACTTATCGAACCGGAAGTTTCTCAGAGCACAAGGGAACGTATCAAAGCCATTTCCAATACTATTAATTCATCAGATCTGGCTACAATAATCTACACATCAGGAACCACTGGTATAGGCAAGGGCGTTATGCTTTCGCACAGTAATCTAATCAGCAACTTCATAGCCACTTCCGAAATTCTCGCTCCCAAAAAGGTAAAGGTTGCATTGAGCTTTTTGCCGTTATGCCATGTTTACGAACGCATGCTTAACTATTTGTACCAGTATTTAGGCATATCAGTGTATTATGCCGACAGCCTCGAAAACCTTGGTAATACAATACGTGAAGTAAAACCGGAGATGTTGTGTGCGGTTCCACGAATGCTTGAAAAAATATTCGACAAGATTCAGGCAGGGGGCAGGGCGTTGAGGCAGCCTCGCCGTGGTATTTTTATCTGGGCCTGGCGACTTGCTAACCGTTATCAACTTTACGGTGCCAAAGGTCGTAACTACGAGCTCAGGCTAAAGATTGCCGACTTTCTGGTATACAGTAAGTGGCGACAGGCTCTTGGAGGAAAACTTCGATACATCGTATCGGGAGGAGCCAGCTTACGGCCTCGGATTGCTAAAGTTTTGTGGGCGGCTAATATTCAGGTGATTGAAGGATATGGTCTTACAGAAACATCACCGGTTGTTGCAGTGGGAACCTTTGAACCGGACGGAATTAAATTTGGAACGGTTGGGAAGCCGCTCAAGGGTGTGCAGGTGAAAATAGCCCCCGACGGAGAAATACTCTGCAAAGGCCCAAATATAATGATGGGTTATTACAAGGATGAAGCTATGACCCGCGAAGTGATTGACAACGAAGGATGGTTTCATACCGGCGATATAGGCACCTTAATCGAAGGGAAATTCCTTAAAATTACCGACCGCAAAAAAGAGATGCTGAAAACTTCGGGAGGTAAATACATTGCTCCTCAGGAAATTGAAAACAGATTTAGAGAGTCGCCGTTTATCGAAAACATAATCGTAGTGGGCGATAACAGAAACTTCGCCGCAGCTCTGATAGTGCCTGATTTCGAATATGTTAAATCGTGGTGTGCCATTAAGGGAATCGAACCCATTGATAACTGCTTGCTAGTGAAAGATCAAAGAATAATTGAACGTTTTAACCGGGAGGTGAACGAAATAAACAAACATCTTGGCAAAACAGAGCAGGTTAAGAAATTCCTGCTCCTTCCACAGGAATGGAGCACAATTACAGGCGAATTATCGCTAACACTCAAAATCCGCCGCAGCTTCACAATGGAGAAATACAAAAAAGAGATTGAAAGGCTTTACGGAAAAAAGAGGTAGCGCGGTTTAGTGCAGTATTTTGTAAACCATCTCTTTAAGCAATTCTCCTTCTGTCGAAGACTCATTCCCGATTCCTTTAACACGTCCATCGTAATGCTTTAGCAACCCGATAGTGTTTTCGCATTTAATGAGAGAATAATTGCGCGCAGCTTTTTCGTAGTTCTCTGCAATGTTAAAGCTCACACCAAGTGCTGCCATGGCATCCTTTCTTGATTTATTCTTCAATTGGTGGTAAATCATCACCTTAACAAAAAAATGATAGAGTATTGGAATTATCATTAAAAGATGGTTCTCTTTCGGATTTGCTGCGAAATATGCTGCTATGCGATTGGCTCTTAGAATGTCCTTGGCTCCCAAAGCATTTTGGAATTCAAACACGTTATATTCTTTGCTGATGCCAATATAGTGTTCAATCATATCGCCAGTAATCATTGCACCGGCCGGTATATTGATAAACAGCTTGTTTAGCTCATTTACTATTTTAGAGAGGTTTGTCCCCAGATATTCTGAAAGCATCAGTGCTGTTGATTCCTGAATTGAATAGTTTCTATCCTTCAGGTATTTTGTTATCCAGCCAGGAACCTGATTTTCATAGAGTGGCTTCGACTCAAATAGAACACCATGCTTTTCGATTGTTTTAACCATTTTCGACCGGCCATCGGCTTTTTTATGCTTATGGCACAAGAAAAGCAATGTTGTTGGAGCTGGTTTCTCAAGGTATGGCAACAGGTTTTCTGGCTTGTTGAGTTGCTGTGCCTCCTTTACGATCACAACCAGATGACTGCCAAGCGCCGGAAACCGGCGGCATGTGTTTATTATTGTAGCTACTTCAGTCTCTTCGCCGTAAAGAACGAACTGGTCGAATTCTTTCTCAGATTCGCTTAAAATATGCTGTTCGGCAAAACGGGTAATTTCGTCAATGTAGTATGATTCCTCGCCCGAAAGCAGATAAACCGGATGAAAAATGCGTTTTCGCAGGTTTGAAATAATATCGGTGTAATTCATGCAGTTGCAGGTTTGCAATAACTAATCGAACCGTAGGTGCTTCACCGTTAGTCCGTTGTTGATGAGTTGTTTTAATGAATCAATCCCAATGCGAAGGTGATCTTCGGCAAAGCGTTCTGAAACCACGCGGTCGCTTTCGGCAGTTTTAATTCCTTCGGTAACCATTGGCTGGTCAGATACAAGCAGCAAAGCGCCAGTAGGGATATAGTTAGCAAATCCAACTGTAAACAGGGTTGCAGTTTCCATATCTACCCCAATACAACGAATCTTAACAAGGTATTCCTTGAATTTAAGATCATGTTCCCATACGCGGCGGTTTGTCGTGTAAATTGTGCCAGTCCAGTAATCTTTCTGGTGGTCGCGTATTGTTGTAGAAACTGCTTTTTGAAGATTAAATGAGGGCAATGCAGGAACTTCGGGAGGCAGATAATCGTCGGATGCTCCCTCACCACGAATTGCGGCGATAGGCAATATCAAATCGCCAACTTTATTTTTGCTTTTTACTCCGCCGCACTTACCCAGGAACAGCACTGCCGAGGGAGAAATTCCGCTCAGCAAGTCCATGATAGTTGCTGCGTTTGCACTTCCCATTCCGAAGTTGATTATTGAAATTTGGTCAGATGTGGCGCTTGGCATAGGTTTGCCTTGACCACAGATTGGTACATCGTGTAGAGCAGCGAAAAGCTCGATGTATTGTGCAAAATTTGTCAGAAGGATATACTTGCCAAAGCTATCGATTGAGGTTCCGGTATATCGCGGCAACCAGTTCTCAACGATTTCCTGTTTGCTTTTCATCAGCTTAAAGTTTGGTTATTCACGCAAAATTAAAGTTTTTGGCTGAAAGCAAACACTAATTAGAAGTTGCATAGCACTGCCTTAGCAAACCAAATGGGATAACTTAAAAAAAACTACTTTTGCGACCTTTACCATTAATCAAACATGCAACAACTAAATTTGCCGGCGATAGACGATTGCCGGCTGCGGCATCGAAACGAACGTACAGAAATTTTCGATTCATTTCGCCGCAAGTATGTTGTATGCAGTCCTGAGGAGTGGGTAAGGCAACACTTTGCCCATTATCTTGTTAATTATTTAATGTTTCCAGCCTCTCTTACAACAATCGAAAAGCCTATAATTGTAAATCGAAAGCGTAAACGCTGCGATATTGTAGTTCATAACCGCGAAGGACACCCGTTGATGATTGTAGAGTGTAAATCGCCTGAAGTTAAAATCAGTGAAGAAACCTTGCATCAGGCTATGATTTACGACCTTGCTTTACATACTCGTTTTGTAATCCTCACAAATGGGCTTGTACATTTTTGTTTTGAATCCGATAAGGAAACCAAACAAATAAGGGTTGTTGATAAAATTCCAACATTCAAAGAAATAGACAATATACAGCAAGGGTATGCAAACCGGAGTTAACAACACAAGCAATGAACGCTAATTATGTAATTTTACCAGCTAACAATCAACTCTCATGCCGATAATAGGAAAGAACACTTTTGCTGAAGCCCTGTCGCTGCACAAGGTTGGCCTGAGATCGCTGGCTATCCCTTTAATGAAGTTATTACGTATTGAGAGGATCAATAAAATATACGACCGTCTTAAGCACAACAACGGTATTGAGTTTCTCGACGCCTGCCTTGAAGAGTTACAGATTACATATGATGTGCCTCCGAATGACCTTAAAAACATCCCTGCCTCAGGGCCTGTGGTTTTTGTTGCCAACCATCCGTATGGCGGACTCGACGGCATAATTCTGATCCGGTTGATTTCTAAAGTACGACCCGACTTGAAGGTTATGGCAAATTTCATACTCAAGCAAGTTGAGCCACTACAGGATTTCTTTATTCCGGTTGATCCTTTTGAGCGCACAAATAGCACACAAAAAAGTTTGGCAGGCACAAAAAAAACACTCGAAATTCTAAAAAGTGGTGGAGCCGTGGGTGTATTTCCTGCAGGAGAGGTATCAGCCTTTTACACAAACAGGAAAAAAATAAGTGATAAGCCGTGGAACCCAATAATCGGAAAGCTGATACTAAAATCCGGCGCTAAGGTGGTTCCAGTGTATTTCTCTGGATGCAATAGTCTGTTATTTAATCTTTTAGGGCTAATCCACCCTCGCCTGCGTACTGCACGGCTTCCATCCGAACTGCTTAACAAGAAGGAGTTTCATGTAGGCATCCGCATCGGGAAACCAATTAATAACGAGGAATTGCAGGAATTCAAAGATATTAGTACACTCATGCGATTCCTCAGAGCAAAAACCTACGCATTAGGCTCATCGTTCGAGGTGAAGAAAAACTATTTCGCTTCACCTCTAAGAGCTAAAACAAACCCGGAGCCTGTTATCGAACCTGTTGAACAACAGGTTCTGGAAGAAGAAATTAACCGCATCAGAGTTGATAACCTTGTTATTACATTCAACCAATACGAACTTTATTTCTGCTACTCAACAGCTATACCAAATACGATCAGAGAAATTGGCCGCTTGCGTGAAATAACCTTTCGTGAAGTAGGGGAGGGAACAAACCGCGCAATCGATATTGACGAATTTGATCTCTACTACCACCATCTATTTATCTGGGATACAACCGAAAAACGGATCATTGGAGCCTATCGGCTCGGAAAAGGTGCAGATCTTTTCCAGAAGTTCGGTGTCAAGGGATTCTATATCAACACTTTGTTTCATATTAGCTCCCGGTTCTTTCCAATTTTAAAACAATCAATAGAACTTGGACGCTCATTCATAGTGAAAGACTATCAGCAGAAGGTATTTGTGTTATACCTGCTTTGGCGGGGTATATTGACCTTCATGCGAAACAATCCCGAATATCGCTATTTAATCGGACCGGTCAGCATCAGCAACAACTTCCTCAAAGTTTCAAAATCCATACTTGTGCATTTTATTAAGAAACATTACTGGGATGCGGAAATGGCAAGTATGGTACGACAGCGTAAACCATTCAAGGTAAGATTATCAAGTATAGATGCCGAAATTTTGCTCGAACGCAATCAAAACTCATCACTCAAAGGCATTGACGATATAATCTCGGAACTCGAACCGCAAAGTTTCAAAGTACCTATCCTGCTTAAAAAGTATCTGAAACAAAATGCCAGAATAATTGCCTTTAATATTGACCCCAAGTTCAACAACGCCCTTGATGGTTTCATCGTTATGGATTTTCAGTCCATTCCTGAGGACACGTTACAGATGCTCGAAAAACAAAATTCATGATGTGCCTTCGCAATTGACTACTCGAAATAAAATGTGCAATGTGCTTTCGATTGACTTAAAACTTTTATTTTTGCATTAATAATTATCTAATTGTTATGAACAAAAGAATTGTTAACATTGCTCTGGCAGTTGTCATTATCGTTCTAGGGTTTCTGGTGGTTGAAAGCATCATGGGACCAGTGCGCTTTAAAGAATATCAGGAAAAGCGTGAAGCGATGGTAGTTGAACGCCTGAAACTTATCCGCTCGGCGCAGTTGATTCACCGAACACTCTACAACAGTTTTGTCGGAGATTGGGATTCCTTGATCTACTTTATGAAAAACGATCATATCCCGATAGTTAAAATGATACCCGACCTTAGTAACCCCGACCTACCCAGAACAATAACTGATACAATTGGCTTTGTGAAAGTTGCCGATTCGGTATTCAAGGGTGTGCATTTCCCGGTTGATTCAATTCCTTATATACCATTCTCCGGTGGAGAACGCTTTGAAATAAACGCCGGCAGAATTGAAAGGGGAGGAGTTACAGTAAACGTGTTCGAAGCCAGGGCGCATTACAGCACTTTCCTCAAAGGACTGAACGAACAACTTGTCAGAAATATGATTGGCGAAAGCGAGCAACTTGAACGTTACCCCGGTTTATTTGTTGGCTCCATGACCGAACCTTCATCTGATGGCAACTGGGAGTAACCACAACCAACAACAAGCTCCCGATTCTTTAGCTTTTGCTCAGTTTGTTGACCCAAAAGTAAATATAGCTTTTGCATCGCAGTATCATCTTACTCTTCGATTACTGCCAGAGGGTCTTGCTTTTTCAATTACTGATCATTCACAGCGCCGGGTATTGTCGCTCGAATCGCACCATTACGAGCCTGAAAGAACCGAAAATCATTCCTTTGGATCAACCTGCTATTTAGACTGGCTCAAAAGCATTACTTCAAAAAATCAATATCTGAACGTAAAATACAGCAGCGTTACAATTCTTACCGGAGGAATCAAGTACACTCTTATTCCGCCTCCTCTTTTCGACCCTGAATCGAGGGATTTATTGCTGCAGTTTAACCATCCCCTTTTGTACGAGGACAGAGTCTTCCACGACCTGCTCCGGCTACCATCACTTTACGTTGTATATGCTCTTACATCGCCAATTGATCAATGGATTAATGAATTTTTTCCGGTTCGCAAACGTATGCACGTTCTTTCGGCGTTGATCTGCACTCTTCATTCCCGAAGCCGCTCCGAAAAAAAATTAGACCAGGTGTATGTTAATGTTCAAAACAAGATTTTTGATGTCCTATTATTCCGGAACGGCACGCTCTATTATTGCAATTCTTTTCCCTACCAGTCATCAAACGATCTTATCTATTATCTGCTTTTTGTGATAGAGCAATTGCAAGTGAACAATGAGCAATTACTGTTTTATATGATGGGACGTGTTTCGAAAGACGATGAGATTTTCGATATGCTGCGATCCTACATCAACTCGCCCGAGATAATCCCCGAGAATACTCAGTTGCAATACAGTCCTGTTATTGACTCATCGGCGCTTCCATGTTTTTATGATCTTCTGAACGCCTCAACATGCGGATAATCAGCGGTTCGCACCGTGGAAGGGCAATCAATCTGCCTGCTTATCTGCCCGTTCGGCCCACCACGGACTATGCCAAGGAAGCGCTGTTCAATATTCTTGAGAACCACTTTAATTTAAGTAATCTCCGTGTACTCGATCTTTTTGCAGGCACAGGTAATATTTCCTTTGAATTTGCTTCACGCGGCTGCAATGAAATAGTAGCTGTTGAAATCAACAAACGGTGTGCGGCTGCAATAAATAAAAACGCCGAAGCTATGGGTTTCAAAACGATTAAAGTGTTTAAGGACGATGCCTTCCGGTTTCTTAGAAAGAATTCTCAACCATTCGACCTGATATTTGCCGATCCTCCCTATGATCATCAAGCGGTTGCTAAACTTCCCGAGGAGATCTTAAAAGCTGACGTTTTAAAAGAGGGAGCATGGTTCATTCTGGAACACGCAAGCTTTCACAGTTTTATTGACCACGTGGGATTCTCCCAGGAACGCAGGTATGGCGAGGTACACTTTAGTTTTTTTGCTTTTTAGTGAGCAGCAAAACTTGCTATCATATTCCTGGCAATGAGACGATGCTCAGAAAAAGTGCTCATTTGCTGAATTTGCCTTAAACAATTCAACACTTGCTCTTTGTTAAAACCAGACATGAAGTATACGTCACGCAACGAAAACAATAGCACTAACTCTTTCACGCGCATCTCTTTTATCACAGGATCGGCTTCCATGGCTTTAATAATAGCCTGAAAGGAATCGGAAGATGAAAGCAGTAGTAAAAGCCCCTCTCTGCGAAGATAAGCTGCCTTTGTTAGCAAATGTTTATCAAAGAGTTGCGAAAAAAACTCCATGTAAACCGGATGACTATACAGAACAGGCCGGCCCGAGATATAATTTTCATATAGTTGCCCTATTCCTGTGGTTGGGCTCATCATCCTGATTAGGGCAGTATTGTAAAATACAAGATTTTTGAAATATTGGTTGTTGAAGTCAGGAAAACTACTGTTTATCAATTCCGAGTACATATCAGTCAGAGCATTATCACGCTGGCGAAGCAATGCATGAACGTTTTCCTGTAAAAATCTGTCGTGAATAGCATAGAATTCTGCTATCATAGCGTTTAACTCGTAACGGTTGCTGCCCGATATCTGATATTGCAATGCAGGCATTCCGAAACGTGCCGGTAATTTCTTTCGTGGTTGCTGCTCCAACAGATTTGAAATAGTTATATTGTAACTTTTCCCTGGTTCGACCACAAATTCCATTTCCTGCCCGCCGATACGCAAAAAAACCGGTTTGGTTTCCCGTAGTGTGAACCGCACTTCAAAATCTCCGTTCGATGCAATCCTGCTCCTTGCAAGTTCAATTTCGGTATTTGTAATCAGATCGCTGTGTGCTACAACTAAAAGCTCAAGGCCTTCTCCGTTTATCGCTTTTCCACTTATCAATGTTTCGGTGTGACCATGATACGAAAGAATCAGGAGTATGAAACCGTACAATGTTTTCATAGCATATCAGCCAAAATGTAATTCAATTGGTATATGAACGATCAGATTCACAACAACTATAATCAAACTTAAAGCAACCCTGATTATTGTTTTACCTGAAGGGAACCTGTCAGAAGGCGCTACTCTACATTTACCCCTGCAACCGCTTCGGAGATATTGATAATGCTATCGCCTATTTTCTCACAGGAGGTGATAAGTTTATTGAAGTAAAATGCACTTTTTACATTAGTCGTCTTTTTTTCAATCGCGCTGATTACAGCATCTCCGACCGAATCGCGGAAGGCATTGATGTTTTTCTCAATTTCAAGGGAGTTAGGGAGGTTCTGCCGTGCAAATGCTTCTCCCTTGTCAAGGTTAGCGATCATTTGTTCAAATGCGTCATTAGTCAATTTGAACATTCTGGATAATTCGTTACGCTGTTCAGGTGTAAAATAACCCTTTTCGTCCCGCTTTTTTTCCAGAACGGTTGCCATTTTGTACGCAACATCTCCTATCTTTTCTATTTCGGCACATGCGATCCGCATACGACGAAGCTCCTCCAATGCCTGATCGCTGAGGTTGTGATTCGAAACCTTAACAAGGAATGTTGTAACCTCTACTTCGACCCTATCGGTTATCTCTTCATATTTATTTACACGCTTAAGGATTTCATTGAATTTTTCCTTGTTGGTTTCTGTAATCATAGAAGGGATAAAGTTAAACATCCGGTGCGAAAGCTCGGCGAATCGCCTGGTTTCCTGTCGTGCCTGTAAAACTGAAAGTTCGGCCGCCTGAAGAAAACCAGTGTTGAAATACTCAAGATGCGATTGTTCGTCTTCTTTTCCTTTGGAGGGAAGTACGTATTCCACAATTTTGACAAAATACTTCACGAAACCAATGAAAACAAGCGTTTGAAAAATATTAGATGAAGTATGGAAAGCAGCAAGTGCAACCGGAATCATTGCGGCGTTTGTGAAAGGTGAATCCATCCCTAACGACACCATGATTTGTTCGATTTGATCGAGGTAGAAACCAAAAATTAATAACACCAGTATTGCTCCAAAAATATTGAAAAAAGCATGTGCCAGAGCCGCACGCTTAGCATGAATGTTCGCCATTGTGGCAGCTAAGTTGGCTGTTAAGGTAGTGCCAATATTCTCGCCAAGCGATAATGCAGCGCCATGCTCAAACCCAATCCACCCATTTGCGCACATTACCATCGTTAGCGCCATAGCGGCGCTTGACGATTGAATAATCATGGTAATCAACGTGCCTATTCCAACGAAGATGAGAATAGACCAAAATCCAAATTCTGTTAAACTGCTTAGCCTTTCGAACAAATGTGGATTGGCTTCAAGATCAGGTACTGAATCCTGCATAAATTCAAGCCCCATAAAAAGCAGGGCAAACCCGATTAAGAATTCACCTAAGGATTGTAGTTTCTCGCGGCCTGTAAACATAAGCGGAAGTCCGAAACCAATAATAGGGAGGGCAAGAGTAGAAATATCTACTTTGAAACCTAAGAACGACACGAGCCAGGCGGTAACGGTTGTTCCTATGTTGGCCCCCATTATCAGTCCGATTGATTGAGCAAGATTCATCAATCCTGCATTGACTAAACTTACCATCATTACAGTTGTGGCAGATGATGACTGTATGATAGCTGTTACAAGAAGCCCTGTAAAAACTCCTGCAAAACGGTTTGTTGTCATTGTGCCTAATATCGCACGTAACTTTTCGCCAGATACCTTTTGTATTCCCTGACTCATAGTTTTCATTCCCAGAAGAAACAGGCAAACTGCTCCGATGAGGGTCAGTATTTCGAAAAATCCATAATCCATGGGTTACATATTTTATTGTGATAAGAAGCTGCAAAAATATATATTTCCCATCCCTGTGGAATTTGTTAACATAAAATTAACATAGATTAAGCATTTGACAATGCTTAACCGGGCTAACCTTCATGGAATCAATAGTTCAGCCTTACGGACTTTCTATTGATTAATCCGGGATTTACAATATAGGCCAGACAAAAAAAGTATGCAAACGAAAGTTGGAAAATAAATAGAGAGTTGCTACAGTAAAAGAAAAACTAAAAATATGCACTTCAACTTATTACAACTCCTTCGGGAACAAAGTCAGATACTTTTCCGCCATTTATGAACACCTCCCTGACAAGTGAGGAGGTAATTGCAGTATACTGCGTGCTGGTGAGTAAAAAAACTGTCTCAATGCTGTCGTTGAGTTGTCTATTTATTTGCCCGATGCTGCGTTCAAATTCGAAGTCGGCCGAGGTTCGCAGTCCTCTAAGGATAAACCTTGCACCAATTTTCTTGCATAAATCTACTGTTAATCCCTCGTATGAAACCACAGTAATGTTTGGCTGCTTTTCAAATGTTTTGCTTATCCAATTGAGGCGTTTTTCGATAGGAAATAAACTCTTTTTTTCCTGGTTTGTTCCTACTGCGATAACAATCTCATCGAAAAGCGGCAATGCGCGCAGAAGAATATTTTCATGACCTTTCGTAATCGGATCGAATGATCCGGGGAAAACTGCTATTTTATTCATAACATTATGGGTTACTTAAAATTATCAATCAGTGGTTAGAAACTAGTGTAAGTGGATCGTCAAACGCAGTGGGTAATTCGAAATAATTATTAAGTATGTCGCGAACCGAAGGCCAGGTTTTGACGAATATAACGGGAAAGTTCATAACATCAACCCATTTGGCTTGCAAAATATTTTCTGAGTATTGAGGTGTTAGGGGAAGTTCTCCTGAACTGCGCATTAAAAACCAGTGAGTTTCTTTAATAAAGCCTTTAGAACCAGTAAAGAAAATATGCCGCGTGACCCCTGCTTTGCGGTCAATTACCAAATCTGTTGCTCCGGTTTCTTCCATTACTTCTCTTAAAGCTGTCTGCGGCAAACTTTCATCGGCGTCGGGCTTCCCTTTTGGTAAATCCCATTTCCCTTTACGTAAGATCATCAAAAGTTGCTTCTTACGGTTGAAAACAATCCCTCCGCCAGCAACCACAGGCGGAAACAGCTCTTCCATGGCTTTCAACATTATTTCCGGGGCATGATGATTGCAAACATGAAGTTCATGATTACTATCAGCTAGAAAACTATTGATGCATGAAGACAACGATTTGATATCAAGATGCTTAACATGCTGATTGATACATGCATTCGCCAAGCCAGCAGACGAATAAAGAAAAATGCACTTCTCGTTATAAAATATTTTATACATTTGCATAATGAAAAGTAACAACGATACCCCCTCCACTACAGCGGAATTTCTGCTGCAAATTAAAGCAATAAAGTTAGACACCGAACATCCGTTTACATGGAGTTCGGGCTTAAAATCCCCCATCTATTGCGATAATAGAAAAACACTGGCCTACCCTAAGATTCGCACTTATTTACGGCAGGAAATGGTTAAGCTTATCAGTGATGAGTTTGGACCTATTGATGTTATTGCTGGCGTAGCAAGCGGTGCAATTGCCTTAGGAGCATTAATAGCCCAAGAGTTGGGTCTGCCATTTTGTTATGTACGTTCGGCGCCAAAACAGCACGGCTTAACAAATGTGATCGAAGGCGTGGTGGAAAAAGGACAATCTGTGGTTGTGGTTGAAGATCTTGTTTCCACAGGTAAAAGCAGCATTGGTGCAGCTATTGCATTGCGCGATGCCGGATGTACCGTTAAGGGGATGGTTGCAATTTTTACTTATCAGATGGATGAGGCAATCTCAAATTTCAAGAATGCTAATCTGTTGCTACATACACTCACTGATTATAATGCGCTTATAGCCAAAGCATTGGAAAGCGGCTATATTGCTGAAACCGAGCTTCAATCGCTCATCCGCTGGAGGGAAAATCCTTCTGCCTGGGGTACCTGATATCTATAACCTAACATGCTGATAAAAAGCGAACCACAAAAAATATTGCGGCCTGCTGCTCATGTATATTCGCTTGTTAGCGACATGAGAAACTTTAAACCACTTATGCCAGGGCAGGTTGAGGATTTTTCAGCATCTTCCGATCAGTGCAAGTTCTCAATTCCCGGAATGGGTGAAATTGAGCTTTTTGTAACTGATAGAGTTCAGGATGAGGCAATTACCTATTCATCTGGGGGTAATCTGCCTGTTAAATTCTCGTTGATTCTTAAATTAGACGGGCAAATTGACTTCTGTACTGCTAATTTTATATTAAATGCGGATATGAACCCAATGATGGCGATGCTGGCAAAAACACCCCTACAGAATTTTATTAACCTTCTGTCGCAAAAACTTAAGGAATACGCCGAAGGCTCAACTGCAAATGCTTGAATCTTTGTTCAGAGAAATTTTACCTCTTTCAAATCACATTCAACAATCTTACCATTTTTCATTTCAAGCAACAGGTGTCCATAAGCTCCCACACCAGTGATGGTTGCCGCCACTTTGCGGCCTTTTACACTAAACAAGGAAACAACTCCAATACGGTAAAGGTTCGCAAGATAATGATCGTCAATGGTTTTCATCTGCCCGCTCTCCAGTAAACGATAATATTCAGCAAAACTGTTGCAGAGGGCTTCCATACACATGTATAAGTCAAATTCTGTTCCTGTTGCCACATTCATCGAAACCGGATTTGGCAAATGGTTCGAAAATACTTTCTGGTTAACATTGATACCCAACCCAATAACAGCCCAATCGAAGAGTTCGCCGGCAATAATATTGTTAATCAAAATTCCTGCTGCTTTGCCATTTCCAATATAAATATCATTCGGCCATTTAACGAATACATCATTGCGGAGGGTCAGTGTTTTAATCATTTGCATTGCTGCAATTGAAGTAACTTTATTCAGCATAAACTGGCGTGCCGGATGTAAAAACGATGGTTTTACAATTATGCTAACAAGCAGGTTTTTGCCAGCTTCGCTCTCCCAATGATTAATACCCAGTCCTTTACCATTAGTCTGACATCGTGCCACAACCGCAAGGCCATGATACGCTTCGCCTTGCTGAATAAGTCGGGCAGCATGAAGGTTTGTTGAATCGGTTTGATCAAAAAACAATGGTTTGATATGCATATCGGTTGAATAAATATTAAATGTTGAGTTAATTATCGTCATTGCCGTAGGGTAGTGTGATTCATTAAAGGAACTGGTTTTCTACGGCAACAGGCAACCTTATTTTTAATTACTTTTGCAAAGTAAACCAAACCGGATGAAACGAAAAAAAAAGCTACCTGAAACTGAAACACTGGCAAGAGCTATTATTGAAGGGATTTTGGATAAAAAGGGAGAAGGACTGATACAACTTGATTTTGAAAACATAAGAAATGCTGTTTGCAGTCGGTTCATTATTTGCCAGGGGCGATCAAAAGTTCAGGTTGAAGCAATTGCGGATGAGGTGAGGGAGCATGTCAGAAATTTATTTGGGTTGACGGCGTGGCACGTTGAAGGCTATGTAAATGCTGAATGGATACTCATTGACTACGCTGATATCGTAGTACATGTGTTTCAGGCCGAAACCCGGGGATTTTATGACCTTGAAACCCTCTGGGCCGATACTCAGATTACACGTTATGAACAGGAACCGTGAGTTTTTGTTCTTTATAGCATTAAAGAGATTGTTTTATGACCAAAAAAGTTAAAAATCCCGATAAAGAGAAGAATCAGAACCAAGAACCTTCTCAGGATCAAAACAAGGCAAAATCAACCCGCCCGAAATTTAGTTTTTATTGGATATACGGTTTGTTAGCAGTTTTTTTTGTGGCCCTTTGGATTGGGGGCCTCGACCGAACTACAAACGAACTAACGTGGGGTCAAGTAAAAGAAATGCTTTCCAATAAAGATATTGAGAAGATTATAGTGGTCAACAATGAGTTTGCAGAGATATTTATCAAAAAGGAACTCCTTCAGGAGGAGAGATTCAAAGAACTTGTTACCAATGGTGTGGCTGCCGGCAAGCCGCATTACACTTTTGTGATCGGGTCATACGACTCTTTTAAAGACGACGTTGCTCAGGTTCAGGAGGGGTTTGAGGATCCAATTTACCTGATTAATGCCAGGCGCCGGAACTGGGGCGGCGATGCGCTTACATGGGTGTTTCCACTGCTTTTGCTGGTTGTTGTGTGGTTATTCATAATGCGTATGATGTCACGGGGTGCCGGTGGTGGCCAAATATTCAACATCGGGAAATCAAAGGCGCAACTTTTCGACAGGGATACCTCAGTTAACCTCAACTTCAACGATGTAGCCGGCCTTGAAGAGGCAAAAGTGGAAGTAATGGAGATTGTGGAGTTTTTGCGTAATCCATCTAAATATCGGGAACTTGGAGGAAAAATACCAAAAGGTGCATTGCTTGTTGGCCCACCGGGAACCGGAAAGACTTTACTTGCAAAAGCAGTGGCAGGCGAAGCAAAAGTGCCCTTTTTCTCAATCTCGGGGTCGGAATTTGTTGAAATGTTTGTAGGAGTTGGCGCAAGCCGTGTTCGCGACCTTTTTAAAACAGCCAAAGAAAAAGCTCCATGCATCATTTTTATTGATGAAATTGATGCTATGGGACGCGCAAGAGGAAAAAACCCAATGACCGGAGCAAACGACGAGCGGGAAAGCACACTCAACCAATTGCTAACCGAAATGGATGGATTTTCGAGCAACACCGGAGTAATCATTCTTGCTGCTACAAACCGTGCCGATATACTAGACCGGGCATTACTTCGTGCCGGACGGTTCGACCGGCAGATACATGTTGAACTACCCGATCTCGAAGAACGCAAAGCCATATTTAAAGTCCACATGCGGGGATTAAAGGTAGATTCTTCAGTTAGTGTCGATTTTCTGGCCAGGCAAACACCAGGATTTTCCGGAGCCGATATTGCAAACGTTTGTAACGAATCGGCGCTGATTGCCGCCCGCAAGGATAAAAAGCAAATCGAAAAACAGGATTTCATGGATGCCGTTGACCGCATAGTTGCCGGGCTTGAAAAACGAAGTAAATTCATTGCGCCGCAGGAAAAGAGAGTTATTGCTTTCCATGAAGCTGGACACGCTGCTGTGAGCTGGCTACTCGAATTTGCCCACCCATTGGTAAAGGTTACTATTGTGCCTCGCGGAAAATCGCTCGGTGCAGCATGGTATTTGCCCGATGAACGACAAATTACTACCTACGACCAACTTTTCGACGAAATAACAGCAACTCTTGGCGGGCGTGCCGCAGAACAGATTGTTTTCGGCAGGGTATCTACCGGAGCCCTAAACGACCTCGAAAGGACCACAAAACAGGCTTATGCGATGGTTTCATATTTCGGGCTAAACGAAAAAATAGGTAACGTCAGCTATTTTGATTCAAGCGGGCAACAGGAGTTTATGATCTCAAAACCCTATAGCGATAAGACTGCTGAACTGATTGACAAGGAAGTGGGCAAATTAATCGCCCTGGCATATAAGCGCGCCCTGAGTATTTTACAGAGCCATAAGGAACAACTCGAAAAACTTGCCGAACTTCTGCTGAAAAGTGAAGTGATTTTTCGCGAAGATGTTGAACAGATATTCGGTAAACGACCATTTCCAGATTATATTCCTGCTGCTACATCAAGTAATAACGATTCAGGCAGGCCTGACGAAAACTCCAGCAACACGCCAGCTACGGCTCAGAGTAATGCCAGCGGTGACGAACCAACAGACAAAGAGTTGACAAATAATCCATTGTAGATGGAAGAAGCCACATCAAAGGAGAAAATGCTTAAGCGTGTTCGCAATGCGCTGATTGCTAAATCTTCAAGCCCTTTTCCAGATACGGAAATGGACTCCCCGGTATATCAGCCATTTGAGGATGACCCTGAGGTTGTTTTTGCACGCGAATTTACTCGTCTCGGCGGGCAGTTTGTATATTGCGAAACTGATGAGGAGGCATATATAACACTGCAACTTGTAGCAGCGGCAAATCATTTGTTCCCGTTGTTCTGTCGGGAAAATAAACTGATAACCAGTATGCAGCAATTTGGAATCAGCGTAACAACCGACGAAACAAAATTATATGACATGCGAGCCGCTGTTACTTCATGCGAATATCTCATTTCCAGGTTTGGTAGTATTATGGTTTCATCCAGAACCGGAATCGGTCGAAAATTGCATTGCTACCCCGAAGTGCATGTGGTAATAGCCTACACCTGGCAGATTGTTGCCGAGATGAGAACCGCACTCGCCGGAATGCGCGAACGCTACGGGAAAACCCTGCCTTCGATGATTACTTTAATCAGCGGACCGAGTCGTACTGCCGATATTGAGAAAACCCTCGTAATGGGAGCCCACGGCCCACGGGAGTTGTATCTTTTCCTAATAGAACAACAAAAACCAAACTCAGAAAAAAATGAGCCTTGAAAGCTGGAAGTTAATATTCAGTTCTGGTGATCGTGTCAATGTTGAAGTTCTACAGGGGTTGCTGAAAGAGTATGATATTGAAAGCGTTATACTCAATAAACAGGATTCGGCTTACTTGTTTGGCGATGTGGAACTTTATGTTTCTGTTGAGAACGTGTTGCGGGCACTTCAAATCATCCGCAATTCAGATCCCACTGATATTTAAACGTACTAGAACACTATGCCACTACCTAGCTTCCGACTTCGTTCAGTTACGGCTATCGTTTTCGCAGTCCTGATGATTGGATCGTTAGTAATTGATCCAAAACTCTTTTCCCTGGTTCTAATCGCTTTCTCCATCCAAGGCTATAGGGAATATTCTTTACTCATAGAAAAAAGCGGCTATAAACTAAACCGATACGCTGGCGCTATCATCGGAACAGCCCTGTTTACAATTCAATTGCTCATTAATATAGAGCTTCTTGAGCCCCGGTGGAATGTGTTGTTGCTGGCAATAGCGTTTATTTTCCTAACAATTGAGTTGCTTCGCAATCCTGCTAAACCCATTGAGCATGCTTCACTTGCCCTGCTTGCAGTGGTTTGGATTTTTCTTCCTATGAGCCTGTTTGCTAGCATGGCCACAATCGGATATGGGGAATTAACAGGTACTGTGTTTGTTCTGGGTTTTCTTGCCATTCTTTGGGTAAACGATTCGGCAGCCTATATTGTTGGCTCTTTAATTGGCAAAACACCAATATATTATAAAGTTAGCCCCGGCAAAACCTGGGAAGGAGCATTAGCTGGAATTATTTTCGGGATTTTTGCTGCATGGCTATTCAGCGCTTTGAGTAACAGCGCTTTTATGTTCTGGCTTCCATTGGCGCTTATCATAATTATTACCGGAACGTTAGGCGATCTGGCTGAATCTTTATTGAAAAGAAACTTTAAAGCCAAAGACAGTGGCTCTTTGCTGCCTGGCCATGGCGGAGTACTCGACCGTTTTGATTCAATTCTATTCTCTGCGCCTTTTGTATGGATATATTTGCAGATTGCTACATGAGCAGAAATTAACCATTTACTAGATTCACTTAAGTATGAAAATTCACAGGGAAGGAAGAAAAATAATCTATGTTACAGGCACTGCAGTAATTATTGCTAACCTTTTGGCTTTGGCTTCTGCGTCAGGTTTTATTATTATTGCTGTTGCTGTTGCAACATTAGTCTATTTTGCGTTTACTATTCTATTCTTTCGGGTTCCAGTTCGAAATAATCCAGGCAACGAAGCGCTCATTTACAGCGCATGCGATGGGCAAGTCGTGGCTATTGAAGAAGTAATGGAAAATGAATATTTTAAGGATAGGCGCATACAAGTTTCGGTATTCATGTCCATATTTAATGTGCATGTAAACTTTGCTCCTGTTTCGGGCGAAGTAGTATATCTCAAATACCACCCCGGAAAGTATTATTTCGCATGGATGCCAAAATCTTCGTACATGAACGAGCATAACAGCCTCGTTATTCGGCAGGATAGCGGGAAAGAAATTCTGATGCGGCAGATTGCGGGCGCTGTTACCCGGCGTATAGTATGTAACCCGAAAATGAAAGAATCCGTTAACCAGTGCAAGGAAATTGGGATTATAAAGTTTGGGTCGCGAATAGATCTTTTTTTTGAACCCGGATGCAAAATACTTGTTAAATTAAATCAGAAAGTTACTGGGGCCGTTACTCCAATAGCCTCCATTGAAGAACATCACCTTCATTAAATTGTAAAAATGAATAGCATATTTATAAAAGTTTTACTACATTTGCACATTAATCAAAACAAATACTATTAACAATGAAAAGAACATTAGCTATGCTGGCGAGTTCGTTTTTCGTGATCGCCATGATAATGAGTACTGCTGGTTATTCTCAAACACCTGTTCAAGCCAAACCAGATGTACAGGTTGAAGAACCAACTAAAAAGTTAGGCACTTGCTGCGACGAAAAAGGCATTGAGAAAAAAGCTGATTGCGCGCACAAAGCTGAAAAGAAAGCCGACTGCGATAAAAAGAAAGACAAAGCATGCGATCACAAAAAAGATTGTTGCAAAAAGAAGGATAAAGATTGCGGTCATAAGAAAGATTGCTGTAAAGAGAAAGACAAAAAAGGTTGCGATCATAAGAAAGATTGTTGCAAAAAGAAAGACAAAGATGCTGTAAAGAAAGATTGTTGCGGTGGAGGAGAAGGATGTTGCAGTGCAAAACCGGCAAAACCAGCCCGTGCTCCAAGACAGTAAGTCGGGAAAATACTTCAAAACTAAGAGGCCGGACGTATAATCCGGCTTTTTTTATATCAGTAAGTAAAGGAAATTATCCAGATTCAGAGCAGTGTAGTCAATTCCCGCAAATGGAGAATAGTGTATGTGGCTGTTGTATCGTTCTCAATTCCATTTCGATTGAACAATACCTGATCCATGCCTGCCAGGCGCGCTCCCTGAACGTCGGCCACAGGTTCGTCGCCGATGTATAGACTACCTGATGCCGGCGCACCGGTTTTTTTCAATGCATATTCAAAAATACCCGCGTGGGGTTTAAGATACCCTGCCTCCTCTGAAGTGATAACCCATTTAAAGTAGCTTTGAAGCCCTGATAACACAACTTTATAACGTTGTATTTCTTCAAAGCCGTTTGTTATCAGCCCGAGATGATATCTCTCCTTCAGATAATCCAAAACCTCTAAAGCCCCTTCTATTAAGGCAGTTTTGGTAGGACTGATGTCAATATAGTCCATGGCTATCTGCTCAGCGCATCTGGAGTCATCAATCCCAAAGCTAAGCAAGGTAGAATAGAACCGCAAGTGGTTAAGTTCCGGCTTGCCAATCTCGCCCGCTTTGTAAAGCTCCCAAAGTTTGCGGTTAATGGGTGAGTAGATTTCCATGAAACTATTCAGCGATGGAATACCTCTCTCAAAAAGTTCGTGTTTATGCAGAATATCATTGAAGGTAAGCAGGGTGTTTTTATCGAAATCCCAGAGTGTACGGTCAATGTCAAAAAAAACGTGGGAGTATTTCGCCATGTAGTAATTATAGTTAGCAGGCAAAGGTAATTAATGACAAGTATTGCGGCATCGTTTGACGATCATCGGGCATAGAATTTACCCTGCCAACTGTCTCGCTTCTCAAATTCCGATTCTATAAGGCGAAGAATCTGGTCGGTTCGCAACAATCCCCAATTTGGAGCAACCAAAAAACGTGGAGGCACTTCAGCAGTAAAACGTTCGATAACAATAGCGGGGTTAAGCCTTTCTGTAAAACCAACAACCATTTCGATATAAGAATCGAGGGTGAAGAGTGAAAATTTCTCCGGATCTACCTGAAACTGCATTTCGAGAGGCGTGTGTTTTAAAATCTGCAGTTGATGAAGTTTAATTGTGTTAAGCGGTAATTGCGAAATAATAGGGGCATGTTGCATAATTGTTTTGGTGTCTTCGCCGGGAAGTCCAAGAATGAAATGTGCGCCTGTATGAAGATTACGGGCACTACATAAATTTAGAGCATCAACAGCTTGTTGGAATGTATGACCTCGGTTTATCGCCTTCAGTGTTTCGTCGGAGCAAGATTCAATACCGAACTCTATCGAAATAAAATAGTGTTCTGATAATTCCGCCAGATAATCAATAGTTTCATAATCAATGCAATCCGGTCGAGTGCCCACTACCAACCCTTTAATTTCATCAACGGCTAATGCTTCGGAGAAGAGCTTTTTAAGTTTTTCAACGGGGGCATAAGTGTTTGAAAATGCTTGAAAATATGCAACATAGCCTTGCGATCGCCGATACCTTTTACGATGAAATTCAATTCCTTCGATAAGCTGTTGTGTAATGCTTTTGTTCGGAACGCAATACGAAGGACTAAAAGCATCGTTATTACAAAATATGCAGCCACCAAACCCAACTTTACCATCCCGGTTAGGACATGTAAAACCAGCATGAACCGATAATTTTTGAACCCGCGAACCGAAAACACGGCGAATATATTCAGTATAGGAATTAAACCTCCTTGTATGACCCCATTCAAAAATCAAGTCGCTGCCTGTTTTCTTCATCTCAACACACGGTTGTTAGTCAATGGTATACTGCGAACCGATGCGCTGTGTATTGTCAAACTGAACACTCCTGTGTTGTTTGGTTTCATGTAGTTATCAGATGAGGCTGCAAAGATAAACCCCGATTAAACAACTGGCAATGGTTAATCGTGTTATCCCCGAAGAATCAAAAGACCGGTCCTAACTGGCTTTCTATTGATTAATTCATGAAAAATCAACCAATAAAAATCATTCATAAGTCGCGATTATTTGTTTTTATCTGTTTTTCTTTTTTATTTCGCAACGCAAACTGCTAAAATTGCATAACCAGAATGTTAGTTTCACTACATTTTATTATCCGTCAGCAATTATGATGAAAGAAAACCTTAACCATTTCATTTCCGAGAGCATCCGGAAGAATTGGGAATCAACCGCTATGACCGACTACAATGGCAAAAGCTATACCTATTCGATAGTGGCTGATCGCATTGCCAAGTTACACATTATTTTTGAGGGCTGCGGAATAAAGCCGGGCGATAAGATTGCTCTTGTAGGTAAAAATTCCTCTCATTGGGCTATTACCTATTTAGCTACGCTAACCTATGGCGCTGTAATAGTTCCCATTCTACCCGATTTTCGCGCTAACGATTTGCAGCATATTATTGCGCACAGCGATTCCAAATTGTTATTTGCCGGGGAAAATATTTTCGATTCACTCGATATGAGTGCGATGCCATTGCTACATGGAGCTGTTTCGTTGAATGATTTCACCGCCTTGCACTCCGAACGTTGCGAGGCTCTAAAGGACACTATTAGCCGGATAGAAACCATGTTTCATCTGAAATACGATGGCGCTTTTTGTCATCAGGCATTGAAATTTGCCGAGGTTTCAAATTCCGACCCGGCTGTAATCAGTTACACGTCAGGCACAACAGGCTTTACTAAAGGAGTGATTATTCCGTTTAATAGTTTGATTGCAAATGTAGTTTATGCCAATAACAACATGCCTTTGCAACCAGGCGACAAACTCGTTTCTTTCCTTCCGCTAGCCCACGCCTATGGATGCGCTTTCGAGTTTCTGTGGCCATTTACGCTTGGTTGTCATATAACATTCCTCACCAAAACGCCTTCTCCGCAGGTAATTCTACATGCTTTCAGGGAGGTTCGCCCCCGATTAGTGCTGTCAGTACCTCTTGTGATTGAGAAGATTTACAAGAAACAGATCTTGCCAGCAATGAACAAGCCTGTTATGAAGGTTCTTCTGCACATTCCAGGCATTAACCGTTTGATTTTGAAAAAGATTAGGGCAAAGCTTGTTAATGTTTTTGGTGGAAACTTCCATGAGGTAGTTATCGGTGGGGCTGCCCTTAACCAGGAGGTTGAGCATTTTTTCAATAAAATAGGTTTTCCGTTTTCAATTGGTTATGGAATGACCGAATGTGGACCATTAATAAGCTACGCCAATTGGGACAAAACAAGGTTGGGTTCGGCAGGAAAACTTGTAGATACCCTGGAGGTTAAGATTGATTCTGCACATCCATTTAATGAAGTAGGTGAGATATTGGTCAGGGGCGAAAATGTTATGCTTGGATACTATAAAAATGAGGAGGCCACATTACAGGCGCTCGACAGCGATGGATGGCTTCATACAGGCGACTTAGGAGTAATTGATGCTGATAATTTCATCTATATCCGTGGGCGAAACAAAAGCATGGTTTTGGGCCCCTCGGGGCAGAATATTTATCCCGAAGAGATTGAAGCCCGGATAAATAACCTTGAGTATGTGGTGGAGTCGGTAGTGGTCGAAAAAAATGGACGACTTGTTGCGTTGATATTTCCCGATTTTGAAACTGCCGATCGCCGTGGGATAAACGAAGAGGGTCTAAAATCAATATTTGAAAAGTATAGAAAACAACTTAATGCCCAACTGCCTGTTTTTATGAATATTGCCGCGGTTCGGATAGTAACATCAGAATTCGAGAAAACTCCTAAAAAGAGCATCAAACGGTTCTTATATAAAATTGAGGAGTAGTTGGTTTCGGCAGTTTCGCAACTGACCAATCCTTGTTTAACCGACAACTTAGAATTTGTATCTAATCTGTGCTCTCACTTCGCTGCGGGTGTTTCCCTCAATTTCGTCGAGGCCGCTGCCTACCAGATTTGTATTGGCCCACCATGTTTGGCCTATTTTGAACCAGAAGTCGAGGTTGTTTGTCATTTGTCGCCGAATAAGCAGATAACTGCGGCTACCCTGATAATAATATGCTGGAACGCTAAAAGCATATAAAACATCATTTTCGTAGGCATAAATTCGCTCGTTATATGTGTCGGTATCAAAAATCGCATACCGGATCGCAAAATACCACTTGTCGTTGCCTGGCCGCCAGATCAGATCCTGATAGATTAGGAACCCCATGTTAGAAGTTGTTCCGTTTTGTGATGATTGCATAACCTCAGCGCGATTTCGTAGAGTAAGTGACGGTGAAGCCTGGTATTGAAGATGTAAACGGAAGGATTGCCGCTTACCGGGTAAAACCAAAGCCAGAATTTGATCGTTATTGAGGTTAGCCTCGCGTTGCTTATAGCGGTATCGGACACGAATTTCCGCAGACCTGGAAAGTTGCCACCCCAACTCGCCCCGATATTCAAACCCATGACCGGGGGCATCGGCCTGAAAACGCAACCAACGAAAACGGAAGTAATCAGCATACCCTGAAAAAGTTAAATTTCGAGATAAAAAGAAGGTCATCCCTGTATAGATTCCTTGTTCGCCTGATGGGGAAGCTGACTCAGAGAATGGCGCATTCCACATGTATGGAAACTCTTTTGAAAAATCACGGTAAACAACTGACAGTGCTAAACGAGAGGAGGGATGGGCTAAAGCCCCCAGTTGTAGAGCTTTAGCTCCGGTGTGAGTTATCGCAGCTTCGCCAAAGAGCTGCAAATTACGAAACAGGTAAAAGAAATCGGCTCCGGCAACAGCATGACGATTGCCACGAAAAAAGTACCTGTTATAGATCATGTCGGCGGGTTGAATTTCAGCACTGTAATCAAGCCCATAGCCGGTGATGCCAACCTGATAGTTTTTCCCTCTGAAAGATGCCCGGATTCCGTATAAGGATTCACCGAGCGAACGACGATGATACCACTCGGATTCTGTTCGATGAAACCCTGTGGTTCTGATTGCCGAAACAACAGTTGCTTTTCCTGTCAGAGTGTCCTTCTCATTAATAGTTGCATCAATATTCCGATGCGATACAAACAGTGCTACTTGTAACTGCTTGTAGCCAAGTGTTATAGCCGCTCCGCGGAGAAATTGTATTTCATTTGCTGAAGTACTTGGGCGGATCCCGCGCGGAATCCTGCGAACGGCGACAGGATCAGTGCCTTTGCCAAAAGAAGGCGTAGTCCACATCACAAGGCCCTGTCCAAACTCTAGTTGATAATCGCCTACAACCACATCCCTGACCAAACCTTTTCCGCGATAAGCAAGGAAACCTGAATAGAAATCGAAACCATAAGGTTGTGAACCTATCAGAAACTCTTCGCCCGGATCTTTTTCGGCTGTAAAACCAAAGCGCAGTTCATCTCGATAATTGAATCCATACCTTGTAAACAACCTATAAGGACTTCCTTTGTATCTGCTGTTCGGGCTTGCTTGGAGCAGCGAATCGGATGCCGGTAAATAACCCTTTTGTGTCTCAAGCGTTTGCAGGTATCGCAGAAATAATTGACTTCTTCCCCGCCTGATTTTTTCTCCCAATGGGAGCGAAGCCTGGCGTTCAGAGGGGCCAAAGGCTATGAAGGGAGATAGCCAACCGATTACCTCGCGGTCGAAACCTTCAATATAGTGCAGTTCTGCAACGCTAATAATTGCTCCATATTTTGAGATGTATTCAATCAAATTGTTGATTTGTACATCATTGAGAAAAAAGAAGACTTTAAGCTCATCATAGGTGGCGCTGTTGACATTGATAGGATCATTGAGTAAATACTCCAATTCCTGAAACAGATCGGTATAATCCTGTTCTTCATCAAACCGTTCAGCATGCAGTTCCATTTTTTCTTCAACCGGAGGTAGTTCTGCTGGAGGTTGTAAAGGTTCTTGAGCTTGCAGTACTTTCTGAGTTAAAAGCAGGACTATTGCAAAGAGGATTACGAAAATAATGTTCCCGAAAGGAAATGAAGCATGGTTTTTCATTATTGCGCAATCATTGTTTGGGTTGCCAGATTATACCTAGATGAGGAGTGTAGCCAAGGGTTTCGTGGCGTACGGCAGCAATGTCAACAAGAAATGATGAAACTTTGATGCCAAAACCGAATGAATGTGTTAGGGGATTCGTAGAGATTCCTGCCCTTAGCCATGACATTCGGAGCAGTTCGTATTCGATTCCGAAGCGTAACACTGGATTGTTGTGAATGTTTTTTTCGGCTTCGGCCATTAGCAGAAGGTTTTGTTCGACCCGGTAAGCGAAGCCTGCCCGAATGATAGATGGGAGGAATTCGTCGAAATCTCTGGTAACTCGAATTCTAACGGGATTGTAAATAGCAGTGGCAAACGTCAGATCTTCAGTTATCTGAACACCAATAGCTGCAGCAAAGGAAGCGGTTGTGCGGTGGCCATAATTATCGCCAAGCCCGATGCGATAAATATCGAGCCGTAATCCAGCCGACACGTTGGGAGTGAGTGAGCGTCCGAAGGCTATTCCTGCAAAGGTTTCGTTGTAAAGGCTTGTTCCGAACTGTTTTACAGCAAAACCGAAATTACCGGGTTTAGCAGGAATTGATCCTGCGATCATTCGGAATCCAAGTTCCTTTAGCAAAAAGCGGTTTTCGTATCCAACTGCTACCACCGGCGACGACAGCCTGGCAAGCATTGCCGGATTATTAAAAACCGACCATGCATCGGAGAGCGAAAGGGCTGCGCCACCAACGGAGGCAGCTCTGGGACCTGTAACTGCCGTGCCTACGCCGGAATTGGCATAGCTGTTGATTGCAAGAATTATGAGAAGTAAAAAGGCAATCAAACGTTGATAGAGGTGTGCCATACGGTGTCTAAAATTTGTATCACTAAATTGATAGCTGTCCTATCGCAGGTTCATTAAATATCTAAAGACGGTTAAAAACAATATAATTGTTTTGTCATATTGCTGAATATCAGCAAATTTGTTTGGCGTAAACAAAAAATGCACTGTTAAACAAAAATACAGCAATTATCCCGAATTATTCAATAGATAGTGCGTTAGGACTGAACTATTGATTATATGAGGGTAAACCAAACAAACATTGTTAAATACTTAATCGGGGTTTAAAAAAAGGAAGTTGCTAAAAAGCAACTTCCTCACAATAAAAACCAAACCTAAAAACACAAAAAAAAGCTACACAACGCCTTGGTCGAGCATTGCGTTTGCGACTTTCATAAAACCAGCGATGTTGGCTCCTTTAACATAGTTGATGTATCCGTCGGGTTGTGTGCCATACTGTACGCAAGATTTATGTATGTTGATCATAATTTCGTGCAATCTTCTTTCTACCTCTTCAGCAGTCCAGCTCAGTTTCATTGCGTTTTGGCTTTGTTCGAGCCCTGAGGTTGCAACACCTCCTGCGTTTGCAGCTTTTCCGGGGCCATAGAGGATTTTGTTTTCAAGGAAAACTTCCACCGCCTCAGGTGTACTTGGCATATTGGCTCCCTCAGCAACAGCAATTACGCCATTTTTTACAAGCATTTTTGCATCGTTGCCATCAAGTTCGTTTTGTGTGGCGCATGGAAGGGCGATGTCGCATTTTACTTCCCATGGGCGTTTATTTTGGTGGAACTGCGCATTTGGAAATTCATACGAATAAGGTTTGCAAATATCCTGATTAGATGCTCTTAATTCGAGAAGGTAATTCACTTTTTCGCCTGTAATTCCATCTGGATCATAAATATAGCCATCGGGACCGGAGATGGTTACTACCTTTCCACCTAAATGATTTACTTTTATAATTGACCCCCATGATACATTTCCAAATCCTGATACGGCAACTATTTTTCCTTTGATCGAATCGCCACGTGTTTTCAACATTTCGTCGCAGAAATATACTGTACCATAGCCTGTTGCTTCGGGGCGAATCAAACTACCGCCCCATGTGCGGCCTTTACCTGTAAAAACACCGTTATGCTCTCCTGAAAGTTTTTTGAACATACCGTACATATAACCGATTTCGCGACCGCTAACACCGATATCGCCTGCTGGAATATCCTGATCGGCGCCGATTATTCTCCAAAGCTCAAGCATGAATGATTGGCAAAACCGCATGATTTCGTGGTGCGATTTCCCTTTAGGATCGAAGTCCGAGCCGCCCTTGGCGCCACCCATTGGTAAGGATGTAAGACTATTCTTGAAAATTTGCTCGAATCCGAGGAATTTCAAAATGCTAAGGTTCACACTAGGGTGAAACCTAATTCCGCCTTTGTAAGGCCCGATGGCATTGTTAAACTGAACCCGATAGCCTATGTTGACATGTGTTTTTCCACTGTCGTCAACCCAGGGTACTTTAAACATCAAAACCCTGTCGGGTTCAACAAGACGCTCAATCAGATTAGCCGATTCGAATTGAGGGTTTAAGTTATAAACTTCTTCAATTGATTCCAGTACTTCGCGAACCGCTTGCAAGTACTCACGTTCGCCCGGATGTTTCTTCTCCAGGGTAGTCATAATTTTTTCTAGGTTCATAGCAGTATACTTATAGTTGACGAATTGTTAGTGCTGTAGCATTGTTAACAGAAAAACAATGCAAAATTAAAACTATTAAAATGGGGAACAAAAAAAATGAAAATATTTTTCAACAATCAGTTTAACCCCGATTAGATGTCGGTCCAGCACAAACGGACTCTCTATTGATAATTCGGGTTTAATGTATTTCTGATCAAATAGAAAAGATGAGACTTTTCTGTCGTTTAATGTTTGTTAAAAGTAATGCTCTGGTTATCAAATTGTTCAATTGGGTAGACTGCAATACATAAATCATCAATCCAGAGGGTTTCGTATCCTGGGTTCCAGATATATACTTTCAAGATATCGCGTGCTGATTTTAATTCCTTAACATGGCGAGCTAAAAATACCGGACTCCATTCTCCATGTATTGCATAGTTCGAGGCCAGTGAGCCATACCACATATATGGCGCTTCGCCCCATTGTTCCAATGAAAACACCAACAGAGCCTGACTTTCCAGAACCGTGGTTCGAACCATGGCACGTGCCACTATCAAGCTACCTTCCTTCACGTGCAGGTCGCTGGCGGCTACTTCAAGCGCCGGACCGAACTCTGTTGTATTATCGAACCTGATACTAAAGTTGCCGCTGTAGAACTGTGATGAATCTTTCATTGCCGAATTGGCCGTCCACAACTGTTCGTCTTCAAAATCGTTGCAAATCCTGAATTTTGGCTGAGTTGCAGCGATAGCATTATTGGGCTTGCGGCTGAAGAGGGTAATTCGGGAAAGACCTGAATAGTCTATATCTTTAATTATGTAAGGGTAGTAGTGCAGGATAAGCCAGTGTGTTTCGTCGGGAACCGCTTTGGTCCAGGCATAAGCAAAATAAGGAGTAGCGATGTTCGACAGTATCTCCTTGAGTTCGAACAAATGTTGCATGCCTCGGTTATCGTATTGAGCAAACGAGGCGGTGGAGTTGTGTTGTTTGAGATAGTATTCGATATACCATGGATTGTTTACACTTATTGCCCGTGTGATATTTTCCTCGCCGTACAGCTTATCCCATTCTGTAATTTTTGCTGCTATATCTCGAAACTCACCGAAGTGTTGTGAGTTGTAGTGGTTGTTTTGAATTACAGTTGAGCCAAAAACTGTGGCTGAGAAAATCATCAGCATTATTAGCCGCGTAGCATCTTGTTTCCAGAAGGGAAATGAAAAGATTGCAAACATCAGAAACGGAAAGGAAAAAATCAAAACTGAGTGTTGCAAAACTGGGTTAACCATTCGGGAGTAGAAAAATCCAACGGCTGCCGGCGTGATAAACCAGATTAATGCAATTCCCCGCAGCAGCCATGTTTTGCGTTCAACTTTCTGACTGCTCAAAAAACCTGATAGAGCTACAAAAACAACCAATGCTAATACCCAAAGAGAATTGTTGAAGAGGTAGCTGATATGCCCTATCATCCAGTTATACTCTGGCTTTCCAAGCCAAAGCCCAACTCCGCCAATACTCAGATGATTGAGTGTGATGGGAATGTGTGGTGTAAAAGCCAGGGCGCTTACAATTCCCGACACTATGTAAAACCAGCGGTTTTGCTTGCTGAGAAGAAACAAACCAGTTAGGCCTATTATAATTGCAAGGAGAAAGCTGAAATAATGGTTGTACATCATAGCTATGTTCGCCAGCGTATAACCGGCTATGTCGAACCATGCCTTTCGGGAGCAGGGTTTAAAATAGAATACAACCTTTGTCCAGAAGTAGGCCGTTGCCATAGCGAAAAATAGCCCTGATCCATAGGGTCGTGCCACCTGGCTATACAAAAGTGGAAACTGCAGTAATGCAATGCTGGCAGCAATAAATAATGCTGTGGTTCGCCCGTACCATAACCGGGCTGTGAGCCATGTGAATACTACGGCCAGAACGCCCATCAATACGAATGGAAGCCTTACGCTTGCTTCGCTGATTCCGAACAGTTGTATCCAATAGAACAGTAAAACCTGAATTCCGCCGGGATGTCCGTCAACAAAAAAGCCTTTGTCAACGAGTTCCCTGAAAGTATCGAATTGCGTTCGCGACAGAGCGCTGAGTTCATCGTTCGATAAAGAAAAGCCTGTGTATTGGTAAAATCGCAGGATTGCCGCTATTGCAACAATAATAGCAAATAACCACCAGTGAAGACGGTTTTCACTAATAGCGCACAGCCTGAATGAAGATTTCTGACTTTTTGTGCCAGGCAACGAATTTTTGGCTGTTTCGGCAGGTTTACGGTTTTCTTCCATGTTGCAAAAATATTGAATTGTGGTGATAATTGATTTTAGCATCAATTCCTGCAACCAGAGCTTTCGTTAACCATACTTCCGTTTTGGTCATTTGGGTCTCAAATAAACTTGTCGAATTCCTCCTACAATTACTTCTATTGCATATGAGGACGATTAGCAATCGTGCCGCCAACCACGATTTTTATGGGATAAGTGTAAGGATGCAATTTGCATCTAAAAGGTGACATCCGTCTCGGAGTTGGATGTTGAGGCCTGTGGCTGGTTATTATCTCCTTTTCGCTATCGGTTTGCCATTTTGAAGGGTTCTGAACACATATGAGTGTTGTTCAACTCCACCTATTACTTGACTTTGTATCTGTTTGCCTGCAATTGCCGTTGCGATTTAATGAAAAGCATATGATGGAGTTTTGATATTTGTGTTATTAAAAGAGACCTGAAATATTTCCGTTCATATCAATGTCAATAAATTCAGCCGAGGGCGTTGTCGGAAGGCCTGGCATACGCATGATGCTTCCTGCGATGGGTACTGCAAATCCTGCACCTGATGAAATCTCAATATCCCTAATTTTTACTGTAAAGTCTTTTGGTCTGCCTCTTAATGTAGGATCGTCTGAAATTGAGTACTGCGTTTTTGCCATGCAGACTGCCATTTGGCTTAGTCCGAGAGAATCAATTGTATCAAGAGTCTTTTGAGCCTGCAACGAATATTCCACGTTTTGTGCTCCATACATTTTTGTTGCAATAGTCTCAATTTTTTGCTTCATGCTCCAGTTAAGATTGTAAAGAGGATGAAAACATGAGGGACATGATTTTGCAGCCTTCAGCACCAGCTCGGCCAACTCAACAGCGCCGTCACCACCTTTCAACCAGCCTTCATTAACAGCCATTTTCACCCCCTGAGCTTCACACATTTCACTAAACATAGCAATCTCAGCGGCAGTGTCGTTTGAAAATCTGTTCAGAGCAACCACAGGATTAAATCCGTAGTATTTCATGTTTTCAATATGTTTTTCGAGGTTCTCAAATCCTTTTTTCAATGCATGAAGGTTTTCTTCATCCAGGTTTGCCTTTTCAATACCGCCGTGGTATTTGATAGCTCTAATTGTTGCAACAATAACAACAGCATTTGGGCGTAACCCACTTTGCTGACATTTTATGTTGAAGAATTTTTCTGCGCCCAGCTCGGATGCAAAACCTGCTTCAGTTACGACAATGTCGGACAACGACATACCCATTTTAGTAGCAACAATGGTGTTCGTACCCTGTGCAATATTTGCAAAAGGGCCACCGTGAATAATTGCAGGCGTGTTTTCAAGTGTCTGCACCAGATTGGGCATTATGGCATCTCTAAGGAGGGTTGCCATGGAGCCCTCTGCTTTTAAGTCGCGTGCAAATACAGGTTTTTTATCCCATGTATAACCTATAAAAATATTAGCCAGACGCTCTTTCAGGTCTTCAATGCTTTGTGTAATACACAAAATTGCCATCACCTCAGAAGCCGCTGTAATATTAAACCCGGTTTCCCGAGGAATACCATCGGCATTGCCCCCCAATCCAATTACAATGTTACGCAGAGAACGGTCGTTCATGTCAATAACACGCTTCCATGCAATAGTGCGAGGGTCAAGCCCCAAATTATTCCGTTTGCTTTGAAGATTATTATCAATAAGAGCCGAAAGCAAATTGTTGGCCTTTTCAACTGCTGCCAAGTCTCCAGTAAAATGGAGGTTAATATCTTCCATGGGAATAACCTGAGAATAACCACCGCCAGCTGCACCACCCTTAATGCCAAACACAGGCCCCAACGACGGCTCGCGCAATACTACCGTAGCTTTTTTGCCTATTTTGTTCAATCCCTGAGCTAAGGCTATTGAAGTAGTTGTTTTGCCTTCTCCCGCTGGAGTTGGTGTTATAGCCGTAACAAGAACAAGCTTACTCTTTTTTATTTTTCCTTCATCAATAAAACGAAGCGGTATTTTTGCCTTGAACTTACCGTACATCTCCAGATCATCGGCTTTTAATCCCATTTTTTCAGCCACTTCTGTTATGGGACGTATTTTAGCCTCGGAGGCTATCTGAATATCAGTTTTCATGACTTAATTTTTTTTAAGGTTTTACATCAGTCCAAAACATTTGAAAAACTAATGGCAGTTAATCACACAAGCGCGCCGGAGGTATATTTGCAATTGCAAATTAAAAAACCGCCACTTGCTCAAAAATATATCTATTACCCCAAACCATTATCCACTTCTGAGAGATTTATCTGGCCTTTTCTTTTTCACGATATCATAAACATTCAAAGGCCATTGTCAGTTCAACGAATTTCCTTAA
>CAYGGZ010000026.1:0-31014 GCA_964349765.1 uncultured Bacteroidales bacterium
CAAAATAAAAGATTTTCTTTTAGAACTTCGCAGTGAAGCCAATATTATCGAACGCAAACTTAAATCTTCTGACCAAAACGACGCCTGACCTGACGAGGATTGCTTCTCAGAGGTTTGCCTTTTCGAGTAGATAGTTCGTCACATAATCTGTTATGCCTGCTTCCAGCGTGAAGAAAGGCTTTTCATAGCCTGCGTTCCTGAGTTTCCAGACGTTGGCTTCGGTGAAATACTGGTATTTCTCCCTGATGTCAGTTGGAGTATCAACAAAGCAGATATTTTCTGTTTTGTTTGCAGCGTGAAAGACACTTCGGGCAAGATGAATGAAAGATCTGGAAATTCCAGTACCAAGATTATACAAGCCCGATACCGGACGACGATGCATCATGAATAGAAGCACATCTACAACATCTTTAACATAAATAAAATCACGCTTTTGACCACCATCCTGAAAGTCGGGCTTATGCGATCGGAAGAGGTTAACCTGGCCTGTTTCCATAATCTGATTAAAAGCATGAAAAACAACTGATGCCATTCTCCCCTTATGGTATTCGTTAGGACCATAAACATTAAAAAATTTCATTCCTGCCCAGAATGGAGGTGCTGAGGTTTGGCTTAATACCCAGATATCGAAATCATTTTTCGAACGCCCATAATCATTAAGCGGTTGTAGCTTTGCTACAACCTGATGATCGTCGTCATAACCGTGCTCGCCCATTCCGTAGGTTGCTGCAGATGAGGCATATACTAACGGTATTTGATAGTGGCTACAAAATTCCCAAACCTGTTTTGAGTAATTTAGATTAAGAGTATTTAAGAGATCTAAATCCGTTTCAGTTGTATCGGTCCTTGCACCTATGTGAAAGAAGAATTCAATCTTATCTGCACGCTCCTTGATGGCGTTCAGCAAATGTAAACGGTCAATTTTTTCAATCCATCGCTTTCCTGCGAGATTTGCTCTTTTATCCGGCCGTTCAAAATCATCGGAGATAATCAGTTCGTTTATGCCCTTGCAGTTGAGAGTTCCAATAAGAACGCTGCCTATAAATCCTGCTGCTCCTGTAACAACAATCATATGACGATAAATTTTACATCCGAAACAAAGGTACTCTAACATCCCTTACCGAAACCGAACTGATAAACAAATATAAACTAATTTAGCTGACTTTGCCGGTAGTACAGTTCGAGGTTTCTAAAACAGATGAATCCTTCAAAAAATCAATTAGTTGAAAAATTCCACCAACATTCGTCAGAGCGATAGCCGCGGGGAAACGCTCAGCAAAACTTTTTCTGTAATTACATTCCTAATATTTTTTGCTATAGCCGGCATCTACGATCCGCTTTTTGCACAACTCTCTGCCGGAGGAACTGCTCCGGGTTTTGAGTCGCGGCGCTGGGATCATGCCATTAAAAAAGTTGAAATACCAACGCCCGACTCAATATTTGACTACAGACATAAACAAATGCAGAGAAAAGACGGAACAGCACTCCCTGCAGGACTCTTCATACCGGTTCAGATAGATATATTTCATGAAAATCAGGGAATTAGATTATCGGATGGTTCGATAATGTTCAGGTTGCTGATCAGTTTAAAGGATGCGCCGGCTGTTGGAATATATTTCAGTTCTTTTGATATTTCTGCCGGATCGCAACTGTTTATTTACGATTGGGACAGGACTACTCAGCTTGGAGCGTATACTTCAAGTAACAATAATAGCGGGAGAGTTTTTGCGGTGGCTCCTGTGACGGGCAACCAGGTGGTAGTAGAGTATATTACGAAACAAACTACCGCAGAATTTTCCGACCTGATTATTGGCGATATCCTATACCTTTATCCGGATCTTAATTCAGGTACCCAAACTGAGGATTTTGGCGATTCGGAATGGTGCCAGGTTAACGTAAACTGCCCCGAGGGCGTTGATTGGCAGAACCAGAAGAGGGGAGTTGTCAGAATTCTGTCCAGGGTTGGAGCGTTAGCATATTATTGTAGTGGTAGCCTGATTAACAATACCCGCAATGATTTCACGCCATATGTTCTCACAGCCGACCACTGTGCACGCAATAGTCAGGGTAATTACGCCTCCACGCAGGATTTGATGCAATGGGTTTTTCATTTCAACTTTGAGGCTGAAGAATGCGAGAACCCGTTAACATCGCCTTCTTTCCAGAGCATGGTAGGAGCAGCATTCAGAGCAAATACCGGCGAAGGTGAACAATACTTAGGTTCTGATTTTTACCTTGTTGAACTTCTCGACGCTGTTCCTGCATTATTCTTTCCTTACTTTAATGGCTGGAACCGGTCAGAGACGGTTCCTTCATCGGGAGTTACAATACATCACCCATCGGGCGATATAAAGAAAATTTCAACTTATTTGTCGCCGGCCTCCTTAGCAACCTGGCCTGGCAGCGGGGCAAATATGCATCTCAGGGTTACGTGGGATCCAACTGCCAATGGCCATGGCGTTACTGAGCCGGGCAGTTCTGGCGCACCACTTTTCAATCAGAACGGATTGATTGTAGGAAAGCTTACAGGTGGGGGTGCTTTGTGCAGCGACCTGTTTTCGCCCGATTATTTTGGGCGGTTTGCTTCATCGTGGGAGTACAGCCCAACAATACCAGAGCATCAGTTACAACACTGGCTCGATCCGGAAAACACCGGTACGGAAATCTTATACGGAATATTTTATGAGAACTTACTTTACGCTGCATTCAGTGCCGATACAACTGTTATTCCAACCAGGGGAGCGGTGAATTTCACCGATCAGTCGGTTGGTGGTGTCAGCTCATGGCAATGGGAATTTCCAGGAGGAACGCCATCCTCTTCAACTGAGCAAAATCCAGCCGGAATTTTTTACAATACAACAGGCGACTTTGATGTAACGTTGATAATATCGAGCGGAGATTTAAGCGATACACTCGTTAAACCCAATTATATCAGGGTTTTACCTGCTGTCGCCGGGAAGTTGTACACCGATCATCTCCTGCTTTTGATTGGGTCGCACGAACATAACGAACTGAAATGGGAACTTTTCGACATGTCAGGAAAAACTGTTGTTGTCGAAACATTAAACATCCATGGTCTTTTTAGCGCAATATTGCGTTTCGGACAGCTTAGCAGCGGTATGTACGTTTTGCGGGTAACCTTCGATAAAGGGTCAACTTTAACACAAAAAATAATTATTTCGAATTAGGATTGTATGATAAATTACTTTGTACTTTTACACGATATTTTCAATTCCCTAAAATAATGTTTAACAAACACAGGAGAAGTTATGAGAAAAATTATTGTTCTTTTATCCCTTAGCTTGCTAATTGCCGCTACAGGAGTTGCAAATAATAGTTTTAAACTTTGCGACATTCAGGTAGAGGCTATGTTTTCCGAAGCTACTGAAGTTTCGCTTGAATCGTTTTTAGGAGTTAATAACCTGGAAACTATGATGGCCAAAACTCCTGCCATGCCGGTAGTAGCTGCAAGCGACAAAGATCCAATTGTTGCCACACTGTTAGCCTTTTTCTTAGGACCTTTCGGTGTTCACCGTGCCTATCTTGGAACGGAAACTATGACCTGGGTGGGGTATATTCTAACATGCGGCGGTATTTTTGGCGTTGTACCGTTTGTTGATTTTGTTGTGCTGGTAATCGGTCTTGCCAATGACGACATCAGCCCGTACATCAACAACCCCAGATTTTTTATGTGGATGTAAACAGGCTCTTAGCTTTTGACTGCCATTGTTCTCAGAAATGGTTCAATAAGGATCATTTAAGTTTGCAATGGCAGTTATCATTTTGGTGAATGTTGTGTGAGCCATTTCCTCAATTGATCGTTATAGAGTTGGCGCTCCCTATCGCCGGCTCTTTCGGCTATAATTCCCGCTCTTCGTACTCCACCAGAATAAAACTTGTGGAGTAGCATAGCGCCAACTGCATAACCCGTTATGTAATAGCCATTTAAAACCATGAATATGCCGGAGCCTAATGATGCGGCATTGAATAGAAAACTGAGCATTCCCTCATTGGTTGCTCCAGCATAAATTTGTCCGCTTCCCGGAATAATTGACGACAATCGCCTTGCCACTGTAATATCTTTGATTTTAGGTCTGTTGGTTTGGCAGTATATTGAATCGAGCTCTTGCAACATGGCTTTTAGTGTATCATCGGGCAGGTCAATTGCTGTGAGATAATCAGTTGCAAATATTTTAGCCTCCTCATAGCGTTTTAGTTCGTTTAGTGTCAGGACTTTAAGCAACAAAAATCTTTTCGGTAACGAATCGCTGGTTATTTGCGATTTGTATTGTTCGATCCAAAAGTGAGCAACAGCAAAATCAGTTGAAAGAAAGTGATTCAGTGCAAGTTGATAATGTGTTTCTTCCTTGAGGCTGGCGGACGTTCTGCGCAGCGGGATGCGATCCAGCGATCTGATGGCTTCCTGAAAATTGCCTGTCCTTGTTAGGTTTGATGCTTTAAGCAACAGCGCTTCAGGTTCAGCATATAGCATGAAGGCATATTCGGCCTGAATTGCTGATTCATGAAATCGTCCTTCCTGGTGAGTCTTAAGGGCGAGATTAAGTTCCTGGCTGGTCTGCGCATCGGCTTCAGTCGAAATGATTACGCACAGCAATATGCATATCGAGTAAAATGTTTTCATTGATATGTTTGTTCAGTTCGTCGTTACGTCGTTTTGCAGCAAACACACTGCCCCATATATTGCCAACATAGTACAGTGCAAAACCGGCTCCCGACAACAATGTTCCCGGATGTTCAATGCCTCCTTTGCGATAATTCTCCCAGGTAATCAATCCGAGTACAGCCACCGTAACGAAGGCTGCTACCCCTTCGCCGGTTTTACCTGCATAAATTTTGCCTGCACCTGGAATTACTGTTGATAACAAACCGGCTGTCAACGGCCTTACGAGCTTCACTTCTCTGGTAAACCGAGCTTGTGCCATCAAGCCTTTCTGGCTTTCGGCCAACGAAAGCTGACGGAAATCGAACCCTGCAGATTGATTGTCGAATGTCGTAAAATCACGGTTCAGCAATGCGATACCTGCCAGCATAACACTTTCCAGACCGGTATACTTTTGTTGAGAACAATCAAGCAACCTGAGGAAGTTAATACTACTCTCATAATCTCCTATATAACTACTGCTTAAAGCGCCATAAAATACAGCATACGGTTGTAACTCTGATGACTTATCAACTATCTGGAACTGTGAAACTGCCTGTTCGAATCGTTTTTTATGAAACAGAATCCGGCCTTTGATAAAGTTCACAGAATCGGCTATAGTTGCGCTTGCTCCTTCGGTTTCTATTGAATGCAGCACGTATAATGCAGTTTCAGTGTCGCCAATGTGGTATAGGTGCAAAGCAAATGAGAGCCTTTGACTTGAACTTGCATCGCGGTAATTCTGACCCTGAAGCTGAAAAATGGCAACAATCGTACTAAGCAACAACACGAATACAATTTTCATCATTTTCTTAATCTAAAACTTTCAATATCCTCATTAACAACTTTATAAGTGGGATCCAAAAGAAAGGAAGGAATATCGACTGCAGCTATTCTGTTACATCGCATGATGCGGTCGGCAGTAAGAAACAGTCCTTTAATCATACCAAACCGCTGAATTGATTGGATCCCAAAGTTGCTGCAGGTGGGATGATAAATGCAGGTTGCAGAAAATTGCTTGCTTAGTGTTGATTGATAAAAAAACATGGCTGCTCCAAAGGCCAGCGAAACAGGATTGTACCGGATAATTGGATTGCTACTGCGCATCCACATGAACTGTGGGGGCGCACTGTACGGTATGGTGGCAAATTGGTGTTCGCGTAGAAGCATCAGGTCAGTGACTGGTTGCTGTGCAAATATTCCTGATGCCATACCGATGCAGGCCGCCAGCAAAAGTGCGCTATTCAATGATTTTCGCATCATAGGGAATTTTGAAATTCGATAAGTTGCCAAGCGACTTCCGGCCGGTTTTTATCTCGGAATAACGCGTTCGGTTCACTAACGAATCGCCAGAAGGGAAATAGTTAAATTCCACAATTTGCAGTGGAAGATCAAAATCAGAAAATTGCTGATAATGAGAGTAATAGATTTTTTTCAGCAAACGTTCTTCCCGGTTATGTCTTACGTAGTATCCGATATAGATTGGTAGTCCATCTTCGTGAACCAATTCAATCGCGGAATAGGACGATTCAAGAGCAGCGGCAGGCTCCCAACGTGAAATCAACAAATTGGCATCTCTTCGGGTTGACACCGGATTGTATCCGAACTCATTCAATCCCATGTCGTCAACGTTTCCAGAGAGAAAATATACAAGGATGTTTTCGCTGGTGCTGAAATGTTGCCCTCTTTTTATCATCGCTTCATTTCTGGCAACAAAGTAAAATTTGGCTTCTCCCTTGTGGTTTGTAATAACGTAATGTTCAACTGGTTCCAGTCTGTGGGTAATCATAGTGCCTTTGGCTGCATCAAAGAATATGTTGGCGCTACTTCTGATTACAGACCCTTGTTTCAATGTTTCGGTATCCATTCGTAGTTGTATCTGTTGTTGAGCAACAGATTGGTGTAATGTACCCGCAAAAAGCTTGATAATAAGGATTATTCGCAGAAATGGCTTAGATGTTTTCATTGGTGATATTCCGGTTGGCATTAATCAGAAAAGTGATCCTGCTTTTGAAATAACCTCATCGTTCTCGGGATTGAACCCGAAAACAAGTGTGGGTTTCAGGAAAAATAGTTTCCGGTTTTGTCGGAATTTTCCTTCGCCTCCTCCTGTTACATTGAGCATAATCAGCGATTGTTTGTCTATAGTTTCGTTTGCAACACAGCGAATAAGCGAAGCAGTTGCCACGGCTGCAGCAGGGTGAATATCAATTCCTTCGGTATTAAAAAACAATCGGGCTGCATCGTTGGCCTCCTGGTTGCTGATTTCGATAACATCGCCGTTACTGTTTGATAATGCATCGTACAATCCTCCTGCAACGGAGTAGGGTGGTTTGCGATTGCTTAACACTTTGGCCATGATTTGCGACACCTGTTTGCGGGCAGTTTCTTCGTCAAGTGGTGGCAACTGGCGTGTAGCGGCTTTCCATGCATTGTATATAGGAAGGAATGGAGCATTCTGCGAGACCATCAGTTTCATTATCCGGTTGCCGAATCTTCCGTCGCCAATTAGCCGAAGATTTGCCTCCCAGGCGGCAATTGCTCCGGTTCCGCTACCGATAGCCTGAAAGTAAAGCTCTGGTATTTCGCCTATTGTAGTAGTAGCCGACAGCATTGTGGTTCCCATACCATCGCGTCGGGCAACATTACGGGCGCCGCCTTCAGGGAAAAATTTCTCATTCTGGCAAACCAGATTTGATAAATGAATAGCATCGAAATAGTCGCTTCCTTTTGCGCTCACAATGAGTTTAACACAATCGTTAAGTGGTTCGGAAAACCATAGTGCATCAATGTTATCCTCGGGCATGCATAATAATAAAGGTATGTAGTTATCGGAACAAACTTTGGCAAACGACCTTGCTGTATTGCCAGCCGAAGCTACTACAAGAACGCGTTTTTCTGAGTTGCTAAGGCGTCCGCACACCGAATAGGCTTCAGTCTCCTTAAATGAACATGTTTCCATTAAGGCTTCCTTTTCAGGCCACCAACCACTGAATGTAATATATAATCGTTTCAGCCCTAAATGCTTTGCAAGTTCACGGCTTTGATACGTTATGGGGGCGCTCGATCCTTCAATATGCCTTTGCACGGGCAGCCATCCGGCATATTTATAAAGTCCTAAGTCGGGCGAGCGTAATAAAAGTTGCTTTTCATTGTAAATAGCTCTGATCAGGCTCGGAGTTTGCTCGCCTGGCGCATCAAGCAACCAGCCGGTATCATTAAAAATAGCCTGCGATGCAAAAGATTGCAGTTGATATTGAGTGGCATTAAATTTTTTGGATTCTTTCATGTAGTAGTATTGTATTTATTTAACAGTTTCAGTTAGCCGTGTGGCCAAAAATAAAAAAAAATCCGGAATACAATCTCTTCTCATGCATGTTTTACAGTATAGTAAAACATGCACTCAAAAGAATTCAGATTTAATAGCCTGACAACAAGGAGGTTTGAGTATAAGTGATATGAATTAATCTCAGATGTTCAATAACATACTCACACAATAGAGTTTCTTAGTTAACTGCATGATTGATAACAATATAGTCCGATTGACTTATTCTGCCGTTTTCATAAAGCTCAAGGCAGTCTTGCGCCCAAGAAGCATTTTGCGGATAGTTTTAACTGCATCATTGCTCGTCAGACGTTGTCATGGGGATTTTGAGTTGCAAGGTTTAGTATCTGGGTCGGGCTGATCTTCGTTTTTTGTGTCGAATTTGAAGAGGCACAATCCTGCTTGTCGGATTAAGTAATAAGAAACTGATAGCGCAATAATGATTGCCGCCAAACCTAATAGCATTCCACTGCTTGTTTCCTCCAAATCCATCACTACAACCTTTCTTGCCAGGGCAATGATAGCTACAAGCACTACAACCTCAACGTGAACCACATTGTCTTTTAGGTAAACCTTGATTGTGTCGAGCAATTCTATGCCTATCAGAACCAACAGAAACACACCAAACAGGTCCATCAGAACATTGAATTCAAGTAATGTGAATTGGTATTCAATGATAGATCGTACTAGATGGTGCCCAAGTTCGAAGGTTGCCAGGATTAATACCAGAGTCATCATCACCATAAGGGTGTAGATGATAACCCGTTCTATTCTTTTGATTGTTCTAACTACTTCCATATTACATATAGTTGGTTTGTTGTTTATTACTATTCTATATCGTAAAGTCGCATTTTGTTGTAGAGTGTTTTCCGGTCAATGTTAAGAAGTTGTGCAGCTTTCGATTTGTTAAAGCGAACCTTTTCGAGGGTTTGTATTATTAAAGCCCGCTCATTTATTTCATTAATCAATTTGAGGTCGGTTGTGCCGGCAGCTACAGATTGAAATTGCGTTGGCTGGTTTAGGGCAAGCATTTCGGCTGGGAGGTTAAAAGGAGTTATCACTGAGTCCTGGCAAAGGAGTGTTGCCCGTTTGATAACATTTTTCAATTCTCTAATATTTCCCGGCCATGGATAGCTTCTGAATATTTCCATGGCTTCACTGCCAATTGATGCGACTGCTTTATTAAGCTCACGGTTGGCCAGGTTTAAGAAATACTGTGAAAAGAGATCAATATCGCCGGGCCGTTCGCGTAGAGGTGGGACATCTATTTTGAATTCATTAAGCCGATGGTAAAGATCTTCACGAAAGGCGCCCTTTTTCACAATTTTATCCAGATCTTCATTGCTGGCAACAATTATCCTTACGTCCACGTCAATATCTTTAATACCTCCTAATCGTTTGATCTTTCGCTCTTGTGTTGCCCGTAACATTTTCAGTTGAACCCCGTAGGATAGATTTCCTATTTCATCAAGAAAAAGGGTACCTCCATTTGCTAACTGGAACTGTCCGATTTTATCTGAGTGTGCATCGGTGAATGAGCCTTTTACATGGCCAAAAAGTTCGCTTCCTGCAAGCTCTTTCGACAGTGCTCCGCAGTCTACGGCAACAAAAGGTTTACGACTTCTTGCGCTCTTAAGATGTATCAGCCGAGCTACATATTCTTTGCCTGTTCCGCTTTCGCCGTGAATTATGACCGACATGTCGGTGGGCGCTACTAATTGAATATAGCGAGTTATTTGTTGAGATGCGCGGCTTACTCCTTCAATATAATTAAACTCACTTAGGATACCGTGAGCAGGCTGATTGTCGGAGCCGGATGCCTGTTTTTGCAAAGCGCTGCCGATGAGGTGAAGTATCTCGTCGGGATTGACAGGTTTGGCTACATATTCGAATGCACCTAATTTGATTGCGTTTACAGCGATACGAATATCGGTATAGCGGGTCATAAGGATCACAGGAAGGTGAGGGAAAACGGCTTTGGCTTCCTTCAAAAGCTCGATGCCATCCTTGTCGGGCAGCCGGTAGTCGGTAAGAAGTATATCCCATGATGCTTCACGCAGGCTCTTCATTCCATTTGTAGCATTAAAAGCCTCACCAACTTCAAAGCCTTTGCTTGTGAGAAAACTCTTCAGCATCATGCAAAAGGTCGGGTCATCGTCAACGATCAAAACTCTGGTCATATAAGGTTTGATTACCGGTATTGCCCTCAAATATACGCCAATATCATTTATGTACTTTACGGATAAAATCTTCCACCTCCGGAACGCCACCCTGATAAACAAGGTATCCGTTGTAAGGTTCACGTGGTGTTATGTCGTCGCTGATTGGGGTAAGCATTATTTTTTTAAC
This sequence comes from uncultured Bacteroidales bacterium, assembly GCA_964349765.1. Classification (GTDB taxonomy): domain Bacteria; phylum Bacteroidota; class Bacteroidia; order Bacteroidales; family JAAYJT01; genus JAAYJT01. The sequence goes on from CAYGGZ010000026.1 coordinate 10,335, forward strand.
TTTTTCGAGATCGTCGGTTTGCCCTAAGGCCCATCCCAATTTGATGTAAGCTGCTTCAGGAAGCATGTTTTCGGCAGGAATGACTCCCTTTGCCATTAGATCGCGGCCGGTGTCATAAACAAACATATGAGCATAGCCCCACAATGTTTGAACCGTCATATACACGGCTACTCCGGCAGCCTTAGCACGTTCAACGGCCGGATAGAGCGGTTTATTTACATGACCAAGGCCGGTGCCTGCAATCACAATTCCCTTGTAGCCTTTTTCGATGAGCGAGTCAATCATATCGGGTTGCATGTTTGGATAGTAATAAACAATAGCAACTCTCTCATCAAAACAAGGCGTTATGGTAACTTTTCGATCTTTGCGGCGATGGTTATACACTTTTTTTATTGGTACAACGCCTTTTCTGGTAACAGTTGCCAGAGGAGTGTCGCCAAGCGTTCGGAAGGTTGATCGGTATGACGAATGCATTTTCCTTACCCGCGTTCCCCGATGTAGAAACCCATACTCATCACTTGTTGGGCCGAACATGCTAATCATCACCTCTGCAATGTCGCCATGGCCTGCGGCAGTAGTTGCGTGCATCAGATTGAGAGCGGCGTCAGAACTGGGGCGATCAGATGAACGTTGCGATCCCACAAGAACTATGGGAACGGGCGGGTTTTGAACCATATAGGTAAGCGCTGCAGCGGTGTGATGCAGCGTATCGGTTCCATGTCCAATCACTATTCCGTCGATACCGTTTTCTATCTCTTTACCAATTGCAATTGCGAGCTTTTTGTATTGATCAGGTCCCATGTTCTCGCTAAAAACTGCAAAAAGTTTCTCGGTTGTGATGTTGCATATAGATGCAAGTTCGGGAACAGCCCCATAGAGCTCGCCCGGCGAAAACGCTGGGATAACGGCACCGGTACGGTAATCGAGGCGTGAAGCAATGGTGCCGCCTGTTCCAAGTAGCTTCACTTTAGGCAGATGCGGAGTGAATGGAAACTCTTTTTCAGGAATTTTGTAAACAGCTTTTTTATAGCCTGTTTCTTTCATTTCTGTGATAGTGTTTACATTGATCCCGACGTTATAGCCAGTTGGAATTTTCAGGACAATGTGGAGTGTATCGTCGTTTTCGGATCTGGGAAGGATTGTTCCATTAAAAAGCCCGCGTGTGGTTTCAATCGTTGCCTGGCTCCACACTCTTACATTAAAACGCTTTAGCGTTTCGAGCGCTTTGTCTTTGTAGCCTTGAAAAAAATCTTCGTTCATTCGTTTAATTACTCATTTGAAAGCCAGACTTCGTTATGGAAACCGTGCTTATTTTTAACTGATTATCGTGCTATTGACAGCTTGAGTGTCTCCTGTCTGCCAGGCGACAGAAGCCGGCAGAAATATAATCCGGCTGGTAGCCCTGCAGTCTGCAATGCAATGCGGTGCGTTCCTGCGTTATGCATCCCGTTGTATAACTCTTTCACTTGCCGGAAACTGGCATCGTAAAGGGCAATACTAATTATAGCGTCACTCTCAAGATAAAATTGAATTTTTGTTTCATGCGATGCCGGATTTGGGAAAACGGAAAGTAGGCGCGCAGTTGCATTAGCATACTCTTGCGGAATTCCAGTGGTTGTTCCGAGTCCATTTTGATCTATGAGCATCGCCATCGAAATTTTTGTCATTTCGGCGGCGTAATGTTTGTTTGTATGCACCACGAGGTCGTTTATGGTGTGATACCATGGGTTAAACTGATCTTCAATGAAAAAGATAGCTGGGAAACCATTGTAGTAGAATGGCCAGCTATCGGAAAATTGTATGAATTGTGTGCTTTCGGTAACTCCAAGTGTTGTGAAGTTTTGGGTAAGCTCTATGGCTAATGAGGTTGCCCATTGCGAATTAGGATATTTCTGGATGCGGACTTTCCAAGCTGGTGGTCCGTCTAGAGTATGGCTGATCATATCGTTGTTTATCATAAGTTCGATATCCATACCACTTGCTGCGGCATTGTTTGCGTAGTGCCATGCTCCATGTAACCCTAGTTCTTCAGCGGCAAAAGTGATGAACTTGATAGTGTGGTCGGGCTGGTAGTTTTCGCTTTTCATGATTCTTGCCACTTCCAGCGTGGCTGCCACTCCGCTGGCGTTGTCGTCGGCTCCGGGTGCTATAAACATCGGATCGCCACCTGATTGAACAATTGCATCGTGATGTGCGCCCATGATATAAACCTTGAATGGATTTTTATAGCCAGGTTTCGTACAAACCACATTATGCTGCCAGGTCTCATGCAGTTGACCATTCCACACCCGGTTGAAGGGAAAGGAGTCAAGAACAACGTTGGTATATCCAAACGATATGAACTTGTTCATGATCCACTCGGCCACCTCCCTACGATTTTCAGCAAGGCAGAAACGGGTCTCAAAATTTTCAAGAGCCTGCATGTAGGCGTGAATACTGTCGGCATTTATGAGCGATACGTAGTGTGCTATAGTGGAATCAAGAGGATTATCCCAACGCTGCTGTGCGGGCGCTGACAAGAGAGAAAAAACAAAAAGAACGGTGATGGTAAATGTTCTCATGGTTGGTTGTTGTTAAGATAAAATAGTATTTCATTGCTAAGCAATTCAAGGGGAATATTACCAATGGCGATCGGCCGTAGTTGACCCATTATCCAGTGTAATGCATTTTTTAAGTTGGTAGAAGTTTTGATTTTTGCATATGTGGCTAAAAGAAAGGGAATACGCGCAATAATCTCATTTGGTGGCAACGGCTTGAAGCTGATTGTAGTAATTACCGATTCAAGATCCATCTTTGGGTATTGATATACAACTGGAAGCATCTTTTTAGCGAGATTAGGATTATATCCCTTGCTTTTAAGAAACCGGAACAGTTCCAATACTGTCCGGTAGTTAAACTCCGACGCAGGTTTAAACTGTCCTTCGACATATTTGAGCGCATGGCCGAAAAAAGTGCCGATAAAAGCGTGCTTTAAGCCTGTTTCTTCAGCTATTTCAACAATCAGCGAAAACAGATCGTTCCGGAAAATATAGGTGTAAGTATCTTCAGGCACATTCCACTGACGGAGTTTGTGGTAACGGTTTATTATCTCTTCGGGCAGGTTTTGACGGAGTTTTTCGATCTGTTGGTCGTAAAGCGGTATTGGTGGCGAATCGGTATCAGGATACATACGGTCGGCGCCTGGCAGAACCCGTTCAAAAATTGTTGTCCCATTCTCGAACGATTTTCGGGTTTCTCTCGGAACCTCGGTGAATGCCATGATACATCGCTCCTGGATGGTTTCGAGAGCCGTAGGGATGTCCTCATCTGGTCCCCAAATTATTAGCTGGGCATCATCATGGCTGGCTCCCAGAAGTGTGGCAACAAGTTTCATTGCCTGCTCCTGACCTGTTGATATTAGTTCTTCAGAGCTGAGCATGTGCGGTTTTTCGATACAAGCTATAACTTTGAGGCGGTCGCTTATTTCATCGTTAAAGCTTTTTCCGGGCTGCGTAAAGTGCGAAAGAATACCATGAAAATGAGGCAGATTAACAGCCATAACCTTCTGTGCCTGATCGAAAGCATCAAGAAGTGGCTTGTGGTTAAACCCAAACATTTTAGGCGTAATCGGCCGAGCAGTGATTTGCCATTTTGAAAAGTCGCCTACACGCTGCTGTAATAATGTGCGTATGTGAAGCAGTGCCCACTGGCGGAAAGCTTCATTGTGGGTGAGTTCCGGAATCCATCGGATGCGCGATACTCCTTTTATTTCGACCCGCGTTCCCCCGCGGCAGCTTACATTAACATCCTGCCGCCCGGCTCCAATACCGGTTCGCACCCTACCTGTACTGCGATTAAGAAAACGGATATAATTGCAGGCTTCCTTTACTTCATCGGGATTTACCATATCGGGATATGTTACCGTTTCGATGAGCGGCATTCCGAGTCTGTCGGTCCGGTAAATTCGCCAATGTCCAATATCGGAAACCTCACGACAACTATCTTCCTCAAGCGACAACTGTATGAGCCTTACTTTCTTGTTTTTCAAAGGTATTTCTCCTTCAACGCCTATGATGGCAGTCCGCTGAAAACCGGTTGGAATGCTGCCGTCGAGGTATTGTTTTCGGGTGATATGAACTTCACCAACAATATTGAGTTTACAGAGTAAAGAAATCTCAATAGCGTGTGAAAGAGCTGTTTTATTTAGCGGAAAAGGGGGGGTGTCGTCAATTTCATAAGTGCAGGCGGTATGACTCTTAATCCTGTAAATAATGTTTTTTCTGGTTTTGAACTCCATGAGCGCCGTGCCGTCGTATTCGCCCAGCTCGCTGAGAGTAGGACGCATATGGCGAATAATTTCAGCATCAAAATCGTCCGCTTTTTGGTATGACCCTGTCGGGCAGCGACAGAACAGCTTTTCATCAGTTAGCAGTTGCTGGTGAACCTCAAGCCCCGACATAAACCCAATACGGTCATAATCGGCTTGCGTGGCATTACGACGTGATAAATATCCTATGGCTTGACGCGTTTTGCTATAATTTTCGGTAGGATCAAAAGTTTCGCTCATCTTGATTATAGTTATATAACTTGCAGGGAGCAGGGCTTCAAAAGTAACTATTATCAACAACACAGCAAGGAAATATGTAGAATGTTTTGCCGTTTTCTGACCTGGCAGCATATGTGTATATGGGCTGAATATCATCTTTTTCAATACTTTTGGCACAATGAAATTTTCCCTGCCGTATCGGATAGTTTTGATATGTTTAACCGTTTTTGTTGCAACACCTTCTTTATCAATGCAGCAGGAACGGCGTATACGTCTGCTGCAGGCCGATGAGTTACGCTTCGACCGACGCATTGGCCACGATGTGAAACGGGTTATTGGCAACGTGATTTTCGAACATGAAGGAACACGGATGTATTGCGATAGCGCCTGGCACTACGAAGCAACGAACAGCATAGAAGCCTTTAGCCGTGTGAGAATAGTTTCGGAAGATACGCTATTTCTCTATGGCGATTATATGAAATACGACGGAAACACCCGGATTGCTGAAGTACACGGTAATGTCCGGCTTATTGATGGCGAAACTGAACTTACAACAACCGAACTGTTTTATGATCGCAATACAGGTATTTCCTACTATCTCAGAGGGGGCCAGATCGTGGATGGAGAAAACGTGCTTACAAGCCAATCAGGCCATTTTATGAGCCGGGAAGATAGAGCACATTTCAGGAATAATGTTGTGCTTACCAACCCTGAATATACAATGCATTCCGATACGCTGGTGTATGATACACGAACAAGAATCGCATATTTTTTTGGACCCACTGAGATCCGGGCCGAAGATAGTTTTATCTACTGCGAAAACGGATGGTACGATACCCAAAATGATGTTTCCCGTTTTAGCCGGGGCGCGTTTGTGATTAACCGGGAGCACATCCTGCGCGGCGATAGCTTGCACTACGATCGCTTGAATGAGATAGGTATGGCCTGGAATAATGTTATGATCGACGACACAGTGCAGGAAATAACCTTTACCGGACAATTTGCGGAATATTTCGGCACAGAAGGGTATACCTTTATTACTGAACAAGCGCTCGCAATTTTTGCCGAGCAGGGCGATTCACTTTTTTTGCACGCCGACACATTATTTGCTTTTTTCGACAACACTCAGGAAATTCAAACGGTAAGAGGATCGAATAATGCAAGATTTTTTCGCGACGATTTTCAAGGTGCTTCCGATTCACTTGTTTATCACAATGCCGACAGCATGATTTGGATGTATGATCAACCCATCCTATGGACAGGCAGAAACCAGTTTACAGCAGATACTATTGCGGTTCGCACAAACGGACGACAGGTTGAATGGATGAATCTTGCGGGTGACGCTTTCATTGTGAACCAGGACGATTCAGTGCGATTCAACCAGATTAAGGGTAGAATTATGCAAGGCAATTTTGTTGAAGGCCGCCTTAACAACATTCTTGTTACAGGCAACTCAGAAACAGTTTATTATGTAAGGGAGGAAGACGGAGATCTGACGGGCGTAAACAGCGCCATTGCCAGCAGAATGCGTATTGAAATTATTGACGATCAGGTGCACCGCATATTTTATTTCGAAAAACCGGAAGCTACCTTCTTTCCCGAGCATGAACTTCCGGAAAACCTTAGGAGGCTACCAGGTTTCAATTGGTTCTATGTGCTACGGCCTCAAAAATGGAGCGATGTTTTTGTCAAGGTACCACAATAACCGGTATCGTAATTACGCAGAAAACCCGCGCTTAACATTTCTTGAATAAGCACGACAGCTCTTTTCCGGCATACCGGACAATTACTATAAAAATCTCAGTTCATCCCGCACAAAATGAGTGGTTCTAACGAAAATATCCTCAGGCTCAGAGTTCTAATTGTACTTTTCAGGTTTGATGATACTCCCCAACCAGTTAAGCATCTTTAACTGTACTGAAACGATAGTACCAATTAAATGTTCTTCAGGGTTGTCGGGTATGTTGAATCTAAACTATCGTTTGGGATGTCAAAACTACTGGATTTCGAGGAACCAGTTATTCTAATACAACACTTAAAAGTTCGTGAGCTGAAAATGATATGTTTTTGAAATAAAGTCAATTTAGGTTTTTGCATTGAAACTTGTGCCTGATAATTTCAATTATAAAAACTCTACCTTTGGCTGCTCAAAAATCCAATTTATGGAAACAACAGGACTAATACTTTTTTACGTTTTGACCCCATTACTCATACTGCACCTCTGTCATCGCTATCGCTTTGTTAATAAGCTCGGTGCGATCGTAATTGCCTACATCCTTGGTTTTGTGGTTGGTAATATTGGTATACTCCCCAGCATACAAGGGTATGCCGGCGTTCAGAACCTTCTTCCTACGATCATAATTCCGTTGGCAATTCCCTTGCTTCTTTTATCGGTGAATGTTAGAAAATGGTTTCAAGTTGCAGGGAAAACCATGTTGTCGTTGGTCTTTGCACTGATTGGCGTTACAACTACTGTTTTTGCTGGCTATTACATCTTTTACGATCAGGGGGTTAACGAATTGTGGGATGTTTCGGGCATGTTGATTGGTCTGTACACAGGTGGAACTCCTAATCTGGCTGCTATAAAGGTTGCACTTGGCGCCGATGAAACCAACTATATGATTATTGCAACCTACGATGTTTTGATTGGCGCCACTCATCTGCTGTTTGTTATGACTGTGGCGCAACGGTTGGTACAAACTTTTTTACCACGCTATCAGTATCTGGATCCGACATTGGCAAGTTCTGGCAACTTCAACGGAGAGGATCCATATTGGGGTATGATGAAAAAAAGAATGATAGTTCCTTTACTAAAAGCGTTTGGGGTGGCTGTTTTGATCTTTGCTATCGGAGGTTCGCTCACTTTCATAGTGCCGAAAGAGTATGAAATGGCTGCGGTGATTTTTGCAATTACATTCCTCGGCATTGTGGCTTCGCTTTTCCCTGCAATCAACAAAATCGAAAAGTCGTTTGAACTGGGGATGTACCTGATTCTGATATTCTGTATGGTGATTGCTTCAATGGCCGATCTGAGCAAGGTTGATTTCGACACGCTAATTATCGGGTACTATATTATAGTGGTTATCTTTGGTTCGATGATTATTCAGGCCATTTTGTCGTGGATTTTTAAAGTTGATGCCGACACTTTCCTGGTCACTTCAATTGCATTTATCTGTTCTCCTCCCTTTGTGCCAATGGTGGCCGGTGCGTTAAGAAACCGTGAAATCATATTACCCGGAATTACCATAGGAATAATTGGCTATGCAATTGGCAACTATCTTGGAGTATTTGTTGCATGGATTTTAGGCCCATATTGATGCGTTAACCTTGGTGCACATTCCTACGCTATAGAATCATAGCCAGATCTAATTGAACCGGAGCAGGATTATTTATCAATTCGGCCAGCACGGTAGCATCTTTTGCAAATAAATGCATTTCGCTCTTCACATTAACACCTTTGAAACCCTTCAAGCGTTTGAACAACGGATCCGATTCGTAGGCATATAACGTTACAAGCGTGTATTCCGAACCAAGATTGATGTTGTTTGCGTGCCTGATGAGGGTTTCGAGAGCCTGAGGGCAATTGTCGTGGGCATACAATACGAGCGAAAGCTGCCTTAATGGCTCATTTAGCCTGATAGGCTGTGGTACGCGCATGAACATCGAAAGAAATCGCAATGCCCCCATTGTTAATTTGATCGCTGAATTAAATTTCAGCACCTGATATGATTTATAGAAGTGTTCGTTCCACATACCGATAATGGCTTTGATTTTGCCATTTTCCCGGGCAATCAGAAAATTACTTAAATCAAACCCCTCGATAACAGTCAGATAATGGTTGAAAAGTTCATCAGTAATCAGTGGAGCTATCTTAAATTTCGATCCGTAACTTCGGTATAGTCCGATGATTTCCGGAATATCGTTGGCGGTAGGCTCATCAATTTCAAATCTTTGGTTGAGCCTCATAAATTTTATTGGAATGATGTTGAATATTCTGTTGTCGCCGATATACCGTGCAGCCGGAAGGCCGATTCTCCCACTAATTAGCGATAAAGGCCGCTCGTTGTTTTTCAGAATATTTACTATCACCACATCTACATCAGATTGCAGAACATGATCGGCAGTAGCTTTTAACAGCCTGAAAGTTGCCATACCGTTCCTATGGGCTGGCTCTATCCTTAAGTCGAGCATAAAGCCAACTTTGAAAGGTTTATCAAGAATTCTGGCATTAAAGTGAATCATTCCCACTAATCCGATAATCCGATCATCCTTGCAGACCACCAGATGCCACGCCTTGGGATCGAGCAGGCGATGAAGGGTGTTGTATTGGGGCGTGCGGTTCACAAAAAAAGTTATCATTCCTTCCTGCGGACATCGTTTTGACAGTTCAAGGATCCTGTCATTATCACCATCCTCTGCAAAGCGAATATGAATATTGCCCATTATGCAGCTTGTTTATATTGTTTAGCATTGCTTCCTGTGAACCAGAATACATTTTCTGGTTTGCGTTAATCCCGAATTAATCAATAGAAAGCCCGGTAGGGCTGAACTATTGATTCCATGAGGGTAACCCCGACTTAGTGTTTGTGCAGCGCAATTCTTATTGGGCTGATTACAAACACTTAATCGTTTAAGCATTGTCAAATGCTTAAACTGGGTTAATGGCAAATTTATAAAAATGAAGACTTGTTTGGTGAAAGGATGAATGATACCAGTAAAAAGTTTGGTTCGCGGCTGAGCAATTTATTGTTCTGCTATTCTGCAACCGGTAAGTAAGGCTGTTGTGGAGCACGCCGGCCAAAAACCGAGAAATGTATATACCGGTCAGGGTTGAGCCGGATATCTTCGGTGAGTTTATTCAGTTCTACAGCCGCTTGATTGAGTTCATTATATAGGGTGGGATCGTTTATCAGCATGCCGAGCGAACCTTCTCCGGCATCAATTTTTTCGAGAATATTATTTGTTCGTGTAAGGGCTTGGTCAAGTTGAACAACAGTTTGAACAAGATTAGCGGCTGCAATTGAATCGGTAATGGTGTTTACATTCCGAATTACATTTGTCAGATGTTGATTGTTTGCCCGCAGGTTTGTAGAGATTGATTCAATGTTTTCGAAAATTACAGCCATTCGGCGTTGCTCGGTTTGAACGAGAGTATCGATTGTGAAGCTTGTGTGTTCAAGATTGCTGATGGTTGTGTGAATGCTTTCGAAGCTGCGTGCAATATTTTCACGGGCTTCTACATTGAAAACAGCCTGTATTGCTATCATCACAGAGTCGATTGAGAGTAGCAGATTCTCGGCTTTTTTTCTTATGGGTGCAACCTGCCGGTGTACCTCCTCCTGTAATGTGGCCTGAACCTCTGATGCAAGCGTGTCGCCTTGCCGGACAAGGATTGGCGAATCTCCTAAAATAAGATCAATAGCTTTGGACCCCAGCAGATCGGCACTATAAATCATGGCTATTGAGTTTGAAGGAACATCTAGTTCGTCCGAAATAAGCATTTCAACAACAATGCGGGTCGAACCTCGTCCTTCGAAATACACATCCTGCACCGTTCCTACTTTAAGGCCGTTGACCGAAACGGCATTTGCCGGAACCAATCCGCCTACCTGGTCGTAAATGGCATACAGTTCAATTTGCCGCTGGAAAATGTCTCTGCCTTTCAAGAAATTGAAGGCCCAGATGAAGATAGCCAACGTTGCCAGGAAAAAAACCCCAAGTTTAACTTCTTTGCTTATTTTAATCATGGCAGTATGAATATCGGTTCAACGCCCACAAAGATACGAACGAAAACGAGTCATACAGTTATTTTCAAGACGAAATAGTTGCAAAGACTATTCTTTGTCCTGTTTCAGCATTCTGACAGCCTGATCAATAGTAATACGCTCTTCATTTCTGAAAGCTACTACAAATGCATCTTTGAAGCCCCTCCGCACAAGCTCTGCCCGAAGCAGATTTGCCGAGTCAAGGGAGGATTCGTTACCTGAGGTATACTTGTAAAGCCCCTCGTGAAAATACATGCGAACATCTCTAATCTTCCTAAACTCCCTCGCATCAGTGGGTTTGTTTGTTGGAGAGAGTGAAAATTGCACTCTGAACCGGATTTCTCCAACCTGAGTACTGGGTTGAGTTGGGAGTTCAGCTATTTGTTGTGGGGGATGAATCAATTCCTGCACCTGGCCAGCCAATTCCACTTCTGCTTTGTAATCCCTGAAGGCTCTGAAAATAGCTGAAGCAAGGTAGGTTTGTCCATCTTCGCTCATCATAAAAAGTTCTTCACGTGGATTGCTGATAAAACCAAGTTCGATAAGCACACCTGGCATTGCAACCTTATAAAGAACTAAAAATCCGGCTTGCTTTACTCCACGGTCATGTCGTTTCACTCTTTCGCGGAATTGCGATTGGACTTTGCTTGCAAAAGCAAGGCTTTGATCAAGGTATGCATGCTGGTAGAGTGAAAAAATTATGTGCGCCTCCGGCGAGGTTGGATCAAAGCCTCCGTAAGTAACAAGATAATCGTCCTCAAGCAGTATGGCTGCATTTTCTTTCTTGGCCACCTCAAGGTTTTCTTCACTTTTGTGCAAACCCATTACAAAGGTCTCAGAACCGTAGGCAGCAGCGTTTCTTGTTGAATTGCAGTGAATGGAAATGAACAGGTCGGCCTTGCTATCGTTCGCAATCTGCGCACGCCGGAACAGTTCAACAAATACATCGCTTTTACGGGTATAGATTACTTCCACATCAGGAAGATATTCCTCAATAAAACCACCAGTTTTCAAGGCAACAGCAAGCACGATATCCTTCTCTTTCGAACGCTGGCCAACAGCCCCCGGATCTCTACCCCCGTGTCCGGCATCAATTACTACCCTCCTTATTTCGTGATGAACACGTTGTGCAATAGTTAACTCGCTCATTAGCAGCAATGAAAACAAAATCACACCAAAAAATGAAATGTAACGTTTCACCTGAGTAGTGTTTTTACTTAGTTTTGAACGCCAAATGACATATTCTGTTGTAGGCTCTGAATCAAAAACATCACCGTTTTAGCGTCCTGCAAATTTAATCAATGAATCCGAAGCACAATCATCAGCACTCTTCAAATCGAACATTCCTGATTAGAAGGGTTGTTGTTTCTGTTTTACAGTGCATCCTATACTTCTGCCTCGTACGATTTGCCAAGCCAAAGATCGCGTTAGTTGCTGCACTACTAGCAGGCCACTTCTTTATAATCATTCCGGCAACATCACAGGAAGCACCAGCTGTTACAGAGCCTGATACCGTTGTGGCAGCCCAATCCGAGGCCTTCGCTCTCGAGGCACAGGTTCAATACATTGCAGAAGATTCAATCTTTTTCGACCTTTCGCTGAACAAAGTGTTCCTTTACGGCAATGCAGATATCAAATACCAGGATATCCATCTTACGGCCGACTACATTGAGATAGATTTTAACAACAGAACTCTGTTTGCAAGCGGACTTCCTGACTATGCCGGAGTTATGCAGGGAACACCTGTATTTATCGACGGTGAGCATAGCTATCGGGCCAATACAATCACATATAACTTTGACACAAGAAGGGGTTTCATACGGAATGTGATAACCCAGGAAGGCGAAGGCTTTTTGCATGCCACGAAAGTGAAGAGATTAGAAAACGATATAACCAATGTCGCCTTCGGAAAATACACAACCTGCAACCTGGAACATCCTCATTTCGAATTTCGCTACAGGAGAGCTAAAGTGATCCCCGACGACAAGGTAGTAACCGGGCCTGTATATCTTGTGATTGAAGATGTTCCCCTTCCATTATTTCTGCCATTTGGGTTCTTTCCGAACAGAAAAGGGCAGCGGTCGGGAATATTGATTCCAACATACGGAGAGTCGGCCAATCGTGGGTTCTATCTCGAAAATGGAGGATATTACTGGGGAATAAATGAATTTATGGAGCTTCATCTCCGTGGCGATATATACTCCCGCGGAAGCTGGGCGATAAAACCAACCCTTAATTACCGTGCCCGATACCGCTACAGTGGAAACTTCAACATCAACTATGCAGTGAATGTACTGGGCGAGAAAGGAACCCCTGATTATCAACGTAGCCGCGACTTTGCAATAAGGTGGGTGCACACCCAGGATCCCAAAGCACATCCCGTACGACGATTTAGCGCTAACGTCAATATACAAACATCAAAATTCAACCGCTTCAACCCGGTTACCCCAACAAACTTCCTGTCGAATACATTTCAGTCGAGTATATCGTACCAGACCAATTTCAACGGGAAAGTGTTTCTGAACGCCAGCGCTACTCATAGTCAGAACACACTTAACAATATGGTTACTTTTACCGCTCCCGATGTTTCAATATCTGCCAACAGGATGCATCCTTTCAGAAGAAGGGAGAGAGTTGGTGCGTTGCGATGGTATGAGAACATTACCGTAGGATACTCGGCAAGCGCACGCAATGAGGTGAGTACTGTTGATTCACTTCTCTTCCGACCCGAAACGTTAAGCCGCTTTCGCAACGGAATGCGCCACACCATTCCAGTTAGCAGCAGCATCAGGCTGTTTAATCACATCAACATGAACAACTCGATGAATTATGTTGAACGGTGGTATTCGCAGCGTATTGAACAGCGCTGGGTAGGGGACACGGTAATGGTGAACGGAGCACCCCAGGCCAATTTTATTACAAACGATACCGTGTCAGGTTTTTTTGCAGTACGTGATTTCGATGTCAGAACATCTCTAACTACAACCCTTTACGGTTTAATGCACTTCAAACGTGGTCCATTACGGGCTGTTCGGCATGTAATGAATCCGTCGGTCGGTTTCTCTATGCGACCCGATTTTAGTGCTCCATTCTGGGGCTATTACGGAGATGTGCAGGTTGATACCGAAGGTAATACTCGCCGCTACTCATTCTTTCAGCACTCCATTTACGGAACGCCCCCCATCGGAAGGTCGGGAAACCTTAACATGAGCCTGAGCAATAATCTGGAAATCAAAGTGCGATCACGACAAGATACAATTACAGGAGAACGCAAAATAGCGCTTATTGATAATCTTACGGTAAGCACATCATACGACATGGCACGCGACTCCCTGCGCTGGTCAACAGTTAACGTTTCGGCCAGAACAACACTGTTTAAAAATCTCCAGATTCAGTTTTCAGGGCGATGGAGCCCATATGCTCTCGACCAAACAGGAAGACCCATCAACCGGTTCGTATGGGAGGTTGACCGGCGACTGCTACGGCGGGAGAACACATCATGGAATTTCAGCTTTCGATATAGCATAAACTCAACAACTTTTGGCAGAAGACAACAACAACCCAGTGCACCTGTTCCGCTGCAAACAGAGTGGGGAACCGAAGCTGAACAACAGGAGGTGATGATGTTTCCAGAGCAGTTCATTGACTGGAACCAACCCTGGAACCTAAATCTCGATTATAGTCTCCGTATTACAAATCAATTCTCTCCAGCAGCACAAAAATTTGAAAGCAACACTATTCAGGCTCTCTCATTCAACGGTGATATCAGTATCACTCCAAAGTGGAAAATTGCCTTTCAATCTGGTTTCGACTTTGTTAATCAAGATTTTACTTATACTTCGTTTAGTTTTTATCGCGACCTGCATTGTTGGGAGATGCGTTTTAACTGGATACCGATGGGTGGAATGAAAAGCTGGAATTTTCAAATAAATGTGAAATCGCCTATGCTACAGGATCTTAAACTTACACGAAGGAAAGATTTCAGGGATTTTTAACACGACTGCAACCGATAACCCAACTGTGGAGCTTAACTTAAAGAACAAGGAAGTATCAAATTATTGCAACCCAAAATCAAAACGACAGATTGTGTTTATTGCTTTATTTTTTCAACTTTGTATTACAAATTTTACAAAACATGATTAAAGTATTACGCTTGTTTTCACTGCTTTCACTCGCAGCCTTTTGCTCAAGCAGTTACGCTCAAACCAACCGCGAATGGTTGATTCGTTTCTCGGAAGAACAACAGCTCAGAAGCGTTACCGAAAGGGCTGAAGCCATCAGTATAGCCGATTCATTAGGGCTGCCCGTAAGATTTTCACCCGACGATTTTACGGTTTTTGAACTACAGCGGTTCGAAAACGGGTTTCCCCGATATAATATCACGCACAATATCAACGCTGCTAAAACAATCTCAACCGATAAGGTATGGCCAGGCGGTAGTGCAGGATTATCTCTCACAGGCAGTGGTCAGATTATTGGAATTTGGGATTCGGGTAGAGTACGGCTCACACATCAGGAATTTCAAGGAAGAGCTTTTCAGATTGATAATGCCGCCACCAACAGCAACCATGCAACACATGTTGGAGGAACTATGGTTGCCGGAGGGGTCAATGCCGAAGCAATAGGGATGTCGTATCAGGCTACTTTGCATGCACATGACTGGAATAACGACCTGAGCGAAATGGCGGCGGCCGCTGCAGGAGGATTGCAACTGTCAAACCATAGCTACGGATACGTCACAGGCTGGCGCTTCAACTTTCGTAACGATAACCGTTGGGTCTGGTTTGGCGATACTACAGTAAGCATTTTATACGACTACTCATTCGGTTTTTACAACACCGAAGCGCAGAGTTGGGATCAGCTAGCCTTTGCTGCACCATATTATCTGATAATCAGATCGGCAGGAAACGATCGGCTTGAAGGCCCTTCAACACAACCAGTGGTGCATTGGGTTTGGACTGGAAGCAATTATGTTTTATCCTCCACAATCAGGCAACGTGACGGCGGTCCTGATGGTTTTGACTGTATTGCTCACAATGGCATATCAAAAAACGTACTGACGATTGGCGCAGTACACGATATTCCCGGAGGTTATACCCAACCGTCGGATGTAGTAATGAGCAATTTCAGTTGCTGGGGGCCTACCGACGATGGCCGCATTAAGCCCGATCTGGTGGGTAATGGAGTAACGCTACTTTCAACCATAGCAACATCGAACAGCGCTTATGCGAGTTACAGCGGCACATCAATGTCGTCGCCTAATATTACCGGATCCGCTGCGCTTTTGCTTCAACATTATGCTGCGCTGAACAGCAGCGACTCGATGATGGCTGCTACTCTTAAAGGGTTGCTCATCCATACGGCCGATGAAGCCGGACCTGCCCCCGGACCAGATTATGTCTTCGGCTGGGGTTTGATGAATACTGCAAGAGCAGCAGCAGTTATCACCAGCGATACAGCATTTGGAGGTGGGCTGCACATACGCGAACTAACTCTTAATCAAGGACAAACGCTAAACATCCCTCTGTTTGCTACCGAAAATCAACCATTGAAAGCCACAATTTCCTGGACCGACCCGCCAGGAATACCGCCACCTGCCGCGCTTAATCCACCTAACCTGATGTTGGTAAACGACATTGATGTACGTCTGATAGGAGGTGCAAGCCCTGTTGTATTTCCCTGGATACTGGACCCGGTTAATCCCTCAGCTCCTGCAACAACTGGCGATAACTTCCGCGACAATGTGGAGGTTGTGTTATTATCCCAGCCAGTTGCTGGCGCTACTTATACGCTGCAAATCAGTCATAAGGGTGCTCTGACAGGAAACAAGCAAAACTTATCGCTCATCGTAACGGGCAATGT
This sequence comes from uncultured Bacteroidales bacterium, assembly GCA_964349765.1. Lineage (GTDB taxonomy): Bacteria > Bacteroidota > Bacteroidia > Bacteroidales > JAAYJT01 > JAAYJT01. The sequence continues at coordinate 26,487 of CAYGGZ010000026.1, forward strand.
CCATGGGATGCCTACTTGCATCGCACCTGCTCAATTACAGGCTTTTGCAATTAACTCTACCACTGTAGCACTTATCTGGCTACCAGGAGGGCAGGAGCAGCAATGGGAAATTGAATGGGGCGAGGAGGGCTTCCAGCAAGGAACCGGAACAACCGTTTCAACGCCAACTATTCCAATGCTTACGCTTAGTAGCCTCGCGCCTGAAACCAGTTATATGTTCTATGTTCGGGCAATATGCAGTGCGGGCGATACTAGTTTCTGGGCAGGACCTGAAACCTTTATGACCCCATGCGATTCGGTTACTGTTTCTCTCAACATTTTTGCAAACCAACTCAGCGTTTGTGAAGGCGATAGCGTAAATTTCTGGCTTGAATGGGAAAATGGTGGCGAAAATCCGTATTTTCAATGGTTTGTTAATGACCTCCCCGTTGGAGAACCCTCACCAATTTTCGAATACCTGCCATCAAATGGCGATACGATTTTCGCCACCCTTGTGAGTAGCAATCCATGTGCAGTAAACAACCCAGCCTTCTCCGATTCGCTTATAATAAGTGTGTTTGCGCCGCCATCAATCTACTGGACTTTATACCCAGACACTATTTGCCTCAACTGGCCTGCTTTTGAGCTGAGCGGAGCGCTCCCTGCAGGTGGCGTCTATTCCGGACCGGGTGTTTCCGGCGGATGGTTTTATCCAGACCTGGCCGGAATCGGCTCGCACTGGCTAAAGTATTACTACCTAGACCTGAACGGATGCGCCGATCTTGACTCGGTTATGATAATGGTTGATGCCTGTGTTGCAATTGCCGGTGAAATCACCTCCGGAGATATCATTCTTTTTCCTAACCCAACACGCCAGCAATTCACAGTTAAAACTGAACAACACCATGATGCGATTAACTCAATTTCAATATACAGCATTATTGGAAAACCTGTTTTGAAGCTCGAAAGGATTGGAAAAAGATCGGTTGTGGTGGATGTGTCGGAGCTTGATAGTGGGATTTATACAGTTGAAGTTATTGCTACAAGCGGACGTGTAATGAAAAGAATTATGGTAGATCGTGAGTAGCCTTCAGGTCATGAGGTTGAACTGTTGATGAAAAAACAGGCAACTGTTTCGTTTTGAGAGAGGCCTGCTGTTCTAAATATTTATGAAACAGCCAATTTTAAAAAAGAGGTTATAAGGATTTTCATCATCTCCGAAAAAATACCTGAAATCAACGCCTGATTGAAGGCGATAAGTACTGTTGAATATGTAGCCCAGTTGAAAATTGAACCTGTTTTCGAACTCGTGCTCAGCTTTTTGAATTTCGAAAAGAATTTCGTTTGACGAAACAAGATAGAATTCGCGTGGATCTAATGATGAACCCTGAAGAGGAACCTCAAACGAAGCCCGGTAACGTATCCTGTATTTCGTTGGTTCGTCAGTATAGAATGTTTGTTCGGAGCGACCACGATGGCTTAGGGTTACAGACCCTAACCGCTGCGACACGGAAACCTGTTGAATAGCTCTATGGAAATCTCTTTCTTCCGGTTCGATTCCTAACATGTAGCCAACTGCAATACGCGTAAAAGGTCCCAGTCTGTAATTGGCAAACAATTGTGCTTCGGTACGATCGGAATCATATCCCCAACCGGCCAGACCAGTGTAAAGGAAATGAAAACTTTCAACTTTCATTGTCACCGAATATTGTTTGTTCAGCCTGATGTTGGTTGTAATTTCTGGTGCGATCCCGTAATCTCCGTATGCCCTTGAGGTTGCCAGCAAGGTTAATAGTATGAAAACCGGATAGATGCGTTTTGTTGGAACTCTCATAGTTGTTTAAAAGTCAAAAATGGTTGATGGAGTTAGTACGACGAGTTGTATGCTTAATAATTCTCCTTCAGCATTAAAAAGGGCCTCCCATAATTCGTTTTGGTGCGTTCTTCGTGCCCTTATTTTGAGTTCGTAGTTGATTGTAGTATGATTACCTTGGTTATGCCGAATAAATTGATAAAGATCATAGGGCGATCCAATGAGTTGACGCTGTATGCGAAGTATTTTGTGGGCTAAAAAATTGGTCTCCAGATAGTTGATAATATTCTGACGTACAATGTCAGGAATATCGTACCAATCTATCTCAACTTCAACATCGTCGAGTACTCCGCTTTTATCAAACTTTACACTAAATCTTGAATCGCGCCAACGAAACTTGGCTTCATACGAATGCTGATCGGCGGAAATTTCATAAAACCACTTAAATCCACGTTTTGTTCCCGTAAATGTTGAATCAATCCATTCCACAGCTTTTGCGGGGACTTCTTCGGCTCTGACCCTTATTTCACGCTCAAACTTTACCTGTGCTGTAAGTTGGTAAGAAAGCAGCGCAACGAAAAACAATATAACATGTTTCATAGTATGCTGATAATGATTGCGCAAAATTAGTAAAAATCACTAAACCTACATTCGTTCCACAATACTTATGGTCCCATTACAACCTTTCATCACACTACTTTTCACGCTTATCAATGCCCTGGTGAATGGGAGATTTTTACTTTCTTAAGCTGTTGTCGTCATACAGTTTTAAAAAAGCCTTTGGAAGATAATCAATTATATCGCCTGCAACAAGCGATTCTTCACCCTTTTCCGCTGCAGCCAAATCACCGGCCATGCCATGCAGAAAAACCCCTGCGATACATGTTTGAAAAGATCCGTAGCCTCGTGCGTTGAGCCCGAGAAGGATCCCTGTGAGCACATCGCCGCTACCCCCGGTAGCCATTCCAGGATTTCCTGTGCTGTTGAACATACAACTTCCATCTGGCGTGGTGATTGAAGTATAGGCTCCCTTAAGGATTACATAAACTTTATGGCGAACCGAGAACTCTATTTGTATCAGATGTTGCTCAAAGGAATCGGAACATTTTTTCGTAAGACGTTCAAATTCACGCGGATGCGGAGTGAGTATGCAGCCAGGCGGCAAGAATCGGATCCATGTTTTGTTCTCCGAAAGAATATTAAGAGCGTCGGCGTCGAGTATTAAAGGGTTTTTTGCCGACTGAATCAGCAATTTCAGCGCCGTGGCAGTTTCGGAGGCAGTGCCGATTCCGGGTCCAATTGCAATAGCATTGTTTTGACCATGGTTTATCTGACCGGAAATAACGTGTTGATGTTCAGCCGTTGTCACCATTGCTTCAGGGCAACCAGTTTGAAGGATATCATAGCCCGAGGCGGGGATTCTTACTGTAAGCAACCCGGCTCCCGAACGTATACAAGCACGTGAAGCAAGTAGCGCTGCACCCATCTTTCCATACGAGCCTGCTACGAGCAGTGCATGCCCGAAATGTCCCTTATGCGCATACTTGCTGCGGTATTTCAGAATTTGACGAATATCATCAGCTTCGATCATGCTGTAACGTGTTTGGGCTGAGCTTATAAAATCGTTGTGCAAACCTATTGGGAGCACAATCCATCTGCCTGTATAAACTTCACTTTCAGAAAATAGAAAACTCAACTTTGGCATTTGAAAAGTGAGCGTTGAGTCGGCTTTTATAATGGCTTCCTTTGAGGATTTAGGAATAGAATCGGCAAACAACCCCGAAGGAATATCAATTGAAATCACCACTGCACCGCTTTTATTAATGTGCTCTACCGCGCTGGCAAAGATGCCGGTAATTGGTTTCGTTAAGCCTGATCCAAAAATGGCATCTACAACAAGGTTGTCGGGCAGGATATGCGGGAGTTTATCACTGCTGTCGCATTCAATAAGATTAGAGCCGGGAGTTTCCTGAAGTCTGCGTAAATTTTCAGTAAAATCGTGCGACCCAATTGAAGATGACCTCAGCACTACGGTTGTGGTGTTGATTCCTACTCTGGCAAGCATCCGCGAAAGAGCAAGGCCATCTCCGCCGTTATTTCCGGGTCCGCAGAAAATAATTGCGGTTTTATCGTGCGGGTTGCGCTCCATGAACCATTGGAAGCATTGTTTTGCAGCCCTTTCCATTAGGTCAACTGATGCAATTGGTTCATTTTTAATCGTGAAAGCATCTGCTTCACGTATTTTTTCAACAGGTAGGATTTTAAGCATAGGTGGTGAATTAGTTACAAAGGTAACAACGAAAAATAATAAACCCGCCGTTTGGCTGGCGGCGGGTCAAATCGAGAGACGATTACTTAATGAGGGGAGGGAGGAGTCGACAAACCGTTTTATACTTTTTAATTGAACAATATAAAATTACATACTCATGCTTCGTGAAACAAACCAAATGAGTATTCGTCCGTATTGAATGAGTATTCGTGCCATTTTATTGAGTATTTGTAATGCATCAGCAGCCCTTCGCACCTAAAGCTTAAAACCCCGAATAAGTGTTTGTAATCAGCCCAATAAGAATTGCGCTGCACAAACACTAAGTCGGGGTTAGCGCACATGGAATCAATAGATCAGCCCTAACGGACTTTCTATTGGTTAATTCGGGTTAAATTTGCACTCTTTCAACCATCTTTTCTAATGGGCAACATTTTGGAGATATTAAACAGTCAACATCTTGAAAAAGG
>CAYGGZ010000027.1:0-29681 GCA_964349765.1 uncultured Bacteroidales bacterium
CGCTACCTTAGGACCGTTATAGTTACGGCCGCCGTTTACTGGGGCTTCAATTCAAAGCTTCTCCCGGCGAACCGAGATGACCTCTCCTCTTAACCTTCCAGCACCGGGCAGGTGTCAGGCCTTATACTTCATCTTTCGATTTTGCAAAGCCATGTGTTTTTGATAAACAGTCGCCTGGGCCATTTCTCTGCGTCCCGACAATGTCGGGAACCCTTTTTCCCTAAGTTACAGGGTTAATTTGCCTAGTTCCTTAGCCATGAATCACTCGAGCACCTTTGGATTCTCTCCTCGACTACCTGTGTTGGTTTGCGGTACGGGTGCCATGTACCTGAAGCTTAGAGGTTTTTCTTGTAAGTATGATTAGGGTCATTATCCGCTTGTCCGAAAACTCGCGGTACTATCAGGTTTCAGCATTCTTTACGGATTTTCCTGTAAAGAATATACCTACGCCCTTCAACGTACTATTCCGTCAGTACGCAGACCTTTCACTCCTTCGCTACCCCATCGCAGTACATGCCAGTACTGGAATATTAACCAGTTATCCATCGGCTGCCCCTTTCGGGTTAACCTTAGGACCCGACTAACCCTGATCCGATTAGCGTTGATCAGGAAACCTTAGTCTTTCGGTGTGCCGGTTTCCCACCGGCATTATCGTTACTTATGCCTACATTTTCTTTTCCAGACGCTCCAGTCTATTTTACAATAAACCTTCAACGCGGACTGGAATGCTCCCCTACCTCCCGTCATTTCTGACGGGACCATAGCTTCGGTGATATACTTTATGCCCGATTATTATCCATGCCCGATCGCTCGACTAGTGAGCTGTTACGCACTCTTTAAATGAATGGCTGCTTCCAAGCCAACATCCTAGCTGTCAGTGCAATCAGACTTCGTTAGATCAACTTAGTATATACTTTGGGACCTTAGCTGATGGTCTGGGTTCTTTCCCTCTCGGCACAGGACCTTAGCACCCTATGCCTCACTCCCGAGGAACATGTTATAGCATTCGGAGTTTGTCAGGATTTGGTAGGCGGTGAAGCCCCCTAGTCCAATCAGTAGCTCTACCTCTATAACACTTATACTCGAGGCTGTTCCTAAAAACATTTCGGGGAGTACGAGCTATCTCTCAGTTTGATTAGCCTTTCACCCCTACCCACAATTCATCCAAAAACTTTTCAACGTTTACTGGTTCGGTCCTCCATCCGCGGTTAAGCGGACTTCAACCTGATCATGGGTAGATCACAAAGTTTCGCGTCTACCCCCTCTAACTAAGCGCCCTATTCAGACTTGCTTTCGCTTCGGCTGCCCCCGTCAACGGGGTTAACCTTGCTAGAGAGGAGTAACTCGTAGGCTCATTATGCAAAAGGCACGCCGTCATCCCGTCATTGCTGACGAGACTCCGACCGCTTGTAAGCGCACGGTTTCAGGTACTATTTCACTCCGCTGTTTGCGGTTCTTTTCACCTTTCCCTCACGGTACTAGTTCGCTATCGGTCTCTCAGTAGTATTTAGCCTTGCCAGATGGTGCTGGCAGATTCCCGCAGGATTTCTCCGGTCCCGCGGTACTCAGGATACTGTTAGGTAGTAAATTTGTTTCGCTTACAGGACTATCACCTTCTATGGTCCAACTTTCCAAAAGAGTTCTGCTACAAATTTACAGTCCTTATTACAGTCCTACAACCTCCCGATTGCCTTAACAATCGAGATTTGGGCTGTTCCCCGTTCGCTCGCCACTACTTGGGGAATCACTTTTGTTTTCTTTTCCTCCGCTTACTTAGATGTTTCAGTTCAGCGGGTTTGCTTCCCGATATAATCGGGATTTCCGGTCTTCAACCGGAAGGGTTGCCCCATTCGGAAATCTCCGGATCGAAGGTTATTTGCACCTCCCCGAAGCTTATCGCAGCTTGTCACGTCCTTCATCGCCTCTGAGAGCCAAGGCATCCACCGTACGCCCTTAAGTAACTTTCTTATTTATTCTTAAAATCATGAATTATCTCAAAGTGGGATAATACAGATTGGCTCGTTGTATTTTCGTTCAATATGTCAAAGAACTTTCGATTTTGTAATCATGAATTATTATTACAATAATCATGTATCACTAATCACTGTGGAGAATATCGGATTCGAACCGATGACCCCTAGCTTGCAAAGCTAGTGCTCTAGCCAGCTGAGCTAATTCCCCCTTATGAGCGATGATGTAGTCCCGAGCAGATTTGAACTGCTGACCCCTACATTATCAGTGTAGTGCTCTAACCAACTGAGCTACGGGACTATGAACCACATGCTAAGCTCTTATTTTGAATAGAGCCCACACAACTCATTTGGGATAAAAAAATTTGAAGCTGTTGCAGCAAATATCATCCCGTATATACGGGATACGAATAAACTTCTCTAGAAAGGAGGTATTCCAGCCACACCTTCCGGTACGGCTACCTTGTTACGACTTAGCCCCAGTCACTGATTTTACCCTAGGCCGCTCCTTGATGGGTCACGGACTTCAGGTACCCCCAGCTCCCATGGCTTGACGGGCGGTGTGTACAAGGCCCGGGAACGTATTCACCGCGCCATGGCTGATGCGCGATTACTAGCGAATCCAACTTCACGAAGTCGGGTTGCAGACTTCGATCCGAACTGAGACCGGTTTTAGAGATTGGCTCCCTGTCACCAGGTGGCTGCCCTCTGTACCGGCCATTGTAGCACGTGTGTAGCCCTGGACGTAAGGGCCGTGCTGATTTGACGTCATCCCCACCTTCCTCACTACTTGCGTAGGCAGTTTTCCTAGAGTCCCCAGCATTACCTGATGGCAACTAAGAATAGGGGTTGCGCTCGTTATGGGACTTAACCCGACACCTCACGGCACGAGCTGACGACAACCATGCAGCACCTCGCAGACCGCTCTTACGAGAACCCCGGTTTCCCGAGGGGTCGTTCTGCGTTCTAGCCCAGGTAAGGTTCCTCGCGTATCATCGAATTAAACCACATGCTCCTCCGCTTGTGCGGGCCCCCGTCAATTCCTTTGAGTTTCAACCTTGCGATCGTACTCCCCAGGTGGATCACTTAATGCTTTCGCTTAGTCGCTGGCGATATATTACCAACAACGAGTGATCATAGTTTAGGGCGTGGACTACCAGGGTATCTAATCCTGTTTGATCCCCACGCTTTCGTGCCTGAGCGTCAGTTACACTTTAGTGAGCTGCCTTCGCTATCGGTGTTCTGTAGCATCTCTATGCATTTCACCGCTACATGCTACATTCCGCCCACTTCAACTGTACTCAAGAACAATAGTATCAATGGCAGTTTTTCGGTTGAGCCGAAAGATTTCACCACTGACTTATTGTCCCGCCTGCGCACCCTTTAAACCCAGTAAATCCGGATAACGCTTGCATCCTCCGTATTACCGCGGCTGCTGGCACGGAGTTAGCCGATGCTTATTCCTACGGTACCATCAGCCCCGGACACGTCCGGGGGTTTTTTCCCGTATAAAAGCAGTTTACAACCCGTAGGGCTGTCATCCTGCACGCGGCATGGCTGGGTCAGGCTTGCGCCCATTGCCCAATATTCCCTACTGCTGCCTCCCGTAGGAGTCTGGTCCGTGTCTCAGTACCAGTGTGGGGGATCATCCTCTCAGACCCCCTAGACATCGTAGCCTTGGTGAGCCGTTACCTCACCAACTAGCTAATGTCGCGCATGCCCATCTAAAACCGTTGTTACTTTAATTCTAAAAACATGTGTCTTCAAAATATTATGGGATATTAGCCGCGATTTCTCGTGGTTATGTCCCGGTTAAAGGTAGGTTGCATACGTGTTACGCACCCGTGCGCCACTCGCCGGCATCTCGTCTTTCAACGAAACCCGCTGCCGTTCGACTTGCATGTATTAAGCCTGCCGCTAGCGTTCATCCTGAGCCAGGATCAAACTCTTCATTGTAAAAGTTGATCTTAATGTCTCAAGGTTTATTCATCATTACTCAAAATTTTCGAGATAATGGATATTTGCTGCTATGCTTCAAAATTTCAAAGAACTTATACTTTTTATCTTATCCCCTTTTATGTTGTGAAAAGGGCTGCAAAAGTAATCTTTTTTTTTATTCTCCAAACAATTCAAACTTTTTTTTTGGAGCGCCTGAAAGAACAATCCCTCAAAAATGGGAGTGCAAAGATACAAACTTTTTATTCATGCAAGTGTTTCATCAAAAAAACTTTTCAACACCTCAAAACCCATACACTTCTCAATAGGAATAGCACTTTCTGACTTGCAAAGAACATTATTTGGTAAAACGAGGGTGCAAAAGTACACTATTATTTCAATCCACAATAGCTACTCAACAAAAAATCTTCAGTTCATGACATAATTTTTTTCTGACCAAGCTAATCAATCGTTTGTGGCTTTGGCTATTTTTATATATTTGCCCTCCGACAGATAAGGTAGAATGTATTAAATAACTATTAACTAATTATTAATCAAATCACTAACAAATGAACGACGTTATACACAAAACGCTCCGCGATGCTCCTGCAATGCGATGGCTGGTTATGTTATTAATCAGCGGGTTGATGTTTTCGACCTACTACTTCAACGACTTTTATTCAGGTTTGAAAAACCTGATGGAAACAGAGTTTGGCTTTACAAGCGAACAGTTTGGGAGGATTATTGGATTGACCACTTTTGCCAACGTATTTGGAATGATCATAGTAGGCGGAATCATTCTCGACAGATATGGAGTCAGATTATCAGGGTATATGTTTGGTGGTTTGGCTGCATTGGGTGGTCTGATTTCTGCTCTGACCGCATCGGGTTATATTTTTACCGATAACCCACTTATTGGATTTATACTCGGCAGGGTGTTGTTTGGAATCGGGCTTGAAGTTGTTTGTGTAATTGTGATGCGAACCCTGGTCAAATGGTTTAAGGGGTATGAAATCGCTCTGGCCATGGGGATTAACATGGGATTTGGCCGACTGGGGTCGGCACTTGCCATCGCAATTTCGTTGGATATTGCCGGCGGTTATGTTGCACCTGCAGTAACCTTTGCTGCAACACTAATTGGGATCACAATGGTGATGTTTGTGATTTACACCTTTTTTGATTACAAAATTGACAAGCAGGATAAGAGAATTGCCGAACTGAAGGCGGCCAGCCAACCACAATCGGCCGAAAAACCAAAATGTGATTCCTCTGATGATTTTAAATTCTCAGACTTGGTTAAACTTGCCAGGAACAATACATTTGTTTATATAACCTTGCTATGTGTTGCGTTCTATTCAGCGGTGTTCCCTTTCATTCAATATGCTCCCGACTTACTGGTTAATAAATTCGGATTCTCTTATTTTCTACCCTATGATGCATCAGTAATTTTATTCGGTAGCAAAGCCCTTGGCAACGCCTCGGTTTACGTGGTCGTATTCCTTTTTGCTCTTGGTGTTACGCTGATACCTAATAATTTAAAAGATAATATGCACAAAAACCTGGCACGGATAATATTAATTGCCATCTTTGGAATAATTGTCTATTTTAATCGCGAACTCATCAGTGCCTGGCTGCAAAACGGACCCAAAACCGCAGCACTTATCCCCTTGGGAACCATTATTTTTACTCCCATTTTCGGTAGCATTGTTGACAAAAGAGGAAAAGCGGCTTCACTGATGATGCTTGGCGCCTTGCTGCTGATATTTGCTCACTTGTCGTTGGCTCTATCAAATTATCCACTTTTCGCATATATTGGATTGCTATGTTTGGGTATTGCTTTTTCGCTGGTTCCCGCTGCAATGTGGCCGTCGGTTGCTAAAATTGTTCCCGAAAACCGCCTTGGCACTGCATATGCTTCAATGTTTACGGTACAAAACTGGGGGTTAGGATTGTTCTTCTGGGGTATTGGTGCACTACTCATTACAATTCCCATAAACGCTGATACTAAGAGAGAGATAGAAAGTGTGCGGATACAACTTGAGGTAACTGATGTGCGAACTGTTGAGCAGGTTACTGCATACCTGTACGAAGCTACCGACAAAATCGTAGCATTACAACCGGAAGCCGCAAAGTACCTCGAAGCATTTAAAACAAAGTTAGCCGCAACAGGAAGCCTGTCGAGCGGCGAAATCAGTGAGATGGTAAAACTAAAACAGGCCAACGGCTTACTGAATTTCTACGACTACACAATTCCAGTCCTGCTTTTAGTGTTGTGCGGACTAATTTCTATTTTCCTCGCCTATAAACTGAAGAGGGCTGATAAAAGACAAGGTTTTGGACTTGAACTACCGTCCAAAAAAAATTAGATAGTTCTTAACTATACATTATTATATTGCGCCTCCTGAGATAACGCAGGGGGCGTTTTTAATATATATTGGAGGATGGCCTTTACTAATCTGATGCTTTGACATAGATGCCTTTGGAGTAATATTCTGAAACTCTTAAAAGATTTCATTGCTTTTTGTATTCGATTTCGGTTCAACAATACTTTTATCCCGAATTAATCAATAGAAAGTCCGATAGGGCTAAACTATTGATTCCATGAGGGTAACCCCAGATTAAGCATTGTCAAATGGTTAATCTAGGCTTAATACTTGACTTTTTGTTTAGATCGCAGGCCTGATTTTTGCATCATTATGTAACACGCTGCATCGGCCAAATAGAAAAACCGTGCGCACTTATGTCTGTCAACTTTAAAAACGAACTAATGAAACGCTACAACAGACCAATTTTAATAATCTGTTTTCTGCTGATAACTAATGTATTATCTGCAACTGAAGAGGAACAAGTTTCGCGCTTCTTCACTGGGGGCTTTGTTGGCTTGCAATTTGGCACTGTTACCTTGCTTGATGTTTCCCCCCTGATAGGCTACAGATTAACTGACAGTTGGCATATTGGAGTGGGCGGGACATATAAGTTTCACAGTATCAGAAATTTTCATTACGACATGTACACAGGGAGAAGGAGCAATGTGCGAAGCCATATTCTGGGAGCACAAACGTTCACTCGTTTATTTGTTACAAAGCAATTTTTCGCACATGGAGAATTTGAATTCCTTCGCATCAGGAACGAAGTCTTTGTAGATGATCCTGATGAACAGCGCTACAACCGCGATTATACGTTCAGTAATATACACAGTATTTTTATAGGGGGCGGGTACAGGCAGCTAATGAGCGAGCGGTTTGCCGCCGACATAATGCTACTTTGGAACCTTAACGATACTTTTGAATCCCCATACAGCAATCCTGTTTTCAGGATGGGATTTATTATTAATCTTTAGCCTATGTGTTATAGGCTCCATTCATTTGTTGTTAACAGGGAGGTTTTTAAGGACTTCAAGAATCAAACTCCAGAATTTTTGCACTGATGCAATTTCGAGGCGTTCATCAGGACTGTGAGCGCCTTTGATTGTGGGTCCAAAGGAAATCATGTCCATTTGGGGATATCTTTTACCAATCACGCCGCACTCGAGTCCGGCATGAATGGCAAGTACCTTAGGCTCGCAACCAAAAAGTTTTTCGTAAGCTTTCTTTGTGATTTTAAGTATCTCCGACTGTTGATTAGGTGTCCACCCGGGATAGCCATTGGAATGTTCAATACGTGCTCCTGCCAATGAAAACACGCTTGCTACCATGTTTGCAGCACATTGTTTTGCGCTCTCGTACGAGCTGCGTTGACTTGTGGTTATTACAATCTGTGTCTCGGTTATTTTCACAGAGGCAAGGTTAGTACTTGTTTCAACAAAATTCTGTATCTCATTCGACATTCCCAGAACTCCATGAGGGCAGGCAAATAACGAATTTAGAAGTTTTTCCTGTGTTGAGTTATCAATCAGGTGCGAAGGCAGATCGGTAGGTTTGGCCTTGATTGTAAGCATGGGCTCGGTGGTACGGTATTCATTTTTGATGGACTCCGTCATTTTTTCGGTAAATGCAACAAACTCTTCTTTATACCGCGTTGGAACAACAATAGTGGCATGGGCTTCACGGGCGATTGCGTTCCTAAGGTTGCCACCGTCGAGTTCCGAGATCCTAAGATAGAATTGTTTATTACCGCTCCATAGCAACCGATTGATGATTTTCACAGCATTACCTAAGCCCTTATTTATATCGTCGCCGGAATGACCACCCTTCAGTCCGCTGACCTTGAGCGTAAATGCAGCAAAATCTGAAGAAACCGGCACTCTGCTGTAGGTTAGTGTTGCAACAGTGTCGATTCCGCCTGCACAGCCAATAAACAGTTCGCCTTCATCTTCCGAGTCGAGGTTCAGGAGGATTGAACCCTTCAGCAAATCTGTGCTTAATCCGAAGGCGCCGGTTAAACCAGTTTCTTCATCAACGGTGAACAAACACTCTATAGGCCCATGTTCCAATGTATTATCTGATAGGATAGCCAACTGCGCTGCGATTCCAATGCCATCGTCGGCACCAAGGGTCGTACCTCGGGCTTTTACCCAGCCATTTTCAATGTGTGGTTGAATAGAATCGGTATCAAAATCGTGGTCAACTTCGCTGTTTTTTTCGCAAACCATATCAACATGGCTCTGAAGAACAACAGGTCGAACATTTTCCCGGCCTTTCGTGGCTGGTTTTCGAATCAAAATATTACCAACTGCGTCTTTTTCCGACTCGAGTTTATGTTGTTCTGCGAACTTCGAAAGATAAGCGACTATTTTCTGCTCTTTTTTAGAAGGACGGGGGATTGCGCATATCTCGTCAAAGAAATGCCAAAGGCTTTGAGGCTCCAATTCAGAGAAAATTCGTTTCATAATGAGGGCGTTTAGAGAGTTTCATACTTACAAAGTTCTACAATTTTATCGCATTCGGCACAAATTCAAAAATAATGAACAAATTTCAATTCTGATTCACTCTGGTCGCTCTTTTAAATGGACAGTAGAGACCTGGCATCGGCTCTGAATAATATGCATTTCCGGTTTGACTCAAAGATTTGTTTTTTGTGTTTTGATTATCGCCAAAACACCTTAATTTTGTGCGCCAATTAAACGTGGTCAAACATGGAAAGTAAACTGCAGGAACTCACAAACAAGATTTATTCCGAAGGCATTGAGAAGGCCAACAAGGAGGCCGAGGCAATTTTGACGAAAGCCCGAGAAGCGGCAGATGCGTTGATTTCTAGCGCAAATCAAGAGGCTGCCGCAATCATAGATGCTTCGCACCGCGAAGCTCAGGAGCTAAAGAAAAACGTAAACAACGAACTGGCTATGGCTGCCCGGCAATCAATAAGTGCCCTCAAACAAAAGATTACCGATCTGATAACAGCACAACTCATCGCCGAACCGGTGCATGAGGCTTTTGCTGATCGGGATTTTCTGAAAAAAACAATAGAGGTCGTTCTTAAAAACTGGGATAAAGAATCAACTGCCGCAGTTGATGTTGCGCTAATACTTCCTGCCTCAGAAGAACAACAACTTGGAAAATACTTCGCCATGCGGGCCCATGAACTTTTAAGAGGAGGTTTGCAGATTAAGTTCGATGATAAGCTTGGAAACGGTTTTCGGATCGGACCTTCCGATAAAAGTTACCTGTTCAGTTTCACCGATGAGGATTTTACCCATTTCCTGAAAGATTATTTACGGCCACGCACCATGCAACTGCTCTTTGGAGGTGAATAATGCTACAGCGTAACTATTACTACCTAGTGGCAGGATTGCCGGATATAATCCCTGATCAGGCTAAAACAATTATCACAGTGACCGATCTGGTTGAAGAATTACGGCAACACCTTCACCCCGAAGATATTAAACTCGTAGAAATGTTGCTTCTTACCTCTGATAACCGGAACCTTTTAAATATTTTACTTAAACAAATTACGGCTTTCGATAATCGGGGAAACTTTACTTTCGATGAACTCGAGGAAGGAATAAAAGAGCCTGAAACCTTACCTCCATATTTCGGACATTTTATTGCAGCCTTTAAAAACAACACGTCGCTGTTTTCTGAATTAAGCTGGGAAGACCAACTAACTTCACTTTATTACGATTATGTTAGATCAACAAAAAACGATTTCCTGCAAAGATGGTTTGAGTTCGACCTGAACATGCGTAATGTGCTATCAGCATTGTCAGCCCGACGGATTAAATTCCCTGTAGAAAAATACCTGATTGGCGACAATCAGGTGAATGACATGCTCAGGAAGAGCAATGCAAGAGATTTTAACCTTACCGGCGAATTCCCCCTTATTGAAAAGATGATTCAAATATCTGAGCAGGCGAATCCTCTCGAACGGGAGAAATCCTTTGATATTTTACGCTGGAACTATATTGATGAATTAAACACCTTCAACTACTTCAGCATTGAAGTTATTATTGGATACATTATAAAGCTCTGCATTGTAGAACGGTGGCTAAAGCTTGACAAAAAGACAGGTCAGGAACTGTTTGTCCGGTTCATTACAGATTTAGAAAAAAGTTATGAATTTCCTAAAGTGTTTATAGTTTGATGAGTACTAAAAGTAATTTAACTACCGGTATCGTTTACGGGATCATTGCGAACCTGGTAATTGTTGAGGTTAATGGTCCTGTTGCTCAAAATGAAATTTGTTACGTTCGACACGATGATACAGATTTCATGGCCGAAGTGATCAAAGTTGTAGGTAACCGCGCTTATATACAGGTTTTTGAAAGCACTCGCGGTTTGAAACCGGGATCGGTTGTTGAGTTTCAAGGTCATATGCTTGAAGTTACCCTGGGACCGGGAATTTTATCACGCAACTACGATGGGCTGCAACACGACCTTGATGAAATGAAAGGGATTTTTCTGCGGAGAGGCGATTATACGCGTGCCCTTGATCCTGAGAAACAATGGCACTTCAAACCTACTGCAAAAGTTGGCGATAAAGTTGAAGCAGCCGACTGGATTGGGGAAGTTAACGAAAACTCCATCTCTCACCGCATCATGGTCCCTTTTGTGTTCGAAGGAAATTATACCCTGAAATCAATAGTTGCTGAAGGTAAATATAAAGTTCACGATACAATTGCCATTCTAACCGATATCAAAAACAAGGAGTACACGGTTACCATGGCCCAGAAGTGGCCGGTTAAAAGAGCGATAAAGGTTTACCGTGAAAAGCCCAGACCTTTTAAACTACTTGAAACTGGAATCAGAACCATTGATACGCTGAATCCGATTGTTGAAGGTGGTACAGGATTTATTCCAGGTCCGTTTGGTAGCGGAAAAACAGTTCTGCAACATGCCATTTCAAAGCAAGCCGAAGCCGATGTTGTTGTAGTGGCTGCTTGTGGCGAGCGCGCCAATGAGGTGGTTGAACTATTCACTGAATTCCCTCGGCTCGACGACCCACGTACCGGTCGCAAACTTATGGAACGCACCACAATTATTGCCAACACATCGAATATGCCTGTTGCTGCCCGCGAAGCATCGGTTTACACGGCCATGACAATTGCTGAGTATTACAGGGCAATGGGATTAAAAATTCTCCTGCTTGCAGACTCTACTTCTCGCTGGGCACAGGCATTGCGCGAAATGTCGAACCGGATGGAAGAGCTGCCCGGGCCAGACGCATTCCCAATGGATTTACCCGCCATTATTTCAAACTTCTACTCAAGGGCTGGCTATGTCTACCTTAACAATGGACAAACAGGATCGATCACCTTCATCGGAAACGTATCGCCTGCCGGTGGCAACCTAAAAGAACCTGTTACTGAATCCACAAAAAAAGCAGCAAGGTGCTTCTATGCGCTCTCACAACAACGAGCCGACAGCAAACGATACCCCGCCATTGACCCGATTGATAGTTACTCGAAATACCTCGAATATCCCGAATTGCAGAAATCGTTGAAAGAAAGCATTTCGCCGGAGTGGGTAGACAATGTACTGCTGCTAAAAAATATTTTGATCCGCGGGAAAGAAGCTTCTGAACAGATCAACATCCTTGGCGACGATGGCGTTCCTATTGACTATCATTTTACATACTGGAAAGCAGAGACGTTTGATGCCGTAATCCTTCAACAGGATGCTTTCGATAAAATTGACCGTAACTCCTCTATGGAGCGTCAGAAATATATGCTCGATAAAGTATTCGAAGTGTATCATGCCCAATTCAACTTCGATTCTTTCGAAGATATAAATCCCTACTTCAAAAGGATCATAAACCAACTAAAACAGATGAATTTCTCTGAATACCAATCGGAGAATTTTTTTGCGAACGAAAAAGAGCTCCACAACATTATTGAGGAAAGAAAGGTGAAGTAATGGAAACGAAAGCTTTTCAAAAAATCTACACAAAGATTACGCAGATAACTAAAGCTACCTGCTCGCTTCAAGCCACTGGAATCGGTTACGAAGAGCTTGCTCTTGTTAACGGGCGCCTTGCGCAGGTTGTAAAGATTATGGGTGAAACAATCACTATGCAGGTTTTTGCCGGAACCGAAGGGATCCCAACCAACGCAGAGGTGATCTTTTTTGGGAAACCACCTGTGCTAAAGGTGAGTGACGAACTTGCCGGACGTTTCTTCAATGCTTATGGTAAACCAATTGACGGAGGTCCTGACATAGAGGGAGTTGAACGTGAGATTGGTGGCCCTTCGGTAAATCCTGTGCGGCGCAAGCAACCATCCGAACTCATCGCTACCGGTATAGCTGGTATTGATCTTAACAATACGCTTGTTACCGGTCAGAAGATTCCTTTTTTTGCCGACCCCGATCAGCCTTATAACCAGGTAATGGCAATGGTAGCACTGCGGGCAAAAGCCGATAAAATCATATTAGGTGGAATGGGTCTTACAAACGACGATTACCTGTACTTTAAAAACGTTTTCGATAACGCTGGAGCACTCGACCGAATCATTAGTTTTGTAAATACTACCGAAGATCCCACTGTTGAGCGTCTACTCGTTCCCGACATGGTGCTAACTGCAGCCGAATATTTTGCCATTGATAAAAACGAGAAAGTCCTTGTTTTGTTAACCGACATGACGCTCTATGCCGACGCACTAAGTATTGTTTCTAACAGAATGGACCAGATACCATCGAAAGATTCAATGCCAGGATCGCTTTACAGCGATCTGGCAAAGATCTACGAAAAAGCTGTACAGTTTCCCGAAGGTGGTTCAATTACGATCATTGCTGTAACTACGCTATCAAGCGGCGACATAACCCATGCAATACCTGACAACACTGGCTACATAACCGAAGGCCAGTTGTTTCTTCGCCGAGATACTGAAATCGGAAAAGTTATTGTTGACCCCTTCAGAAGTCTCTCGCGATTGAAGCAACTTGTTATCGGAAAGAAAACAAGAGAGGATCATCCATCGGTAATGAATGCCGCCGTACGACTTTATGCCGACGCTGCCAACGCCCGGACAAAACTCGAAAACGGGTTTGACCTAACCAATTATGATGTTCGATCTCTTCAATTTGCTAAGGAATACAGCGACAAACTGCTCGCAATTGATGTGAATATTGATACAGAGCAAATGCTTGTTACGACCTGGGAACTCTTTGGAAAACACTTTTCGCCAGCAGAAGTGGGTCTCAAGAAAGATTTTGTTGATAAATACTGGCCTGGTTAACAGTAATGATTGGTAATGAACAATTGTGATTTTTGAAATATTGGTTTTGACAAGTAAGATACTGCGATGAAAGTTCAGGGTACGATATCGCATAAGGAAATGGAGATAACTTGTTAGAGAATTAAAATTTTTAGTTTCTGAAGCTATAGATAACTGGCAGGAGAATTTGAGTTAAGTATATGGCGATTAAATTTCAGTATAATAAAACCTCGCTGCAGGATATGAGCAAGCAGTTGCACGTTAGGATGCGTGCGCTGCCTACACTTAAAAATAAAGAGTCAGCATTACGTGTTGAGGTTAAAAAAGCCAGAGACGAGGCTGCATCATTTGATGAACGGATACAGAATAAAATCCAATCCTACGAAGAGATGTCACGCCTATGGAAAGAATTTGACCCAAAGCTTATCGCTATTGCTGGCGTTGACCTTTCGGTTAAAAAAATTGCCGGTGTTAAGACCCCGGTATTGGATGAAATTCAATTCAAAACTAAGGAGTTCAGCCTTTTCAACCAACCTTCGTGGTTCATGGATGGAATCAATATTCTTAAGGAAGTTGCCACTTTGGGGATTGAACGTGAATTTTTTATCCGCAAGATGAGACTCCTTGATCGTGCCAGAAAAAAAACTACACAGAAAGTAAATCTCTACGAGAAAGTGCAAATACCAGGTTATGAGGATGCGATCAGAAAGATCAAGCGTTTTATGGAAGACGAGGATAACCTGTCGAAATCTTCGCAAAAAATTGTTAAGGATCGTTTAGAAAAAACAGCGGCTGTGTCATGATAGTACCAATGAAAAAGTATGCCTTTCTGGTGTATCATGCCCAATACCATGACTTCTTAAAGGAGTTGCGAAAACTGGGTGTAGTTGATGTTGTGCAGCACACGAAAGATGTTGACGACTCAACCCGTGATAAGTTGCTGTTGCACAAACAAATTGGCGATAGCATAAAACTCTTGCAAAGGCGCAATACAAACCAGGTTGCCATTGAAATTCCATTTTCCGATGGCATGGCACTAATGGGGCATATACGCAACCTCGTTTTCGAAGAAGAACAGGTGCAACAGCGGATTGCAAATGTTAATAAAGAAATTGCACATCTTGAACCATGGGGAGACTATTCTCCCGAAACAATCTCTAAACTTCTTAAAGCGGGGCTCAGGGTTGGGTTCTATACCTGTTCGATCCGAAAATATAATCCTGAATGGGAACAACAATACAATATCGGTATTGTGAACACCATATCGCCAAATATGTATTTCATAGTTGTTAATGACGATTCGAACCAAATAATTGATATTGACGCCGAAGAGATACGGTTTCCTGAACGGCCTTTTTCAGCGGCGATACAGCATCGCGAAAAATTGCAAGCAAGGGCCACTGAAATTCAGGGCGAGTTGGAACAATTGGCTCACAAAGGCATAGAACTGCTGCATGTGGCACAGCAACATCTGTTCTCACAGATTGAATTTGATAAAGTGCTTTTGAATACACGCTCAGAATCAGGCGATAAGGTAATGCTGCTCGAAGGATTTGTTCCTACTTCCATGGAGGCGCAGGTTGTACGTTTCTGTGAAGAACATAATATTGTTTCGGTAAACGATTTTCCCGGAAAAGGGGAGAAAGTGCCTGTATTGCTGAAAAATAACAGGTTTGCAAAGTTGTTCGAACCGATTGGCAAACTCTTTTCATTGCCTGCATACAATGAACTTGATCTGACACCATTCTTCGCCCCGTTTTTCATGATGTTTTTCGGATTTTGCCTTGGCGATGCCGGCTACGGGCTATTGATAGTGATTGCCGCAACAATTTATAAACCAAGAGCCAAACCAGCCTGGAAACCATACTTGTCGCTCGCTCAGTTGCTGGGCTCGGCAACTGTGATATTTGGAATAATTTCAGGTACCTTGTTTGGTATAAACCTCATCGAAGCTCAGATTCCACTACTGGATCCGGTGAGAGGCCTATTTCTCGACAGCGAGAAGATGTTCTATCTTGCGCTTATAATCGGTGGGATACAAATTGTTTTCGGAATGTTTGTAAAGGTGATGAACATCATTAAACAATTTGGATTTGCTTATGCACTGTCAACAATAGGGTGGCTTATCCTTATAATTGGCATGCTGGGTCGTCAGGCGTTGATTCATTACGGCATTATTGCTGAAGCGGAAGCCGCCGTTAAGTACAGTATTCTCGGAATAAGCGGTATTCTGATTCTTTTGCTAAACGATCCATCAGTAAGCATTTTTACACGGCTTGGTAAAGGAGTTTGGGATATTTATGGAATGGTTACAGGAATTTTCGGCGATCTGCTTTCCTATATCCGCCTGTTTGCTTTAGGAATCTCAAGCGCTATTCTGGGACTGGTTATCAACAGTATCGGGTTGGATTTACTTGGAATTCCAGTTGTAGGCCCTCTGTTTTTTGTATTGTTCCTTACGGTTGGGCACTTAGGCAATATCCTTATTAGTTCGCTCGGATCATTTGTACATCCAATGCGCTTGACATTTGTTGAGTTCTATAAAAATGCCGGTTTCATGGGTGGCGGGAGAGTATATCGTCCATTTTCCGATAAAAGAAAGAATTGATTCACATTTAAACAATTTTAATACAATATTATTATGGAAACAGCAGTAATTTTAGCGTATATCGGGGTTGCCCTGATGATAGGCCTTTCGGGCATCGGTAGCGCCATTGGCGTATCCATTGGCGGAAATGCTACCATTGGTGCTCTTAAGAAAAATGATGAGGCTTTTGGCTCGTATATGTTATTGTGCGCTCTACCAGGAACTCAGGGACTATACGGATTTGGCGGTTTTTTTATTATCAATGCCAAACTTATGGAACCGGGGTTTATCGAAGCAATAACAATGGCTCAGGGTGTGGCAATCTTCGCTGCAGGTTTTGCTTTAGGCCTTGTGGGTTTGCTATCGGCAATCAAACAAGGGCAGGTATGCGCAAATGGAATCGCAGGAATTGGTTCGGGATATGATGTGTTTGGCAAAACAATGGTACTTGCTGTGTTTCCTGAACTTTATGCTATCATTGCGTTCGCAGCAACATTCCTTATCAGCGCCGGGCTGTAAAAGTTCAAAATCAAAAATCTGTCGTTTACAACGCTGATACAACCAGCGGTGCGGCTTATCATACTTCCGTACCGCTGGTTATAGTATTCCGCTTTCCCGTGTAATTGAAGGGAGTTATTGTCAGTAATTCTGCTTTAACAGCAGCATCAACGGGAAGTGTTTCAATAAAATCATTCAGGGTTTCGCGCGTAACCTGCTCTCCTGTACGGGTGAGTTGTCGGAGTAGTTCATATGCGTTTGGGACCCCTTCCCGCCGGAGTATGGTTTGTATGGCTTCAGCAATTACTGCCCAGTTCCTCTCAAGGTCGCGATCAATAGCCTTACGGTTTATTATCAACTTTTTAAGACCTGTTTGAATTGATTTCAGCCCTATCACCATATGTGCCAATGGAACTCCAACATTACGCATAACAGTACTGTCGGTAAGATCGCGTTGCATTCGTGAGATTGGTAGTTTAGCCGAGAGGTGTTCGAAAAATGAATTTGCCACGCCAAGGTTGCCTTCAGCATTTTCGAAATCAATAGGGTTTACCTTATGCGGCATTGCCGATGAACCTACCTCTTTTTCATTTATTCTTTGCCTGAAATATTCAAGGGAGATATAGCTCCAAACATCGCGGCAAAGGTCAATTAAGATTGTATTGATTCTCTTAAGATTATCAAAATAAGCGGCCAGGTAATCGTAATGTTCAATCTGGGTTGTTGTTTTCAGACGAATGAGTCCAAATTTTTCTTCTATTAACCTATCGGCAAAAATATGCCATTCGAAGTGGGGAAACGCTGCATAGTGGGCATTGAAATTACCGGTAGCACCCCCGAATTTAGCAGCGAATGGTGTTTGGTTCAACATAAGAATTTGATTTTCGAGCCTTTCTGTAAACACATTGAACTCTTTACCAAGGCGTGTAGGGGAGGCAGGCTGACCATGAGTTCTGGCAAGCATGGGTATGTCGTCCCATTCCTCTGATCTATGTTTGAGCAGGCTAAGGGTTTCGTCAATCAGCGGAAATACGACAGATTCATGCGCCGATTTTAAAGCATAAGGCTGAGCAGTGTTATTGATGTCCTGCGAAGTAAGACCAAAGTGAATAAACTCCTTGAATTCCTGCCACCCATTTTGGTCGAATCTCTCTCTTAGGTAGTTTTCAACCGCCTTTACGTCGTGGTTTGTACTTTGTTCAATCTCCTTAACCCGCATTGCTTCTTCGCTCGAAAAATGCTCATAAATGTTGCGCAGCGAGTTGAAATGTTCCGGGTTGAACCCTTTTAATTGTGGAATACCTGCCTGATGCAGTGCAATAAAATATTCAATTTCAACCATAATGCGGAAACGGATCAATGCTGCTTCCGAGAACCATGCGGCTAAGATGCCTGTTTGCTTTCGATAACGGCCATCAATAGGGGAGATAGCGTACAAACTATGCTCATTCATAATAGTTTTGCTTTACCAGCAAAGTTAGCAAAATATCTTTTATCGAAAAACATTGTTAATGCTCTGGTTGGGCTATCAGAGCC
Source organism: uncultured Bacteroidales bacterium (assembly GCA_964349765.1). Classification (GTDB taxonomy): domain Bacteria; phylum Bacteroidota; class Bacteroidia; order Bacteroidales; family JAAYJT01; genus JAAYJT01. The sequence goes on from CAYGGZ010000027.1 coordinate 18,116, forward strand.
AATATTGCAATGTGGCACTCCAGAAAGAGTGAGTTTTTTTACTAAAAGGCAGCGGGAATTAATAATCAAGTAGCTCTTTTGCTGCCTGAAAAATCTTGCCGGTATCGGGAAGTATTGCCTTCTCAAGAATACGGTGGAAGCCTACCGGCGTAAAAGTAGAACCCACACGTCTTATGGGTGCATCAAGAAATTCGAAAGCTTCGTCGCTGATTATTCCTGCCAGTTCGCCTCCGAATCCGGCAAAGGTTTTGTCTTCGTGTACTATCAATACTCTTCCGGTTTTCTTTACCGATTGAAGTATAGTTTCTTTATCGAGTGGCAACAGTGATCTTAAATCAACCACTTCAATTTTCTTGCCTGTTTCCTTTTCAATTAGTTCGGCTGCCTGGAGGCAGAAATGCACGGTGTTTCCGAACGTAATAATTGAAAGGTTGTTTCCGTATTTTCTTATCCGTGCTTTGCCAAACGGAACCTCAAAGTCGGGTGGAACGATTGTTTCGGCTGTCGGGTCGTTGTATAGAGCTTTTGGCTCGAGAAACACCGTAGGCCCTTTCGAACGAATTGCCGTTCGAAGCAGGCCTGCAGCATCGTCGGCAAAAGCCGGATAAACTATCCGCAAGCCAGGAAATGTTGTGAGCGCTCCCTCAATAGTTTGCGAATGATACAATCCGCCCCCGATATATCCCCCCGATGCAAGCCTTACGACTACATTTGCTGAAAAAGCTCCGTTGCTACGCCAGTAATCATGGCTTAATTCCACCAACTGTTCCATCGCAGGCCAAAAATAATCAGCAAATTCTGCTCCTTCAACCACTACCCTGATGCGGGAATCGAAGCGGCTCATACCGTTTGCGGTTCCAACTATAAAATCTTCTGCAATAGGTGCATTAAACACGCGCTCAATCCCAAACTCCTGCTGCATTCCTTTTGTAACATTGAAAATTCCACCTTTGTCGCGATAAGCAATATCCTGCCCATAGATGTAAGTGTAGGGATTGAGGCGAAACTCAGCTTTCAACGTTTCGTTAAGTGCTGTGATGAACTTCATCTTTTCGCCTTTGGTGCCATCGTGGGTTCCATCAGGGTACTTACCTGAAAAATAAGGTTCGGGTATTACAAAATCAAAAATTGATGCTGGATCGGGGTCGGGTGCAGCTATTACTTTTTTATGTGCTGCCATTACTTCAACCTGTGCCTGTTTTTCGATTTCCTTTAGCTCTTCATCGGTAAACGTACCCGATTTTTGCAGTATGACCCTAAATCTTTCAAGTGGATCGGACATTTTTACACAATGACGTTCATTTTCATCGCGGTAAAGTTCGTGCCTATCGGAGTTTGAATGGCTGTGTATCCGCACAACACCTGCGTGTACAATAACAGGTTCGCCCTTTTCGAGTACATGCCTTTTGGCTTCGGCCATCGCGTTCATAGAGTTGAAAACGTTCTTGCCATCGCAGTATATGATCCGCAGATTTCTGAACCCGCTAAAGTTTTCAGCAACCTGAAAATTTGCAGTTGCGTCGCGTTTGGGTACAGATATTCCAAATCCATTGTCCTGAAACACAAAAATAACTGGCAGCTTTTCGTTGCTCGCTCCGTTAATAGCCTCATAAACATAGCCCTCCGACACTGATGATTCGCCTTGGGAGCTGATTGCAACGCCCTTATGACCAAACCGTTTCATTGAGCGGGCAACGCCAACAGCGTGCAGCGTGTGATTACCCGTTGCCGACGAAACGTTATGTATGTTCCATTCGGGTTTGGCAAAATGGTTGCTCATATGACGCCCACCACTGGCTATATCCTGTTTTTTCGATAGCCCGTTTAGGATGATTTCTTCAATCGTAAGCCCCGCCGAAATGGTTGTGAGCATATCCCTGTAATATGGGAAAAGGTGATCGGTGTTGCGGTCGAAAATCTGCCCAATGGCCAGTTGTATTCCATCGTGACCGGCATAGGGCGCATGATACGACCAACCCAAAGCCTGCTTCAGGTAGTTGGGCGCACGATCGTCAATTTTCCTTCCAAGAGTCATCAGTTTGAACCAACGACTCAAGGTTGATTTATCTGTGGTTCCAAGACTGTAATCAATTCTATCCAACATTCCTCTACAATTTCTTTAATAACTATTATTTCCTCAATCAAAACCTAAACAGACAACAGTTGCATTTGTTCATGTTTGTCAATGCTATCGGAAGAAGCACAGGCTATGATTATTCCCTTATGATTACATATGATCCGTTGTCGCGAAGCCTGATAATTGTGGATGGTTGTGTATTGTTTATGACATCATGATAAAGATCAACCACATGATCAACGGCAGAAATTATACGTTTGGATACCTGGCTGAACATCATAGGAACTGGTTCGTTGCTGATGTTTGCACTGGTTGATACAATCGGTTTACCGAACGCTTGTATCAAAGTCTTACAGAATGATTCGCGCACAATTCTTATGGCAATGGTTTTGTCGGCGGAGGCAACGTTTCTGGGCAGATTTTTTGCGTTTGAATATATAATTGTCAGGGGTTTGGTTATGCTTTCGATAAGATCGTAAACTATTGGCGGTACCATTTGCACATAGTTAGCGAGTTTATCAGGCGTATCGAGTAAAATAATCAGGCTCTTACTCTCGGTTCGTTCTTTAATACGGTAAACTTTTTCTATAGCGCGGGAGTTTGTTGCATCACAGCCAACTCCCCATACAGTGTCGGTTGGATAAAGGATTATTCCGCCACGGCTGAGGGTTTTCAGGGAAATCTGAACTTGCGCATCAAAATTATCAGGTAAGGGTTCTGAATTCATAACACACTACTTCAGTGTAGATAACAGTTGAGTAATAGATATTGTTGTAGCACATTTGAAATGTTTTTCAGGGCATCGTTTTTTCCCATGCAAACCACACGGACGGCATTCTAATTTTTCGGTTGTTTCGATAACGAACGATTTTTCGGATAGTGGTCCAAATCCGAATGCCGGAACAGTTGAACAAAAAACAACGGTAACAGGCCCGTTCGCTGCCGATGCCAGGTGCATGGGAGCGGAATCATTGGTATAGTTCATAACAGCATGTTTCATCAGAGTTGCCGATTCAAGCAGGGATAGTTTGCCTGAGAGATCTATCACATTGTGGTTCGCACTACAGGCAAGGGCAATTCTCTGATTCCGTTCCCTATCCGATTTCGACCCAAGAAGATATACGGTAATATCGTTGCGAAGTTGTTGAATAAACTCAATCCAGCTTCCTTCGGGGAATTGTTTTGTGAACCATAGCGAAGAAGAAGCAATAGTAATAAACGGCTGGTTGATCAGCGGTTTTACTGTTTTGTAATCTTCGTGATTAGGATAAAGTTTGACTACCGGCTTGTTAATTTTGCAGAATGGTTGAAGCAACGTCAGGTTTCGTTCTGTTTCATGGATGGGTTCGCATGTTCCTATCGAATGACGAAAACGGGATGTATAAAAGAACGATAATGGATTTTTATTGAAACCCGTCGTGTTCCTGGCCCTCGAAAAAGCTGTAATAAAACCGGTACTAAAAAAACGCTGAATGTTAATAACCAGATCGTAGCGGTTCTTTCTGATTCGAATGAGCAGTTTGAACAGATTCAGATATTTGTTTCGATTTTTATCCCAAACAATTAATTTATTAAGAAACGGGTGTTCGCGAAAAAGTTCCTCCGTTCCTTTTTTTACCAGAATGTCAATATCAGCATCAGGGAAAGAGAAGCGTAGTTGCTCTAATACTGGAGTGGCGAGTATCACATCGCCAATGGAGGCTGTTTGAATAATAAGGAATTTTTTCAACAGCTTGTTCTTCATAAACTTGGTTTAGCACTGATTATTATATCTATTATACTGCTATATCAAATTCGCGCAATGCCTCATTCAACGAAGTTTTAAGATCCGTGCTCTGTTTTCGTTGCCCGATAATCAGAGCGCAGGGAACATTAAAATGGCCTGCTGGAAACTCTTTTTCGTACGAACCGGGTATTACCACCGAACGGGGAGGAATGTAGCCTTTGAATTCCCTGATCTGCTTTTCGGAAACGTCAATTATTCTTGTAGAACCGGTTATCACAGTATTTGCTCCGAGCACTGCTTCAGCTCCGATATGCGCTCCTTCAACTACAATACAGCGCGATCCAACAAAACAACCATCTTCAACAATCACGGGTCGGGCCTGCAGAGGCTCCAAAACCCCGCCAATACCAACGCCTCCACTAATGTGCACATTCTTTCCTATCTGGGCACATGATCCAACCGTTGCCCATGTATCAATCATGGTACCGGAATCTATATATGCGCCGATGTTTACATAGGAAGGCATAAGAATCACCCCTTTTGCAATAAAGCTACCATAACGGGCAACAGCCGGAGGAACAACTCTTATCCCACGACTGGGATAATCCGATTTTAATGGAATCTTATCATTGAATGCAAGGATGCCTGCTTCGGAAGGTTCTGTTTTTCTGATAAGAAAATATAAAACTACCGCCATTTTCACCCACTCATTAACCTTCCATGTATCGCCATGTGGTTCTGCAACTCTGAGTTTTCCACTATCGAGAAGCGAAATTGTTTCCTCAATAGCCAGTTTGGTGTGTGGGGTTGCAAGCAATTCCCTGCTGTGCCATGCCTGAAATATTGTTCCAGAAAGATTATCCATAGCGCTAAAGTATTATACACGGCGTCAAAAATAAGCATTTCTAATGCTGCACGTGAGATTGCTGATATTGTATTAAACCCAGATTAGGCATTTGACACTGCTTAAACGTTTAAGCGTTAATCAGCATATACCTCATTTGTGTTAATTTTGCGGTCGAACAAAATGCATAAATCACTCACTATGGGGCGGGTTTTGGCGATTGATTACGGACGCAAACGAACAGGATTAGCTGTATCTGATCCCCAAAGGATTATAGCCACCGCATTGCAAACAGTACCCTCGCACCAGCTAATCCAGTTTCTGAACAACTACACATTAAGCCAACAAGTTGACTGTATTGTGATTGGCGAACCGAAACAGATGAACAATACCCCTTCGGAAGCTGTTGTTTACATCGAGCCTTTTATCAAACAACTGAAAAAGAATTTCCCTGATATTCCCGTTGTAAGAGTTGATGAACGGTTCACTTCGCTGATAGCAACTCAGGCAATTGCACAGGCTGGGCTGAGAAGGAAACAAAGGCGGGATAAAACACTTGTTGACCAGGTAAGCGCCGTGCTAATCCTGCAATCCTATCTTGAAATGATGCAAAACAAAAAAATAGCTGAAAAATGATTTTACCTGTGGTGGCATACGGACACACAACATTAAGAATAAAGGCATTGCCGGTTGATAAGAATCACTCCGGTTTGAATGCGATTATAAACAATATGTTCGAAACTATGTACGCCTCTGCCGGAGTGGGTCTTGCAGCTCCTCAGGTTAATCTTTCGCTGCGTATTATTGTGCTTGATGCCTCCTCGTATGCGGCAGAACATCCTGAACTCGAGGACTATAGAAAAGTGTTTCTTAATCCGCAGATCCTCGAAGAAAACGGCGAAGAGTGGACAGTTAGCGAAGGATGTCTTAGTTTGCCCGATATCAGGGAAGATGTTAGCCGCAAGAGCAATGTGCGCCTGCAATATTATGATGAGCAATGGAATCTGCACGATGAATGGTTCGATGGCATCGTTGCACGGATAATTCAACATGAATACGACCATCTGGAAGGAAAACTATTTATTGACCACATTAGCCCTTTGCGAAAAATGCTGTTGAAAAAGCGCCTGGCCGACATTTCGAGAGGCGATATTACTGTGTCGTATAAGATGACTTTTCCGCTACGAAAAAAACATGTTGCGTAATGTAACCTAATAGCTATAACAATTAAAACCGGATAGCATGAAACCAAACCGTTTGTTTATTCTTGCAGCCATAGTAATGTTGTTTACAGCATCCTGCACCAACCCTCGCACTAAGCAGTTAGATCTTATAGCTGAAAAGGAGCAAAGCATCTTTGGCGACACAATCTTTTGGGTAAGCCATGAGAGAGCGCACGATCTTGTAGCAGCATACATTGCTTTTTCCGATAAGTTTCCAACCGATACACTTGCTCCGGAAATGATATTCCGTGCTGCCGATATAAGCATGAACACCGGTTCGCCGCAAGCAGCAGTTGAAATGTTTACGCGAATCATAGATGATTATCCGGAGTTTAGAAAGGTTCCCGAAATATATTTTTTAATGGCTTTTGCCTACGACAACCATCTCAGGGATTTCGACAATGCCCGAAGGTATTACAAGGAATTTATTAGCCGCTTTCCTGAACACGAGTTGGCCGACGATGCCGGGTTGTTGATTCATCATCTGGGAAAATCGCCCGACGAACTGATAAAGGAGTTTGAAGCCCTGCGCCAGCAGGAATCCGGAATTACGAACTAAACCGGGATTATCCTGATGGAACCAATAGTTTAGCCCCATAGGACTTTCTATTGATTAATTCGGGCTAACAGAAGAGCAAAAAAATATAATTCCACGATTCAATATTAAACAAGGTTGTTGTAAATTAGCTTCGATTTTGAAAAAGTCGCTAATGGGTTCAACGATTTTTTCGAAATTCGTGGCAGCCGTTAGGAAAAAGTGGAAAAACGGAAGTTTTAGAACCCACATTTATTTTTTGCCAACACTATGTTATTTGCTTCTAATTGATTATTATTGCAACATCATATTGTACCGGTTGAAACCAGGTTTTAAGAAATTGCATAAAACCTGATGTTGTAAACTGACCCAAACAGTATAAAATCAGCGAAACCAATGATTTTAACAATAAACAAAATACAGCACAGGGGCTCCGGATGCAATGGCGTGGTTTTCCCCTATTCTGCCGTGGCGCACTACAGTAGAGGGAGAGCCCATAACCTGCGCCACTCGTTTGCAAAACATCTGATTGAAGCCGGCACCGACCTGCGCTTTATTCAATCGCTTTTAGGCCATAGCAGTATTAAAACAACTACCATCTACACCCATTTAACCAAAAAGAGTGTCGACAGGATACAAAGCCCGTTAGACCGATTGGTTGACGAAGCACGAAAGAAAGAAAATGATAAAAACATCACAAAGTGACAGCTTTATGGAGATATTTATTAGTTGGCTGCAATGCTAACTGCCCCCGAAACGATATCGTGCAAACGGACAGTTTTCGGTTCGACAAGACAAATAATCAACAAGACAATTAGACAACTAAACCGAACAGAAAAAGTAACTTTGCGCAGATTGATATAAGAGAAAAAAAGAATGAATTTAACAATTGAAAATATAGTATTAGTTGGCTCTCTATTGCTTTTTGTAAGCATTATTGTAGGTAAGACATCTTATAAATTTGGAGTTCCGACTTTATTGCTCTTTTTGGCAATCGGAATGTTGGCAGGTTCAGACGGCATTGGCGGTATTCGGTTCGACAATCCTCAAATCGCTCAATTCATTGGTATTGTGTCGCTTAATTTCATTTTATTTTCAGGCGGTCTTGACACAAATTGGGCTTCTGTAAAACCAATTTTAAGGGAAGGACTTGTTTTATCAACTTTAGGTGTTTTACTGACTGCCCTTTCGCTTGGGATATTTGTTTGGTTCGTTACAGACTTTACAATTTATGAAAGTATGCTTTTGGGTTCTATCGTTTCATCAACAGACGCAGCAGCCATATTTTCTATTTTACGTTCAAAAAGTCTTGCCTTAAAGACCAATTTACGCCCAACTTTAGAATTAGAAAGCGGTAGTAACGACCCAATGGCGTATGTTCTGACAATTGCATTTTTGACTTTAGTTATAAATCAAGACCAAGGCATTACTTCAATTATTCCCTTGTTTTTACAACAAATGATTTTGGGTGGCATAGCAGGTTTAGCTTTTGGCAGGCTTAGTAAATTCATCATTAATAAAATCAAACTTGACTTTGAAGGGCTTTACCCTGTATTGGTTATTGCCTTGATGTTTATTACATTTTCTGCTACTGATTTTGTAGGTGGTAACGGATTTCTTGCTATTTACATTTGTGCGGTTTATTTAGGTAATCAAGACCTAATACACAAGAAAACCATTTTGAAGATGTTTGATGGTTTGGCTTGGTTAATGCAGATTGTGCTGTTCCTAACTTTGGGATTACTCGTATTCCCTTCTCAAATAATACCATATTTCGGCATTGGCATACTAATCTCATTATTTTTGATAATTATTGCCCGACCTTTGAGCGTTTTTCTCAGTTTGATGTTTTTCAAAATGAAACTGCGAAGACGTTTTTACATTTCCTGGGTTGGTTTACGTGGAGCCGTTCCTATTGTGTTTGCAACTTATCCTCTTTTGGCAGGAATTGACAAAGCCAATATGATTTTTAATATCGTGTTTTTTATTTCCGTTACATCTGTTCTCATTCAAGGAACAACCTTATCAATTGTGGCTAAATGGCTAAATGTTGCCTTGCCCGAAAAAGCAAAAAAGATTACGGAAATAGACAAACTCATTTTAGAACTTCCTCAATCATCATTACAAGAATTTGAAATTTTGCCCCATTTTCACGCAGTAAACAAAAGAATTGTTGATTTGAATTTTCCAAAATCAGCATTTATTGTAATGATTAAAAGAAACGGAGAATATATTCGACCGGGCGGTTCAACAGAATTAAATGCGAGAGATGTTCTAATGGTTCTTGCAGACAGTCAAGAAGATTTTACAAAAGTGAACGATAGCTTAGACAAGTTAGATAAGAAACTAACTTCATAACATATGGCAGGACAAAGAAGCACAGCAGCCAACAGCACCTACCCAAAAGGCGGGGTTTCGTCTTCCAAAGACAGTTTTGTGGTTAATCAAACATTAGTTTTTCAAATCAAGTTTTGTGGTAAAAGTCCCGCCCTTCGGGTAGCTGCAAACCGTTATGGGCAACCCTAAAAAACACAACAGACAATGAGCATATTTAAAAAAATATTTGGTGGTACTGACAAATCGACCAACAACTCCGGTGACAAAAAAATAGACCTTGAAAAACTGCTTTCATCTGACGACATAAATGGTAGCATAATCGAATTAGACAATTACATAGGTGAACTTTGTTCTTACGGAGATGAAATGGACAAGCTGACAGGAGAACAGAAATTATTTTACTATAACCAATGCTTAGAGAGAGAAATAAACAATGGTGGGTTTAACCAATATTTTTTCAACTCAAGTGGCGACTTTGCTCATAAGACAGTTCAGTCATTGAAGACAATAGGTGCAAACAAAACGGCTGACATTTTGCAAAAAGCAATTGACCAATTTCCAAATTGTAGTGTTCCAGAAGACAGAACAGAACGGCAAGAAATTTTAGAGAAAATACAAGAAACGGCAGACCTAGTTTGGGAAGAACTTGACCAAAAGTTTTTTAGTTACGAAGACGACTTGAACACAATGAATATTGAATTTGTAAGGAAAAATAAAGACAAATTTTAACTCGATGAATAAAAGGGCAGCCCATAACAGCACCTACCCAAAAGTGGCGGTTCAGTGGTTAAATCAAGCTTTGTGCTTCTATCAAAGTTACTGCTTGGTTGACAGTGAAGTGCTTCGCAATCGCCACCTTCGGGTAGCCGCAAACCGTTAGCTGCAAGGCTACCACGACACAACCGACTACACGACATTAATAACATAACACTAAAATAAAATGGCCAGTATTAAAATTAAAGACTTTTTCAACGGACGTTTTTTTGAAATACCAAAATACCAAAGAGGATATGCTTGGGAAGTCCAAAATATTAGAGACTTATTTGACGACATCATTGAATCAATAGAATCAAACACTAATCATTATATCGGGACAATAGTTTTATCAAAATCGGAAGATGATGATGAAAAACTTTATGTTGTTGATGGACAACAAAGAACTACAACCGCAACTTTAATAATTAGTGCTTTAATCAAAAAACTATCAGAAAAAGATGCTGCTTACTATGAGCGATTTTATTTAAAAGAAGATGATAGATACAGAATAACGCCATTAAACAGAGACCAACAATTTTTTATTGATTTACTTGAGGGTAAAATTGGTGAACCACAAAATAAAAGTCAAAGATTTTTGAAAGACGCAATCGAGGAAATAAATTTTAAGGTTGACCAAATTGACGACAAATTGAAGTTTTTAAAATCAGTAGAAAAACTTGAAGTTATGGAGTTTGTTGAGAATTCGGAAGGTGATGCAATTAGAATTTTTCAAACAGTAAATGACAGAGGAAAACCTCTTTCAAATATGGAAAAGGCGAAAAGTCTTCTTGTATATTTTTCAAATCGTTATCTAAACAAAAAACTTGACAACACTATCAACGAAGATTTTAGTGACATTTTTGAAATTTATGACGACATAAAACAGCTTGGTGAAGAGTTAGGAATTAACCTAATAAAAAACCGGGATTTCAATGAAGACAATTTGATGCGATACCATTTTGTAACATACAGTAATGAAAATTACGACCCTACAGCAAACTATGTTCTTCAATATTTGAAAAACCAATTGACAAAACATAGAACTGATAGTAATTATTCAGAAATCGAGAAATTTATCAATTCATATATTAAAAGTTTAAAAGAGTTTTTTCAAAACTGTAATAATTTAATTGAACGTGCTAAGACTGAACCTAAGTACTTTAAACTATTTGCGGTTCTTAACTTGTCAGCTACCCTTTACCCACTAATAATAAAATTAGAAAAACTTAAACTGCTTGACCAAGGACTTTCGGCAAAAGGAAGAGAAACATTTAATTTCTTTGACTTGGTGGAACTTATTGAAGTAAGAGTTTACAAAACAAGAGGAACAGACCCTAAGGCAGATATTTCAAGACTTGTTTTTGACATTGACAGTAAAAAGGCTGACGAAATTGAAAATTGGCTTGTATGGTTTAATAACAGATGGATGCCGAAAGAGGAATTTCAATCAAACTTATCAAGAGGAATTTATGGCAATCGTGCGTTAAATCATATTTTCATTACTTATTGTGAACATCTTAATAGCAAAGAATTTGAGATTAAGGAATTGAAAGAATTAGTAGGCAAGACACCGAACATTGAGCATATACTTTCGCAAACTCCAACCTTTGAACCAAGTGCTTTAGGGTTTGACAATAAAGAAGATTTCATAGACTACGAGCATAATATCGGAAACTTAACGGTTTTAGAAAAAGGGCTAAATTCTAGTGTTCAAAATAAAAATGCCATTGACAAAATTGACGGTTACGGAAGGAGCTTATTTTCTATGACAAAAAAATTGGGTTCCTCAATTTACACAAGTAAAGGGTTCAATAAAACAGATTTAAAAGCAAGGACAAAAGTTCTTGCGGACTATTGTGCAGAGCGTTGGTGGAGTGACAGAGCTGAAGATAGTCCCGAAACTATCGTGACAGTTGACGAAGAAATTGAATCAACAAATGAGTAACACGGCAGACAAAAGCCCAGCAGCTAACAGCCGTTTGCCGCAAGTGGCGGTGCAGTGCTTCGTATAACATTTTTCGTATAATTGAAGTGCGGTTCTTCGTATGAAGTTTTGTGGTTAAAATCG
>CAYGGZ010000028.1:0-28239 GCA_964349765.1 uncultured Bacteroidales bacterium
CCCCCCGTAAAATTTGCAAAAACTGCAGAAACAGTCCTTTTAACTATAAAGTATTTCATCTTTTTTTTAGGAAAGAACAAATTCATTCAACGCAGGCCGCTGATGTGAAATGAATATTTACATATGCGGCCTCATTTACTTCAAACTAAAAACAAGTCCATGATTTATTAACAACCTAAAAACCTTGAATATTATGAAAAAGAAAATTTATCTTGCAATTTTAATGGCTGTGCTGAAGTGCAGCGCTACTTTTGCTCAGGAGCCGATTGAAATAAACGGATTTCTAATTTTTGAAAAGCAGAATGATTTATTTAACATTGTAGGAACTGATACTCTACAGGTAGTTGAGGATGTGATTACGGTTAGATTCAAATCAGATGCTACTACTGACAAAATTGACCAGATTGAAAGCAAATTTGGTTTATCTAAGACTTTTCAATCGTCAACAGGTTGGATCAACTACAAAATCAGCGATAATCTGATCACACTTGTGCAGGAGTTGTCAAAATCTGAAACTGTTGATGAAGTACTCATCAACAGATATATTCCTTTAATGGCCAACCCAAATGATCCGGGTTGGACACCATTTTGCAGCACTATGCACAACACTATAGATGAGTTTCTTTGTGCAGGTACCATAGTAAAAAACTCCAGTCATTTTCTAATGAGGATAGACTCTGCATGGGGTATTACAACAGGCTCACCTGAAGTGATAATTGGCTTTATTGATTCAGGAATAGATATTTTCAATCCTGAGTTAGGATATGGAACTGATAATTATCATAACCTATGGGAAAATCCTGAGAATCCCGGTGAATATGGATGGAATTTCGTACAGAATAACAGCGATATTGTAGATGTTTCTGGACATGGAACTTTGGTTTCGGCAATTGCATGTGCAAAAACCAACAACAATTACGGAACTTTTGGTGTTGCAGGAGGATGGGGAAACCAGGGATCAAGGGTTATGACATTAAATATAGATGCTCTTCCTTCAACAGGGCATAGGCATTCGCATACCCTTGCCGAATTTGCAGTAGCTCCGGCAATTTATTTTGCTGTTGAGCACGGTGCGAGAATCATCAATATGTCGTTCGGAGGGTACCATTGGTACAACCCGGCAATTGACTCAGCCATTCAAATGGCGTATAATAAGCATAATGTATTGTTTTTCGCCGCTGCCGGGAATTATTATCCCCGTTATGATACTGTAATAGCATGGCCTGCTTCTCATATAAATGTAGTTGCTATTGGCGCATCCGATTGGGTTTGTTGTTTATATTACACAGATGTTATTGAAAAACATTGGAAACTAGAAGGGGGGCAAGGCTCGAGTATTGGATCAGAATTAGACATTGTAGCGCCACAACGGGCTTATACCTATTTTGAGGGTGGTCTGAGTTATATTAGCTCTATGACATCAGGTTCAACTGCATATTTATCTGGTATTGCTGCATTGATCTTATCAGTGAATCCTTACCTGACAAATAGTGAAGTAATAGAAATGCTTACCTCAACAGCCGATAAGATTGACCCCACACATTCCAGTTGGCAACCCAATGGACATTCTATTCATTACGGTTATGGCCGTGTTAATGCACATCAGGCGGTTTTAGCTGCCCTACCCGAGCCAGAAATAACCATAACAACACATGTTGTTTGGGATACCCCACGCCGGCAGGCCGGTAATGTTATCATTGAACCTGGCGCTTCTCTAACGATAACCTCAATGCTATATATGCACCCTGAAACCAGAATTATTGTAAAACGCGGGGGGAGGCTTAACATTGATCAGGGCACGGTTACCTCCGCAGGTTTTGAAAATTTCTGGACCGGCATCGAGGTCTGGGGCAACTCAAGCCAGCGGCAACTGGTGATGCACCAGGGGGTGATGCACCAGGGATGGGTGAGGATAGTGAACGGTGGCAGTGTAAGAAACAGCGAGATGGGTATTTACACCAACCGTATGGATGCCACTACCGGCGGCTGGGTTTCGGGATATACCGGGGGTATTGTTCAAGGCAACAACGCCAGCTTTGTCAACAACAAGGTGTCGCTGCAGTTTTTTCCGTACAACTTCCCCTCTGTGAGCGGGTTTAGCAGCAGCGAGTTCATAACAGATGACGGCTTGCACGGAGGCGCTCCCGACGACTGGATGGTGGAGATAACAGGTATGAACGGAGTAAAATTTTCGGCCTGCCGGTTTTTGAACCAATCGGTCAACCATGAATATTTCAAGAATGGAATACGGATTGTGAACTCATACGTTAAGATTGGCGGCCAATGCACAAGTACTGCATTGCCCTGCCAGGAGTGGGAATACAGCCGGTTCGAACGGCTGTATTACGGCATTTATGCCACGGCAGTGAGCACAAGCCGGTTTGTGGATATCCAGCGCACGGAATTCAAAAACAATTTCAGGGGGCTTTATCTTGGCGGCATCACAAATGCCCTTGTACTGTCGAACCGTTTTATGGTGAATTCACCATTTGTTGCAAACGGCGGATACGGTATGTACCTCGATGTTTGCACCGGCTACTGGGTCGAAGACAACCATTTCATTGGGCAGGGGGCAAGCTGGATTGGAATTGGGCTTATTGTAAATAATTCAGGCACAGCACCCAACGAAATTTACCGCAACTGGTTCGAAAATCTTCAGAAGGGCATCTCGGCGCAGGGCGTGAACCGCCACCCCCGCCTGAACCAGGGCTTGCAAATTCTTTGCAATGAATTTATCAACTGCGGAGCCGACCTGTTGATCCTACCCTCGCTAATGCCTGAAGGAGGCACAGGTTGGGGCCAACCATCGCCGATAACACAAGGAGGTATTGCCCCCCACCAGGGCGCCAATATGCCCAACGTACACACAGCTATGGCTGGCAATCTATTTGATATTCACAGCTCAATCCCCGACGGCGATTTCGACGATATAAACAACCAGGCGGAGCATATTATATATTACTACCCTTCATTGTCAGACGATGAACGAGTATTCCCCGTTGATATTACCCTAAATACCGTTCACAGGCAAGCGGTTGAATTTTTGCCAGACAACGTATGGACCTTTGAGGCCGGTTGCCCGCCAACGATTGACGATAATGGAGGCACTATCAGGCAAGAGCTGCTCTATGCAGCAGGCCACTGGTCAGCTCAGGCAAGCCAGGCAGAAGAACAACTTACGGCCTTGATTGATGCAGGCAACACCGAAGAGCTCCAGTGGGAGGTGTATATGGCAACCAACCCTGAAGCAATGCAAATCTACAATGAGCTGATGGCGCTTTCGCCATACCTGAGCGATACGGTGGTTTCCAATGCCATATTCAAGGACGATGTGCTGGTAAATGCTATGCTGCGCGATATTATGGTTGCCAATCCGCACACAGCCAAATCGCCCGAACTGATGGAGATGCTCGACCAGCGCTGGGTGCCGCTTCCTGAGTTTATGAAAGAGCAGGTGCTGCAGGGCAGAAACATAGTTACAACGCGCGAAGCTCTTGAAGCAAATCTTGCACAGTATGAATTGAATCACAGCGTTGCCCTTAGCAAGCTGGCTCGGTTTTACCATAATAACCCCGACAGCCTCGGTTGGCTCTACTCGCTGCACAACGATGCAATGCTCGGCTACAAGCACGCCTTCAGCCTGCTGCAGCATGGAATGGCGTTGCAAGGGATGGAGGTGCTTAACAATATGGCAGTTCAACTCTGCCCCTCTGGGCTTACGCCCGAAAAGCATACATGGATGGTTGAAAACTACTCCCTGCTTGTAGCCCTGTTGGAGCAGGAAAGTGGTATAACCAAACCCGGCAGCGCTGAGATAGCTCAGGCCTGGGCAATTCATGACAATGCTTCGGGTTTGCCGGCTGCATACGCAAGAGGGTTGCTGCAGGTATGGGGGCTTATTGAATATCAGGAACCAATCCTTCACCCCGAAACATACAAGTCGGCTACCGGGAAAGCAGTGGTCCTGGCCGGCTGCCGGGCAGAAGGGAATCTGTTGCTGAGCGTACGCCCCAATCCGGCACGCGATTATCTGATTATTACATGGGAACTCCCCAGCGATGATAAAGCCGCTCTTGAGTTTACCGACGCCAACGGGCGGATGGTTCACAGGCAAAAGCTGCTGAATGCAAAAGATGAGCAGGTAGTGGCAATACAAAACTGGAAACCAGGAGCCTATCAGGCAACAATCCGTACTGATTCCGGCGGCAGGCAAACGGTTCGTTTTATAGTGTCGAGATAAAAACTGTAAAGCCTTTCCGGGAAACGGCAGCGCTTGCAAAACATCTTCAGATGCACGACGGCTGTTTCCCGGGCAGGTTTTAATATATCAATGCAATTAATTTGTAATTGTGTCTTTTAATGATAAATTGTAAAACCTTATACAAATGAAACTATATACGACATGTTTTTTGGTGATTCTTACCATTGCTGCAACAGCGCAAAGCTACCGCTGGGAGAGGATAATCGGATTGCCTCACCGAGACGAAGGCATTACCGATCTAAAGGAACATTATGACAAGGGTTACTACCTGGAAGCTGCCCACAGGCCCATAGGTGCCCCCACCCCTTGGGGATGGCAGGTAAAGACCGATGTAAATGGTGTTGTTTTGTGGGATAAAACCTTGTTGGGTGTTGATCATTGGGTTGGTGATGAGGTTGTCTCCGATGAGGATGGAAACAGATATGTTGCAGGTGGTATGCAGACTCAACAGGGAATGATATATCCCTTTGTGGCGAAGTTCAATGCATGCGGAGAAAATGTGTGGTGCAGGGTGATCGTTATCTATAATCAGCCCTACGGGGGAGTAGCACGCGAGATTGTATTAAACCAGAACAACCAATTAATTGTTTTGGTGAGGCATTCAGGCTGGGCCACTGTCGACAAGATGTACCTGGCAGCATTCAGCCTGGATGGAGATTTCCTATTTCTTAACGTCGTAGCATCAATGGCAAGTCATCCCGATTTGCTGGATCCTACCCTTTATCACCTCTTATATCATAATAATGCATATTACTTAACAGGAGTAGGCTACTATCCCAAACCAGGAAATCCCTACCACTGGTTCAGGAGGCATCTGTTTGTGGGGCTTGACAGCCTTTTCGAAGAGAAATTCTTTCTCCCATACGATTATCAGGGAACAACAATGTATGGCAGGTCGTTTCAATCCATTCCGTTAAATGATACTATGCTGATGGCAGTTGGTGTTCATCGCATTGAGAGACATGGGACATTAATATTTTACGACATTCATGGAAATGAAATCGGCCATTGCATGGTTGACGCGAGTATTCTGTATCCCGGGAATGAATTATCACAATTAACTACCATCGTACGTGCTGATGATTCATTGTTTATCGCGGCAGGGCACTATGAACCAGAACACATGGTGCTTCGTAATTTCGAGGTTGTGTTAGATACATCGTGTTTAATATATAATTTTGGCCTCAGGCCAAATGCCCTATCATTTCCACTATTAATACAAACATCAGATGGTAATTATCTGATGGGAACCAGCCGTAGGTTAGGCGGCGCTAGCAGCCAGCGGGACATTCTATTAGCCAAGTTCGATAAAAACCTGCAACCAGTACCATTCGATACGGCCACTTATGTTTACGACACCCTTTGCCCATACCCCATCCAGTCGGGCAATATTGATATGAGCGCCTGTATGGTGATAATAGTAGGCGAAGGCAATACCCCAACGTCACGGGAGTATTATGCCCGCACCAGTACCATCCCCATCAGAGTTTTCCCAAATCCCGCACAGGATAACATCACTTTTGTGCTTGAAAACACCGGGCATCACAACAACATCGAGTTGCGTTGCTTTAACCTGCTTGGTGTTTTGCAGTACCAAACAAGAGTGCAGCGCGGGCAACAGCAAACAACCGCAGATGTAAGGTCCTGGCCACCCGGAATGTATATTGTAGTTACATATAGCAACGGCAAACCGGTGGGAAGAGAGAAGTTTGTGGTGAGGAGGTAGGGTGATCAGTGAACAGTGAACAGTGATTAGTGATCAGTGATCAGTAATCAGTAATCAGTAATCAGTAATCAGTAATCAGTAATCAGTGAACAGTGAACAGTGAACAGTGAACAGTGAAGAGTGAAGAGTGAAGAGTTATTTTGATCTATATGTTTGCATAATATACAAAAACAAAAAGCTATGAAAGTCCTTATCGTTCTTTTATTGATCGTTACATCCGGTGCGAGGGCGCAGCAACACGAGGAGTGGCTCACTCCATTTGCCACAGTTGAATTCACACACAACAGGATTCACTATTATTTTAGCTCAAAAATTGATGATTTTCGTGTGAAACCAGTCTTTATTCCCACCGAAAAATTGATTCTGATATCAGTTGCTAACAATTTTATGCACCAGCATGAGACTGGCTTCTGGAAAAAAGCTATCAGAGAAGATGCCGAAGGCATTGGCTTTGTGGAACTGAGCCTGGATGAAAAGCTGCATTTTCTGAAAGCATTTACCCTGCAAACCATCTGGGGCATCGCCCAACCGCAGGATATGCCATCGGCCAATGCACGGTTGTTGGTAGCAGAGCTAACCGAACACACCGACAAAACGATATCTGACGCAGCTAAACTTGCCGGGGAGTTTTACGAAATTATCATCGGGGCGAATTCTGATTGGTGTGATTGAGTAAGGATAACAATAGCCTGCCGCTACGGGTTTACTTGGGGAAAAAGCTTATTGCACCGGTAAAGGCAACACTTATGCAACTTCGTAATACAAGAAATTAACATAAGTTTGCAGCCAAACGATAACGATGGCCAGGTACGGCAAATGGATTGGAGGAGGCTTAGGATGGGCGTTAGGCGGTCCTATTGGTGCTATTCTCGGCTTTATATTCGGTTCGATGTTCGACAGTATGCAGGCGGGAAAATTTGAATACAACTCCAGAGCGCGCCTGCAAGCCACTCAAACGGGCGATTTCAATGTAAGCCTGCTCATTCTGGTGGCCGCAGTTATGAAAGCAAACAAAAGAGTTGTTCATTCTGAATTGGATTACATCCGAAAGCACTTATTGGCACGTTTTGGGACTCGGGAAGCGCAGCGGCAACTACTGCTACTACGTCAGTTTCTCAGTCAGGAGATTGACATATCAGCAGTTTGCCAGCAGATTAACCGGTTTATGATTTATTCAGAAAAATTGCAATTGCTTCATTTTCTCTTCGGCATCTCGGCTGCCGACGGCCGCTCCGAATCGTTGGAGATTAGTTTGTTGCAGCGTATTGCAACCTGGATAGGTGTTAAACCTGCCGATGCCGAATCAATTAAAGCCATGTTTGTTCGCGATTCCGGATATGTTTACCGTATTCTTGAAATCACGCCGGAAGCCACCGATGAAGAGGTGAAAAAAGCTTTTCGCTCTAAGGCTCTTAAATATCACCCTGATAAAGTAAGCCACCTGGGCGAAGAGATTCAGAAAGCGGCTAAGGAGAAATTTCAGGATCTAAATGCAGCATACAATGAGATCCGCAAGCAAAGGCAGATGGCATAATTTTTAACTCAGGCGATATTAATGGCAAATGTGTTTCTCAATCAGGAAAGCCATGACTAAAGTCAATACATGGTTTTCATATTTTGCTACTGTAACCATTTTATGGCTTGTATAGTCAAACACTATGTTCTGAATTAATCCATCTGTTTTTTTACAATTTCGCTAATATTAAATTAATGAAAATGAGTCTTTTCCATGGTTTATTCTGGGGCATCGCCTTAATAATACTTGGCGCCGGGCTTATAGCCCGATATTACTTTCAATTTCAATTTCCATGGTTGCGAATTCTTGTTGCATTTATGTTTATTTATGCAGGGTTGTGGTTTTTGCTCTGGCCGCGGTTCGCACAGCAGGGAAATGCTCTGGTGATTTTCTCTGAAGGCCGTATGAGTTATGATCCAACGCAGGACCATTATCTCGTGCTGTTTGGCAACGCCGTGGTAGACCTCACGTTGGCAGCGCCTGAGAAAATTGAGAAGATACGGCTTACCTGTATCTTTGGCCAGATGAAGGTGAAGCTGAAACCAGACGCCAATTTTATTATCAAATCCAGTTCTGCATTCGGCGAATACATCGGGCCTGACGGTAACAGCATGTCGTTTGGCGAACGAAGATACAGCCCGTTAGGATACGATTTCTCGGAACCATCGCTTCACATTGAGGCAAGTGTTGTTTTTGGCAGTATGAAGGTTACTTACGACTAATCGTAAAACATCCACGAAACACCAAACTTAAAGGATCGATCGGGCATGGGATATGGATAGATCATATAATATCGGTATCCCATTAGTCCTTCGTTCGCATGTTGCATAAGTACAAAAAGACGCGCCCGTTTCACCCTGAAGTTTGCATACAGGTCGGCATAAATATAGTTACCGGTATTAACTGCCGATTGCTGGTAAAAACTTTTCAATGCCGGCATATATGAAGGTGCTTTCCAAAGGCTGTTGTAAAACAGATCAACCCCTAACTGTGCTTGTAATGCCCCATCGAAAAGATTTAGATTGAGTGCAAAATTCGACCTGATAATTAGATTAGGCAGATCAAATGGTGCCTCGTTAATAATTCCCTGGAACTTCACACTGTTGTGGGTAACAAACCTGCGCGATTCAAGCTGATATCCAAGAGTTAATTTGTAGCAGGCAAAGTTATTATTCCACACTGCCGGACTGGCCAGTGAGTCGAGATAAACAAATTGCCCTATGGAGGTATATGAAATATTAGTTGTCAATCCTTTCCACCTCCACTGAGCCTCGCCGTGTAAAAATTCCTGTTGTTCTTTGTTATTGTTCCACACGAAATGGTTCGACCCAAACTGTTGCATGAACAATGGTGCAGATATCCGCGACGATTTTGCTGTAAACCTGAGTTGATGATCCCGTTTTTTCCCTGCCAGAATTGTAGTATTTAGCTCTATTTCCCGGTCGCCGCTGTACAATTCACCATGGGAAATGCGTATAGCGGCATCTGCACTGAAACGATTACCTATCGCTAAATCTGCCCTTACAAAAGGCTGGGTTACGTTGAACTTCCTGTTAATGTTCATACTACGGTAATGCAGGAACCAGTGCCCGATTCCTAAGCCCAGTTCCAGATTCAGATTCGTAAGTTGGATTAGTGCTGTTTTGGCAAAAAGCTCATTTCTAACCGAATGCAGAACTGTTGAATCCATTGTAAGCGTGGAATCGCTTAACACCTCGCGGTAAAATCCACCTAATGGGTTCCGGTCGTAGTAGCCTAAAGCGGTTCGATTGTAGTGGAAAGTGTGATAGATAACCGGTGATGTCAAAAAGTTTCTGTTTACAGTGATAGTGTCGTTTTTGATTGTTTTGCCGGGTTTAAAAAACTGCCTGGCATAAACCCCCGACTCTCTCCATCTGTTTTCTGCCGACGACAGCCTGACAAGCATTCTACCGCGGTCGCGAAGAGTGTTTTGTTCAAACGGGTCGGTCAACATAAGCCCGCCGCTTTCGTAATGAATGAAGCGATTGTTGATAATTGCTGCTGCAAGCCCATACCTCCTGTTGTTGCTGTAATATAGCACGTTAGCGGCAACCGAGCTGTTATCGGTCTTTTGCCGTATGTATGCCCCATGAGAGTTGATGATATTGAATCGCACTCCCAACCCAAGATTACGGCGTATCTGCTGGTGGTGTTCTCCAGAAAAAAGCTGTTCTCTGTGCTGGCCGGTTACAAAACGCAGATCAGTAAATGGTGTGGTGGTTTTGTAAAATTTTAGATTGTTCGGTGTGATCCGATTTTGATCGTAGACATTTATTCCGATTGCTCCCGGATCTGATTTCGGCAGAAGGAAAACAAGCGGAGTGAGTGCCAATCCAACGTTACCAAGTGAAGCAAACGGAATCTGAGATTGCACTGCGGGATGGTAGCGGTGAAATAAACTCATGTTTGTATCTACAGGTATTAATCGCGGAGCATGTAAGGTGTGTGCAGAATCAGTAAACCAGTAAATGGCTACTGTATCGGGTGGCGCAATAAAATCGCCGGCTTGTTGCGATCGCAAATAGTTTGCCGATAGGATAAAAAACACAAGAAAACAGAGATATTTCCAACGGCAACGCATTTCAGTTTTATTTAAGCAATTACAAGAAGTCGTAGCATTTTTCACTGAACGTGATGAGAAGTAAATTATTACGGTTAAAATGTTCAGTCAACTTTAAAAAGATCATCGTGGAGCTTTGAGTTCACTTTAGCAGAAATCAACCTCAGCTCAAACGATCCTACCTCCGAGGTCTGCTTCACACGATGAGGAAATCTCAATCTTCCCACTTCACTGTAATCGGAATAATCAGCAGTGCCGGCGGCTGTTACTGACCTGATACGCAGCCCTGTTTGTGTGTCATAATAATAAACATTGGTGGTTCCGTTTGGAAATATCACATTCACTTTATATGCATCGGTTCCAAGTATGTTTTGAATTCCGAGCAGTTCCTGTCTGATTCCGAGCCGTTCGTAGTGCAGTTCTATGTTCAGCATTGCGTTGAATTTAAGACTTTCGACCATTTCGGCAGGCATTTCCTGTGATCCCATTGGCGATGAGATGATTCCCTTTTTACCGTCGAAGATTTGAGTATTAAAAACCACACCCCCACTACCTATTTCCATTCTGTATTTGTTAGGTGCCTTGTTGTATGATGTAATCGTTATTGGCATGCCTTGCATTGTTGTTGTCATGGTAGTTGTGATATCGCGCACTCTCTTCATCCTTCTCTGGCCGCCTATCGCCCTGATATAGTTGTTGGTAACGGTTTCTGCGGTTATACCTGCCGGAGCGGGTCGCAATTTTTCATCCTTTGCATACTCAATACCATCTTCATCAAAAAATCTTATTTTGCCATCGTATGCGAACCGGCGAAGGTTATCGGCAATGTCGGGAGTTCGTCCTACAACGATTATATAGGCATTATCAGGATGTAGGTGATTGTTTGCTGCCAAAGCAACATCTTCTTGAGTAATAAGAGCCAAACGCTGTAGGTAGGTAGTATAATAATCTTCACTCAGTGAGTAGCGTGCTGTATTGAGCGCAAAGCTGGCGATGGTTTGGGGGTTCTCAAGAGCAATAGCAAAACTGCCGTTCAACTCGTTTTTAAAAAGTTGAAGTTCATCCTGGGGAACCTTCTCATATCTGATACGGTTTATCTCGTAAAGGATCTCATACACAGCGCTATCGGTAGCAATATTGCGAACATCGGTGAAAGCGCTGAATGATCCGGCCACTTCATCGCTGTTCAGATCAGAGTATGCTCCATAAGTAAAGCCGTGTGTTTCGCGAAGGTTATAGAATAGTCGTGATGTGCTTCCGCCAAGAATTCTGTTCATAACTCTGGCTGCAATTGCATCATCGGCCCCTGGTTTGAGGTTCACAGGAAAACCAACAATAATGGTTGATTGTACGGCGTTTGGGCGATCAATCAGGGCAACCTGCGTTCCTGATGGCATTGAAGGGAAAGGATAATCATGTTCGGGCGCTTCTCCGGCCTTCCATGCTCCAAAATCTCTTTCAATTAGCCGCTTTATATCTTCAAACCTCACATCACCAACTATAGCCATATACGACGAACCTGGGCGGAAGTGGTTCTTGTAAAAAGCAACGCATTTTTCGAGTGTTACCCTTTCGAGCGATGATTCTGTAACGTTAACGCCATAGGGATGGTTGGCTCCAAAAAACAGAACTCTGCTCACCCTCGATGCAATGCCTGATGGACTTGTTTTATTAGCCGCCAATTCCGAAAGCATCTGTGTTTTTATACGGCTAAAATGGCGTTCTTCGAAATTTGCATTGATGATTATGTCGGCAATAAGTGCGCTTAATTGTTCGGTATTTCTCGAAAGACCAGATGCATGGAGCGAAGTAGCATTCGCACTTATGCTGGCGCCCATGTGGTCAATTTCCTCATCAATCTGTTCTTTGCTCCGCGTGGTTGTGCCAGTTTTTATCAGTTGGCCGGTTATATCTACAAATCCGGCAGCATCGCCTTCGAAAACAGGGTCGTAGTCGAAAATCACTGAAAATGTTACCTGTGGGATTTTATTGTTTTCTACTACGAACACTTTCAGACCATTAGGCAACTCGAATGATTGTGCCTTGCCTATTTCGACTATGGGAGCCGGTCCGGGTTCAGGACGAACAGACCGATCGATTTGAGCCCAAATTTGAATGCTCATCAATAATGAGAGCAAAATTGTTGTTGTCTTTTTCATATATAAAGTCTCCTATTGATTTTGCGGTTTGGGTAGATAATGTAACACAACACGGTTGTTTTTGTGTAGATATTTTTGCGCAACGCGCTGAATATCTTCGGGTCGCACTTTCATATATCGTTCAATTTCGGTATTGATAATATTGGCATCGCAATAGAAGAGGTGGTACTCGGCGAGGTTGTCGGCAATGGTAGCCATTCTGGAATTATTTGTTACAAAGGCGGTTTCGGCTTTATTCCTGGCCTTTTCGAACTCACGCCTTCCTACGCCTTCGTTGCGTAACTTTTCTATCTGCTCATTAATAGATGCTTCAAGTACTTGCGGTTCAACTCCAATGTTAGCAATGCCCAAAACAATATACAAGCCAGGATCGGCAAGAGGAAATGAGAAAGAGAATATGGCGAATGCTTGCTGCCTTTCGTCAACGATAGTTCTGTGCAATCTTGAACTTTCGCCCGACGACAACACGTGTGTAAGCATATCGAGTGCATAGCTGTCGGGGTGGCCTTTTTCAGGTATCCTGTAGGCTTGAATCACGGCAGGAAGCTGTATATTGTCGAAAACAACATCACGGATTTCGCCATTAAGTGGGGGTTCAACAATTTCAGGCCGATTTCTGGGTTTCGTACCTGCAGGAATTTCAGCAAAGTAAAGCTCAACCATTCTTTTGGTTTCATCCACATCAATATCTCCTGCAATCACAAGAACAGCATTCTGAGGAACATACCATATTTTGTGGAACTCTATAAATTCATGTAGCTGTGCCTTATCAATGTACTGTACTGATCCAATTGGCATCCATCTGTAAGGGTGTTCCCGAAATGCCCTGCTGAAGGTTTCTTCCATAACTGAGCCATAGGGTTGATTATCGTACATTTGGCTACGCTCCTCTTTAATAACAGCACGTTGAGTTTCAACGCCAATGCTATCAATAACAGGGTGTAACATTCTTTCAGATTCAAGCCATAAGCCAAGCTCAAGCTGGTTAGAAGGAAGAACCAGATGATAATGGGTTTTGTCGAAGGAGGTATAAGCGTTTAGTTGTCCACCTGCATCCTGAACGATTCTGAAAAATTCGCCCCGCCCAATGTTTTTTGAACCTTCAAACATCAGATGTTCAAGAAAGTGAGCAAAGCCGGTTCGTTCGGGATGTTCGTTTTTCGACCCAACATGATAAGTAACTGTAACTGCCACCACTGGTATGCTGTTGTTCTGGTGCAGTATAACGTGTAAGCCATTGTCAAGTTTATACTCTATAAACTCAATCTTTCGCTGTTGCGAATGAGCAACCCCTCCTGTCAGGAGAAGTAAAACAATTAAGGTTTTGATTTTCATTAAGTTTCTAATTATGTTTGTTCGATAAGAGTTAACGGTTTGGTTGTATAAATTGTTTAATATTTTGAACCTGCTTCTGCATCTCCTTGCAAAATTGTTTTAGCTAATCATAATTCAATAAGATCATTTTCTACGTTTGGATAAAGCTCATCCAGCAGTTGTTGGATTTCAATTGTATGATGAACCGCCGAAATGACTCTGTTAAAGTACCTTGAATCTTCCATTTCTCGCGCGGCTTTACGCCTATCGTCGAGGTATTTGCTTAGCACCTGGTATCCGCCAATCCGGTAATTCCAAACTTCGTGCGAAACATTGCTAAAATAGCTTCCGTTGTTTATATAAATTCTCTTTTCGCTTTCACTGTAAATTAATTTTTCGATTTTGTCGGATTCGGCGCTGAAATACTTTGATATGGTTTCTTTTAACAGGTGGCAATTTTCTTTTACCAGATGCAGTTCGGCCAGGTTATTCCCAAGTCCGGCAATTTTGCTAAACAAGTTGTAATCTTTGGTAAAAGGCACCCGCGGAAAATCAATTTTCAGAAATTCGGCGAACCTCTCCCTGTAAACATTGCTGTAAAATATTCCATAGATGTAGTACAGGATTTCTTCAGGAGTAAGTTTTTTGTTGTAGGCCTTGTTTAGCGCTTCATAAAGCTTGACGTCAATGTTTGGAGTTTTGTTTTTACTGCCATATTCTGCTTCCGGTTCGAAAAGAAGCATTGAGTGGATATTGATTTTTTTGGAAACTTTTTCTTTGTATAAGTACAAGGGAAACAGCAACTGCCCGCCACGATAATACAAATTCAAGTCTATGAGGTTTTCAGTAATAAAAACTAAATTCCATAAATGCTCTAACCCCACAACTTGGCCTGCACGACCAATAGTTAAACCAATATTGTCTTTTAATATATGTTGCATTACCTTTCCCCTTGTCCGTTCTACCAACGATTCGTGGTAAAACAAATACCTGGTGTCGAACGGGCGATAGAGAATCTCCTTTATTTGTTCAGCAATGTCGGTAATGTTCTGCAATTTTTTTCGGGCATCTGATAGCTTCCAATTTTGCTTGTCGTTTAGTTTGTATGCCTTCGAAAGTATTTCATCGGGCTGGCTTTTGTTTTTTAGCTGATTTATCCGGTGAATGAGCTTTTTCCTGTCATAATCAATAACAAACTCATCCCTTGATGTTACAATTCCCACACTATTTACCGGAAAGATTTTAGTGACAGGATTCCATGTCAGATAGTTTTTGATACTGTCGGTTTGCCGGGAAGTAAAGAAATAATAGGGGGTTTCAGGTGCAATTATTCTGTAATTATTGGCAACGAAGTTGTTAGAATCCAGCCAATTATACTTAGTTTCCAATAATCCGAACAAATCTGCATGAAAAACCTTGCACCCCTTTATATTCTTTTGCTTTATAAACAAGGCAATTGCAGTGCCCTGCCTTATATCAAATACATTTTGGTCTTTGCTCCCGTCGGGACTGGTTTCTTTTTTAAGGCTGTTGCCATGCAAATCAAGGATGTAAATTTCATTGAAAGTGTTCATCAGACTTTGTCGCATACCTCTGAAAGTAGGATTGTCGAGGTAGCTGTGGTTTGTTATCAAGCCTGCTATGCCGGAGCCTGCTTTTTGAATTTTCCACTGTGCGAACCGCAGAAATTTCACATAATCGTCTTGCAGCCATTTGGGATTTTTCTCTCCAAGAGGGTTGCCATCAACTGTGTAATAACTTTGGGCGCCATCAACATTCTCCTTCAGTAACTTCTCTGTCCAGTTATTCTGGTTGGCCGAATGTCCGCTGTAAGGAGGATTTCCAAGAATTACTAAAATTGGTTGCTCTTTTTTCAATTTACCTGCCAAATGGCTTTCGTTGCTCAGCGAACTAAGTCCTGGTATTTGAATTTGCTCCAAGTCTTCCATTTCCAGGGTGTTTGTGAGGTACAGTTTAAAGCGCTCGTCGTCGCTAAGGCTGTAGCCAAGTTCTTCGAAAAGGAAGCTCATTTTCAGATGGCCAATTGCATAAGGGGCCATCATTAGTTCAAAGGCATAAAAATTTTGAAGTATCTGATTTTTAATCAATTTTGCTTTACCGCCTGTGCCATATTTTTCGGTATACTCTTTTACTGCCAGTTTAACTGCTTCGGCGGGGAAGGTGAGCGTACCACCTGCCGGGTCGAGCAACGTAATATTCTCTCCGGCAAGCCCATCGGCAATATCGAAATGAGTTTTTAATAACTGGTTCACAGAGCGCACAATATAACCAACAACCGGTTCGGGAGTATAATAAACGCCGCGTTTCTGGCGGATTGAAGGGTCGTAGGCTGTCAGGAAAGTTTCATAGAAGTGAATGATCGGGTCGCTACCTTTTCCTTCGCTGTAATAATCGTGCAAAATTTTATTCACATCCGTTACACTCAATACCCCGGCAATATCATCAACTATTACTTGTAAGGATTTTGGCGGATCTTCGAGAGAAATAAAACGGAACACATCGCGCAAAATACCGATTGTTTTTGGAATATACTTGAATGCTAATTCACGATTAAAGGCATTGTCGGAACGTGTGCGGGCGGCAAACAACCCATATGTAATAGTTTGTGAATAAAGGTCGGCAAATGATTTTTCGGTTAAATCGCCTATCAGATATTTTTTAAACGCTTCGTAAAACCCAGAAAGTGCCTTTTTGCCTTTTTTCTCCTCGTCGGCAAGTTCGATGCTTACAACCTCATCGCGTAAAAAACGGGTACGCTTGGCTAATTCTACTGCCAGCGTTTTAGCATTTCGCACACAGGGTAGCGAAAACGAAAAAAAAGTATTTAACAAATCACAGAACTCAGTCTCATTTTCCGCTGGCGGTGCGGTTCTGAGCTTCTTTGCCAAAACAGACCTTCCGATAGTAACGTTTTTAACCGGTTCACCATCGCGATACAACCTGAACTCATAAAAATTTGTGAGGATTACATTTGGGAACGTGCTTCTGTACCTTTTCAACTGGTCTGAAACCTCGATCCTGTCGAGATTAGTTACCGACGGGTCTTTTGCCTCAATATAACCTGTTATATGGTTACTTCCATCCCAAATGCGGAAATCAGGGTTTCCTGCTTCGGTAGGCTTTGGTAAAATTGTAATCTCTATTTTTCTGATTTTGTTTTCAATAGCAAAATTTCTAATCAGGCTATCAAGGTGCGTATAGTAGCTCTCTTCCCGGGCGTCGCCTTGATTTATAGAGTCTTGTAAATTATTCAGATATTCTTTGAGCACGTCGGATTATTTGAAGCGCGCAATTTATTAAATAATCGCTTATGGTTTTCCGCTGATGCATGCAATATATCATTTTTTGCAGAACA
The DNA here is from genome assembly GCA_964349765.1 of uncultured Bacteroidales bacterium. Lineage (GTDB taxonomy): Bacteria > Bacteroidota > Bacteroidia > Bacteroidales > JAAYJT01 > JAAYJT01. The sequence goes on from CAYGGZ010000028.1 coordinate 16,934, forward strand.
TTTATTAAAGATGAATTGGCTGGATAGATGATTCCAGGCAGAGCGGCATGATTGAATTAACCCATCCCGCTAAAAACGTAAGGTAAATTGTAATAATGGGATTACGCCCGCCCCCCTTAAGAATATCGCTAAAGAGCCTGATGGTTGCAGAATCTATAAACCCGAATAAATCAATAGAAAGTCCGTTAGGGCTGAATTATTGATTCCATGAGGATAATCCTGAGCTAGTGTTTGTTCAGCAGAATTATCATTATGCTGATTACAAACACTTATTCTGTTAAGCATTGTCAAATGCTTAATCTGGGTTAAAAGCACTTCTTTGAGTGTTAATCAATAGGTTCGGCTAACCGACAAATTTTATTTCGACGTTTTTTCTTTTCCCGCTGGCTTCTGTTATTTTGCTTATGATTTGTTCAGTTTATCAAAACCAGATTACAACATTTGGGGGAAACCTATGGTGAGTACCCATTTTATCTTAATTTAGTCGGACATTTGTAATAGAGAATTTGAAGATTTTGGGCAATTGCTTGTCCCCATCAACAACAGCCGGATGCAGTTGGAACTGACGCAAGCCCGGGTTGATTACAACAGAGCTTTGCTCGAACATGAAGAGTTGCTGCTTGGCCTGCGTTAAGGAATTGATGAGCAAATAAATAGATACGAAGTAATATAGTATCGGTTAATGTTGTGCGTATTAAATTGTTAATTAATGCCTTATGAAATAGGTTTAAGAAATTTTATCCAGGACACAAAACACTATTGACAACTGCTGCGATTTGTATTACTTTTGTCTTCGCAACGTCGCTTATTCAGGAAACCCCATTTCATGAACTCATTTAGGAAATTATCACTTACTATGAAGAACCCAAACATAATACTCAATGAATTGCTCATAGATATTAAACAATTCGCTTACATGCATGTGTTGTTGCTGAAAACCCATGTATTTGTAGAGAGAGAGAGAGAGAGAGATTATAGAACTCCGTACCGAAATCAAATCAATAAAACCACCTTAAAACCATGCTCACATCCTCACTGGCTCAAACAAAGCCCTCACATGCTTGCTCTGCCCGTGAAGGATGTGCCACCGTAAATTAGAATTTTGTCAAATAAAAGAACCTGCCATAATATCCAACAAACCAATAAAATATTAAACAAATGAAAAATATAACCAATTACCTTATAATTTTGCTCGTACTGGTTTCCATAACCGGATGCCAGAAAAATGAAGACCAAGTACCATTTGTTTCTGAGAATGTAGAAACTGAAACAGAACCCAATGGCAAGATAGTGCTGGGGAAGAAACTTGAAAACCCCTATTCGATAAAGAATATGAAACGAGCTTACAAAAGCCTGATGGAAAAAGAAGGAATAAAGTCCCTAACTTTTGACAGTACCATTATTACTGTAACCGACCTTTATGTCAGGTTTTTACCTCAAAATGCAACAGAACTGGACGCATTACTGGAAGACCACACTCTTGAGCTTTTCGACTTTCCACTCGATTATGAAATTCTTGAGGAAGGAGTTTACTATCACGATCCTATGATTCCAGTTAATGAAATCACATGGCTGTACACCAGTGTTAAGGTAGACTATGACTTCCCGGATGTAGAAAAAGAGATACTCGAAGAGTGCTTTATTCCGGATGTAGAAACCAAAACAGGCGATCCTGAGTTATACGATTTCCTGCGTAAACTCGAGATTGAAGCCTTCAGGATTACAGGGAACCTTGGTGATGATTTTCAATGGATTGAAAGTAAGGCAAAACCAAGTGGAAATATCCAGGTTATTAACACGCAAAATAATCAGCCTCTCGGTGTACGAAAAGTGAAAGTTCGTGTTCACAACTTTGTTAAATGGAATACTGCGTTTACCAACCTTGACGGTTACTATCAAATGACGAAAAACTTTCTCACGAACGTGCATTATGCGGTAATTTTTGAAAATGAAACAGGTTTCAGGATTTGGGGCAATCTTGCATTTCTTTTGCCTGCAACCTATAATATGGGTTGGAATTCAAGTAGCGGTAAGAATAAAACCTTTCATACCAATTCAGTTGCCTGGCTGTGGTCAACAGTTAATAACGCAAGTCATATTTACCGCGAAGTATTATGCCCTCAGTTTGGCGTAACCAAGCCCCCTGCAAGCCTGCGTCTATGGACCTTCAGGATGGGCGGCGGCAATCTGGGCAGTGCACCTATGGCAAGGCAAATCAGTATGAGTCCTGCTAATCTAATCTTGCTGCTTGGCATCTACAACATCACGGGCTTTCATTCTTGGATAGTTTTATGCCTTCCCGACATATTCATTTTAAAGAATTTTACCAATACCAAAGAAGCTTACGAAACCGTTTTTCATGAACTGGCACATGCAAGCCATTACACCAAAGCTGGAAATTCCTATTGGTTGAATTATATCACCGGGATCATTGGCAATGGTTCAAACAATCCATATGGAAATGGAACCGGCAGCAAAGACGGCTTTATAGGTGTTGGTGAAATGTGGGGATACTACTTCGAGTACGCGGCTATGAAGCAGCATTTTGGTAGTGCTCCTTTAAAAGGGGTGGATTGGTGGTTTAAGCCACAAATCATCCAAAGGCTTATTGATGTGGATGGGTTCACACAGCAGCAAATCTTCAACTGCTTAACAACTGATGTTAACAATCACAATAAATTGAAAAACAAAATAATAAGCAATTATGGACAAGCAACAAGTGTTAACTATACTTTCTCACTGTGGGGGTTTTAAGATATTGATGGTGTTAGCTTTAATCTTGCTCCTATCTGGCTGCAGGCGTGACACAGAAGCTACCCACCACTTATATCTGCATAATGCAACAAATAAAAACCTGAAGTTTCAAACGATTAGGGATACTTCTATAATTGTGGAAACACAGCTATCACCTTTATCAAAAGACCTGTTATCTTATGGTGGATTGCATCATGAGGGAGATGATATTATATTCAAAATAATAAGGGAAGGCTACGGCTGGCAAGGTGATACAGTGGAATTCTATCATAATGACACGCTGGTTATCAGATGGGGTGCGCCTTTACGTGTGTTGCCTGATAGCATCAACCATTTCTATAATGAGAACTCCTGGGAAATTACACAAGGAGGCCGGAAGTGCAAATGGGAACGCGGTACTTTTACCATCTACGAGTCAGATTTGGGAAAAATTGAAGGCAATTAGCCTTTTGCCATCTTCCGGCTTGCAATTCAAATGCAGGCCGGGGGAGGCTTTTTTTCAAGGATGGATATACTCATCAGCAAATCTTCAACTGCTTAACACCAGATGTTAATACTCATACTAAATTGAAAAACAAAATAATAAGCAATTATGGACAAGCAACACAAGTCAATGAAGCTTTTTCCTATTACGAGTTTTAGTATTATTATGTTTATTGTGATCACAATAAACATAAGTTGCAAGAGAGACCCGGAAGCAACTCATCATATCTATATCGAAAATACGACTAATGAGAGTTTGCACTTCCAAATAACCCGAAAAAGTATATCAGACATACCAGGATGGGAACGTTCCTTGCCTCCTAAACAAAAGACAATACTCGCTGATGGTGCTTTGCATCTTGAAGGAGAGGACATAACGTTCCAAACTATCATTGAGAATTTCGGGTTGCCGACTGATACCGTTGAAATACTACTAAATGATACCATTGTTATCAAATGGGGTGGCCCATTACGTGTGATGCCAGATAGCATCAACCATTTCTATAATGAGAAGTCCTGGGAAATCACACAAGGTGGAAGAAAATGCAGATGGGAACGGGGTACTTTCACCATTTACGAATCGGATTTGGGTAAAATTGAAGGCAAATAGCCTCTTGCCATCCTTCGGCTTGCAATTCAAATGCAGGCTGGGGGAGGCTTTTTTTCAAGGATGGATATACTCATCAGCAAATCTTCAACTGCTTAACACCAGATGTTAATACTCATACTAAATTGAAAAACAAAATAATAAGCAATTATGGACAAGCAACACAAGTCAATGAGGCCTTTTCTTTTTATGGCTTTTAATATTATATGCATCCTGTCAATTATGGCAGGATTTAGCTGTCGCAGGGATGATGATGCATGGAATCAGTTATTGATTAGCAACCAATTTCAAGATACTCTAATTTTACAAGTAACCAAGAAATACCTTTCGGATATCCCTGGGTATCAACATGTTTTACATCCAAAGTCAGTTCATATCTTGGCATTGTCATTACACAATTCTGATATGGAAATGATTCGTGAGAATTGGGGCAATCAGGGAGATACAATTGAAATCTACCACAATGGTGAACTCGCAATTAAATGGGGAGGCCCTTTGTATGATATGGGTACTACTATCAATCACTTTTTCAATGAGCAGTCGTGGGTTATTACAAAAGGTGGGCTCAAGAACAAATACACAATAGCCACATTTACCATAACTGAAACAGACTTGGGAAAAATTGAAGGCAACTAGCCTTTTGCCATCTTCCGGCTTGCAATTCAAATGCAGGCCGGGGGTGGCTTTTTTTTCAAGGATGGATATACTCATCAGCAAATCTTCAACTGCTTAACACCAGATGTTAATACTCATACTAAATTGAAAAACAAAATAATAAGCAATTATGGACAAGCAACACAAGTCAATGAGGCCTTTTCTTTTTATGGCTTTTAATATTATATGCATCCTGTCAATTATGGCAGGATTTAGCTGTCGCAGGGATGATGATGCATGGAATCAGTTATTGATTAGCAACCAATTTCAAGATACTCTAATTTTACAAGTAACCAAGAAATACCTTTCGGATATCCCTGGGTATCAACATGTTTTACATCCAAAGTCAGTTCATATCTTGGCATTGTCATTACAGGCTAAGTTCTAAATTATGTATGATTTAAGGCCATATTTTTAAACAAAACCAGGCATTGGTCGACATCAATGCTGCTATGGCGAACTCCTTTATTTTATCATTCTTCCCCTTCACTTGTTCCAGCACCATGTACCAACTCAGGTAGTTTTGCAGATATTTGGTGGCAACACCATTAAATTTAGCCATCCAATCTTTTACGTGCAAGGGGCGTCCGCCAACTGGCAGATGGATTTGTAGAAAACAGCATACATGGCTCCATTGTCCGTACTATCGGGATTGCATGGGCTAAAGCAAAAACAGGAATGATGAACCTCACTTGCAATATTTGTTGCTGTACTCAATTAAAAATAGTGGTTGCCCCTGTAGTGAGCAAAGTCGAACTAATGAGATAGGTATGTCCGGACGTTAAATGCATAGCGCTGTATGTTGTTGATATATAGTTAGAAAAAAATAACAAAAGCGAAGAAAAAATTAGGTTTTCAGAAGATTTGCATGTATCTTTACTCCCAAAAACGGCACAGGAAAAAATGGTGTTTCGAGGTGCCCTTAAGATAATGTAATTAAAGAATAAAGGGTAATGCAACAATCTATGTAATATATATTTGGATGAAAAAAATCTTTCTAGGATCAATTATAATTGTAATTCAAGGCTTGCTATATAATTGCTTTGCCCAAACTGTTATTGAGGGAAGAATTATTAATAAACTGAATCAACCTGTTCCGGATGCCTCTGTAATGCTTCTGAAATCGGCGGATAGTACTGTTGTAGCATTTACTTTCAGTAACAGTTATGGTGATTATACCATCTATACCGATCAAAAAGAAGATGTGCTATTAATAAAGGTACATGGGTTTAATATTCAGCGACAGTTTAAAAAGATTGACAACCAAAGCCAAAAGGTGGATTTCATCGTTAGCGAAGAAGCAATTCTCCTAAATGAGTTTTCGGTAAAATCAGAAAAAATTTGGGGAACCCGAGATACAATAAATTTTGTGGTAGATGCCTTTCGGGATTCAACAGACCTGGTTATTGGTGATGTTTTGAAAAAAATGCCTGGCATTGTTGTAAGAGAGAGCGGACAAATAGAGTATCGTGGTAAGCCAATAAGCAGGTTCTATATCGAAAACATGGATATGTTGCAAGGCAGGTATGGCATTGCTACCAAAAATATTAATGCCGCTGATGTCGCAACTGTCCAGGTTTTTGAAAATCATCAACCCATCAGAGCATTGCAGGATATTGCCTTTTCTGATGATGCAGCTATAAACCTTAAACTCAAACAGGGAGCAAAAGGTACCTATGCCGGAACGGCTGTGCTGGATGGAGGAACAGATAAACAATTTCTATGGAACAGTTCCGTTACGGGAATGCATTTTGGTCAAACACGGCAGCACCTAACATCCTTTAAGACCAATAATACCGGAAAGGACTTAGGGGATGAGTTTCAGTCATTCAACCATGAAAACATACAACCAATTGGGTCATTTTCTTCCATTTTGATACCATCACCACCCCAAATCAATAGAAGCAGGTATTATTTCAACCGGGCATTTGGGGGTACTATAAACAACCTGATCAAAACAAATGATGAAACTGAGCTTACGTTTAATTTAAGCGGATTTCGGGATAATGATGACAGAAGAAGCTATACACAAACAAGTTTTATTATTCCGGGAGAAGATACTTTAACGATCAGTGAACGAATGGATTCGCAATCAAATCTGTTTAAGCTTGAAGGAGGCATTGGTTATAAGAAAAACAGCGATACAGATTATCTGAACACCCGTTTGTTGTTTTCGGGAAGTTTTGTTGAAAGAACAGGCAATATTTTTAATAATGAGTCTATCATTCAAAACGACAAACATAGGCCATTAAGTGCAGCCGGCATTATACATTGGATACAGCGGGGTAATAATAAACAAAGTCTTGGCACTGAATTGAATTCTCAATCTTTTTACCAATCACAACCATACCGGCTGGATATTACGCCAGGTATGTTTGCCAATGAGTTGAATGATAGCTTGCCCTTTAATGCCATAAGACAAAATGTAGCTTTCAACTCTTTTGAAACACGAAACAATTTAATGCTTCTTTCATCGAGAGTATGGAGATCAATCCGCATCCACCCGATAGTGAATTTTTCGCTGAAGCATCAGTCGCTTAATACACATCTTTCAAGATCTCATCAGGGGGAAGCATTTTCTATGCTGACAGATGATTCCCTGCAAAACGAACTGGCATGGATGCGGGCAAGGGCAGGAATTTCGATGAACCTCACATACCGTAAACGTGATCTTGACTTCAAGTTGGCAACACCTATTCAATTCGAGCATGTTTCGCTTTCTGATAGAATTCAATTAAATGATTCACAGCATAACAGGCTCGTTTTTCAACCTCAAGCCAGTTTTAGGTACAACATCAATACCCGCTGGGACGTTTCAGGGTCATGGTTTTGGTACAACCACAATCCAAACCTGCGTAGCCTTTATTCGGGTTATATTATGCAGAATTACCGCACCCTGAGCCGTTATGAAAGCAGGCTTTTCGATTCATACGGACAGCAGGGCAACCTTAGGTTGTCATATACCGATATTATGCAGTTTCTGTTTGCCGGTATTGAAATCAGTTATAACCGCTACCGCAACGAAGTTATGTATGCACAAGAGTTTGAAGGTTCGAGAATGAAGATTTCGCTTGTGGAAATGGAAAGTAAAGGTGACTATTTATCATTTACTGCACGTGCAGGCAAAGGATTTGATTGGAAGAAACTATCTGTTAATGCAGAAGCCTCATGGGGTAAGGGAATTACTCCCCAACTCAGACAGAACAGCCTTATTGTGTACAAACACCAGGGAATAAATGCCAATATGACATTTTCCATGGCTGTAACCGAAAAGCTGCAGTTTGCCAACAAATGCAGCTGGAGTAGAGTAAGCGGTAGCGCAGATGCCGGGCACAAACTCGACCCCATTGTTAGTTTCATTAATGCGGCAAAAATCAATTACATTCTTCCCAACAACTTGATATTCAGCATTGGAATGGAATACTACGATACGCGTTTTGAAAGCAGGAACCAAATCTTTTACCTGTTAGATGCCGGAATCACTTATACCTGGAGAAGGATCAGGTTTACCCTGGACTATAACAATATATTGAACACAACGGATTATATTACTGCCTACTACAGCAACCTAAACACTTACTATTCCGAGTACAGGATACGCCCTGCCTCTATCCTGTTAAGCGCCCGTTTTAAGCTTTTTTAATCATGGATTCTACAAACACAAATATCTGGTTCCTATGCAAGACCAATCTAAGCTGGTAAGCCTTTGCCTGTTTCGGTAATGTGGCTGGCAAAGGCTAAAGATGGCAATGCACATCTGATGACTTTTTGAACATTACCATTACATATTTATACAATTTTAAATTAATACATTACAGATATGAAATCACTTAAATTAAATAATCTGAATACAAATCGACTCAAGAAAGAACAAATGAGTTCAATAACAGGAGGTGGTTCTGTGCGGGTATGTGGCTGCGGGTGTTGCTATACAGCAACTGGCGGTTCCTCAAGTCTTAATAATGGGAACGCTAATTTACAACATGGATTTCACAGCCCTTCATGTTTTAACACAGTGTTTATCCCTCCTGCCGACTAATCTTGCTGTTAAGGAGCAGGAATGGTAATAATTGTTCCTGCCCATTTAATCAATTTATAAAAGTATTTATACGAATAAAAAATTGGAAAAATGAAAATTAAACTAATTATTTGTTTTTGCTTGTTGATTTGCTTTATCACAAGTTCAATTGCTCAAATGGTGACTTTTCCGCAATCGATCATTGATTATAAAATTGTGGATACAAGCAAATATGTCATTCAATATTCGCTTGATTTTGTAAATGACCCTGACAAACCAGAAACAAAAGACTCTGATATCATTGTACTTGAAATAGGTAAATACATTTCAAAAAGTTATAGTTATAATCTGCTTAAATTCGATTCCATATTTACTATTGGAAAGAAAAAGGGAAAAGAAGCACTCCCATTAATACAAAAATCTGTCCCCCCTGTTGAGGTGTTTAAAAACTTCCCTAAGGGGAAAATCACTGTGGTATATCGAACTCCTCTCCAAGGTCCGGTGTTTATGTATGCAGAAGATGAAATTGATTTTAATTGGAGCATTCATTCGGAAAAAAAGAACATATTAGGCTTTTCATGTCAAAAAGCCAGTACTACCTTCAGAGGTAGAAAATGGTATGCATGGTTTTCAACTGAAATTCCTATTTCAGATGGACCCTGGAAATTTTCCGGTCTGCCCGGTTTAATACTACGGGTTTATGATGACAAAGGACACTATTTGTTTAATTGTATAGGCATTGATAATAAAAAATCGCTTATAAAAATGTGGGATTGGGAATACGAAAACACAACACGGGAAAAACTAAATGCATTTCTGATAAAAGCATATCAGAGTCCGGTTGATTATATGAAAATCTTAGGTTCGAGAATTCGTTTTGTTGGCAAAACGGAGGCAGAATCAAAAAAAATATCTTTCCCTTTTAATCCTATCGAACTCGAATAAATTGAAAAACATGGAATATATCTATGCCGGATTGGTAAAGCGTAGTTTGGCCAATACACCTCAAATTGCGTTTGAATTCATAGATGCATGTAACCTTAATTGTGCTTATTATGGCTTTAGAGAAAGTTTAAAATATTTGCCCCGATGTTCTATTGGAAACAAAATACACCATATTAACTTAAAGAAACGTTATTTTTTTATATAATATTTTTTAATAAAATGAAACAACCATTCCACTTGATAAAATTGATTATTTTAATGATGATAAGCGTGACTAACTTAAGTCTTTTTGGACAAATGAAAAGACTATATTACGTCGACGATTTTACTACGCTCGATTCAGCCAGATTTGAAATTACCTATGAAGTTGAAAAAGTATCTGACACCACTAAACCAAATGATAAGGTAATTGATATACAAAAACTGCTGATAGGCAAAGAGATATCAAAAACATATAGTTATTTGCTTTTTCAAAACGACTCGATAAACACGATTTTAGAAAAGCAAGGAGTTGATTTCCCTGCTGCACCACCTGTTGCCGGAACTGATGTGATATACAGGAATCTCCTCACCGGAAATATAAATGTAAAAAAACGAGTTAACGGGACAATATTTTCTTATGAAGAAAACAAACCAGAATTAAATTGGACAATTCATAATAATCGCAAAGTGATCGCAAACTACACTTGTCAGAAGGCGACTGTTTATTTCAGAGGCCGTAAATATGAAGCATGGTTCACAACTGAAATTCCAATAAGTCTGGGACCATATAAGTTTGGTGGATTGCCAGGTTTAATTCTTGAAATACAGGATTCAAATCAACATTATAAATTTAGTATTATCGGCCTGAAAAAACTAAATCCTTTCCAACCAATCAAATCTCAAAATTTTCCATATACCGAAACAACACGGGAAGAATTGCGGGATTTTCTTATAAATAAACATAATAATCCAACCCAATTCTATAATTCATTTGGTGTTACATTTGGAGTTAAAATTGACGGAAAAATAGTATTTAATCCTAAAGATTACCGGATACCTTTTAACCCTATAGAACTTGAATAAATAATGAAAACAAAAGAATATATTAATTCCCATATAGTCAGCACTGGTCTGGCAAACACACCACAAATAACTTTTGAGGTTACTGATTTATGTAATCTAAATTGCGTTTACTGTGGTTATGGAAAATTATATGCGGACAATGATGATAGCTTAAATAAGAGAGGCTAAGTTCTAAATTATGTATGATTTAAGGCCATATTCTTAAACAAAACCAGGCATTGGGCGACATCAATGCTGCTATGGCGAACTCCTTTATTTTATCATTCTTCCCCTTCACTTGTTCCAGCACCATGTACCAACTCAGGTAGTTTTGCAGATATTTGGTGGCAACACCATTAAATTTTGCCATCTAATCTTTTACGTGCAAGGGTCGTCCGCCAACTGGCAGATGGATTTGTAGAAAACGGCATGCATGGCTCCATTGTCGGTACTATCGGGCTTGCATGAGCTAAAGCAAAAACAGGAATGATGAACCTCACTTACAATATTTGTCGCTGTACTCAATTAAAAATAGTGGTTGCCCCTGTAGTGAGCAAAGTCGAACTAATGGGATAGGTATGTCCGGACGTTAAATGCATAGCGCTGTATCTCGTTGATATATAGCTATATAAAAAAGACAAAAAATGGTGGGGGTAAAATTAGGTTTTCAGAGAATTTGTATGTATCTTTACTCCCAAAAACAGCACAGGGAAAAATGGTTTTGCGAGGTGCCCTTAAAATCATTCGAATCAATAATCCTAATTATGAAGGTATGAAAACTAAATTTTTACTAATTATTTT
>CAYGGZ010000029.1:0-27354 GCA_964349765.1 uncultured Bacteroidales bacterium
CAAAATTATGCTGCGCAAAAACAGTGGTCAAGATGGGTTAGTCGGAGGGATACGGAGAATTTATGGCTTTTGCAAATTCATTAAAAGGGAAAACTTGGGACAACTACCTTTTAATGACCTTTACATTTTAATTAAATCATGATAGTTCAAATTCTTATAAACAGTTTAATCAATGGATTACTACTGGCACTGGTAGCATTGGGTTTCCATATCATTTTCTCCACCACTAAAATTTTTCACATCGCAAACGGTGGGGTTTATGTTGCCGGGGTCTATTTCTATTTGTGGTTATGTCCCATTGTTGGACTGGAGAATGCGATAATCCTGGCAATTGTTTTTGCATTTCTTCTGGGGGTATTTATTGAATGGTCTGTTTACAAGCCTCTGTTTAAAAAATCAAGTAATGAAAATATTGGTTTGATCAGTTCATTGGGTGTTTACATTATCATCATCAATATTATTGCCATGCTCTTTGGTAATGAAACCAAAATTCTTGACAACAGTATCCATGAAAGTTTACGGTTGGGTGAAATCATCATCACAAGGTCTCAGTTATGGCAGATCTTTTTTGCTATTCCGATAATAATTCTTTTTTTGATATTCATAAATGTTACTGGTTACGGTCTTAAAATAAGAGCTATTTCAGACAACCCAGTACTGTCTCGAGTAGTTGGAATAAAGACTCAAATAATCCGTTACATCGTTTTTGGGATTGGTTCAGTAATGGCTGTTTCTGCTGCTTTGCTGCAAGGCTTTGATACCGGAATTAACCCCTATTTCGGTATGGCAGTAACATTAAGCGCTGCTGTGGTGGTAATAATTGGCGGTACTGCTTCTTTATACGGAACAATAATAGCTTCGCTTTTGCTTGCTATCATTCAAAATTTTACCGAACTTTTTCTTTCTGCCCAATGGAAAGACACGGTTACTTTTGCTATTCTTATCATTGTGCTGTTATGGCGAACTGAAGGTATTTTGCAATTTAATGTGAGGGTTGACGAGAAATGAATTACATCATTCACCTTTTAATAATCCTGCAGATATACATTATTCTGGCTCTTTCATTAAACCTGAAAATCGGGTTTACAGGCCTTCTTTCTTTATGCCAGGCAGCGTTTTACGGCACGGGTGCTTACCTGACCACCTTATTAATGGTTAACAATGGTTTAAATTTCTTTGTTGCACTAATACTGGCAATTCTGATAAACATTGCCCTGAATGCTGCGATCACTACCTGGCTGGCAGGTAGGTTGCGGAATCTTTATTTTACGCTTGCCACCATAGCATTACAAATAATATTCTTTGGGGTGGCTTTCAACTGGCAAAATCTCACAAGTGGACCTTTCGGTATTCCTGGAATACCCAAACCTGAAATAGCAGGATTTGTTTTTAATACACCATTGCAGTTCTTCTTTCTGGCATTGTTTTTTACTACTGTAACAATTGTGTTCTTTTATTGGTTTGCTAAAACTCCTTTATGCAAACTATTGGAATGCACCAGGGATGATGAAGTCTGGCTTACGGTATTGGGCAAACGACCTGCTTATTATAAATTCGTGAGCATTTCCATTACTGTGGTCTTTGCCACTATTGCAGGGGCATTATATGCAACCTACATGAGTTATATTGACCCCACCAGTTTCACCTTGGACGAAAGTATTTTAGTACTAACAATAATACTTGTAGGTGGCACAGGCAATATCATTGGTCCTGTTTCCGGTGCTTTGATTTATGTGCTGTTGCCCGAAGCGCTTCGCTTTGTCAATATGCCCGATTCCATCGCTGCCAATGCCCGCATGATTATTTATGCGTTGATTCTGATTTTGATAGTTCGTTTTAAGCCAAATGGCTTGTTCGGTAAATTTGAAATTCGCGGTTGATGGAAGCTATACTGAACATTCAGAACCTATACAAGCACTACGAAGGCATAGTAGCGGTGGATAATGTCAATCTTAATACTATGCCTGGCACCATTACGGGCATATTTGGTGATAACGGAGCCGGAAAAACTACTTTGTTCAATCTGATTAGCGGTTTTGAAAAGCCTGATTATGGTGCTGTCTTTTATTACGATAAAGATATTACTAAGAAAAGTGTGATTTACAGGGCAAGACATGGTATGGGAAGGTTGTTCCAGATTCCGCGATTTTTTGCAGATGTTACTGTTTTAGATAATTTGCTGGCAGTAGGCAACAACCACGAAGCAAAGTACCTGCACAACTACCTGCTGAAACACTCGGTCATTAAAAAGAACAAAATAGCAGACATAGAGAAAGCAAAAAACTTACTTGAACAATTTCATTTGACCGATAAAGCCGGATTAATGGCTTATGAGTTGAGTGTTGGAGAAAAAAGGCTTCTTTCGCTTGGTACACTCTTAATGAATGAAGCAAAGTTATTATTGTTGGACGAACCCTATACCGGAATAAATGAGATAGCTGCACAACAAATAAAGACCATCCTTATCTCCTTAAAAAACAGTGGTGCAACACTCCTGATGATTGAGCATGATAAAGCAAAGCTCTTTGAACTGGCGGATAGTGTTTATGAAATGAAACAAGGAAAACTATTAAAAAATGAAACATCGTATTGAAAATAATATAACCGCTAAGTTCGCAAAGAATTTACGCAGAGTACGCCAAGTTTTCTCTGCGTACTTAGTGTATAACTCTGCGGTTAATAAAAAGTAACAATATGCTTGAAAATGAAATATCAAATATAATAATAGGATCTGCAATTGAAGTTCATAAAGCACTTGGTCCGGGCTTGCTTGAAAGCGCTTACAAAGAATGTTTGCATTACAAACTAACTCAGGCAGGATTAAAAGTAGATAAAGAAAAGCCCATGCCCTTGGTTTTTGAAAACGTAAAGCTTGATTGTGGGTATAGGATAGATTTGCTTGTTGAAAACAAGGTTGTGATTGAAATAAAAAGTGTGGAAGCATTAAATGACATACATCTTGCACAAACGCTAACATATCTCAAACTTGGAAATTTTCAACTGGGTTTATTAATTAATTTTAATGTCCATTTACTGAAAAGTGGAATTAAAAGGGTGGTAAATAATTTAAAAGAAGAAAAATGAAGAGTAATTTAACCGCAAAGATCGCGAAGGAGTTTCGCAGAATCTGCAAATTTTTCTCTGTGTTCTTGACATATTACTCAGAGCCCTCTGCGGTTTATAAAAAATTAAGAAATGAATGAATCCAATAAAGATATTATCCTTGACATCCAAAATCTGTCCTGCGGATATGGAGGTAAACCGGTGCTTGAAGATTTTAACCTGCAAGTTAATCTGGGAGATTGCATAGCCATTACCGGTCCCAACGGTTGCGGTAAAAGTACCCTGCTTAGAGCCATTTACCAGCTTTGTGTAATCAATTCCGGCAAAATATCTTATAATGGACAACATCTGAATGGCAAAACGCCAGAACAGGTAAAAAAACTTGGAATTGCATACTTTATGCAAAGAAATGCTATTTTCGCTAAATTATCTGTAAAAGAAAACCTTTTGCTTTCTTTAAATGGAACAGGCAAAACCGACAAAAAACAAAAGATTGAAGAAATGATTGCTTTGTTTCCGGATATTGGTACACGGCTGAATAAGACGGCAGGCCTTTTAAGCGGAGGGCAAAGGCAACAATTATCTATGGCAATGCTGCTTTCGCAGGATGCCGATTTGTGGTTGCTGGATGAACCAACAGCGGGCCTTAGCAGAGTAAACTCTGAATATTTCCTCGAACTTTTATTGCAACATTTAGGAAAAACTCCTGAAAGCCCAAAAACCTTTATAATTGTAGAACACAAAGCCAAAATAATTAATACCTTAGCAAATAAAATTATAAATCTAAATAATTGATAACATGAGAACACAAATTAAAACATTAGCGTTAGTTTTTCTGGCATTTTTATTTTTAAGTGCTTGTAATAAACTAGTTAAAAATGAATCAATAAAAATCGGTGTAATATTACCGTTAACAGGAGAATTAGCAAGTTTCGGAAATCCGATAAAAATTGGCATTAATTTGGCCTATAAAGAAATTGACTCAACAAAATATGAGTTGATTTTCATTGATTCTAAAGGTGAGAACAACACGGCAGTAAGTGGTCTGCAGAAGCTGATTAATATTCATAGAGTGAAATTTGTGATTGGGGATGTTAGCAGTTCAACAACACTCGCTATGATTGCAGTTGCAGAAAAAAACAAGGTTTTTATGTTATCTCCTGGCGCATCAAGTCCAAAGTTAAAAAATATCAGCGAGTATTTTGCCAGAAATTATCCATCAAGTATTGAAGAATCTATTAGTGCTGCGAATTTTATTAATGAAAATTTTGACAGAAATAGCGTAGCTGTTATTTATGCTAATGATGAGTATGGAATAGGCTTAGCCAGTCTGTTTAAAAAAGAATTTGTTCGATTAGGTGGAGAAATTATCATGTATGAATCATATGAATCAAATCAGTCAGATTTTAAAACCTTGTTGGAAAAAATAAGAAACATTAAACCTACAGTAATATATCTTGCAGGAAATCAAAAAGAAATGGGAAAATTCATGAGACAGTTTTCTGAGTTAGGAATTAAATCTCAAATAGTCTCAAATATTAGTTTCCTCGAAGCCGATTGTCTAAACATTGCTGGTGAAGCAGCAAATGGTGCGATTGTACCCGTGCCTTACTATAATCCTCAAGATTCAACTTACATAGGAGCATATAATTTTGGTAAGTTATTTTATGAGAAGTTTGATAAATATCCTACAGTAGCTGAAGCAGTGGGTTATGATGCCCTAAAACTTATGATTAAATCAATTGAACAAGGTGAAGGCGAATCATCTAAAGCTGCTGAATTCTTGAGAAATTTGAAAGACTATGATGGAGCATTAGGAAAATTAAATTTTACAGATGGCGAAGTAAGTATTCCCGTCGTCTTCAAAAAAGTTGTGAATGGCACAACTATTGACTATATAAAATAAAACAAAATGGAATTAGAAAATAAAACAGCTGTTGTTTGCGGGAGTACACAAGGAATTGGTTGTGCAATAGCTAAATTATTTGCAGCAAATGGTTGCAATTTATTACTTATAACGCATGATGAAAATAAATTAAGAAAAGTTCAAGATGAGATTATTAAATCATTTTCGGTAAAAGTTGAATATCTAATTGCTGATTTCAATGATTCTGACGAAGTCCAAAAGGTAATTGATACATTTTTTAAGAAATCAGAAATTAAGTTTGACATTTTAATTAATAATGTGAGAGGGCCGATGCCTTCTGTATTGTTTAGTAGTAACAAAACATTATTAAGAGAAGTGTTTGAGCGCCATATAATTAGCAATCATATAATTGCTAATGCATTAATTGAAAATTTTTTATCGAAAAAAAATACCGGCAGAATTATTAATATATGCGATAATACCTCAATTGCGCCATATCCTTCCTTAGGCCTCTCAGCCATTAGGGCTGCTGAAATATCATGGGCATTAACTTTAGCACTGGAGTTGGCTCAACATGGTATAACCGTAAATAACATTTTGCCAGGACCAACAGACACTCTTGGTCTTGAAGAAATTATAAAAATTATAGCTAAAGAACAAAATGTCTCCTATGAAGCCAAAAGAGATGAAATAATAAACTCATTACCAATGAAAAGACTTGCTCTGCCAGAAGAGATTGCCTATGTTGCTCTTTTTCTTGCCTCTGAGAAGGCTTCATATATTACAGGTTCGAATATTAAGGTCGATGGTGGGTTTAATGTAAGTATTTAATTGATATGAAAAATATTAGGTTCCAGACAATTGCCAACAAAATCCAGGAAAGAGACGATATTATTTCATTTCTTGAAGGAGAAAGAAAAATTGAAGGGCTTTTTGATTTGCCAAATGATTTACCATCTGAACGCATAGAACTTTATAAAAAACTTTACGTTGGCATCGGAAACACTCCTATTTATCAGGTTAACTTGCCCAATAACAATAAGCTACATATAAAATCGGAGTATTTCAACTCATTAGGAAATAGCCATTATTCTCGTTTATGGGTACCTTACCTTTTTATTGCAGAACTATTAAGGGTCATTACGCCAGGTCTGAGCCATTTGATCGAAGTTACATCAGGCAATTCAGGTATTGCTTTGGCAATGGCATGTAAAGCTCTAAATTTTCAATTAACTTTGGTTGTACCTTCAAACCTTCCAAAAGGACGAATAGAACCAATGTTAGGTTATGGTGCTAATATTGTTGAAGTAAATGGTTATATTGACAAATGCATTTCAAAGTTGAGGAAACTGGTTGTAAGCAACGGTCTTTATCCATGTAACCATAGCGAAGAACTTGCAGATATCCAGGTGAAAATTATGAAACGAATTGCTGTCGAATATTATAATGAATTTGGACTTCCAGATTTTTCTGTAATTGGCTTAGGAAATGGCACATCAACTCTTGCCTTATTTGATTATTTTAATACAATTAAAGGTAATACACGAAATATTATTTTTTATCCTGATCCTCAAAAAAGTGATATTGTATTAGGTCTGTATTCTCCTATTGTATCTTTAAGACATATTGAACCTGCGATGACTCTTGCTGATCAAACAATATATACTAGTCCGAACGCCCTGAGTGAAGTTTTATCGTATTTTGACTTTGATACAGAAATTACTAACTTTGGGCATAGTTCTCTTTATGCAATTTATATCGCTTTGGAAGTTGCAAAACAAGTCTCATGTCAAACCTTTTTTACTATAGCCTATGACAGAATTGACAGGTACTTATGACCCACTAACTCAATTCGAAGCAATTGAGAAGGATTTGCCTTTTGTTATTTTCAATGAAAAAAGTGATTTACAAAAGCAACTTGATTTCTTTTTAAATATATGTTTTACTCAGCTAAAGACTTGTGAATCAGTAGATATCGTTTTTCCGATGTTTTATCGGCTTACAGATTGGAATACATTTTCGACAGAATTAATTAATCCTTTGAGCTATTTAAGCAGATACAAAAAAGAAGAATTTGAAACTATTTTGAATAAACAACTGACCATCTCAAAAAAAGCAAATGAATACTCATTCACTCGTCAATTGTTGGAAATTCAGAATAATCCAGAAAATAAAAAAAGATTCAATATCATAATCACAAAAGGAGATCAAGATGTTTTTGAAATTGACGAATGCAATCTGAAATTTTGTTTTAGTAAATTATTCGACAATAGCAGTAGTTTGCGCGGAAATATATTACAAATCGTTGATAGAGAAAAAGAAAAAGAGTCTGACAGTATCGAAAGTTTCTCGCCTCCATCTTTGCCGGGCAGAATTAAAGATGAAGCATTAAAAATGATGTTTATCCCTT
The DNA here is from genome assembly GCA_964349765.1 of uncultured Bacteroidales bacterium. GTDB lineage: Bacteria > Bacteroidota > Bacteroidia > Bacteroidales > JAAYJT01 > JAAYJT01. The sequence goes on from CAYGGZ010000029.1 coordinate 7,341, forward strand.
CTTACATTCACACAATTTATCTAAAGGAAGGTTATAAAATATATTACATATTTTCAAATTGTGTTTCAAAATATAAGGATAATACTTATGAACTTGAATCTACTTATGGGCTTGGTGGAATATTTGTTTTGATGAAAGACATTTATAGATCAAAAGACGTAAAGGAAAAGAAATTTATAAAAGTTCTCGAAAGAATTACCGATAAGGTTGCAAACAGGATTGTAAACCACTTTCAATTGTCATTGATTCAAAAACACGCCACCCGTGCCGCCATCTCGCAGGTTATGGCCCGTAACATGAGCCATAACATTGGCAGCCATGTATTGAGTAAACTACTCAAACTTTTTTTGGTGCATGGGATTTTGAAAGGAGATGAAAAGTGGCAATTACGTGAAACCTATAATCGAGACAAAGTTGATGAAAAACTATTTGAGGATATACAGAAAACAATTGAAAAGCTAAAGCCAAATTGCGAATTAAAGGATGGTTGTGGAGAAGTCAGTATCTGTATTGATACGGTAATAAAGCTTTTAGACGAACATGAAACCCGGGTGTTTCAAAACTATTCACTCCTTGCTACCTTTTTCCACTACCTCAAAGCCCGAATGGATTACCTTGCCGATGTTACCACCAGCACCCCAGTGATGGAAAACACCAAGGGCTTATACAACGACATGGTAAAACCATTTATCATAAACCGGGTGCTTAATGACCGGATTAGTGGTTTAGATAAGTTTTACTACAAAATTACAGTCTGCAAACCCGATAGCAGAAAGAGTAACGGGAAGAAATGTGAGGAGATTAATACAAAAGAAGACTGCAATTACATAGTGAATGACACAAACAGCAATAAAGATGACATCCTGCTTTCAATCCCTAACGATGTGTTGGGAGTGCAGGCGTTTTACATTATACTCGAAAATATTATCCGTAACACCGCCAAACATGGAACAACTCCGGTGAAAAAAGAAAACAAAAACAGCAGTGAAATTGGCGTAGAAGTGCCTTTTGAATTTAAAATAAAAGTAGAGGAAGCATCACAAAAGTTCGCAACTGTTCAAGAATCTAACAAAAACATAGATTTACACTTAGACGAATACTTCTGTATTTCAATTTTCGATAACTGCGACTTAAATACTGAAACAGAAATTGACACATCTGAATTTACCACAGATGAAGACAAGAAAAAAATTATAATATACCGAGAAAAGAAAATCCGGGAAGTTCAGGAAAATGGAAAATTTAAAATAAAGAAAATTGATAAACTGGTTATTGACCAGAACTATATATTGAATAAATCCATACTGGAAGACAATAAATTGAGGTATGGCGGTTGGGGGCTGATTGAAATGGATGCCTCGGCAGCTTACTTGCGTAAAATTGATATCGAACTGATTGACTCAGATGAATATAGTATTACCGATTTTCACGGAGAAAATCCCGTAACCGAAGGCAACCAATTATGCATTTACCAGGCTTATGCCGAACAGGATAAATACCTGGGGTACCGCTTTTTTGTACGCAAGCCGCAGGAGATATTGATAATAGGAGATGCTAACCAATTATTTGCCGAAACAAATCAAACATCTGCTGAAAATGACATTACTTCTAAACTGAAAGAACTAAAAAATAAAGGCATCTGGATTAAATCTGCATATACAATAAATAAAGAATTAAACGAAAAGAAAGATTTTCCTTATCGTCTTATTGTACTTACAGAAGATGAGAAGGCGATTGAAAAAACAATTTTATATAATCCCAGATTTTCAAAAAGAATTCTGACTGTAGATAATAAGAATTTGTCTGGTGTAGAATTAAACACTAATAAAATATGGAATATATATTACGAAAATATTTCACACTACTCAAATACAAATTTTGACGTTTTAACTCATGGCAATCATTATTGTGAAAAGTATTACAATTCTAATTATAAGTTTTTAGAAATTAGATATTCGGCTGTTTCTCATTTTTTTGATGTTTCTGGAGCTCAACAAACAATGAAAGAGCTTTCTTTTCCGATAAAAATTGCAGTTATTGATGAAAGAATTCAACTTTTCGGGAAAGAAAGGTATCCAATTGAACAACCTACAGACTCATGTCAAAATAATAAAGATCATACGAAATGCTTTCATTTTCAGGGGGGGGTAGATTATTTTACTTTATATAGAAAAACAAATATTTTGGTTCCTAAACCCGAAGAATGCAACGTAAACGATCAAAATTTTGATAAAGAACGTGAAAAGATTATCGAATATATCTTTAAGTGTACAAATGAGATAAAAAAAGACACTCCCGATGGGAATGGGCTTGATGATATACCATGTACATTTACTGTGATACACATGGGAGTTATTGAAAAACTGATTATGTCTCACAATAGAATAGAAAAAACTAATTACAATAAAGAGAATTCCGCAGATGTTGCTCGTTATATTAAAGAAAAAATACTTACATTCAAAAATATATATACACAAGAAGTTTATGAAAGATATGATTCTATTGTAATAACATCAGGAAGAGGTAAACCTCATAATTTACCTGATGATGTTCGATATATAAACTTTTCTGTTATTTCTCAATACATGCAAACCTTAAGAAATAAGTTTGCATTAACAGAAGCATTACACAGTTCAAGAAGTCTAATCAAAAATATATAAGCCATGAATACCAATGATTTTAAAATTATTTGCATTGTTCAAAACAATGAAAAAACAAACTCTAAAGGACTTGCTCATGTTTTCAAACATGATTCTATTGAAGGGCTAGGAAATATTTGCCTGTTTATTAAAGACTTTTTATATCATTTTGATGAAAATGGTAACTTTCATACCAATTTTGGTTATCCAGCTAATGATAATAATAAGACGGTTTTTCATTTTTTACCTGGTAATGAAAAATGCAAAAACAATGAAATGGAACAATTTGCAATTCCAGAAAAATGGGATATAGTATTAATGTGCGATAGTCTTGACATAAACAATAATAATAATAAAATCTTTTTTGAAAAGCTGTGCACCTCTAAAACTCTTGTTTTGTTTCATAAAAAAAATGAAGATTCTAATTATATGCGAAATTGTGAAACAATTTTTAATGAACTTCTCAAGTCAAAAAAATTGAAAAAGTATAAATGTGGAAGGCATGAAAGCGATGACAATAATGGTTATGAATTACTCTCAGGCATTTTTAAAGCATGGAATGGCGCTAATTTCGACATCCAAAGTTACAACCAGGCCAAAGAAAAGCTCATCAAATGGTTTGGCTTAAACGAAAAGCTGAAAAAAGCCCTGGAGTTTCTGCACAGCTCGCTTGGGGGAACACCTGCAAGTACAAGTATATTAACAAATGGTGATGAGAAATTTGATTTGTCATTTAAATATAAAAAAGACAAGGTTGAGAAAACATTGGAGGAATGGATAAATGACCTTAAAGGAAATAAGGGCGATGACTATTATAAAGCGCTGGCTATAGTAAGGGATGCATTACTGGAGCATGCTGGGGTAACTGGGGAAAACTAAACATTCTTTCACTTTACTGAAAAATTTAAATATGGAAAAGAAAATAGAAACCCAGCTTGTATTGATCAAAAGAGGTGTAGAAAACCTTATAAACGAAGAGGAGTTAACCACCAAAATCGAAAGGGCTATCACTGAAAACAAGCCCTTACACGTAAAACTCGGTGTTGACCCAACGGCTCCGGATATTCACCTCGGACATACTGTTGTTTTTCGCAAGCTCAGGCACTTTCAGGATTTAGGTCATAAAGTGTTTTTCCTCATTGGTGATTTCACCGCACGTATTGGTGACCCTTCCGGCAGGGATAAAACCCGTCCCCCGCTTACTGAAGAACAAGTCATTGCCAATGCACAAACCTACCTCGAACAGATTTCCAAAATTTTGGATGAGGATAAAACGACAGTGGTTTACAACAGTCACTGGCTGAAAAATATGACTTTTGAGGAAGTGGTAAAACTAACTGCTCAGAGCACCATGGCAAAGCTTCTCGAACACAACACATTTCGTCAAAGGTTTGAAAGTGGGGAATCAATCCGTATGAATGAGTTTTTGTATCCTTTTATGCAGGGATTCGACTCAGTGGCCTTGGAAGCCGATGTTGAGCTGGGTGGTACCGACCAAACTTTCAATCTCACCTTTGGTCGCGATTTGCAACGTTTCTACAACCAGGAGCCACAAATATGCCTTACCATGCCCATCCTCACAGGAACTGATGGTGTACAGAAAATGTCAAAATCGCTGGGGAACTATATTGGCATTGATGAGCCCGCTCCCATAATGTTTGAGAAGATTATGCGTATGAATGATTGCAACATCATTTCATACTTTACCCTCCTTACCGATTTGGATATGAACGAGGTGCAGAAGTTAGAACAGATACTGTCAGCAAATCCGTCAACAGAGGTAATTCTCAATTCAAAAAAGAAACTGGCTTTTGAAATCGTAAAAATTTACCATGGCGAAGATAGTGCAGTCAATGCCTTGAATGCCTATGGTAAACTTACAGCCGATGAAATACCATCTGTTTCGTTGACACAAATAAGACCAGGTGTTAATCTAACTGAAGCAATAAAAGAGTTATTTTTGTTGAAGTCAAAAAACGAAGCACGTACATTGATAAACCAGGGAGCAGTTTACATTGAAGGAATCAAACACACCAATCCTGATTCAGTAATTACATTGAATGCAGGTATGATTATAAAGGCAGGTAAGTCGAAGATTTTAAGAATTAAAAGTTAATGTCTATGCGATATTTTATCTATTTCAGAAATCCAGAGTATGCTAAAATTTTAAAAGAACAATATCCCAACAGCTCCATAAAAAATACTGTATCTGAGCTTTTTGGTATTTGCTTCCAAGACCATGATGTTTATATTATTGATGCACATTACGGTGTATCGGATATGAGTGATTTGAATGGTTTAAATGTAGCATATAGTTTACTGCAATCATTCCTAAGAGCAAGAGTAAATGCGAAAATCTGTTTATTATCATGGTTTACAAAAGAATATATGACCAAAAGTAGTCCATTTGCACAGGAATTATCCTCAAGTAATAAAATAGAGTTTTATCAATTACCATTGATGCAAAATAATTATGAAAGAAAGTGACTATAAAAAGGAAATCAAATCTTTGTTTCTTGGACCTAAAGCTGAGAACATGGAACTTTATGAATCGCTGATTCTTGAAATAATCAAAGATTCATGTTTTTTAAGGAAGAACTTCCATCCGTCTGACCATGCTGTGATTTCTGAAAAAGATAAGTTAACGGATGAGTTTCTGTTAACCGCAGCCAATCTTAAACAGGAATTACAAAATATTTTAGCAGAATTGAAAAGAGGTGTTCCTCTATATCATCCCCGGTATATTGGACACATGCATGGGGACTTGCTTATTTCAGCCATTGCCGGTTATTTTGGAACAATACTTTACAACTCGAATAATATTGTTGGCGAAAGTTCTCCGGCAACAACACGCATGGAGTTTAAGTACATGAGTGCTCTTGCTCAGATGGTGGGTTATGAGCCTATGAATAATGCAGACAATAATTATACTAATCCAGAGACTAAAAAGCATCAATCATGGGGACATCTGTCTGCCGGTGGCACTACAGCTAATATGGAAGCGCTTTGGGTAGCCCGGAACATGAAATATTATCCTATTGCTGTTAAAATCGCATCAATATTAGATAGTTTGGTTTGTAAATTTATTGAGGATATTGAAGTAGATTTTTTTGATAAGAATGAAAAAATGATTAAAAACCTGACTTTTTCTGAATTGTTTAATTTACCTCCATCAAAGATTCTAATATTAAAAGAAAAAATTTACGAAAGGTGTGAAGATGATGATATTAAATTAGAAGTTAAAATTGTAAAAGACACAATTGCAAAATATGAAGTGTTTAATTTAGGCGTACATGGCATTCATCAAAAGGTTAATGAAGTAACTTCAGGGGAAGAAAACCTCAAACTCCCCAAACTTTACTATGCTAAATCATATCATTATTCATGGGATAAAGCAATTGACCTGATTGGCATCGGGCATCAGCAAATTGTGAAAGTTCCTATTGATAGAGGTTTCAGATTGGATTTCGAAAAATTCAGGGATGTGTATGATAAAGATTCTCCAACTCTTGCAGTCATTGGAATACTTGGTTCAAGCAAGCAGGGAAGCATTGACCCGATTGATGATTTGGTGCAATTCAGAAAGGATTTGGAACAAATTGAAAAGAAATCTTTTCACTTACATGTTGATGGAGCTTATGGTGGATACCTCCCTTGCCTATTAAAAAAATCTGACAACCAACTGATAACCGCAAATGAGGTGGTGGATAATCTTAAAATGAAAGAATACGATTACAATATGCCATTTGAGATTAATGGGAAATGGTATACAAAAGTTGCCGCAGTTAAATATACTGATTCCATTACAATTGACCCCCATAAAATGGGATATATTCCTTATCCTGCAGGTAGTATAATTTTTTCAGATACACGTTGTAAAGATTTCATATCATATCTGCCATCCTATTTAAATAAACCTTCAGAATCAAAAGATATTAGCGAGGAATTCTTGGGACAATGGACATTAGAAGGCAGTCGTCCAGGGGCTACAGCCACTGCCTGTTATCTTGCTGAAAAAGTCCTACCATATCATAAAGATGCACATGGCATTATTGTGAAAAATACCATACAGGCAGCTATGCTGTTCTGGAAATCATTACAAGATTTTAAAAAAATTACTGACCTAAACCAGGACTTCAAAATTGTACCTGCCTTCATTCCCGAAACCAACATTGTTTCTTATTTAATTACTTATCCAAAAATTATCACAAAAGTTGAACACCTTAATTTACTGACTTCAAGGCTATATGATAGGTTTTCAATTAAAGGTAATACAGTAGTTCCCTTTATTAACTATATGTTGGCAAAGGAAGACTTTGAATATAGAGATATTAGCCATACTAATATTTTGAAGGAATGTGAAATTGAAATACCCCAGGATGACAAAGAAAAAATCATTCTCTTTTCTAGTGTGTTAATGAACCCTTTGAGTGTTTATGTTGTAGATAATGACAAGGATTTTTATGTTAAGTTTTGGAACGAAATGGTTAAACACGCTCAAAGTATTCTTTCGGAAATTATGCTTAAAATAATTACAGAAGGAGCAAAGGAACGGATAAAATTGCTTTGGGTTGAAGATGATAAAAAGATAGAAGATATAAACATGAAACTTCAACGGGACTATCATATTTCTCAGTTTGTAAACATTGATTTTGTTACAAATATACAGGAAATTGAGAAGGCAATAAAAGAAGAGTACAATGTCTATATATTTGATTTAAATCTAAAAGACAAGTATCACAATAGTTATGAATTTGAGAAAATCCAAAAGACAATTAGCCTTGTCAATAGTCTGGGGAAAGAAAAGTTGACCAAGATCCTATTTTATTCGAGGTTTTTTTTCAATGAAGAAACACGAGTTAAAGTTTTATCAGATTTGAAACAAAGAGATGTGATATTGCAGGGCTATCAAATTATTCCTAAAGAAAATATTCAGGTTGATTTAACTAATATTGTTAGCGGTATATACAAAATTATGGTAAAGTAAAGTCTATTATATGACAGAAATATTTCACATATCCGATTCAAATTTCGATTTATCATTTCCGGTTTTGAGTGATACTCCTGAAACCCTCATTGAAAAGGTAAAGGAGAAACATGCCAATTCAATATTGTTTCTGATAAATGTTAACTACAAAACAGAAAACATTGCCCGTGCTGACAATGCCGGTATTCTATTCCTGAAATATTTACGGTTAAATCATTTCAACCAGCACTGTGTATTATACTCGTTCCTGAACAGGGAACAGTTGATGATTCAAGACCCGCACAATTCAATAATCTTTTCCGAAGGAGTTACATTTGTAAGGATGCCGGAGGATTTGAGTAAGGTTAATTTCGAATTACTGGTAAAAAAGCAAGCTCCCGATAATCTGAGTAGTTTTTTCAAGGCTGAGTTTCGTTTACCGGATGACCGCCATTTCTTTGCCAACTGGTGGGGAGTTCTACAGCTATGGAAAGTGCAAAAAGCGGTTGAGAGAATCGCGGGAAAAACAGTCATTACAGATGTTGAATCAGGTTTTGCAGGTTCTCTTAAAGAAATGTACTCATATGATGGTCTGGTAGCCAGATATGTAAAAGGCATTCACGATACCGATATTGAAAACACGCTTCGAACTTTGATTACGGCTAAGGGAGAAAAGAACAAGAATGAAAGTCGAAATCGCAGCCAGATACAATATGAAATTGATAATCTTTTGGCGGAAGATTCTATTCTTGAAATACAATTGAGTACGTTGGAAGAAATAAACAAAGAGAAAAAGGATAATTTTCTAACAAAACTCATTGCTACCTTTTATAATCTTCTATCTTCAGTTCAGCAAAAAATTACTCAGTTAAATGAAAAGCGGGCTTCGGTAAAAGAGAAAATTTCAACAAGTCAGGAATATCTCGAATTGCTGGACTCAATTGACAAAGAGAAAGAGCATGTTTATAATGAAAGAAGAAAACTAAACCGGCAGATTCAATCAAAGATTGATACACTGATTTCTTGTAATTCGTTTTTAACGGAGGATTATTCTCTTGATACTATACGCCAGAAGCTGGCAGAAAAAAAAACATCTGTTCTGTTTGTTGATGATCAGGCAGATGATGGATGGGCTGCGATTTTCCAACGAATGCTTTATGGAGGAAACGAGGATGTTTTTACGGTATTACAGCCAGAAAAGAATGACAATATTGAAAACATCGTTCATTCAATTGAAGAAATTGTCAATTTAAAAAAAATTGATTTGCTAATCCTTGACCTTCGATTACAGGGTGAAACCGGCAAAAACCCGGATATAAAAGAAATTTCAGGCATTCGTGTTTTAGAAAAATTAATTGTTAATCATCTTCCGTGCCCCGTTCTAATTACATCAGCATCTAATAAAATTTGGTCATACAGGGAAACACTGAAATTGGGAGCCGATGCCTACTGGATAAAGGAAGGGCTTGATGACAATTATAGTATGGAAGCAAGTATTGAGAATTATCTCTGTTTTATTGATTTGATTTATTCGCTATGTTTCAATGAAGAGTACCGGTTTTTGTACGATAAATTGTTACCTGCCATCCTGAAAATTCAAAATTCAATGACTCTTTTTTGGTGGGAATCAAAATTCTGGCAGCAGGATTCATTTACTTTTAGAAAGAATGATACCACAATTAAAGTCAATAAATTAAAGCCTGTAGCCAAAGAAGAAATAATTGATTCGTTAAATGCAGGATTTGACTTATTCAAAAAGTACCTCTCGGAAAAGATACAGAAATACGAAACAATAAATATCAGCAGATATGTTGGTTCTCTTGTCATTATTCAATTCAGCCGTGTACTGGAAATAATTCATCGCTTTGATGAAAGCAATGACCGCATTTCCCTTTCTGAAAAAATGAAGGCACAATTGGATGAACAGTCCTACAATAATTATTCAAAATTGATTACTTTACGTAATTCTGCCACGCATAATTTTTCTGCCGATTTTACTACAATTAAAGTATTCATTGAACTGTTTATAGCTTATTTGACTTCATATAAACTTGACACCCTACCAGACGAATTAGTAAAGCCTGAAAATACACTTTCAGAGCCTGTCCATGATAAGAGGTATACTGCAGTAGTTGCTTCAAAGGACCCTCAATACGACAACAGTTATTATTTAAGGAATCCCAATCTTAGACTAGAGTATAATCGAACACACATTTTGTTAGATCTCAGATTTAATCATTGTTTGAAAGCAGATGAATTAAAAATTGGTGATTTAGTTACTTTCCAGCTTAATATTAATAATGTGACAAAAAATTATTATGCCAATAACGCACGAAAATATGAACAAAAAAAGGAAAGTCAATGAATACCTTATTGATTACAAACTCAATAGAAAAATCAAGAAATTATATTTGCCAACAGCTCCAAACTGCATGGGATACTGAAAGAATTAATGATAACAGGAAAAAAACAAAGGAATTTCTGAAAGAATCGGATTACTTTAAAATTATTGACAGCACAGAGAAGTACAATGCGTTTGATATAAATTTTATTCCTGAGATAATTTTCATTGTCCCCGAACTCAATTGGTCAAATGATGATGTGAATGAAGGTTACGATATTGCAAGAGAATTGATTACAAAAAAATATAAATCGGACTTTATTCAGATTGTATTTTTATCAGTTCTTGAAAGAGCAACATTAAAAGATATGTCCGATGTTCGGAATAAGAGTTTTGTTGAGGCATTCCCCCATGTTTGTATATTGGATGATAAGGTTAATCTGCAATTTAAGTATTATTCAGAAATTCATTTTAAGCTTATAAAACATCTTGCTATTTCTGATGAAGGCAGGCTTCAGAGAATAAGCCACGAAATGAATTCTGTAAAAACCAATATTTCACGAGAAACCAGGGATGTTGTCTATAACAGAACTGAATTAATAGCGAAATTGGAAGAGCTCACTTTGTTCCAGCAATGGTCAGGAATAAAAATAACTGATGAAATTGAAAAAGCCAACAATGCAACTGTCAATTTTCAGCTTGCTTATATTTCAAAAACCACCGAAAATATTATTGATGAAATATACCTTAAGTTATCTCCTAAGGGTGTTTCAAACAAGATAACAACAAGGGATAAAACTAATTACAAGGTGTTCATTATCGAAGACGATAAGGAGTATCGCAAATTTTTCAGTGAAACATTTTCAAGATTTTATACTGAAGTTTATCCTGATAAGAATGATAGTTTCCCGGTTAATAAAACCACAAAAGATTTTAATATTTCAGAAGCTGAGGACATAATCAAAACCATTGGGAAAAGTTTTAACATATTTTTACTTGATTTACTCTACAAAGATGATGCTGGTAATTGGCTTAACTTTAATGGTCTTGACTTGTATCGTCTTGTAAAATCAGTAAACCCTTATGCTGTCAGACGTATTATTACCAGCTTGCCTCGTGGTATAGTAGCAAAACTTGCGGAGGTGATAACAAGTGATACTGAAAAGCCTAACATAGATCAGGTTTATACAAAAAAGTACGGATTTGATTACCTGAAAGACACCGTCATTGAAAGTATTGAAAAGATTAACGAGGAATGCAAGGCAAAAGAAAAATCCAAATCTGTTTGGGCACCATTTCCAAAAGAAGGATTATTTAAATGGGAAGGGATAAGTGATGATATACTCGAATTAATAAAATCTGAGGAAAGTGAATTTAAAGATAATGTCAAAAAAGCTGTGGAATTATTTAAACTATATGAAACTGGACAATTAATATTAACCCAACAGGGATGGGATCAGGGAAAATTACCAAACACAAGAAAAGAAGGGGATTACGCAAACAAAATAAGAGGAAAACTGAGAAATATTCTGACACACCGATTAATTGTATTGAATGAAGCATTAAAAAATGCAGATTGTAAGATATATTATTACGAATATAAGGAAATTTTGGACAAAATATGCAACTTATCACCTGGAACTAATTATTTTTTTACAAAATTAGGATTTCGTGTAAATCGATACGATATAGAGGCAGATAAAACCACACATTGGTATAAAATTAATTTAATAAATTTGTTTCCTCACGAATATGATTTCGTTTTCAATATTCAGAGAAAAAATAATCTAATAGATGAAAACAATCTGTTGCGAGATAATTACCCAAATCTGAATAATTTTTTCCTGAATGTATTGACTGATACGAGTATTTATGATGTTTGGGAGGTTTTAGAATTAGATTTTAACCCTTATACTCAAGACATAATAACCAAGATTGAAACTGGTGAAGTAATTGAGGTTAATGAGTTTTCTGGAGATGTAAAACTTAAAAATGCACGCGATTTCTTTCAATCTTTAATTAAAAATTATTCAGATAAATTTATCTCTCAAATTGTTGATAAAGTAACAACCTATATCTTAGATCGGCACGTTGCTTTTGAATCAGAATTTGAGGACACATTCACAAATAATCTGATAAATTCATTAATAAATAAAGAGATAGAATCTACAATATAGGACTGAGAATGCTTCTTATAGTATTTTTAACCACTTCACATTACGACTGATCGCTTGAAAACAGGGGACAACTAACCCTATCTTTCCTTTGTTCTCATAATTCTTTTTTGAATATGAGAACAGAAATAAATGCATACGATAGATTAAGTTACAGCAACAGGGGAAAACTGACACTGTTTTTTCTTTGTCTCATAATTCTTTTTTGAATATGAGAACAGAAATAAATGCATACGAAGGATTAAGTTACAGAAACAGGGGAAAACTGACCTTTATGCTATTTTGTTTTTAAAACTGTAGAATGAAGATGAGAACAGAAACTAAAATCCATTTTGGTTTAACCTTTCCACCCGATTTCCCGCTTGATGAAAAATCATGCAAACAACTGGCGAAAATTCTTCTCCTCAATCCAAGGATTTCAATCCCAAAAGCCAAAGATATTATCAATAACAAAGAGCTTTGGCGAAAAGTCAGTTTACTGTCAAATAAACTTCATTTCGAAATATCCGGGATTTCGATTGGTGAGTCCGAAACAATGGAAAAGGATTTTCAAGAACAATTCATCTCATTCTTGTTGGAATTACTTTACGAACTTTCCCAGGTTGTATTTCCCAATCAGGATATTGTCTATAAAAGTTTTAATCAGAAATTATTTATATGGATTACCGAATTTTCTTTCCCCTTACCTCAGGAATTAAAGGTAATTGCCAATACAATTGAAATACCTGAAGAAAATGTTCACGATAACGTTTATACTATGCTTTTTCATCGGGAAATGCCAGCAATAAAGGTTTTCGATTATTTAAGGAAATATCAGAACCTATTATTTGCCTCTCAGATTGACGATCTGCTCGATTTGTATTTAGAAAAAACGAAAAGCAAGCAGGTTGCTACTTATATTCAGTTAGATATGTTTTCAGAAATTAATAACATTTAACAACAACAAATATGGATAACTTCTTACGCTTCTGCTCGATAGTTTTAATAATAATTGCTTCTATCAAAATCGCCCTGATCGGGCATCTCACACCGGGCATGGTAGTACTCATCATTATTTGTGGCCTTCTGATTTTAGTTGGAAACCGTACCATCTATATCATTGTCGCTGCTGTAGCTGCCCTGATGTTTTTTGTAAAAATCTATGGTGGTGGTTCTTCCATCGGTGAATCATCCTTACTGCAAAGTTTGTTTACACTGGCACTGGTGGTGTTCGGTCTTTACATCATGTTGATGGGGTTTTTGCCCGGAAGGAGAAATGCAAATCAATCAAGAAGAAGATAAATGTTTAACAATTAAATATATACAGCTATGAACAGAGCAATGTTTATTATCGCATTCGTAATCGCAGCCATCCTCGGAGGCAGTTACCTGATTCTTAGGTTCAATCCTCAACTCCAATCCAAGCCTTGGACAAAACCCATTGCTAAAGTGTACGGCTTGATTGAAGAACCTGTAATTCCAGAGTCTTACAATGCTGTGTTTTGCATCTTCGACCCGAGTGGTAGTGGCATGTCCACCTACCGCGTACCCATTATCACTGTTGATTTCATCAAACAGATGATTGATGCCATTGCAGACAAGGGTCATGGTGAATTGTGGCTCACTTTCGTTGATCGTTCTGCTTTGAACAACAAGGTTCTCCACTTTTCAATACCCGAAAAAAGAAAAACACTTGAAACTCCGGTTCGCGAAGCTTTAGAGCTTAAAGGTGAGTTTGACAGAAGACTCGCGGAGTTCAGGGCTGATTCTGCCCAAAAGGCCTCAAAAATTGAGGTTGAACTTCAAAAATATAACGCGTCAAAAGAAATATTCATGGAGGAATGCAGTGAGATGATAGCCATGGGCTATGCCCCGAAGAAGCCTGGTGAAGATTTCAGCGATATCATAGGCTCTTTGAATGCTGCAATCAGAAGCCTGTCAACTGTTGATTCGGATTCACTCCATTTTCGGTCTATTCTCCTTATTAGCGATGGCGTACAGGATTTACCGGCAGGTGATACAAAGAGACAGTTAAAAGGAATACCAGATGATATTTTGCTGGTTACAGTTAATTATGGTGGTTCTCCGAACAGCATTGTTGCAGGCAGTTCAGTTGAAGTGGATAATCTGGACCGGGGTCTTAAAAAAGTAATCCGAGTTTATAAACCTAAAAATCATTAAGCCATGCCTAAAAATTTTACAAATTCCATTCGTTACATCTTCGCCTCTGCTGAGAAGAGGTTGGAAATGAAAACAAAAGAGTTGGCAGTGCAAACCACTCATCACTTTGATAATCTTCAAAAGCTAATCAAACTCAGTGAGTATGCCGTAGCTGATTATCAAAAAGTGTTCAACGACAGGGAGGAGTTTCTGCGGAACAATAGCAAAGCTCAGGTTGACCAGAACGTAAGCCGGAATGAGGATAATAAAAGGGCAAAGTACATCCTTTGGGTTGTAGTATCAATTGCGAGTGTTTTATCCGTCAAAGGATTAAGGTTTTTCCTTGGCGAATTTTACGGGACAGTAAACATGCTTTTGGTACTTCCTTTAGCTTTCTTTCTGGCATATTTCATTGTTCATGGTAGTATTTACATTAATAATTTTTCCAGCCAGTATAAAAACACTAATTCCAATATTTATTTTCTGATAAAGGCATTCGCCTATAGTATGGTACTGTTCATTCCGGCCATGAACCTATTCGAAGGGTTTTATTCCAACTACAGGCCGGGAGTGATGGCTCTTAATATTGTTGGTTGCGTAATTGATGTAATCCTCCACACCGCACTGGTATCAATGAGCAGCGTCTTTACAACTGCTGAGGATTCAAAGAAAGCCATCAAGATTATGAGGTTAAAAGATAAGGCATTAGCCGCTGAAGATCAGAAATTGCGTGTCTTCAACGAAAGTTTTATTATAGCTAATACTGCGTTCACAAGATCAGCAAAACAGTTTGTAAGTAGTGTAAGAGAGCTTCAAATATTAAATCCTGTAGCAGCTGCAAATACGCTATTTCTCCTTGACAATTTCTTAATCTGGATGATTAATAACAAAGTGATGATACATGAGATTATTCAATATCATGTCGGCCCAGATGGTCAACCAGTAGTTAGCCGGTTTTTTTTTACCCCTGAACAGGATTCCATCCGCCGTGGTTGGGATATGCTTAGTACTGTAAGAGTGGATAATACGAAAAATCAGCAGACTGAAATATTGAATGGCCAAAGACATGTAACCGAATTACTAGCAGGTTATGAAGCACCACAAGGCATACAAGAAAAAACTCCCGATGAGGCTAATCCGACTCAGGAAACGAAATCTGACCCAGCACAGACCCCTTCGTCAAATTATCCTGCTATACCGGGTAGTGGCAATCCTAATGATAAAGTTTTATAAACCTAAAAATATACAGCTATGAGTGAAATTACAGAACGTACGAATATCATCAGCATTGCCGAAATGCCCGCCCATGACATCCATTCTTCTATGTTAGAATTAGATAAAATGAGCTCTTATCAGCCGTTAAAAATTGTGTTGTCAAAATTGGCTTCCTATATCCCTGCAGATGTAACGAGTCCCATTCAGTCAATAACCGGCTCTCTCAGCGGTGCTTCTAATGAAACCTCAATCAAAAGTCCAAATTCATTACGGACTACATTCAAGGAGGCTTTTACCCCAACATTATCAAAGTTGGAAGCAAAGGGTATTAATCCGGTCGTTGCAAGAAAAGCTACGATCATTAGCACATTGAACAAGATGGATTTCAAAATTAAAAAAGACGATTCCATCAATAGCAGTTTAATGGCAGTTTTTCAGGCAAAAGACATGAAAACCCTCAATACAGAGATAAAAACTGTAATGCATAAACTGGAAGTCAGCCACACAGAGGTATTTGCACATAATATTGCAAATGCTTGTGCCATCGCCAGTCACAATGTTGGATTCAGGGAAGTGGTCATTAAAACGATTCAGGGCAAGTTGGAAGTGATAGCAGGAAATAATCTGGGTCAACGCATACTTTCGGAAATCAGCCTTGATTCTAAAATAAATCAGGTAAATGCAAATACTGAAACCATTGGAATAACCAATAGTTCCTGTACTTGGATAATCACACAGTTTAATGAAGAGCTCAGAAAAATGAATATTAAAATCGGTGAAGAAAAGAATACTTTCACAGGTGGTGTGTGCAAGATGTCCTATGCCAAAATTATTGATCAGCAGGATAAAGAGTCAAAAAAACAGAAGGAACTCGAACGTACCAGAAAATTAAATAGTAACAAACAAATAAAAAACTGAAATTATGGCAACAGCAGTCAATCAGATTCTTGAACCTTTTGCCCAGGGCAGAAGTTGTATCATTTTACAAGGGCGTAGCTTCTATGACCTTGAGCTAAATTCATCCGGTCAGATTCAACCGCTGATTGAAATTCTCCGTAACCAGGCTCTCATACAGCATAATCTGGTTATGGTTCAATACAGCAGGTCCACCGGGGTAACTTATGATCTTTCGGATCTTAACTCATCCGAAGGGAGTAATGTAGTAAAAGTCCTTTCCGATTTGGGTATTCGGAACACTTCTGGTGTAAAATGTTCAGGGGATGAAAATGAGTTTATTCAGATTTTACGTGCTTTGCACCGTCTTGGTCAGCAAACAACACCACTTACATTAAGAGATGGAGTTCCATTGAGATTTCTGATTCTTATTGAGTTCTCAGAGCACCTTTTACCCCAATTGAATAATGGGACACATACTCAGGAGCAAATCATGGCAATTGAGTTGGCTCTTAGGCTCAGTAATTCCCTTGGGTTCCGTAAGAGCCAGAATTACACCATTCTTTCCGAAGCAAGGCCAGGCTTGATGGAATCATTGATCTATCAGAATATGGATTCTGTTGCGATTTCTCAGCCTGGTATTCTTGAAAAATCAGATTTCATTACGGCATTGAAGAAACGCTATCCGAATGCTAAAGTTGAGGAACTCCTTACCGATGAAGTAATGGCAAATCTCAGTTCAGGGACACCTAACCGTTCTCTCGAATCAATTTTTCTGACAAGTGAAAAAACGAAGGAGAGCATCACACCGAAGAAATTATTCAGCCGGAAGCAGGCAGATATTATTTCGTTAAGCGAAGGAACCCTTGAAGCCATCGACCATGACAGGGTTAAAGGGATAAAGATGGTCGGTACTACAATCCAAAAACCCATGCAGATTCTCAACCGTATTGCTAACGGGTTAAAAGAGGGGAACAAAAACATCCCCAGAAACATAATCCTCTGTGGTTCCCCAAGTGGCGGAAAAACAGTTCTTACGCTTATTGCTGCCGCAAATGCATCTGTTCCTGCCTTTAACCTGGTAAATCCCAAAAGTCAGTGGGTTGGTGAATCTGAAAGACGTACCAAAGTGATGTTGAATTTATTGCGTCAATTGGGAGGTTTAGGACTAATTGATGAGGTCGAGCTTCAGCTACCCATGAACCGCAATCAAAATTCTTCTGATTCAGGGGTCACCCAAAACCTTATTGGGCAACTTCAATCCTTCCTTGCCGATACATCCCTTGCTGGGAAAGTTTGCCTTTGTGGTACGTCTAATCGGCCCAATGCCATCTCGGAGGCCATGAGACAAAGATGGATCGTTCTTCCTGTTCTTATGCCTTTGGAACAGGATTATCCCGAAATCATCCTGAGTATTGCCGAAAGTTTGAATCCTGAAATATCAATTGAATTGGATAATGCCAGGCTGTTGGCCGCTTCTGAAAGATTTTCACGTGCCGGTGCAGCACCCAGAGAAATTCGTGAAGCCTTGGTTTCATCTCAGGCAGTCCTTTCGAATGCCTTGAGTATTGAGCACATTGAATTTGCCAGCCACGACATAATCCCAAATAACAACAAGATCGCCAGCATTTTCAGCGATTATGTGGCTCTTAGTTATTGCAGGAACAATAGCTTTTTACCCTGGTGGGATGATGAAAAAAATCTTCCCAATCCTGATTTTCCATTTCCCGGATATATCAGAGAAATTCTTACCAATAACCTTTCTATAGACCATCAGAAGCTGAGCAAAAGAATTGCAGAGTTAGAACCTTACGCAAATGTCTAAGATGAAACTAAACAGCGCTATCGCTTCTATGCAGGCTTACATAGAGGCTTGCCTTCAGCAACCTTCTATGCAACACCAGCACCTTTCGGGTGCCGGTTCAACCTATTTTCTCGAAAAAAAACTGAAGGTATATTACAATAAAAAATATGCTGTAACCTTCAGCAATGCGACAACAGCATTACAAACCCTTTGTATTGCAATGGATTTGAACAATGCCGAAATTCTGACCTCGCCAATTAATTGGGGCAGTTCAATTTCACCATTTTTATTGCACAGGAATAAACTTCGTTTCACTTCGTTTGACCCTGTTTCATTGAATCTTTCTCTGAGAGATTTGCCTTCGGTAATCACTCAGAAAACAAAAGCGGTACTATCAGTTGACTTCAATGGTACTCCCGTTGATTCAGAAGCAATTAAAACCTTTTGTTCGCAAAATAATCTCATTTACATCAGTGATAGTGCTCAAAGTTTGGGTTCTTATTTCAACCAAAAACCAGCAGGAAATTATGCAGATGCTATTATTTTGAGTTTTTCTCCGGGTAAATCATTCTTTGCAGGAGAAGGTGGAGCTGTGATTACAGATGATGGTACTATCTACGAAAAATTACTCTGGTATTCTCAACATCCTTCGAGGCAGAAAACAGTTTTCGGTTTAAGCAACTATAATGATTATGCACCGATAAACGGAAGAATGAATCCGTTTTCTGCTATACTTCTGAATGAAACATTTGAAGATACTTTCAATGCTCTGAAAAAATATCAAATCAAATGTTTCCGGTTAATCACACAGTTTCAGGCTAATAATTTAATCGAAGAAACACCCCACATTCCAGCACCATCAGCATCTACTTTTTTTGGGTTTATATTGAAGTTAAAGAAATCATCTTCTATAAAGCAGGTAAACGAGTTTCTGAAATTACAGAATCAACCATTTTTTGCTGATGAATACTTTCCCAATGTAATACATTTTGAAACATCATTCAGGAAACAGTTCAAAGGAAGATTTTCATGCTCAAATGCACCGGGCGAACAAAATAAAACTTTGCAACTAAAAAATTGGTTCAAGTTGATTTATTCACCTTCAATTGCAACTGTATGATAGTAACAATTTTAGTGATATTAGTTTTGATTTTGATTTATTTCTACTTTAGTAGCACAATGATACATTTATACCATTCCGCACGAATGGTTGGTAGGATGTTTCTGGTCGTTTTTTTTGTATTGCTTGTATTTGGATTATTACTTTATAGTTTTACAGTAGTGTCCGAATAAAATTAGGTGTCATCGCCCTTGACATACCCTCCACTTAAGGCTGCAGGTGGCTTAACAGGATGACAATGAAAGACAGTATTCTAATATTCTGCGGGGCTTTTCCTGCCTAGGGCATGCCTTATCCATTTCATTCAGCGGTGAGCGTTAAACCCGAATTAATCAATAGAAAGCCCGTTAGGGCTGAACTATTGATTCCAAGAGGGTAATCCCGATTTAGATTTTGAGTGTAATCCCGAGCTAGTGTTTGTTCAGCACAATTATTAATGTGCTGATTACAAACACTTATTCGGGATACAACGCAATTCTTATTGTGCTGATTACAAACACTTATTCGGGGTTAAACCCGAATTAATCAAAAGAAAGTCCGCTAGGGCTGAGCTATTGATTCCATGAGGGTAATCCCGATTTAGAGTTTGAGTGTAATCCCGAGCTAGTGTTTGTTCAGTAGAATTATTATTGTGCTGATTACAAACACTTATTCGGGATTCAGCATAATTCTTCCTGTGCTGATTACAAACACTTATTCGGGATTAAACCCGAATTAATCAA
>CAYGGZ010000030.1:0-1173 GCA_964349765.1 uncultured Bacteroidales bacterium
CCGCTTGACTGGCTTATCCAGCTTGAGCCCCCATCGGTGGTGCGAAGAATTGTGCCAGCAGATCCCACCGCCGTTCCTGTGTTGGCGTCGGTGAAGGAGACGCCCAAGAGCCACTCCGTCGTTCCGCTTGACTGGCTTATCCAGCTTAAGCCGCCATCTGTGGTGCGAAGAATTGTGCCAGCAGATCCCACCGCCGTTCCTCTGTTGTCGTCGGTGAAGGAGACGCTATTAAGAGGATTTCCCTGGGGCAGCGGATTCTGCCAGAACCAACCTGACTGCGCAAATAGATAGTTATGGGCGGTTATGACCGCAGTCAGCAATAGAAGGCGCAACAGTAAATGTGTTTTCATAACTGGCCCTTTCTTTTTGTTTTTATAATTGATTCTTTATTGTGATATAACGTGTTCAGACAATTGCAACTAAAACTTCCTGTAAAAAATGCACAATGCTTTTGTGAACTACAAATATGAACTGTAAATATATTCGTTTTTCGTGAACAAAATTATTGAGCGACCACATTCCTTTCTTTACTGAGCTTGGTTTAGCCTCCTAATTATCTGAGCAATATCATTTTTTTTGTTTCGGAGAATTCGCTACTCTGAAGGCGGTAAAAATACAAACCACCGGTTAGCGTTGCTGCATCCCACACTACCGTATATGTGCCTGCCTGTCGCTCTCCCCTTACCAAAACAGCAACTTCCCGCCAAAGCTGATCATAAACCGTAAGGGAGACGAATCCTGACCTTGGAAGTGAAAATCGTATTGTGGTATTTGTGTAAAAGGGATTTGGGTAGTTCTGCATCAAAGAGAAACCAGATGGGTTGATGGAGAGGAAGTCTTCCCTAATTCCCGTAACGCCTCCAGTGTTCGTGCGAAGAATTGTGCCCGCATTTCCCACCGCCGTTCCTGTGTTGGCGTCTGTAAAGGAGACGCCATTGAGCCACTCCGTCGTTCCGCTTGACTGGCTTATCCAGCTTGATCCGCCATTGGTGGTGCGAAGAATTGTGCCATTCGCACCTACCGCAGTTCCTGTGTTGGAGTCGGTGAAGGAGACTCCACGGAGCTGCTCCATCGTTCCGCTTGATTGGCTTATCCAGCTTGAGCCGCCATCGGTGGTGCGAAGAATTGTGCCATCCTCTCCCACCGACGTTCCTGTGTTGGCGTCGGTGAAGG
>CAYGGZ010000030.1:1273-26698 GCA_964349765.1 uncultured Bacteroidales bacterium
AGACACTCCTGAGATTATTCGTCGTTCCGCTTGACTGGCTTATCCAGCTTGAGCCCCCATTGGTGGTGCGAAGAATTGTGCCCCAGTCTCCCACCGCCGTTCCTGTGTTGGCGTCGGTGAAGCAGACGGCATAGAGATGCCGCGTCGTTCCGCTTGACTGGCTTATCCAGCTTGTGCCCCCATTGGTGGTGCGAAGAATTGTGCCATTCGCTCCCACCGTAGTTCCTGTGTTGGCGTCGGTGAAGGAGACACTCCTGAGATTATTCGTCGTTCCGCTTGACTGGCTTATCCAGCTTGAGCCGCCATCGGTGGTGCGAAGAATTGTGCCCCAGTTTCCCACCGCCGTTCCAGTGTTGGTGTCGGTGAAGGAGACGCTCAGGAGAAACTGCGTCGTTCCGCTCCACTGCCTTATCCAGCTCGAGCCCCCATCGGTAGTTCGAAGAATTGCGCCCACACTTCCCACAGCCGTCCCTGTGTTGGCGTCGGTGAAAAAGACGCCCCCGAAATGCATCGTCGTTCCGCCTGACTGGCTTATCCAGCTTGAGCCGCCATTGGTGGTGCGAAGAATTGTGCCACGCTCTCCCACCGCAGTCCCTGTGTTGGCGCTGGTGAAGGAGACGCCATAAAGATCCTGCCACGTTCCGCTTGACAGGTGTATCCAGCTTAAGCCGCCATCGGTAGTTCGAAGAATTGTGCCACCCTCTCCCACCACATTCCCTGTGTTCGCGCCGGTGAAGGAGACTCCATAGAAGTACTGCATCGTACCACTCCACTGGTTTATCCAGCTTGAGCCGCCATTGGTGGTGCGAAGAATTGTGCCATCCCCTCCCACCGCCGTTCCTGTGTTGGCGTCAGTGAAGCAGACGCTATAGAGATCTGCCCACGCTCCGCTTGACTGGGTGGTCCAGCTTGAGCCGCCATTGGTGGTGCGAAGAATTGTGCCATCATCTCCCACCGCCGTTCCTGTGTTGGTGTCGGTGAAGGAGACGCCAGAGAGAGGTCTCCCCGTTCCGCTTGATTGGCTTATCCAGCTTGAGCCACCATCGGTGGTGCGAAGAATTGTGCCACCCTCTCCCACCACCGTTCCAGTGCTGGCGTCGGTGAAGGAGACACTCCTGAGATTATTTGTCGTTCCGCTTGACTGGCTGATCCAGTTTAAGCCACCATTGGTGGTGCGAAGAATTGTGCCCCAGCGTCCCACGGCCGTTCCTGTGTTGGCGTCGGTGAAGGAGACACCATAGAGATGATGCGTCGTTCCGCTTGACTGGCTTATCCAGCTTAAGCCGCCATCGGTGGTGCGAAGAATTGTGCCAGCCCCTCCCACCGCCGTTCCTGTGTTAGCGTCGGTGAAGGAGACACTATATAGCCGATTTCCCTGGGGCAGCGGATTCTGCCAGAACCAACCTGATTGCGCAAATAGATGGTTATGGGCGGTTATTACCGCTGTTAGCAATAGAAGCTGCAACAGCAAATGTGTTTTCATAACTGACCCTTTCTTTTTGTTTTTAAAATTGTTGGGGGGTACTAAAAATTCATTTTTTTATTGATTTGACAACATCGGAGAACCCTTTTACCGATTTATTCAAAGCAGGAACAAATATAAACAATTTTTTTCGAATTTTACATCAAAAAAACACTTTTTCAGTCAAATTTCATCTATTTATCTAACAGCTTATCAGTTGTTTAACTTTTTAATGTTTAATCAGTGAATAGTGTAACAATTCGTGATATACGAAACCCGTGCAGAGCTATGACGAAACATCAGTGTAATTTTGTGAAAATACTTGTAACAGCCCAACTGCAAAAATTAACAGTTGAAGCTGTTATAATTCGACCAAAAGCGTCAGCAGACGATCTTGTTTACAGATAAGATGAGAGTAAGACAATTCACAGCAGCAATTATAAACTCCTATCACACAGACTAAACCACAAATCAGAGCCATGCAGCAATCAAATATTCCTCTTGCCGAAAAATTAAGGCCGCAATCGTTAGATGGTTTTATCGGTCAGCAACATCTGGTGGGAAAAGGTGCCATCCTGCGTCGTGCGATAGAGAGTGGCAGAATTCCCTCAATGATTCTTTGGGGGCCGCCGGGAGTTGGGAAAACTACGCTTGCTATAATAATGGCAAAGCAGCTTGCCCGGCATTTTTATCTGCTTAGCGCCATCAACAGTGGAGTAAAGGAGGTTCGCGAAGTAATCGAAAAGGCATCGGAAATTAAAAACCAACCAATACTTTTTATTGATGAAATTCACCGGTTCAGCAAATCTCAACAGGATAGCCTCTTAGGCGCGGTTGAGCGTGGTGTGGTGTGTCTTGTTGGTGCTACTACCGAAAATCCATCATTCGAAGTGATATCGCCATTGCTATCACGATGTCAGATTTATTTACTCAAAGCCCTATGTGTTGATGAATTAAAGCAGCTTCTTCAGCTTGCTGTTGAATATTACAGGAGTGAGCGCCAGCTTACCATTGAAGTTACCGGGTACGAAGCGTTGTTTCGTTTCTCGGGTGGCGATGCTCGTAAATTGTACAACGCAATCGAACTGGTTGTCTTTTCAGCAAAATCATCCAATAAGGTTGAGATCACGAATCAGGCCGTGATTGATGCCATACAGCAAAACCTTGCCATTTACGATAAAGCCGGCGAGATGCACTATGATCTGATTTCGGCTTTTATCAAATCAATCAGAGGTAGCGATCCCAATGCCGCTGTGTATTGGCTTGCACGTATGATTGAAGGTGGCGAAGATCCGCTGTTTATTGCACGCCGCATGGTAGTTCTTGCATCCGAAGATATTGGTAATGCAAATCCTAACGCCTTGTTGCTTGCTAACGCCTGTTTTCAGGCCGTGCATTCAACTGGCTATCCCGAATGCCGGCTTATGCTATCGCAAACTGCTATTTACCTTGCTTGTTCTGCTAAAAGCAATGCCTCATATCTGGCCCTTGAAAAAGCATCGGGGGAGGTTAAAAATTCCGGCGATTTGCCTGTTCCACTTCACCTGCGAAATGCTCCAACAAAACTGATGAAAGAGCTTAACTATGGCAAAGGATACCGCTACGCACACGACTTCATCGGTAATTTTGTGGAACAGGATTTTTTACCTGACGTCATCAGTGGAACAAAGTTTTACGACCCACAAACCAACCAGCGCGAGGAGGAGCTTCGAAAATATCTGCGCAACATATGGAAGGGGCGATACGGCTACTGATAATTCGAGACAAAAAAAGAAACATCAATAATCCTCATTTTCACGTTCTTTGCACTTAAAATAAAACAACACTTAAATGCATCCGACAATCATAGCCATCCCACGAATAGCTATCACCAATACAGACTCATTTATTCTCATCGCCGGCCCATGTGTGGTCGAAAATGAACAGATGCCAATTAACATAGCAAGAGCTATCCTGCAGATTACTCACAAATTGGGCATACCGTTTGTTTTTAAGGCATCATACAAAAAAGCCAACCGAACACGCAGCGACTCTTTTACTACAATTGGTGATCGTAAAGCTCTCGAAATTATTGCCGAGGTAGGGCGTGAACTACATGTACCTACCCTTTCTGATATACACTCCGAAGCCGAAGCTGAACTTGCTGCACAATATGTGGATATTCTTCAGATTCCGGCTTTTCTATGTCGTCAGACCGATTTACTTATTACAGCCGCCAAAACAGGCAAGGTGGTCAATATCAAAAAGGGGCAGTTTGTGTCGGGCGCTGCAATGCACTTTGCTGTTGAAAAGGTTCGTGGAGCAGGAAACAACAAGGTTATGACTACCGAACGGGGTTCAATGTTTGGCTACAACGACCTCGTTGTTGATTTTCGCAACATTCCTCTGATGCAACAATCCGGCGTTCCGGTAATACTCGATGTAACCCACTCGCTTCAGCAACCCAATTTGCAGCAAGGTGTTTCAGGCGGACAACCAGCAATGATTTCAACAATAGCCAGGGCTGGGATTGCTGCCGGAGCTGACGGTATCTTTATTGAGACCCATCCGAATCCCGCTTCTGCCCTTTCAGACGGCGCAAACATGCTTCCGCTTGCCGAACTGGAAAATCTACTTGTTAAACTTGTGGATATCAGGAAGGTTCTTTGATTTCCAACCAGATTAGTTGCTTACTTACACTAATGCTGCCTGATGTGTGCTTTACTAAAAATTGAAATCTTCTGATCTTGTTGCCGATCTAATTATCAAGGTAATATTTTTGACTTGGTAAAGCCAAACATCAAAACCAGTTTCGAGTATTTAAGCGATACAGTCGCGTAAATTGTTTTGATCCGAAGGCTGTTGAAGCAGTAAAAGGTATTTCTCTCGAACGAGTTATGGCCAATTTCGGATGCGCCATTCAGATAACCAGCAATCAATGATTGTTATCTTAAATCTATAGTTTCAATAGTACCAGTTTCTGGATAAAGAGTAAGTCTGTAAATATTCCGAAACGGAAGAAAACTAACCACACCGAATTGATTTACAAGTGCGGAGCCAGAGATAAGTGTTTTGTTGCCCTTGTTCAATTTAATTGCGGTTGGCTCAGCTATCCGATACCAGAAACCTTTCAGCTCTGGCATCTCTATCGATCGGGAATATTGGTGTTTAGCAATTTGTTCTGTTGTACCGCCGGGAGTAAAGATTATCGTTATCGGTTCGCTAATGGCGTTCGGTATATCTACTATCCCATTTTGTGGGCTAAAGTAGGCAAGATGGATAGGTTTATCTGCATTTTCAAGTTCCGGAACAACAGTAAATGAGTAGTAGTGAGATGTTGTTAGCGATTTTCCAAGAAACAAGGCAAGATACTCTTCCTGAAGCTGAAGTAATTGCTCGTTCATATACCTGATAGCCTCCATGGAGTAGTTCACCTCATGAAACCCAGTTAAAAGATTCTTCCGGTGTTCTTCAATCTCGAGTATTAAATCGGCAGCCTCCCGTGCCTTTTGTTCAGTGGTTTTATGTATAAATGTGCTGCGAAACAGTTTCTCCTCAAAAGTTATTGTGTCAATAGTAATTTTTCGCATAAAAGTGTCCACCTGTTGGATTACACCGGGTGAAACAATATCAATAAACGAGGGTTGAGCCACGTCTTCAAATTTTTCTGGCACTTTGTGCCTTCTCTCCTGCGGTTGATCAAAACTTGCGTTTTTCAGCATTCCATCACGGGTAAAAGCTAACAGCATCCTTGCAGTTTCCCTCTTCTTTTTTGGGAGCCGAATAAAATACTGTTGATTTGAGTCTGGTTCGTGCGATGTTGAAATCTTCACACCCGATATAGAGTAGTTCTCATTGTTAAAGTGAATTACGTTGTTCAATCCTAGAAATCGCTCAGCAAAATCCGCGTAAGGTCCCTTAAAGTTGTGTGTCTTTTCAACGTATACTCCAACTCTTATAACAGTGCGTGGTAGCGTATAATACAAACCATCGAACTGCCCTGGCTTATCATCGGCCGAAAGATGAACAACATCAACCTGAGCTGACATGGTGGTCGCAAAAAATAATATTGCGATTGGCAAAATTTGTTTTAGGTGGCTGTTTATGGTATTCATCATGAAAAAGTATTTGTTTGATTACTAATACTGATAATAAAAACTTCGTACAGTTCACAAGAAAGCGCTAAATTACAACTAATTTTATCCCGAATTAATCAATAGAAAGTCCGTTAGGGCTGAACCATTGATTTCACGAGGGTAATGACCAAACCTTCATGGCAAAGACGAAGATTGTTTGAGGGTTTTGTTTGCTTTGCTGGTTCGCCAGGCCTAAATTAGCTGATAATATTCTACCATACAGAGGTTTAACCTTATAACCAACGTTAAAATTCCGGCAGCATTCATAAAAGTAGTAGATTTGCTCAAAAAAAAACATGTTGTTGAAAGTTGCCTTGCTCCTTTCTATGCTATTTCAGATAGGAGCGGCCATTGCTGCGGTCAGCCTCATCCATCGTACACGCTATAATGCATCATGGATTCTTATATCATTAGGGTTTGTACTAATGGGCTTCAGGGGTTTAATTGAGTTTTCAGGATTGTTCTGGGAAACACAATTAATATCGAAAGAAACTGTAACCGACTGGATCGGTGTTTTGGTATCGCTGTTGATTTTTTTGGGGTTAATATTTATCCGAAAGATATTCAATCTGCTGGATCGTATTGCCCAATTGAGAGAAGAAAGGGAAACGTACACTCTGTCGGCAGTAATCCAGGCAGAAGAGAAAGCACGCCAGACTTTTGCACGCGACCTGCACGATGGCATCGGTCCGCTGTTATCGTCCATTAAAATGACTATGAGCGCAGTGGATATAGCAAAGTTGGATCGCACAAACAAAAAGATTATTGAACGCTCATGTCTTGCAACCGATGAGGTTATTGTTGCGCTTAAGGAGATATCTAATCATTTAAGCCCTCACCTTCTGGTAAACTATGGTTTGACAAAATCGCTTGAAACTCTTGCCAGCCAGATGTTAGCCAATGCATCAATCAGATTTAAAATGAAATCGGAAATCGGAGAAAACCGGTATTTATACGAGTTGGAAATCAGTCTCTACCGAATCGTTTCAGAATTGTTGAACAATACCCTGAAGCATTCTGGCGCCTCAAAAGCACATTTACGGATCAGCGAACATGACAATGGGCTTTATGCAGAATACTCAGATAATGGCAGTGGCTGTGACTTAGGAAAAGATACGTTGTCGGGCAATGCCAAAGGAATGGGTTTGGAGAATATCCGCTCGCGGATAAAATCGCTCAGAGGGCAATTGAATATTGAAACCAAACATGGAGGAGGATTCACTGCCTATATATATATCCCACTAAAATGAGGAGGTTAAAAGTATATATCGTCGACGATCATTCTTTGTTCCGTGAGGGACTGCATTTTTTATTGTCGAACCTTGATATTATTGAAGAGATTTATGAGGCCGAAGACGGCGAGCAGTTTGTTGCCGGCCTTGAAAATCACACGCCTGATGTAGTTTTATTAGATATTGAAATGCCTCATATGAGTGGTGTAGAAGCAGCTAAACGGGCACTGAAAATTTTTCCCGACCTCAAAATAATTGCTCTGTCAATGTATTCTGACGAAAGCTATTATTCAAGTATGATTGAGGCAGGCGTAAGCGGGTTTCTGCTGAAGAATTCCAATTTCTCAGAAGTTAAAAGGGCAATTATTGATGTTTGGGAAGGGAGAAATTACTTCTCGGCCGATATTTTGCAAAGTATCATAAAACGAATTAACAGGGACAAAACCGGCGATGCGTTTGAAGAACTCACAAAACGCGAAATAGAAGTTCTTTATCATATCTGCAAAGGATTGTCGAACGTTGAAATTGCCGATTTACTTTCGATCAGTAAGCGAACTGTTGACAAACACCGCGAAAACCTTCTGCAAAAAACATACTCAAAAAATACCGCGAACCTCATCGTACATGCCATTAAATACGGTTATTTCAGAATCAGGGAAACATAAACCCAGATTAGCATTGGTCAATTCTTAAACGATTAAGTGTTTGTAATCAGCAAATATTGAGGCAATTTCTACGCCTTAACACGTAGCTTCAATTTACGTATTATCACTGTTTCATAATCCTTTTAGCGCGGCTAATTTTGCCACACGGTAAGATACGTTTAAACATCATTCAAGATCCCGCAGATGGAGCGTTTACATTTTTATCGGCTATACCTGGAATCAATCAAGATGTCGAATCACCACATAAATGCAAATAAACCTTAACAGCAATGAAATTAAATTACTCAGGAATCAGAACAGTATCGCTCCGCATTACAGCAACAACACTCACGGTGTTTTTACTGATTCTTGTCGTTTCAGGTTGCGGGCCACGGGATCAAACGAAGCTTAAGAAAAAAGGCGAACTCAGAGGAACTATCTCAATATCTGGAGCATTTGCGCTCTACCCTCTTGCAATTCGTTGGGCAGAAGAGTTCAAAAAAATACATCCTGAAGTACGCATTGATATTTCTGCAGGCGGAGCTGGTAAAGGGCTAACCGATGCATTGCATGGGAAGGTTGATCTGGGGATGTTTTCGCGCAGTCTCACGCAGGCCGAACTGGATCAGGGTGTTTGGTATCTGGCCGTTACTATTGATGCGGTTGTGCCAACAATGAACGTTCAACATCCATATTACAGTTTAATCAAACAACGTGGAATCACTCGAGCCGAATTTCAGGACATATACCTGCACGGCAAAATTACACACTGGAGAGATCTTCTAAACTCAGCCGGCGATGATAAGATTCACGTATACACCCGTTCCGATGCCAGCGGCGCTGCTCAGATTTGGGCAGAGTTCCTTGGCAGTCATCAGGAGAACCTGCAAGGAATAGGCGTTTTTGGCGACCCCGGAATTGCAAGCGCTGTTAAAACCGATGCATTAGGTATAGGATACAACAACCTCGTATTTATTTACGACATGAACACACGAAAACCTTTCGCAGGAATGAGCGTTCTCCCCATTGATATCAACAACAACGGTCGTATTGACCCGGAGGAAGATTTTTATGAAACGATTGACAGCGTTGGTGAAGCCATCCGCACAGGAATTTACCCCTCACCTCCAGCCCGGCCACTATATTTCGTTGCAGGCAGTAAGCCTGAAAAAGAGGTGGTAACAACTTTTCTGAGATGGATTCTTATTGAGGGTCAACAATTTGTAGGTGAAGCCGGGTACATAGCACTCGATGACTCCCTGCTCATGCAGGAACTTAAGAAGTTAAACTAATGGGTGTTCACCAATTCAGGCGTCATCTCAGCAATAAGGCACACTTTGTCTGGATGATAGTGGCACTTGTACTCGTACTCACTTTACCTTTATTACTCGGAATTGGATTATACCTGAAATCCACCTTACTTCTATACGACCATGGAATCGCAAAAATACTGTTCTCATCACAGTGGCAGCCCATGTCAGGCAAGTTTGGGTTACTTGCTTTTATTGTCAGCTCGATTATAGTTACTTTTCTTGCGATTGCCATTGCTGCACCTATTTGCCTGTTTTCAGCAATACATCTGACCCAATATGCGCACAAAGAGGTTCTAAAAATTATGCATCCGGTGATTGACATACTTGCCGGAATTCCTTCAGTAATATTCGGTGTATGGGGAATATTGATTATCGTTCCGTTTATTTCGCAATATGTTGCTCCATTGTTTGGCGTTCAAACATCGGGTTATTCTATTCTTGCCGGTGCCGCTGTGCTTTCAGTGATGATTACCCCATTCATCCTTAACGTTCTAATCGAAGTTTTTCGCGCTATCCCACTGGAGCTTAGCGAAGCATCGCTCGCACTGGGAGCTACCCGTTGGCAAACCATCAAACATGTGCTGGTTCGCAAGGCCTACCCAGGTATTGTAGCGGCGTTTGGGCTTGGAATATCGCGAGCCTTCGGCGAAACAATTGCAGTGCTCATGGTTGTGGGTAATGTGGTTAACATACCCACAGGCGTTTTTCAGCCAGGCTATCCCCTTCCGGCGCTAATTGCCAACAACTACGGTGAGATGCTAAGCGTTCCGATGTATCAGTCGGCGTTAATGTTTTCGGCGCTTGTGCTGCTGGTAGTAGTAATTATCTTTAATATGGCTTCAAGGATCACAATTGCACGACTAGAATTTAAATAAAAACAGTAATGCGAAAGTACCGGTTCATAGAAGAAAAATTTTTCAGGATTTTAATGTTTGCCGCTACTCTCTTCATCGCAATTGCACTGGTGTTGATCATTGTAAGCATTCTGGTCAAAGGGTTACCTGCATTAACGTGGGAAATTCTCTCTCAAACTCCAAAAGGCGGATTTTTTTTGGGCAGGGAAGGAGGAATTCTTAACGCAATCATTGGATCTATTTACCTCTCAATTGGCGCAACTTTGCTTGCGCTTGCCTTCTCACTACCTCTTGCTCTTTTTATGAATGTTTATCTTACCCGCCATAGGGAGTTTGTTAATGTGATCCGATATTTCCTCGACATCTTATGGGGAGTTCCTTCAATAGTTTACGGTGCTTTCGGCTTTACGATAATGATCCTTTTTGGGATGTCAGCGTCGTTGCTGGCAGGAATCATAACGGTTACACTACTCATTATTCCTATTATGACCCGCGCAATGGATGAAGTCTTCAAAATGGCCCCAACGGGCTTGCTCGAGGCTTCACTTTCCCTTGGAGCAACAAGATCCGAAACTGCATATAGTGTGTTTTTAAAACAATGCTTCCCCGGCGTGATAACCGCAATTCTTCTTTCATTTGGTCGCGCTATCGGCGATATAGCCGCAGTTCTGTTCACAACCGGTTTCACCGATCATATCCCCACATCGTTATTTCATCCTACAGCCACATTGCCATTATCAATCTTCTTTCAACTAAGTTCGCCTATTCCGGAGGTTCAGGATCGAGCGTATGTGTCGGCGTTGGTACTAACTAGTTTTATTTTGATAATCAGCATGCTGACCCGCTTGAGTTCGAGGCGGTCTCAAAAAAACAAGGTAAATTTCTAATTATGAACAATAAAGCAAAAATAATTATTAGCGGATTGAACCTACAGATTGGTAAGTTACAGATACTGAAGGACGTAAACGTTGAAATACCTTCAAATAAAGTAACTGTGATACTTGGGCCTTCAGGTTGCGGCAAAACAACGCTACTTAAATGCATGAATCGTCTCACCGATCTCTATCCCGAAATGATAGTAAGCGGAAGCATACTGATTGATGATTGCCAGGTGCTTGATCCGGCAAATGAGATTACTGCTATCCGTCAGAAAATGGGGCTGCTATCCCAGCGTCCGTATCCTCTTCCGATGAGCATTTTCAATAATGTTGCTTACGGATTGAAGATCAATGGAGTTAAAAAACGCCGCCAACTGCATCCTCGCGTTAAGCACCACCTTATGCAGGCAAACCTCTGGGAAGAGGTTAAAGATCGACTTCGTGATCCGGCTTGCAACCTTTCTATCGGACAACAACAACGTTTATGCCTTGCACGCGGGTTAGCTGTTGATCCTGAAATCATATTGGCCGATGAGCCAACATCTGCGCTCGATCCGATATCAAGTAATGCCATTGAAGCACAATTCACTACTCTTAAAAAAGATTATACAATCGTTATTGTGACCCATATTTTGCGTCAGGCACGCCGTATAGCCGACCATATTATTTTTATGTACCTTGGCGAGGTAATTGAGCAAGGCTCTGCTCAGGAATTCTTCAACAATCCGAAAATGGAAAAGACTAAAGAGTATTTAAAAGGAGCGTTTAACTAATACATACAATCATGAACATCAAACAACTTTACATTGCTTCA
This sequence comes from uncultured Bacteroidales bacterium, assembly GCA_964349765.1. Lineage (GTDB taxonomy): Bacteria > Bacteroidota > Bacteroidia > Bacteroidales > JAAYJT01 > JAAYJT01. The sequence goes on from CAYGGZ010000030.1 coordinate 12,586, forward strand.
GTCCTGCTGTTGATCAGCGTCAGCAGTTATGCACAATTTATCCTTAGCGGCGAATTTCGCCCGCGCTTCGAAGCCAGGCACGGTTATCGTACCCTGCCTCCCGAAGATACCACCTTCGCCGCCTTTGTGAACCAACGGTCACGGATCAACCTTCAATACAGTACAGGAAGGCTTAGAACCTTTCTTGGATTTCAGGAGGTGCGTGTTTGGGGAGGAAAAGGTATGTTCGAAACACTTCCAGGGATAGGCCTGCATCAGGCCTATGTTGAATTGGATATCATTCCAAAGTTATCGCTTAGGGCAGGCCGGCAAGAACTGCGCTACGATAACCAGCGGCTTTTGGGTATGAACAACTGGAACCAGAGTGGCCGTACTCATGATGCTGCCGTGTTGAGATTTAAATCAGAAAATTGGCAGGTGCATTTAGGAACTGCATTTAACCAATCGGCCGAAAACCTCTTTGGAACTACTTATCTGGGAAGAGAGTATAAAACTCTAAGTTACCTGTGGATGCAAAGAGAACTTGGCAACTTTACAATCAACGGGCTTTGGCTCAGCGATGGTTACCAGGATAGAGAGGATCAAACTAAAACCCGGTTCCGGTCAACCGCTGGCGGGATTGTAAAGGCGAAGCTCGCAGACCACAGTATCGAACTGCATGGATATTACCAGTTCGGGCAAACTAATACAGGGCAAGACATCAGAGCATGGTATATTCACCCCGTAGCTCGACTGTCCCTCGGTGTCAATACGCAACTAAATGTCGGGGTTGAAGTATTCTCGGGCAACGATCCCTCAAAAGAGGAAGATCATTTCAAAGCATTTCATAACCTATATGGAACAACCCATGGATTTAACGGCCATCTCGATTATTTCACCAATATACCTGAGCATACAAACAACACCGGACTTGTTAATCCTTATCTGGAAATTGAGCACAAACTCAATGATCAGTTAACCCTAAGGGGCGATTATCATTTCTTTGCTACACACCGTTCACTTGTTAATCAGGAGAACCAACCATATGATCGCTATTTGGGGTCAGAAATTGACTTTAGTGTTCAGCTCAATATTAGTAAGGAGATTGATCTTCAAATGGGATATTCCACTATGTTTGCATCGCCTTCGATGGAGGTGCTTAAAGGTGGTTCGCACGAAGAGTTTGTTCATTGGGGATGGATGATGCTTACTGTTAGACCCGTGTTTTTCAGAAGCAAAGAATAATTTATCGTATCCAACCACACTACATGGTAAGGCTATTAGAGTTACCATGTTTGCAAGACCCCAATTGCACCTGCGTTGTTGTGTGATTCCTAAGGAAATTGTTACAATCCGCCATTAATGGGTTGTAACAATTTCTTTTTGTCGTTATCAAAATAACATCATAACATTACAATCTTTTAACGAACCTGTAAACACACCGATGCAAACAGCAATTTTCAAACCGGGAATGCAGAACAAAAAACTCAGGAATATGTTATATTCCTGTTAGGTGACAACGCGTGGTGCGGGTGTTACTACAACAATTTTTTTGGGAATAGTTACTGCAAAAGAAATATACAAACTAGCAAAGCTGCTATGAGAGAACTGTTCGACAAGATATCTTTCGAAACAAGCAAAATGATTACCCAAAGATACAGCACATCATTTGCATTGGGAATACGTTTCTTCAAAGCATGGAAATGAATCTTAACAACCACACATACAACCAAACAGTATACAGAAATTATATCCTCGGCTCTGCTGAAGTATTCGGGTTGATGTGCCTGAAAGTATTCCTTGATGGAAATAACGCAGAATATGAGCGTCTAAAAACTTACGCAAAGAGCTTAGGATCCGCATTTCAAAAGATATACTTTCTGCGCGATGTTAAAGCCGATTATCATACCTTAGGTAGAACTTACTTCCCGGATGTTAATCTGGAAAAGTTTGACCAAACAGCAAAGAGTACAATTGAAACAGATATTGAAAATGATTTCAGACGCGCACGCAAAGGAATAATTCAGTTGCATAAGGGGGTAAAAAGAGGCGTTTATATGGCATACATTTATCCCAAATTAATCATTAGGAGGCATGCAATGAGGAACTATATGATTTAGTTGGGTTTAACCCCGATTTAGAAAATGTTTGAAGCAATTTTAAATTGCTGAATTACATTTTCTTAATCGTTTACGCAATGCAATTGCGTAATCTGGGTTTATTATTATGAGTTATTCAGGAAAATTAAAAGGCTTCCCCCTGAAGCTATCCTAAGCCAACGGGTCAGAATTTCAAACCTGAGTAAATACTTTTTATTGCTAAAAACATTCTTTAGATTCAATCGCAATGTTCCATGAAAGAAGATTATGTAATACTGGTAGACGATAAAGATTCTGAAATTGGCTCAATGGGTAAAATGGAAGCCCATCAGAAGGCTGTGCTGCACAGGGCATTTTCAGTTTTTATCTTCAACCAAAAACGAGAACTATTGCTACAGCAGAGGGCATTTTCGAAGTATCATTCTCCTGGTTTATGGGCAAACACTTGCTGTAGCCACCCGCGCCCTGGCGAAAGTATTGAAAACGCAGCACAACGCCGACTCGCTGAAGAGATGGGATTCAGTTGCGATCTCAAAAAGGTTATGCATTTTATTTACTGCGAACCGGTTGGAAACAATCTTACTGAACATGAGTATGATCACGTTTTCATAGGCTTCTACAACCAAGATCCTATCATCAACCCAGAGGAGGTAAACAACTGGCGATGGATTAACCTTGAAGAATTGAAAAGTGAAATAAATACTGAACCAGAAAAGTATACCGTGTGGCTAAAGATTGCATTTCAACATGTTGATGCCTTTATCCCCGACTAAATGTTTGTACAACCCTAATGGAGGACTTTGAATTGATTAATTCGGGATAATCTTCCTACTATTGACTTTTTACGCGTGTGCGGTTCAAAAAAAAAGAGATGTTGAAAATTGCAGATCGTTAAAAAAAAATACCTTTGCAATTTATATTCATTCTAAATAACATAACGTGAATCTCATTCAATTAGAAATCGGCGAAAAGGCCATAATTACCAAAGTTAAGGGTCGTGGTGCCTTCCGCCGCCGCATTATTGAAATGGGTTTTGTATCAGGTAAAGAAATTACCGCGATTCAGAAAGCGCCTCTGGGCGATCCTGTTGAATATAATATCATGGGATACAATGTAACTCTACGCAAAGCCGAAGCGGCGCTGATTGAAATAGTTACAGAGAGGGAGGCAACCAATGAAGCAATCAACGGATATAGTGGAATACCGGGAGAGTTGCTTCTGAAAGAAACTGCGCTTCGAAAAGAAAAAACTATCCACGTTGCTTTAGTAGGTAATCCCAACTCAGGCAAAACAACACTGTTTAATCATGCTTCCCGCTCCCGCGAACGAGTGGGAAACTACAGCGGTGTAACCGTTGATGCAAAAGAAGCCCGATTTCAGCTCGGTGCCTATACTTTTCTGATAACGGATCTTCCAGGAACCTACTCCCTTTCAACATGCTCACCCGATGAGCTTTTTGTGAGCGACTTTATAGCAGAGCAAAACCCGGATGTGGTAATAAATATTGTTGACGCTTCAAATCTGGAGCGAAACCTTTACCTCACTACTCAACTGATTGATATGGATATCAGAGTAGTGGTGGCACTCAACATGTACGATGATCTCGAAAAACATGGCGATAAACTTGATTATGAACTTCTCGGACAACTGCTGGGAATTCCGTTTGTTCCTACAGTTGCATCAAAGGGACGAGGAATAAAAGAGCTTTTCGAAAAGGTGATTCAAGTTTACAAGGGTGAAGAGAGCAGTACACGGCACATCCACATTAACTACGGAGAATCAGTTGAAGCCGCTATTAACAATCTTCAAAAGATTATACGGGTACCTGATAATGATTTCTTAACCAATAAAATCAGCCCAAGGTTCATCTCCATAAAACTTCTTGAAAAAGACAGCCGGACACAACGTCTGGTAGAGCAATTTCATAATCATGAAGAGGTACGTAAATCAGCCGAACATTTCACTAACGTCATAGAACGCGAAAAAAGGAATGATATCGAATCAATAATTACAGATGTTCGATACGGCTTTATTGCTGGCGCATTACATGAAACCCTTCTTCCCAATCCAAAGAAAAAAGGCAGAAAAAGCGATCTCATCGACCGCTTGATCACGCACCGCCTGCTTGGTATTCCTATCTTTTTGTTGTTCATGTATATTACATTCTTCACCACTTTTCAATTAGGACAATACCCAATGGGTTGGATCGAATGGGGGGTAAATTATTTTTCTGAACTTGTAAATCTGTTGATGGCCGACGGTTGGCTTAAAGACCTCTTGATTCAGGGCATCATAGGCGGCGTGGGAGGCGTGATAGTATTTCTGCCCAACATCCTGCTGCTATATTTCTTTATCTCCCTGATGGAAGATACAGGTTATATGGCTCGCGCAGTTTTTATAATGGACAAAGTGATGCACCGTATTGGGCTTCATGGCAAATCGTTTATTCCGCTTATCATGGGATTTGGCTGCAACGTACCTGCTATTCTGGCAACCCGGATTATTGAAAGTCGGCGTGACCGGATAATTACAATGATGATAAATCCGTTTATGTCGTGCAGTGCCCGCCTGCCTGTATATGTACTCTTCATAACAGCATTTTTCACAGCACACCAGGGAGCAATCTTATTTTCTCTTTATCTTTTGGGCATCCTGTTTGCAATTGGCTCATCGCTGCTGTTTCGCAAAGTCTTTTTCAGAAAGGAGGATATTCCTTTTGTTATGGAACTCCCACCCTACCGTCTCCCTACACTGCGCTCAGTTACGAAACATATGTGGTTTAGAACAGAGCAATACCTTCGAAAAATTGCAGGAGTCATTCTCGTAGCCTCCATAATAATCTGGGCACTCGGATACTTTCCGCGTCCGGTTGAAGGTAAATTGAATGAAACTTCTGCTGTGGAGTCAGCTCAGATAACTGTTGATAGCCATGAAACAGAATCCAGTGAGTTTTATTCAATTCTACGCCAGCAGGAAAGGAGCTACATAGGCAGGATCGGCCAATTTATAGAGCCTTTGCTCAGTCCGTTAGGGTTCGATTGGCGGATGAGTATAGCCTTGCTTTCCGGTGTAGCAGCTAAGGAGGTGGTTGTTGGAACATTAGGCGTTCTTTACTTAGTTGATCCTGACGACCCCGACAGTTCAGCCTCGCTGGCCGGCAAGTTACAGGCGCAGGTTCACACAGCCGGTCCAGATATCGGAAAACCGGTTTTCAATCCCATAGTTGCTTTTAGCTTTATGCTGTTCATACTCATATACTTCCCTTGCGTAGCTGTAGTGGCAGCAATCAGAAAGGAGTCGGGAAGCTGGAAATGGGCGATGTTCGTAGTGATCTACACGTCTCTCCTGGCATGGCTCACTTCATTTGCTTTTTATCAATCGGCTTCATACCTATCAACACTTTTATGACACAACAAATTATCACAATCCTCATTGTTGCTTTAGCAGTTTTCTATTCAATTCAACAACTTCTCAAGCTTATTATAATTCCAAAATCAAAACAATCTCAGGGATGTACATCTGGATGTTCAGGGTGCAGTTTGCAAGAAAAAAAGAACCATAATTGAACATAAAAGATGAGTTTTCTTTATAATTTCGCCGCATTGCGCCGATTAATGCAAATCCCATGATTAACAGACAGAAGTTTAATGAAACCTTTCGTTGTTTCGATAAGGATGTGATTGTTGAAATCATTGACATTTATACTGCCGAATACCCCGACCGCTGTCTGCTCCTCGATCGCCATTGCATGAGCCGAAACTATCGTGAATTGAGCCGGGCAGCCCACAGTTTCAAAGGAGTACTTGCAAGTTTTCTTGCTGTTGAAGCTCAGCAATATGCAAGAGAGTTGGAAGAATTATCCGATAAACTGGCAAATGGCAGAATACAAGATGCTCTCCCTTTGGAGGCTCTTCATGGAGATGTGGAAAAGTTAGTCAGTCAGCTCAAGATAACTTCGGGGCAGGTAAAAGAAGAATTGCAAGAAATCAGAAATAGTTACCTCTAAGATCATTGTAAGCCATCAATACGATTCAGCGCTTTGATTGTAAGCGGATCGTTGACATTAATGGTAAGAGCTTGGGTATAGTCCTTTCGTGCAGAGCTAAAATCGCCCTTTAATTCATTGGCAATTCCACGGTTGTACCAGGCATCAGCCAGTTCGGGCTGCAATTCAATTGCTCGTGTAAAACAAATGATTGCGGAATCGGCGTTTTCGAACACAACCAAATGCAAGTATCCAAGATTGTACCATGCTTTATAATTATCTGGATGGTACTGCATTATTTCGCGGTATATTTTGGCGGCTTTTCCATGTTGCCCGGCATCCTGGAGAGCCACGGCAATAGAAAGCCTTAGCTCCTGAGATTCAGGTGAGAGTTCTAAAGCTCGTGTCAGGTACTCCTCTGCAAGATGGTTGTTTCGGCCTATCATCAGATTGCCAAGTTTGAAAAAACCTTCAAAAAAAGCTGGATCAGCCGCAACTGCAAGTTGCATATTTTCAATAGCTCTCACAGTGTCGCCATTTTCAAGATGTGCGAAGCCCTTCCAGTACAGTGCTCTGCCATAATTTGGCTCAATCTCAATAGCCCGACGCAAATACTCGAATGCAAGACGATAATCTTTTGTAATTACCTGTAAACGACCCAAATGCATATAAACACCCGCATGCCGTGGATTAAGATCCATCGCCCTGAAAAGGGTTAATTGAGCTCGATGCGGATCTCCCATCATTAAATAAATCTCCGAAAGTGTAATCAGATTATCAGCGCTGGATGGTGCTACTTCCAGAGCTTTATTTATGTGGTGAAGGGCATTGTTAATGTTATCTTCCTTTAGATATGCAAGAGCCAGTTTGTTTCTCAACTCCGCATTCGAAGGGTCGGCTTCAACTTGTTTTAAAAGCCCGGCAGCTTCAGTTACCTCATTTGCAACTACATTTTCAGCCGTTGGTTTTTCGCCGGGTTGCGGCTTGCATCCAGAAAAATTTGCCAATAGAAGCGCCGAAATAAAAACAAGCAGCAACCTTCCCTGCAATTTATGCCAGTGATTGATCATTTGTATGCCGTATTGCCATTTTTACGAAATAATTCAAGACGCTGTTTTAACCATAGGGCTTCAAATAAACGTATCCTATCAGCCAAAAGTATCCTGAAAATGTTTAGTTCGATGCCTGCAAGCTTGCCCGCACCATACGATCCAACTCTTCGGCAAGTTCAGGATTGTCGTTCAAAAGCTTTTTTACTGTTTCGCGACCCTGTCCTAATTTTGTTTCGTTGTAACTGAACCATGAACCACTCTTCTTGATGATATTATGATCAACGGCCAGGTCAATTATTTCGCCGAGTCTGGAAATTCCTTCGCCATGTATAATATCAAATTCGGCAACACGGAATGGCGGGGCAACCTTGTTCTTTACAACCTTGACCCTTGTGCGTGTTCCAATAACGGCTTCAGCTTCCTTAATTTGTGTGACCTTTCTGATATCAAGCCTCACCGAAGCATAAAATTTCAGGGCATGTCCTCCGGTGGTTGTTTCTGGATTTCCAAACATTACCCCTATTTTTTCTCGCAGTTGGTTGATAAAAATACAGCAGCAACCTGTTTTACTTATTGTAGCTGTGAGTTTTCGCAACGCCTGCGACATCAAACGAGCTTGCAATCCCACTTTACTATCGCCCATTTCGCCTTCAATCTCGCTCTTCGGAGTGAGAGCTGCAACTGAGTCAATAACAATCAAATCAATAGCGCCGGAGCGGATTAGGTTTTCGGTAATCTCTAAAGCTTGTTCGCCATTATCCGGTTGGGAAATAAACAGGTTATCAGCATCAATACCTAACTTTTGAGCATAATAGCGATCAAAAGCATGCTCGGCATCAATAAAAGCAGCTATGCCGCCCGCTTTTTGTGCTTCGGCAATGGCATGCAATGCTAAGGTTGTTTTTCCCGACGACTCAGGGCCGTAAATTTCCACAACTCTCCCGCGTGGCAAACCTCCAATACCGAGTGCTGCATCTAAAGCAATAGAGCCAGTTGGGATAACCGGTATCTTTTCTATGGCGCTATCGCCAAGTTTCATAATTGTTCCTTTGCCGTATGTTTTTTCGAGTTTATCAAGGGTGATCTGCAGTGCCTTGAATTTTTCTTTATTTGTCTCTTTTGGTTCGCCCATTGTAAAATATGATTTAAAGTTTGTAATGCATTAATTAGCCCGACCTAAGCAAATAGTTCCAATTAATAGGTTTATTTTGACAAAGGTATGGTATTACCTTCAAAGCCCTTCAAGATATTTTCTAAACCCGAAATTTTCAAGTCGTGAAGCCTTTTCTTCAACTGTTTCTCTCAACGATTGTTTGTATTTCTCAACTTTTTCGAGTGTAGTTTTATCGTGCGAACCTATGATTTGTGCAGCAAGTAAAGCGGCATTTGCTGAACTATTGATTGCAACGGTTGCCACAGGAACGCCTTCCGGCATCTGAACGATCGATAACAATGAGTCAAGCCCGCTAAGATTAGCACTTTTAACCGGAACTCCAATCACCGGTAAGGCAGTGATTGCCGCAATCATGCCAGGTAAGTGAGCCGCTCCTCCCGCACCGGCAATTATTACCTTCAGCCCTCTTGAAACAGCCGAACGAGCGTATTGCACCATTCTGTCGGGGGTTCGATGAGCCGATACAATCGTAATCTCAAAATCAATATTGAATTTTTCAAGAATCTCTGCCGCCTTCGACATTACCGGCAAATCGGAATCACTTCCCATGATGATACCTACAAGTGGTGAGGTCATATCTTATTCCTTCCTTTTATTTTTACCAGGTTTTTGACTCTGAGGGCCTTTTCGAGAGCAGAAGCATGGTCGGAAGCTAAAATTGTAACATGCCCCATCTTCCTGAATGGTTTTGTTTCGCTTTTTCCATACCAGTGAAACGAGGCGCCTTCAACGGCCAGCGTTTCATTAAACCCCTCAATTACAGGATCTCCATCAAAACCTGGCTCACCCAACATATTTATCATTATTGCAGTTGAATGAAGGTTTGTTGCTCCAAGCGGTAGCCCGAACACCGCCCTGATATGCTGTTCAAATTGGCTCGTCAGGCAGGCTTCAATCGAAAAGTGCCCGGAGTTGTGCGGACGTGGTGCAATTTCGTTCACAAGTATTTGTCCATTGCGCGATAGGAAAAACTCAATAGCAACAACCCCTACTGCATTCAAAACCTCAACGCAACGGATTGCTATCCTGCATATCTCCGCTTCCTGTTGCTGCGTGATTCGTGCGGGAGCCAACACCGTATCACAAATGTTTACCCTCTCATCGAAAACCATCTCAACAACCGGAAAAGTAACTACCTCACCTTTAATACTTCTGGCAACAATCACTGCAAGCTCCATCTCAATGTCAACCAATTCTTCGAGCATGGAAGGAACCTGCAACAATTTGCCAAGATCTGATTGATTGCGCAGCACTGCCACTCCCCTTCCGTCGTAACCGCCTTTCTTAGCTTTTTGAACCAAAGGAAAGCCGAACGCTGATAATACCTCAGCACTGGGATGAGGAGCTTCAACATATTTTGGAACAGGTATACCGGCGCGGTCAAGTGTGGACTTCTGAACATACTTGTCCTGTATTATTTCCAAAACTTCGGGAGAAGGAAAAATGGAATAGCCTGCTCGCTCAAGTCTTTTTAGAACGTCTACGCCAACATGCTCAATCTCAAATGTTGTAACGTCATTTCCTTTAACAAGGTTTTCTAATTTTTCTGTATCGTAAAGGCTGCCGGTGTAGTGTTTGTCGGAAATTCCTGAAGCAGGCGAAATCGCAGAATTATCAAGAGTTTCGGTGTAGAAACCCATTGTTCGTGCTTTTTGAACCAGCATCTTTCCAAGCTGCCCGCCACCTATTATTCCTAATCGTCGGAGAGGAAAAGAATATACTGGTTTGCTCTCGTATGTCATTTGTTATAATTTACAAGAGGCAAAAATATGAAATTGAAAGTTAGTAACCGAATGCATTGCAATGAGCCTTCGGTAGATTGTAAAAAAGCTTGAAATTTTTATCCTAATAAAAAAACAGACAACCGAAGCTGCTATCGATCAATTTATCAGAAATAGAAAAAAGAGCCTTTCCGACGACTATTTTTCTCTATTCCCCAAGTATTTGTTGCGTATGATTTTGCGTGTTAACATCCGAAATCACCTCTTCAATTACTCCGCTTTCGTTGATCAGGAATGTAGTGCGGTGTATACCTTCGTAGCTTTTCCCAAGGAACTTCTTCATTCCCCATACTCCATATGCTTTTACTATCTTTTTCTCGGTATCCGGCAGCAACGAGAAGGGCAGTTTATATTTTGCAGCAAACTTTTGGTGCGACTTATGGTTGTCGGCACTTACTCCAATTACCTGATACCCCTTTGTCAGCAACAAATCGTAGTTATCGCGAAGGTTACATGATTCGGCAGCACAGCCTGGAGTGTCGTCTTTTGGATAAAAATATAGTACAACCTTCTGGCCTTTAAGTTCTTCGAGGCTGACTGGTTTTCCGTTTTGGTCGGTTGCTTCAAACAATGGGGCAATATCCCCGCGTTTTAGAGTTGTCATAAAATGTGGGTTAAGTGGTTATTCATTCACAACATTGGTTTATATCGTCGTAGTAATTACCGATAAATCACCAACAAACTGCAACCGCCTTTGTTCATTTGCCAGATTGCTCTATCATGGTTTTGTTTTTCTCGAACCAAACGCACCAACTGGTTAGAGGACAATTTTCACACAGTGGTTTACGTGCTTTACAGATATAACGACCGTGTAAAATCAACCAGTGATGACTTATCGAAAGCAATGCTTCCGGAATATTTTCAACCAGTTGTCTTTCGGCTTGCAGTGGATTTTTGGCATTAACTGTGAGACCCAACCGCGATGCCACCCTGAACACATGTGTATCAACTGCCATTGCTGGGATACCAAATGCAACCGACAGAATCACGTTAGCCGACTTTCGGCCGATCCCAGGCAATCTCTGCAGAGTTCCGACATCTGATGGCATAACACCGTTGAATTGCCCGACGAGCATTTTAGCAAATCCGATGAGATGCCTGGATTTATTGTTGGGATAAGAACAGCTTTTGATCACTTCAAAAACCTCGCTGTGAGAGGATTCAGCGAGCCTGTACACATCAGGAAAGTGCGAAAAGAATACAGGTGTTATCATATTCACACGCTTATCAGTACATTGTCCTGATAGGATCACAGCAACGGCAAGCTCGTAATGATTGCTGTATTTCAGTTCAGTTTCGGCAGCAGGTTGCTGTTGCTGAAAATAGTCAAGAATATACTGGTATCGCTCCCGACGGGTCATAACAATGATACGCGAAACAGGTTTGGCGAGTTTAAAATTAGCCAAATGTGGTGATCAATTCAACATCAACAAAGCTTTGCCTAAAGTCCTGGTATCCAATACAAAAAGCGCTGCTGAATAAGCTATCAGATTGGCAACTACAAAGTTTGAAGGCACCATCGGAAGTGTCTCGCTATGTTTCTGCAAGTGCATTGTACGGGTTGAGGAGAAAAGCTCAGAAAAAGGTTTAATAGTAATTGGTTGTGTCATACGATGGGTATTAATTAAACATTACTACCCAAACGGAAATTTGGAGGCAAAAGTATAAATCAGCATTAAAGAATTTAGGCCGTCAGAATCACCTGCTTTTTTTGAATCAGTTTTCTGAGGTTAATCAAGGCATACCGCATGCGTCCTAATGCAGTATTTATACTTACATCTGTAGCTTCGGCAATTTCTTTAAAACTCATCTCAGCGTAATGTCGCATCATCAGAACTGTTTTCTGCTCCTCGGGAAGAAGCTCGATCAGGCTACGGATATCCTCATGAATCTGATCTACGATAATACGTTCTTCAACAGAGATGTCGGTTAGACGGAGGGTCTCAAAAATATCGTAATCATCATTTTTAGTGTCAACAACCTGAAGCCGTTTCGCTCTCCGGAAATGATCAATAATCAGGTTATGTGCAATGCGCATAACCCATTGCAAAAACTTACCCTCCTCCTTGTAACTTCCCGATCGTAGAGTATTGATTACCTTGATAAATGCATCCTGGAATATATCATCTGCAAGGTGTTTATCCTTAACAATCAGAATGATATAAGCAAAAATACGATTCTTATGGCGCTGAATTAATAGTTCCAGACTCGATTGTTTGCCCGACAAATAGCTATTTATTAGCTCTTGATCGCTATGACAGCAGGTGTTCATATCTCGCTCCTTCTTTATGTTGGTTAGAAGCGTAGAGTTGTATCGATAGCGAGTCTCCTATGATTTGAGTTTGACATGAAATTTCCTGCACAAATATACAACAAAAACAATTAAAACAACTTTTTGCTTAATTAGGGGAAAAAAAATGTCTTCATTTTTTAGAGATGCACAACACTCTATTAAGATTGCCTAAGAATAGCGTTGATTACCAATGAGGCACACCAGCACCCGAACAAGACTGGCATATATGAGATTGTTCCAATCGTAGATTTTTTATTTCTTTCAAAACCGGTTTCTAAGATTGCCGATGAGGGTGTCTGTTCAATAGAATACACAGCCTGAAACCCCGATTCTATACCAAGCCGCCGGAGCCGTTTTCTTAAGTCGTAAGCGAGTTTACAATGGCTTGTATCGCGAAAATCTGCTGTTCGAATCAACGCAGGATTAAGCTTACCGCCCGCTCCCATTGAGCTAATTAAACTCTGGTTATTCTTCAAGGCATAGTATATGAAATAGACTTTAGGCGATAAGGTATCAATTGCATCCACAACATAATCGAATGGTTCCGCAAGAAGTTCAATAATTGTGTGATCCTTCAGATACTTTTCTACAATTGCAAGTTCAATTTGTGGATTGATGTCGAGAAGCCGTTGTTTCATGACATCAGTTTTTGATTTGCCAATAGTGCTATGAAGGGCTACAAGCTGTCGGTTTATATTGCTGGATTGCACAACATCGCTGTCGGCAATAGTCATTTTGCCAATCCCGGAACGGCAAAGCATCTCAGCAGCCGCTGAGCCAACTCCTCCTAATCCGGCCACGAGCACATGTGCTTCATGCAAACAGCGAAGGTTATCGGCTCCAACCATTAACTGAGTGCGCGAAAGCCATTCTGGTATGGGATTAATCAACTCTTCTGCTCGTTGCATTCTGAACCCTGACACTTACCACAGTTTGTTTTGTATAGCCAGTGTTTGAAAAGATTCACCATCAAGGGCATCATTATATAACTCATTATCAGTATGATTATGGCTGAGTTGAACAATGTAAACAGAAAGGTTTCCAATTGGCCGATAAATGGATTTAATGCCATTGGAACTAACAAAGCCAGCGGGTAAAGACTGATAAAAGTTATTATGGCCATTTTATATTTGGGCGGTGGTATTATTGCTGCATCGGGCAGAGCAAACCAATAATCCCACCCTGTGTAGCGCTTTATTCTCGGCTCACCTACTGTCATCGAACGCCGCATATTTACCCAATGCTGCCGCTCATCCGACTCTTCCCATACCAACAGATTTTCATAGCTGTTAAATTTGAAAATCAAAACATACTCACTTCCCTTTCCTTCCGATGGCCGAATGAAATTCACACCAAGAAAACCTTCAAAACGGCTGGCTGCATGTGAAACTTTTTGTGCCCATACCTCATAAGCAGCCTCATTCCCCGATTTCACACAATGCTTAACAATTACAGTTACTGGTTCAATTGTCTCGTTATTGGATCTGCTCATACTCAATTGTTTTTCTAAACAACTACAAATATATCATGTTATACTGAAAAACTCTTTGTCTTCGACGAATTAAAATCGTCCCACTTCAACAACCTAACTCTCCACCATTGAAAAAATACGCGATCACTTTGCTCTTAGCTATATCAATTTCGTCGTTTTCGTCGGAATGTAAGATGTCTTTTCGTTTAAGCAATGTCAAATGCTTAAGGGGACTTCTATAAATTAAATTTTTGATATTCAGATAAATATGTGTATATT
>CAYGGZ010000031.1:0-25419 GCA_964349765.1 uncultured Bacteroidales bacterium
TCAATTGCCTCTATCCTGGAGAGTTCAGGGCTTAAAGCTGCTTTTCGGTATTGTGCAAGCAACATTGCTGTAGGCAAAAACAGCAGAAGCACAATGATTAGTACAAATTTTTTCATAATCAAAGAATTAGGTTAAATTACTATATAGCGAGTTATCTGAATGCCTTGCTTAAAACTTGAACCGTGTTTTTTAGCGTAGAGTGATTTCGTAGCGCAAAGTTAAAACAATACCCCAACATTATGTACATTGTTATTAACTTGTCATGCAACAAAAATTACTTTCAGTTGAACCCAAAAAAAGGATTGTCTTATGAAACAGTAAACGAGACTTCAATCAAACAACAGCGAGGCATGAACGGTTAATATTGTTCAATGCAGTAATTCCTTTCCCCGATACGACAATCCTTTACCACTTTCAGCTTGCTAATCATTTCATTAGCTATACTCATTGCTTCTATATTCCAAAGTCGTCGAATGCGATGTTATCTTTTGGTATGCCAAAGTTGTCGAGCATTCTAAGTACAGCGTCGTTCATTACAGGCGGCCCGCATAGATAATATTCAATCTCCTCAGGTTCAGGGTGTTTGCATAAGTAATTGTCGAGTACAACCTGATGGATATATCCGGTAAGTCCTTTCCAGTTCTCAGTTGTCGTAGGTTCGGAAAGTGCCAGATTGAAACTGAAATTCTCAAATTGTTTCTCAATGGCATGAAAATCATCGGCATAGAATACTTCACGCAGAGAGCGGGCTCCATACCAGTAACTAACCTTCCTGTTAGTTTTTTCAGTATGGAAAAGGTGGAATATTTGCGAACGTAGCGGTGCCATTCCCGCTCCGCCTCCTATGTAAACCATCTCCTTCGGAGTGGGTTTGATATGAAATTCCCCGTAAGGGCCCGAAACTGTGACCTTGTCGCCCGGTTTTCTCGAAAACAGATATGAGGAACAGATACCTGGGTTCACATTCATAAACCTGTTTTTGCCGCGATCCAAAGGTGGTGTGGCTATGCGTATATTCAGCATCACCACATTGCCTTCGGCAGGATAATTGGCCATTGAATAGGCGCGAAACACTGGCTCAGGGTTTTTCATCGTCAGTTCGAACAACCCCATTTGTTCCCAGTCGTTACGAAATTTCTCCTCAACCTCAATATCCTTGTAGTTCACCACGCACTTAGGCACATCAATCTGAATATAGCCGCCCGGCTGAAAATCCAACACCGCACCTTCTGGCAGGCGAACTTTAAACTCCTTTATGAAAGTAGCAACATTACGATTGCTTACAACTTCGCACTCAAACTTTTTGATGCCAAATATCTCCTTCGGGATGCCAATTTTCAAATTATCGCGCACCTTAACCTGACAACCCAGTCTCCAGTAGTTTTGTTGCTCTTTTCTTGTGAAATACCCCTTTTCTGTTGGCAATATTTCACCCGCTCCTTCAAAAACCTGACAGCGGCACATAGCACAGGTGCCGCCGCCTCCGCAGGCAGAAGGAAGAAAAATCCCCTCAGAACTCAAAGTACTCAGCAGGGTAGAGCCAGGCATCACATCCAGAACCTTTTCGTTGTTGATAGTAATGTTGACATTTCCCTGTGGAGTGAGTTTTTTTCTGGCATAGAGCAATATTGCAACAAGGAAAAGAATTATTCCGAGAAAAATTGCAACACTGATCAAAATAGTAGCTGTTGTTCCGATTGCAAGTATTGTCATTATATTGATTCTAAATATAATAGGAACTTAAAGTTTGATACCCATAAAGCTCATAAATGCTATTCCCATAAGTCCGGTAATTATGAAGGTAATACCCAGCCCACGAAGCGGTGCAGGAACATTTGAGTAACGAAGCTTTTCGCGGATTGCTGCAATGGCAATTATGGCCAGAAGCCAGCCAACACCCGATCCAAGTCCGAAAACCGTTGCTTCAACCACTGTTTGGTATTCCCGCTCCTGCATAAACAATGAACCACCCAAAATAGCGCAATTCACAGCAATAAGCGGTAGGAATATTCCAAGCGATGTATACAATGATGGCGAGAACTTTTCGATAACCATTTCAACAAGTTGTGTCATACCTGCAATCACGGCAATGAAAATTATGAAGCTTAGAAAGCTGAGGTCGGTATCGGCAAGTGCCGGACTTATCCACGATAAAGCGCCTGGCAGGAGCAAATATTTGTTGATCAGATAATCCACCGGAACAGTGATACCCAACACAAATATCACAGCTAATCCCAACCCCATCGAGGTTTTAACCGTTCGGGAAACAGCCAGATAAGAACACATGCCTAAGAAATAGGCAAATATCATGTTCTCAATAAAAATGGCTTTAACAAATATGTTGAAAAGTTCCTGCATACTCTGTTGTATTGTTTAACTAGTTCTTTTCTATCAGTTCCCGGTCGCGGGAGCGTTGCACCCAGATAATTATACCTACAGTAATCAGTGCCATTGGCGGAAGAATCATCATACCATTATTTACATAACCGATGTTGTATAACCCGAGTCTTTCCATAACAGGAAAACCATAGATTTCGCCAGAACCGAGCAATTCGCGGAAAAAAGCAACAATAATCAGAATTACTCCATATCCTATTCCATTCCCAACAGCATCGAGGAACGATGGCCAGGGTTTGTTTGCCATAGCAAATGCCTCGAGACGCCCCATGATTATACAGTTTGTAATTATCAATCCAACAAACACCGAAAGCTGTTTACTTACATCATACACAAAAGCTTTCAAAACCTGATCAACAATAATTACCATACCAGCAATTACAACCAATTGTGTAATGATGCGGATACGCGGTGGAATTGTGGTTCGCAAAACAGAAATCACCACGTTTGAAACGGCAAGCACAACCACAACCGCAATGGCCATTACTACTGCCGGTTCTAACTTAACTGTAATGGCAAGAGCCGAGCAGATGCCTAATACCTGTACGGTGATAGGGTTATTTTTTCCGAACGGGTTTGTTATCAGTTTGCGGTTTTTTGAGGAGAATAGCGGCTCCTTATCGTTTTGTTGAGTCATAATTCGCGATGTTTTTGAAAGAATGGGACATAGTTTTCGAGTCCTGTTTGCAACATTTGCGAAACGCCGTTGCAGGTAATAGTTCCGCCCGACAGGGCATCAACCTGATGGTAGCCTGTTGCTACTCCGCCCCTGAGAATTTGCACCGAAACGAAATTGCCTTGGAGGTCGAAGATTTTTTTCCCGATAAACTGTTGCTCAAACTCTTGTGTAGAGATTTCGGCTCCAAGCCCGGGTGTTTCAGCTCTGTGGTCGAACGAAACGCCAACAATAGTATTCAAATCGGTAGCCAGGGCAATATTTCCCCAAACCGGACCCCACAGGCCTCGGCCGAGCAGTGGAAATACATACTCTGTGATTCCGTTATGGCTAACAACAAACACAGGAAGCAGCGGCTCATGCTCTGTAAGGTTGGCGCGGTAATCCTCTATATCTCTGAGCATCTGCCTTACATTAATATTGAAAGCCCGCGGCTCGGCTTTAACGTTTTCGACATGTGAATGTATTCCTACAATTTCGCCTCTTAGGTTAATAGTAAGCTCCCTGACGATGTATTTATTGTATAATTCAATCGCATTCTGGCGGTTACTGGGAATGTTGCTGGCCGATAGAATAGCCTGCATTTTTTCGATGGCAATATTGCGATCCTGAAAAGGCTTCAACAACAATGCTGCCGCCGAAAGGAGCGTTGCAGTAATAATCACCATGATTGATGCAAACCGGAATATATATGCGTTGCTAAACATGTTACTGCGTTTTTGTGTATAGAATTATAATTTAACAGTCAATGACTTAAGACGTTTTAACCTTCTCTGTATATTCGATTCTACCACGTAATGATCAATGAGCGGAGCAAAAACATTCATCAGCAGGATTGCAAGCATCATACCTTCAGGGAATGCGGGATTCAGTACCCTGATCAAGACTGTTAACACACCGATTAAAACACCGTACCAGATCTTTCCCGTGTTTGTTTGCGCTGCAGTAACAGGGTCGGTGGCCATATAAACTGCTCCAAAAGCAAATCCTCCCATCACCAGATGGTAATAGAATGGAAGCCTCATGAATTCGTTGTGACCCCACAGATTAAACAGAAGTGCGGTAATAACTCCGCCTGCTATTACCGATAGCATGATCCGTGCGCTGCCAACGCCGGTTACGATCAAAATCAAAGCACCTATAAAAATTGCTACTACCGATGTTTCTCCTATCGAACCGGGAATTGTACCCCAAAACATACTGGTAAACTGCCCCTTTACAAGTTCAAGGTTTCCTGCTGCAGCTTCAGCAAGGGGTGTGGCTCCTGAATAGGCATCAGCTTTTTCGGCAATCCAAACCTTGTCGCCCGACATCTCCTGCGGGTATGCAAAAAACAGAAAAGCACGCGCCGTAAGTGCAGGATTGAGCAGATTCATACCTGTACCGCCAAAAACCTCCTTGCCTATGATAACTGCAAATGCGGTTGAAACGGCAACCATCCACAAAGGCACATCGGGAGGCATTACTAAAGGAATAAGCAAACCCGTTACAAGAAAACCTTCGTTTACCTCGTGCTTCCTTATTTGGGCAAAAGCAAACTCAATGCTTAGCCCGGTAATGTAGGTAACTGCAATTATCGGGAAAACCTTTTGAAATCCGAAAAATACCTGCTCCCAAAAGCTTACCTCCTGCCCCGAAGCATTAAAATGCTGAAATCCAACATTCCATATCCCAAACAATAATGTTGGCACCAAAGCCATAAGCACTGTGCTCATGGTTCGTTTCATATCAATATGGTCGCGGATGTGGCTGCCAGTGTATGTTGTTTTATTGGGAACAAACAAGAAGGTCTCGAATGCATCAAATGTAGAATGAAACATCCCAAACCTTCTTTTAGGCATGAAGTGAGGCTTAATGTTATCAACGAATTTTCTTAGTGCCTTCATCGTAATAATGATATTATTCTGTTCACAACATGATTAGCTCATTTCTTTTCTTATCAGATCCAATCCGTCGCGGATTATCTGCTGTATTTCGGTTTTTGAAGGGTCAATGAATTCGCACAAGGCAAAATCCTCTGCATCTACTTCATATATTCCCAGGTTTTCCATCAGGTCAATATCCTGGATCAGGCATGCTTTGATCAAATGCAAGGGGAATATATTGAGCGGCATTACTTTTTCAAACATTCCTGTCATTACATAAGCCCGCTCTCCGCCATGAAGGTTAGTGTCCATCCTGTATTTTCTCTTTCCAGGTAAGAGTTTCGACATAAAAAGCCTGGAGAAACTGTATTTGTCAAACCCTGGCGAAGCCCATCCCATAAATTCGTAATGATTACCTTCAGGCAATACGGTGATAGCACTATCATAGAAACCTATATAACCATCAAAGTCAATTTTGGATCCGGTGAGTGGGTTGCCTGAGATTACCCTGATGTTGCTTTGAGTTATATTATTTTTTATCAATCCAGAAACACAAGCGCCTCTAAGGGTTTTATAATATGCAGGTTGTTTAACCTCCGAACCTGCAAGTGCAACTACAATTGAGGCGTCGTAAACCCCGGATAAAAACAGCCGGCCTATGGCAAGCACATCCTGTGGATAGAGGTACCATACAATATCGCCCTTGTTAATAGGATCAATTTTTTGAATATGAACGCTGACGTTGCCTGATGGGTGAGGCCCATCGAAATAGTTTATCTGAACATTTTTTGAATTAATAAACACCTTCGAAGTAGTATTTTCCCGGTGTAGGTTCAGATGCACTTTCCCATCGGTAAGTTTTGACAGAGCATTTAAACCTGTTTGAAAAATTTCGCCCTTTCCATGAACAATGAGATCATAGTCAGAAGCAAGAGGAGCGCTATCAAAACCAGGAATATGGATAGCCTTGGGCCGCTCGGTGGGATTGGCTATTATCGAATAGGGTCGCCGGCGTATTACGGGCCATACCCCGCTTTTCAACAAATGTTCTGTGATCTCCTGGCGGCTTAGCATCAAAGGGTTGAGGATTTGGTGATTAACACTTTCTCCTTCGTGTGCCTCAATCCTAATCTCTTCAATTATTCTCTTTTCACCGCGTTTTATCTCGGTTATTATACCACTCACCGGCGAAGGAAATTGTATGCTCTCGCGATACTTGTCGTAAAACAAGATACTGCCGCTTTTAACCTCGCTGCCTTCCTTAATTGTAAGCTTTGGGAAAACAGCACGAAAATCGGTTGGTTTTATTGCAAATTGCCTCGAATTAAATTCTTTAACTATCTTTTCTGCTTCACCCTGAAGGGGTATATCAAGTCCCTTAGTGATCCTGAAGGTGTTTGTCATAGCTTTACAGGTAAAGATTTTTCTGTTGCAACTTAACGTTAATAATTCAAAAGAGTTCTTTTTCGTTTATTATCAGCAGATTAGAAGAAAGATTGCAATGATGTAACAACTTTATATCAAAACGCAAATATATACAATGGATTATTCGTTATAACCATCTTTACAACTGCATCAACATTTTTTGAGTTAGTTTTGTTGCACAAAAACAGGTGCTCAATGAATTTTTTCTCATTTCGACGAAAATTTTTCTTTCTGTCCTTCGCTTTAGCGATTTTAACACTCACCTTTTGCAGAAACATGATTTATGCTGCAGAGCTTCGTTTTCACGACGAAGTGTACAGGCACAACATCAGGAGTGTGAGGTTTCACCGCAGCGGCAGCGATATGAGCAAGCCGGTTATAGCTTTAAACAGCAACGATCAACTTCATCTTTCTTTCGATGATCTGGAGTCGGGAGTGAAAGCATACAGGTACACTGTTATTCATTGCGATGCCTTGTGGAATCCCTCTGATCTTTGGCCAACCGACTACATCAGCGGTTTTGCCGATGATTTGATAGAGAGTTACCAGTTTTCGTTCAACACATTGATCCCTTTCACACACTACACACTTTTGTTTCCAAACGAACGAATGCGGATCACACTTTCGGGCAACTACATTCTTAAAGTGTTCGAAAACAACGACCCTGCTCAGGTTGTGCTTACCCGAAGGTTTATGGTTACTGATCTGAAGGTCGACATTACCGAAACCAGTGTTCGTATGCCCGCCACAGGGAGCGAACGTCATCAGAAACAAGAGGTGGGTTTTATAATCAGGTCGGAACGAATTCCCTTGATTGACCCTTCCCGCAATCTTCATGTCAGAGTGGTTCAGAACCAACGCTGGGATAATGCGCTAATGCTTCAGCCAATGATGGTAATCGGGAATATGCTCGACTATCGCTATAACGATGGAACAACTGTGTTTGAAGCTGGCAACGAGTTTCATACGCTCGACATTCGCTCGTTGCGCACACTTAGCGAACAGGTAAGCGAAATTGAGAGAACGCCAAATGCTTTTCGTGTGCATTTATGGCCCGATCAGCGCCGAACTTTCAATCCTTACCTGTTCCTGCACGATTTGAATGGTCGGTTTCAGATTTCCGCAGAAAACACCCGCGATCCAGCACTTGAATCAGAATATGTTCTTGTTCATTTTACACTCGAAATGGAACATGCCATCCCAGGAGCAAACATCTATATTTTCGGCATGCTAAGCGATTGGCAGTTTCGAGAGGAACACCGAATGTGGTTCAACCGCCGTACTTCGGCTTTTGAAGGGAAGCTGCTTCTAAAACAAGGTGTTTACGATTATCAGTTTGTGTTACTCGACAAAGATGCCACATCTGGTAATATTGGTTTCATCGAAGGAAACCATCATCAAACTGGTAACGAATACACGATATATGTTTATTACCGTCCCCCTGGAGCACGTTATGATCACCTTATCGGGCTGCAAGTAATAAACTCAAGAGATTTCCACTGATAGCGAATTGAGTTTATTGATTGTGGCAGTTATCTTCGCTGCTCTTTCCGCATGCACATGATACTGTCTTTCCTGCACTGTTGTTCTGGCTTTCGCAGCTTTTTCTGAACTCGCCGTTACGTTTCAAAAACATTTTAATGGCAATAGCAGCCCAGGCGATTCCTAAGAGAATCATGGCAGGGAGAACTATTTTCAAAAAATCCATACCCTTTGTTATGTAAAGTTGAAACTCTTATAACAGCGAAAGCTGTGGATTTGTTGTCCATTGCGGCGGGTAGTCTTTGTTGCTTAACCCAATATATCTGTTAGGAAAAAACTTGAAAATACCATGAGACTCAATTTTCAGGTTGTAGAAAATTAATTGTGGTTTTGTATTACGATGGGGCATAATATATGATGCAATCTCGCTTATATGTGCTGGTAATGTGCGCTTTTCCAGAAATTCGACCGCCAGTTTGCGTATTGTGCCGGTTTTGATATTTTTCCACTCCCTGAGCGAATAAGTGCTGGTTTTACCGATAGGAACAATGTTCTCGGCTAGTATTAATGATGAACGCAGTGCCTCAAGGTTTGCAGGAGTTTTGATGTTTCGCTCCCTCAAAGTATGAGCAATTTCCCGTAGAGTCATCGGGCGGCCGGTTTCCCTAAGCAGTTCTGTCAAATGATCCGACGAGCGTTTGCTTGTGTTTCGGTTGATGGTTGTTATTCCATTGCTGTTTGTAGCATATCCAAACTCCTCATAGGCAATTTCAGCGCATATAGAATGAATACGTTCCGGAGCCTCAAATCTTCCCGGTCTGTAAAATGTGGAAATAAATTTAGCAAGTTTGATTGTATAGGATGCTTTGATCTTTTTGCTTGAGATAGACCTAAGTTGATACAAAAACTCTTCAAAGTCGAAAGTACTAGCCAATTTGCGGTTCACAAGGTAATAATTCTTGCTTTTACGATCGTGAGCCTGAAAGAAATGATAACTCTCCTGATGTAGAAACGAAAATAGTATGGCATAAAACCTTGGTGTACATCTCAGATTTTCCTGTTTGTTGATAGCATTGGCACAGGTTTGGTCTATCAACATGTAGTCTTTGCGAATTGTAACCGGATAGTAAACATGATCGCGAAGAAAGGGCAAATCATTACACACGCTTGACAGGCATTGTCTTAACTTGTTCGATGTGGCATGAAAAATTTGCCTTACGCGTTCACGTGTAATGCCATACCGATCGCCAATATTATCTAATGCCAGCTTTCGTTTATTGATAAAAAAGTCGAAATTATGAGCCAGAATCAAAAACTCGCGCTGGCTGAGCTCGTGTCGCAGCGCTATTAGAGAGAAACGAAAAAAAGGAAATTGCCGCTGTTCGAACAGCGGATAGAAAACACTGAATCGTCTTGTAGAGAAGTTAAACCGCTCAAAGCAGTAAAGAGCAAGAGAATTAAACTGACGCGATTGAATATTTTTCGCTACGGCTTCTTTTGCGATCCCATAATTTACGATATACTTTTTGCAAAGCATCGTCAACTCATTATTGGTCTTGCTGCCGCATTGCGGTAATGCACGAAAATCGCCGAAAGTGAGATAAAACTCAATTATTGCAAATAAATTGTCAAGCGAGTTTTCAACACAAACGTTTTTTGTGCGAACCATTAGGTTTTCTGTTCTCGCCAACTCAGCGATATGATAATTTACAGGTTCTTTTGAGATCATATCAATACTTACGGTTAATTGAAAATGAAAATGTTAACCAGCAAAGTTACTGCAATAATTTTAATAATTCAAGAGGGTCGTTATTTTAATCGAGACTACCTATTGAAACTGCCGGCGTAGTTCGTAGAGTGCAATTGCTGCTGCTACCGAGGCGTTGAGCGATTCGGGGAGTGTGGATGCCAGGCTTACAGCAGGATAGGCAGAGATGGAAACAGGTTGGCTAATAAAAGGCTTAATGCCAGGAGAAAGACCGTGAGCTTCATTGCCGATAATCAAAATGCCAGGAGTTGAGAACGCTACCGTGGAAATCGAACGCCCATCCAACACAGCGCCATATACCGGAATTTTATTGCGCAGTTTGGATAAAAATTCTTTCAGGTCTAAATAACAAACCTTAACGCGGGCTATTGATCCCATTGTTGCCTGCACGGTTTTGGGGTTGTATAGATCAACACAACCGTGAGAACAAACTACCCATTTTATCCCAAACCAATCGGCTGTGCGAAGTATGGTGCCTAGATTGCCGCTGTCTTGAAGCTCATCAAGTGCAAGGATAAAATCATCGGTCATTGTTGCGTAATCGGGGGCGATATCAGGAATTCTAACCATCGCAACCACCTGTTGCGGTGTATGTAACTGGCTGATTTTATGTAACTCTTGCTCGCTTATTGAAATGATATCTGTTGTTGTTGGTACCTTGTGGCGGTTAGCCTCAATCCATTGTTCAACAGCAAATACCGAATGAACTGCAAAAGAACTTCTTAGGAGCTCATCCACAATTTTGATGCCTTCGGCAAGAAATAAACCATGCAGTTTCCGATATTTTTTATGCCGGAGCGAAGACAACAAGCCTGACATGCGTCGCGATAGCATGCAAAAATATGTTTTGTTGAAAAGTTAACCCCCACCTGGTGTGTGCCGGCGAGGGTTGAATATTCTTGATATTAGTAATTACTCAGCTACCACCTCAAACTGGATGGTCACCTTCAAATCCTTATGCAATTCGATGGATGCTTTGTAAGTACCTAGTTCCTTTACTGAATCGCCGTCGAGATGGATTTTCTTTCGATCAACTTCAAACTGATATTGTTGTTGAAGGGCTTCAGCAATTTGAATAGCATTGACCGAGCCATAAATCTTTCCGCTCGAGGCAGCTTTAGCTCCAATCTTAAGAACTACATTTTCGAGTTTCTTAACTGTCTCTGCCGCCTGATTCCGCAGTTTTTCCAGTTTGAAGGATTTTTGTTTGGCTATCTCTGATTGCATCTTGAGCGATGACTTATTGGCCAAAACTGCAAGTCCTTGAGGTATCAGATAATTCTGGGCATAACCAGCCTTTACGATTACAACATCGTTGGCATATCCCAGATTTCGAACGTCTTTTGTGAGAATAACTTCCATAATTTACCTCCGGTTATTTTAGTAAGTCGGCTACATAGGGCAGCATAGCAAGGTGGCGGGCACGCTTAACAGCTCTGGCCACTTTTTTCTGATATTTTGTTGATGTGCCGGTTACGCGGCGCGGTAGAATTTTACCTTGCTCGTTTACGAAGCGGAGCAGAAATTCGGCATCCTTGTAATCAATGTATTTGATCCTGTTCTTTTTGAACCGGCAATACTTTTTCCTTTTTACATCAACCGTAATTGGCGTAAGATACTTAATACCGGTGTTTCCTTGTGGGCTCATAGTGTTTCTGATTTAATGTCATCACTTTGTAAAGGTTCAGCAACCGCTTCAACAGGTAGCTTTGGAGAGCGTTTCTTTAGAGCGTAGGCAACTGCGTAGCGGTCGAGCGCTACAGTGAGGAAGCGCAAAATACGCTCATCGCGTTTGTAAGCAACTTCAAGTTCAGCAACAAGTTTACCGTTGGCTTTGAATTCGAACAAGTGGTAAAAGCCCGTGCTTTTTTTCTGAACCGGGTAGGCCAGTTTGCGTAAGCCCCAATTGTTTTCATACACAATCTCCGCACCCTTGTCGATCAGAAACTTCTGGAATTTGTTTACCGTTTCCTTCATCTGGTCATCAGATAAAACGGGAGTCATAATGAAAACGGTTTCATAATGTCGTACCATCCAATAAAAGTTTTAAATAGGTGAGTTGTTTTGATTTATTCCAATTGATACCGTTTCATTCCGGCGCTCAAAATGGGCTGCAAAATTAAAAAAATTAATTCAATAATCTCTCATACACAGGTAAAATAGTCATTTGGTTTATTCAGCGGTTGTTTATAATTGTTTGGCAGATAAAACCGGCTGCATTTCCATCGCCAAAGATCGGCGGAAAATTGACTGGCGGGTCGGAATAGAATAATTCGAAAGCCTCAACTATTCTTCGTTCATCAGCATCGGTTACAATAGCAGCGCCTTGCTCCACATTCTCAACCCATTCGGTCTCGGTACGGGCAATGATACACGGCTTACCAAAGAAATAAGCCTCTTTCTGAACTCCGCCTGAGTCGGTAATTATCAGCCTGGCATGCTTTTCAAGAACCATCATATCTAGAAACGACACCGCAGGTGTTAGCCGGATCAAGGGATTCCGTTTTAGTCTCTCAAAAAATCCCTCACTCAGATTCGTTTGCATCATTTTCATTGTTCGAGGATGAACCGGAAAAATCACATTGATGTTCCATTTGTTTGTAATGTGTTCCAAAGCTCTGAAAATGGAATTCAGCCGATTCGGGTCGTCAGTGTTATTATCGCGATGTATAGTTGCGAGCACAAATTCCCGCTTCGAAATTTCCAGAGTATCAAGGATTTTGGATCTCAGGGAGGCTATTCCGGCATAATAGATTGTGTTATCATACATCACATCACCACAGTGAAAAATACCCGGGTTGTCAGGAGTATAGGGTGGTTTGCTCTGGCTGCTAAAACCTTCTCCGATCAGGTTATTATAGCCCGTGAGTGTTGGGGTGAACAGGAGTGTGGAACAATGATCGCAAACTATCCGGTTAATCTCTTCTGGCATTTTCTTGTTGAACGAGCGCAATCCTGCTTCAACATGTATCACAGGAACATTGAGTTTTGCTGCGGCTACTGCTCCTGCAAGTGTAGAATTCGTATCGCCATAAAGCAGCAAATAGTTGGGCAGGAAACTTTCCAGTACTTCTTCAATTCCCTGTATCATTTTTGCTGTTTGAGCGCCATGTTTCCCCGACCCAGTTCCTAAATTAATGGCAGCATGAGGAATATCCAACTCGTCAAAAAAAATCTGCGACATATTGTCATCGTAGTGTTGCCCTGTATGCACAATCACTTCCTTTATTTGTTCGTTGAAGCTCTTACGTATAGTTCGGCTAATAGCGGCGGCTTTAATAATCTGCGGTCGTGCTCCGATTATTGTAACAATTGTAATCATGCGCAGTGTTATCAGTGTAAATTAGTTCATCATGCCTTCATCGGCAAAACTAAAATATTTGTTCGACCCCACGATGATGTGATCTAATACTTTAATTTCGAGGATGTTGCCTGCTGCCATAAGGTTTTTTGTAAGCCTGATGTCGGAATCACTCGGCCGGATACTCCCCGATGGATGATTGTGGCCGAGAATGATGTAAGATGCATTATTCTCAAGAGCGAGTTTAAAAACTTTTTTTGGGTCAACAATAGTACCGGCAATTCCACCTTCGCTAATACTAACTTTCCTGATAAGGCAGTTTGCGCGGTTGAGTAAGAGAATCCAGAATTGCTCGTAAGAGAGGTCGTCCATAGTGCTACCGAATATTTCATAGGCATCACGGCTGCCACTTATCTCTTTTTTTTGGATTACTTCTGCTTCTCTGCGCCTTCGGCCAAGTTCAAGTGCGGCAAGTATTGTAATGGCTTTTGCTTCGCCAATTCCCTTGTATTTCATAAGGTCGGCAACGCTCATGGTTGCAATATCCAAAAGGCTATCGTTTGCTGACCAAAGGATTCTTTTGCAAAGATCAACAGCCGATTCGCTATTGTTCCCCGAACCGATCAATATGGCAAGCAATTCAGCATCACTTAACGCATGCCTTCCTTTCAGTACAAACTTTTCACGCGGCCTGTCATCTTCTGCCCAATGACGGATGCTTTGTCGTTTCTCGGAGTCTTCCACTTTAGTGCTTAAGTTTGGAGTTGTAATTCTCTTTTTTGAACGCTGTGCAAAGTTATTATTGTTCAAAGAAGTTTTCAAAAAAAAGGTCGATATGATTTCTCATATCGACCCCCCCAAACAAACCATGAAAAGGAATCACTGCAAGAGAGAATTCGCCTTTCTGGTCAACTTTGACTTCAGGTTTGCAGCTTTGTTCTTGTGAATGATCCGCTTTTTTGCAAGCTTATCTATCAGCGAAACAATCCTGGGAAGTTTTTCAGCTGCTTCCTGTGTGTCCGTCAACAGACGGAATTTCTTTAAGGCACTGCGCATGGTTCGGGCATAATACCTGTTATGTAATCTTCTTTTTTCGTTTGCCCTGTTCCTTTTAAGCGCCGATATATGATTTGCCATTTTCCTAATTTCAAACTTATTGTAGCCCGTAGGGGAATCGAACCCCTGTTACCAGGATGAAAACCTGACGTCCTAACCCCTAGACGAACGGGCCTCATTTCATCACTACGGGCATGCAAAAGTAATACTTTTTTTTATCGTTGCAACTTTTTTTGAAAAAAAATTAAGTCAATTAACATTTTTTAAGATTAAAAAATCAAAGCACTGAAAATCAATAGACTCCTTCACAGGGAAATCTGATTCATAGAAAACGATTGGTTGTATCAATTTTAGTTACTCAAAGTTGAATGAGAGGGAAAAAATCTTCGAGCGGAGCGATTCTATACCCTCTGTATAAATGTTTCCTTCCCTGATCAAAAGATCAAAAAGGCCGTACGACATTTTGATCTCAGTTCCAAGTTTGAAGTACTCGTTATAAAAGTCGAACCCAACGCCAAGCTCGAGATATACATCGTTTTTATCAACCCTTACGATGGCCATTTCTGTTCTGTCCTGTCGTCTAGCGTCTGAAATAAGGTCGATCGAGTATTTTACGCCACCAATGATATAGCTGCGCATATTATTATAGCGGGCGGATTTGTATTTTACAAGTAGCGGAAACTCAACGAAAGTAGATTGTACCGGTTTACGTAAATTAAAAATTTCTTGTGTTCCATCAATAGTTGTAGCTCTGATGTTATAGGTGATGTCCCGTTCGCCAAACGAAAGATTTGGAATGAACCTAAGGTCGAAGTGTTTTCCAAGTTTCAGGTTAGATACTATACCTACCATGAAACCGTAATGCGAATTGGTTTCAATGGTGTTGAGTAAAGCCTCTCTGATATTGGGTATATCAGGAATTTCACCTGATGTAAATATTTCGCTGTTAAACCGCCGCGCATGGTCAATTGAAAAATACATCCGGTTCACACCCAGAGTAAAACCAAAATTATAAGGTGCAACATCATAGAACGGTAGGTTTTGTGGTCGGCGTCCCTGTGCCATGATGGCCAAAGGAAGGAGTATCAAAAACAGTGAACTGGCAATTCTATTCTTAATCAAGGTTTTCAGTAGTTGAAATATTTAACTTGTACATTAACGGCTGCCTGTTCCCAATATTGCGAACCTATTTCAAAGCCGTATAAAGTGTAACTATTCCCATAGAAAGCTGCCTTGCGTTTGTGTTGATAAAACCCGCATTATTAAGTTTAACAACAAAATGGCGTCCGTAAGGAAATTCCTGAATAGTTTCGGAAAGGTAACTGTATGCTGTTGAGTTCTTCGACCAGGTTTTACCGATCACCGGAAGCAAATAGCGGAGGTAGAGCAAAAAAAACAACCGCACAATACTGTTTTGAGGTATTGAAAACTCCAGTATCGCAAGTTTTCCGCCAGGCCGTAGCACTCTATGGATCTCACTCAGCGCCTGCTGTAAGTTTTCGAAATTTCGAGCACCGAAAGCTACTGTTACGGCGTCGAAACTATTTGTTTCAAAAGGCAATTTGGTCGCATCGGCTTGAAGAAGCGAGATAAGGTGAGTAAGTTTCAAACGGGAAATTTTCTGTCGTCCAATTTCAAGCATACCTTCAGAGATGTCGATGCCTGTGATCTTTTGAGGTTGAAGCTGTGCCAACACAATTGCCACATCGGCAGTACCGGTTGCTACGTCGAGTATTGTTTTTGGTTTATGAGGTCGAAGCGAATCTGCCAACCGTTGCCTCCAGCGCCTGTCATTACCGGCCGACAGGAAGCTGTTGAGTGAATCATACCGGCGAGCAATGTTGTTAAACATTTCGCTCACCTGTTCTTTCGGTTTTTCAGTAATCAAGCCACGATTCATTTTCGATGCTGGTTGGTTGATCTCAGTAGTTCATGAAAAAGCTGATCTTTATTTATTGCCACAACACCGACTTTTTCGCACACTATGCCGCCTGCCACGTTTGACATCCATGCAATTTTCTCGGGGTGCAAACCTATTGAGATACCTAAGGCGGCAACGCTAATCACGGTGTCGCCTGCTCCGCTTACATCGGCCACATGTCGCACCTGGGCGGGAAAATGTTTATGTGAGAATCCATCTGTATCTGCGTAGCGGATCAAAAGCCCCTTATCGCCAAGCGTTACCATCATGATTTCAACGTCATGTGTAATTTGTCGCTCAGCCATGGCCTGAATTATCTTTTGATGGTTTTGGGTATCAAACTCTGCTTTAACCCCTTCACATAACTCCTTAAGATTTGGTTTGAATAGTTTTACGTTTCGGTAAAGATCGAAGTTTCTTTTTTTAGGATCAACAACAACCGGGATGCCTGCATTGTTAGCTATTGATATTATTTCGTTGATAACTTCCGGGCTTAGAACTCCTTTGTTATAATCCTGGAGAATGATGGCTTTTATCTGATGGCGGGAAACAATTTCACGTGCTCTCATAATGAGCATGCTCGCTTCCGATTCGCTCAGGTCGTTCTCCGACTCTTCGTCAACCCGAAGCATCTGCATGTTGTTGCCAATAATCCGGAATTTTGTTGTGGTGATTCTTGAAGGACTGGCAATCATTCCATGAACGCTGATATTTGCTTTTTTTAGCAGTTCTACAAACTGGGCGCCTCTCTGATCTTCGCCAATGGCAGCACAAAGATGTGTGTGTGCGCCAAGTGATCGAACATTCAGGGCAACATTTCCGGCGCCGCCAGGCATTTCAACTCTCTTTGTCAGGGAAACAACAGGAACGGGTGCTTCGGGCGAGATCCTGTCGACCTTGCCATATAGGTAGGCATCAACCATAACATCACCGATTACCAGAATATGGGTGTTGTTGAACCGATCCGAAATTTCCTGCAGGTTTGATTCCGTTAACACTATAAATTATTTTTAAAACTACAGAATAAAGGTAAATGTATAATCAAGGCAAAGCAGGTTTTAGCTCAATTTTGCCAATGTATTGGCTACCCGTTTCATAGCCTCTGTTATTCGTTCTTCCGATGTAGCATATGAGATTCTGATGCAGAACCGGTCGCCGAAAGCTGAACCTGGAACTAAAGCAACATGCGCTTCCGACAACAGAAAATCTGTAACATCTTCACAATTGCTGATAGTGATATCGTTATGTGATTTTCCAAAGTACCAGGTCACGTCAGGAAAGAGATAGAACGCACCCATCGGGAGATTGGTTTTCATTCCAGGAATGGAGCGGGTAAGGTCAATAAGCAAGTCTCGTCGTTTTTTAAAGGTTTCTCTCATTAGTATAATATCTGGTGTCGTTGCCGGGTCGGCCAATAAAGCTGTTAACGCAGCCCGTTGAGCAATTGAGCAAGTGGCTGAGGTAATTTGGCCTTGCAGTTTGTCGAAAGCTCTGGCAATGATGGCCGACGATGCTGAGTACCCAAGACGCCAGCCTGTCATGGCAAATCCTTTTGAAACGCCGTTTATAACGATCACCCTTTCTGAAATATTTTCGAACTGGGCAATGCTTTCATGGGGTTCTCCAAAATTTATCAACTCGTAAATTTCGTCGGATATAATAAATATTCCCGGATGTTTTTCTAAAACGGAGGCTATTTCAGATAACTCCTGCCTGCTGAGAATAGAACCTGAAGGGTTGCAGGGATTGCTGAATATCAACATCTTAGTGCGAGGAGTAATTGCTTCTTCAATTTGCCTGGCAGTTACCTTGAAATCATTCTCAATACCTGACGGGATAAAAATTGCCCGTGCTTCTGCAAGTTTTATTAATTCTTTGTAGGATACCCAGTATGGTACTGGCACAAGCACCTCGTCGGCGGGATCTAACAATGCGAGCATAGCGTTGGCGATTGCTTGTTTTGCCCCTGTTGAAACAACAATTTGGTTTGGTTTGTAGTGTAGTTTGTTATCACGCAGCAACTTGCTACAAATGGCGCCCTGCAGGTCGGCATATCCTGACACAGGCGGGTAGTGGCTGTAGTTCTGATCAATTGCTTCCTTAGCAGCATGCTTGATAAACTCGGGTGTGTTAAAATCAGGCTCACCAATGCTTAGATTTATCACATCATGTCCAAGCGATTTCAACTCCCTGCATTTTCGAGCCATGGCCAGCGTTTCCGACTCGGCCATCTTTTGCAATCTGTTCGAGAGGTATTCCATGGATGTAAGATTTCATTCTGATGTTGCGATCGCAAAACTGCAACAAAATTCTCAAATATGCCCGAGACATGCAAAAAAAGCGCTTCAGGATCATATATAAACCAATATTATGATCTTTGCATTCTTAAAACCATACAAATGGAGTTTATAATTCACCTCACTCAGATTATCATTACACCTGCAATTGTAGTGCTTGCCGTATACTTTGTACTAAACAGAATGCTTAAGCGCGAGGCCGATGCCCGTAGCGAACAACAGAGAGCTGGATTCTCGCAAACTGTGCTTCCTCTTCGATTGCAGGCATATGAAAGAATAGTTATTTTACTGGAACGTATCTCTCCCGCTCAACTGTTGATCAGGCTAAATCACCCTGGCATTACAGCGGGTCAGATGCAATGGCAAATGCTTAAAAGTATTCGCGAAGAGTTTGAGCATAATATCTCGCAACAACTTTATGTATCGCACGAGCTATGGAACAAAGTAACTGGTGCCCGTGAAGAACTCATAAGGCTGATCAATGTCAGCATGGCGGGAATAAACCCTGAGGATAATTCTGCTGCATTTGCCGGTAGAGTGCTTGAACTTTTTACTGAGCAAAAGGAAAACCCTCACTCGGAGGCTATTCGGAAGGCAAAGGACGAGGCGCACCTATTGTTTTGATTCTGAACCTGATATAACCAATACTCATGAGCATTAGAAACCGATCCTCAATCACCGGAGCAGTTGCAGTTTGTGTTTCAGCAGCGCTTTGGGGTTTCGATGGAGTTGTACTTACTCCAAATCTTTTTAACCTGAACGTTGCCTATGTTGTGTTCATGCTTCACCTGATCCCATTTGTTCTGATGCACTTTTTCCTGGGGGGACAATACAGGTATTTGAAGATATTTAGCCGAAGCGATTATATTTTTCTTTTTCTGATCGCTCTGTTTGGTGGTGCTACTGGAACACTTGCAATTGTGCATGCGCTGTTTTTGGTTGAGTTTCAAAAACTCACAGTGGTTGTGTTATTACAAAAACTTCAACCTGTGTTTGTCATAATTCTGGCAATGATTATTCTGGGCGAAAAACCACGAAGGAATTATTATTTCTGGGCTTCCATGGCTTTAGTATCTGCATATTTTCTAACCTTTGGCTTTCAGTTGCCCAATTTGGATGTAGGCCGTAACGACACTCTTGCAGCTCTATATGCGCTTCTGGCTGCATTTTCATTTGGCAGCGCTACAGTGTTCGGAAAGAAAATACTCAATACTGTTCCTGTGCACACTGCAACTTTCTTCCGGTTTGGGTTCACTACGCTGATAATGTTGATGGTGGTTCTGGTTACCGGGCAGCTTGAAT
This sequence comes from uncultured Bacteroidales bacterium, assembly GCA_964349765.1. Lineage (GTDB taxonomy): Bacteria > Bacteroidota > Bacteroidia > Bacteroidales > JAAYJT01 > JAAYJT01. The sequence continues at coordinate 19,491 of CAYGGZ010000031.1, forward strand.
GGATTGCACAAACAACTCCGACAAATTGGCTGATTTTTTTCGTGATTGCAATTACAACTGGCTCCGGGGCCATATTTCTTTACTACTATGGTTTACGCAAAGTGCGAGCTACGGTAGCAGCAATCTGCGAGCTGTGTTTTCCGTTTTCAGCTATACTTTTCGATTATATATTTAATAACCAGTTACTTGATGTTGTTCAATGGGTTAGCGCTGGGTTTCTTCTTTTTGCAATCATAATGCTGAACTTGCAGGGGTCGCAAACTCATTCATCAAATTCAAAATAAAAAGAAAAGACCAATTTTCTGATTGGTCTTTGTTGTAGTTAGCCGAGTAAATTATAGTGTAATAGAGTTTTGTCGGATAGATTTTGACAGTTGCACTAAAATCTACCGCTTTGCTTTCTAATTCTGATACTCTTTCAGATTTTCCATCAGCTTCTTGCGGGTGAAAAATATACGGCTCTTCACGGTGCCAATTGAAAGATTCAATTCATCGGCAATTTCCTTATACTTGTAGCCTGCCGTGTGCATTTCGAACGGACGGCGCTGTTCTGTGTCCAGCCGTTCGATGCTTGCTTTAATGTCGTTTGTGGAGATCTCCCCGTCGGGCGTGAACTGATTATCTTTTCGGGAGATGTTAAGGAAGTAAAGATCCTTTGTGGAATCAACAATAGTGTTGGCTTTTACATTTCTTCGATAATTGTTGATAAAGGTATTCTTCATGATGGTGTAAGTCCATGCTTTGAGGTTTGTGTCGGCGGCGAACTTATCGCGGTTCAGCAACGCTTTCAGATAGGTGTCCTGAATAAGATCATCGGCCTCTTGCTGGCTTGCAGTAAGTGTATTGGCAAAATATCGCAGATTATTATGAAGGCTGATGAGTTGATTGTTGAATTCGATCGCTGTCATAGTCAGTCAGATTAATTGTTATATTATTGTTCAATTATAATTTGGCAAAGTTAAACATAAATATGATTCCTGCAATAGGTATGAACATAAAAAAATTGTTAAAAATGTGATTATGAGCGTAACCAGTTGATTTATCATAAATTAATATAATTTAGACTAATTATAGATTAACTCATCAAAAATCATGCATATTCAACATTAAATATGTAATAAAGTAGTTATATGGTTGAAATATTACAGATTAGGCTAGAGCTCTAAAATAACCGACAGCCATTTTGATTTCTGTGGCAGGTAATTATGACAGATAGGCTGTCAGTTGTTCTTCTAAATTAGAAGGAGAGCCTAAGCGAACAACGTTGGCTGGCAGCTTGGTTGTGTGCTCTTTGGTTTGCAAACCAGTGATGAAGATGTTTCTGGCTAAATCCATTGACGCAAGCTCATTGATAAAATCAACATACCGCTCGGCAAGCATTGCAGTAGTAATGACAGTTAACAGGAAATCTGGCTTCTGTGCCATACAAACTGAATGAAGACAGGAAAGGGGAACGGATTGTCCAAGATAGAGGATCTTGTGCCCCATCTGTTTGAGGATGTAGTGATAGAAAAGCAATACAAGCTCATGTAACTCGCCTGAATGCAGGAACAAGACAAACAATTTGGCATTTTTTGAATGAACCGGAACAATGCTGTCTATTGCCACAATTAACTTTTGACGGATAAGGTTGGCAATAAAATGTTCATGTGCAGGATTGATGCTTCCAGCCTGCCAAAGTACCCCTACTTTTTCAAGAAAAGGTAAAATGACTGATATCACTGTTTTTTCGAAACCAAGCTTTAGGATGGAATTTGATAATGCCTTTTCAAATTTTGCTTCATTTAGTTCAACCATTGCAATTACGAGACTCTCAACACAACTGTCGTAACTTGAAGTGTTCTGGGTGATATCGAGTACCCGCTCGTTGATTTCAACGTCCGACATTTTGACGATAGATGAGATGCGGTACCCAAATTTGTTTAGAAGCGAGATATTCAGCAGTCGCCTGAGTTCATCGTCGGAGTAGTAACGAATATTAGTGTCGGTGCGGTTAGGGTTAAGCAGGCTATAACGTTTTTCCCAAATCCTGATTGTGTGCGCCTTTATGCCTGTGATCCTCTCTAAATCGGTGATCAGGTATTTAACCATTCAGATTATGTTAACTGTTATAAATCTATAGCTGTGTTGTTACTTATTGTTCAATCAATCATAATTAACTATAAACAAAAGAAAGTCTAAATAGTTTTTGATTTATTGAATTGCTAAATAACACCTCGAAGTTCATTTGACCCCGAATAAGTGTTTTTAATCAGCACAATAAGAATTGCGCTAAGCAAACACTAAATCGGAATTACCTTCATGCTATCAATAGTGCAGCCCTAACGGTCTTTCTATTGATTAATTCGGGTTTGATGGTTACGGATAAAGGCTGTTAAGTTTTGACAGGGCATTGTTAAGTCCGTCGAGATTTTTCCCTCCTGCAGTTGCGTAAAAAGGTTGGCCTCCTCCTCCGCCCTGTATCTCTTTGGCAAGTTCCCGGATTAAGACACATGCATCGGCGGTTCCAGATGTTACCAGATCAGTTGAAACGAACAGGTGAAGGAAAGGTTTTCCGCCAATTACCGCACCCAGTAACATAATCAAGCCTTTTTCGGTTTGTCGTAAATTAAATGCCATATCCTTAATGGTGTCGTTATCAAGACCTGTTCGAGCCGTCACAATCCGGATGCTTCCTGATGTCCGGGCATTTGACAGCAATTTCTCTATTTCAACACCAGCAAGCTTCCCGTGCATTTCAGATATCTGCTTTTGAAGCCGGTTGCTCTGATCCAACAAATTCCCAAGTGTTTTAATCGGATCGCCTGGATGTTTTAGCAGAAAAAGCAACTGGTCGAGCAAAGCGAGTTTCTTTTCTATATAGATAAAGGCGAATTCGGATGTAACAGCCTCAATCCGGCGTATTCCAGCGGCAATAGCGCTTTCAGAAACAATCTTAAACAATCCTATGGTTGCAGTATTCTGGCTATGTGTTCCTCCGCACAGTTCAATTGAATTTCCAAAACGGATTGCTCTTACTCTCTCTCCGTATTTTTCATTAAAGAACATGATTGCGCCCATTTGTTGCGCCTCTTCAATTGGAATGTCGCGGTATTCGATGCGTTGTATATTTTCCCTGATCAAAAAATTTACACGTTTTTCTACTTGTTCAAGCTCTTCATGGCTCAATCTTTGAAAATGCGAAAAGTCGAACCGCAGGTATTCGGGTCCAACAAATGAACCTTTCTGCTCAATGTGCGATCCAAGAATTGTTCGCAATGTGTCATGGAGTAGATGAGTGGCTGTATGGTTGTTTGCAGTGAGCCGTCGTTGGTAATTATCTACTACTGCCAACACGTTGGGCGGAGGGTTTTGTGGGAACTCGCTGAGAATGTGAATGATCAGATTATTTTCCTTCCGTGTATCGGTTACCTGATAGTTATTCCCGTTAAGGGTAAGATAGCCGCAGTCGCCAACTTGTCCTCCACTTTCGGGGTAGAAGGGCGTTTGGTCGAGCACAACGTGGAAAAGATCTTTCCCTTTAACAACAACTCGCCTGAACCTAAGAATCTGAGCTGGTGTGCTTGTAGTTTCCCATCCTACAAATTGGGTGGCTACACCAGGATTCAATATGTTCCAGTCGTCTGCATCAAAAGCTGCATCCTGCCTCGACCTTGATTTTTGTTTTTCAAGCTCTGCCTCAAAGGCTTCGATATCTAACTTCAGGCCAGCTTCGCGTGCCATAAGTTGGGTCAAATCAACCGGAAAACCATATGTGTCGTAAAGTTCAAAAGCAAAAGCACCCTCGATGATTTTTCTCTGTCCCAGTTCTTTGCAGTGATTTTGAAATCGCTGAATTCCAATAGCAAGAGTTCGCAGAAACGATAGCTCCTCTTCTCTGATAACCTTTTCAAGAAGTTGTTGTTCGCGAACCAATTCGGGAAACATTTCACCCATCTGTTTTATCAAAACCGGCACAAGAAGAAAGATCAATGGTTCTTTGCGGTTAAGACTACTGAAATAGTATCTTACTGCCCTTCGCAGAATTCTCCTGATAACGTATCCTGCTTTGTTGTTTGATGGAAGCTGGCCATCGGCAATTGCAAACGCCACAGCCCTGACATGGTCGGCTATTACCCGCATAGCCACATCGGATTTAAACTCTGCTCCGTATGTTATTCCTGTGATGTTTTGGATTTCGGAAATGAGTGGCTGGAAGATGTCGGTATCGTAGTTCGATTTTACTTTTTGAAGTATCATACACAGGCGTTCAAAACCCATTCCAGTGTCAATATGTTTATCCGGAAGCTGAACGAGTTTACCATCGGCCTGACGGTTAAATTGTATGAAAACAAGATTCCATATTTCTATAACGTGTGGGTGTCCTTGATTTACAAGCTGATATCCTGGGATTTCAATTTTTTCTGATTCCGATCGTATATCCACGTGAATTTCGGAGCATGGGCCGCAAGGTCCGGTATTGCCCATTTCCCAGAAATTATCTTTTTTACTTCCTCTAAGTATCCTGGATTCTGGTATTAGTGTTTCCCAGAAATGAAAGGCTTCTGCGTCCCACTGCAGTCCGTCGGCATCATCACCCCCAAACACAGTTACATAGATATCGCTTTTCGATATCCCATACTCTTCGGTTAGCAGTTCCCATGCCCATTCTATGGCTTCCTTCTTGAAGTAATCACCGAACGACCAATTACCCAGCATTTCGAACATGGTGTGATGATAAGTATCAAGCCCCACCTCCTCAAGGTCGTTATGTTTGCCAGAAACGCGAAGACATTTCTGAGTATCGGCAACACGAGCCTGGGTAGCCTTAGTGTTTCCTAAGAAAATTTCTTTAAATTGGTTCATACCAGCATTCGTGAACATCAGAGTTGGGTCGTTTTTTATTACGATAGGAGCTGATTGAACAATATGGTGTTGCTTTCGTGAAAAAAAGTCAAGGAATTTTTGTCGTGCTTCCTGAGATTTCATGCGATTTATGGTAGATTAACATTTTTTAATAAACATAAAGATTATAAATGGGGTTGCAAAATTAGTTGAATTTATTAATTTTGCATCCTGCATAAGAAGCGCTATTAAAACAGTACTATCTGCTTATGTCAAAAGCACGATATCATTTCAATGTCAAAACGTTAAGGTTCGAGGTGGTGCGAGCCACCCTCTGGCAAAAGCTTAAACGACTGCTCATAATGGCCACAACGAGCATAGTTTTTGCCGCATTCATAATCTTCCTTGCATATCTTTTCCTTGAATCTCCAAAGGAGAAAGAGCTAAGGCGAGAACTCGACAATCTAAAATTTCAGTATTCTTTGCTCAATAACCAGATATCGCAGTTAGAGATAGTATTGAAGGATATTCGGGAACGCGATGATAATATTTATCGGGTGATATTTGAGACTGATCCAATTCCAGCAAGTGTTAGAATGGCGGGATTTGGCGGAACCGACCGATATGCAAAGCTTAGTGGTTTTCGCTATTCCGACCTGGTGATATCAACTTCCCAAAGAATTGATATGCTGGCCAGCCAACTGTATGTGCAATCCCGATCTTTCGACGAGGTGCATGAAATGGCATTAAACAAGGAATTACTTCTGGCTGCGCTACCAGCCATCCAACCGATTAGCAACAGAGATTTAAATCGACTAGCTTCACATTTTGGTTATCGGACAGATCCATTTTATAAGTTTCAAAAGTTTCATGAAGGTATTGATTTCACTGCACCTGTAGGAACTGAGGTGCATGCAACCGGTAATGGTGTTGTGGTAAGTGTAGAGCGTTCACGTGTTGGATTTGGCAACCACATTGTTATTGACCACGGCTTCAATTACCAAACATTGTATGCGCATCTGTCGAAGTTCAACGTTCGAAGAGGCGAAAGGGTTAAACGCGGACAAATAATCGGCTTTGTCGGTAATACCGGCAGGTCAACTGC
>CAYGGZ010000032.1:0-25199 GCA_964349765.1 uncultured Bacteroidales bacterium
ATTTGGTTTTTAGAAAACTTATACATATATTGCCCCAAAACAACGGCACAGGGAAAAGTGATTTTTCGAGGTGCCCTTAAAATATAAATTAATGAAAATAACACGCTACTTCAAAACCGAAACTATATCGCAATACCTATCCGATTCGGGTGGATACACGCTATAAGGCGGGGTGGAGTAGCGGGTATAAACAAGTTAATGGCAACCCTAAAAAGACGACAATGCAGACATCAAACTTGACACTTGGACACAGACAACAGGACAATTTCGACAAAGCCGTTTGGCTATTGCTTCGACAAAAGCAAAAGAGGTGCGCAAGGTTTTATTTTATATTTTTGTGGAATTGATTTCAGGGTAGAATAGTATGCTTGCGAAAATCTTATTAATATTACTGAATTTATAAAGAAAAACAAAATCATAAGATATGGTAATTCAAACTAAACCACATGAATTATTCGTTTCTACTTGGGACGAACGATATCGGGATGAGTTTCTTCTATTTCTAAAAGAGAAAGTCAATGAAAATAATCCCTACTATATAATTCCAGTTGCACGAAAAGCATGTAAATTGATTGATACTTGCGAAAAGGATATTAAAGAATCTGCACCAGATATTTCAGAAAAATTTCGCTATAAAGATTACTTCAGGTTTAATAAGGTAAGCGATTTCAAAGACAAGAAAATAGCCATCATTGATGATGTTTCAAGAAGTACGGAATCATTAAAGCGATATAGAGAGCATTTTATAAAAAAATATAAACTAAAAGATGAGAATATATTTACTTATGCATTTAAGGGGCATTACTCTATTTTGGCTGACCCAAAGAGCAAGAAGGATAAAAATGCAGAGATTGGATCTTTTTTAAAAAACTATGAGTATCACAATTATTTATTTCTTCAAGCAAATCATTTTATTCTTTCTGGAGAAGGAACAGACATTGACCATATTGTTTTAGAAATAAAAAACTTTCCTGCTGATTCAATTGAAAAATTAAAAAAAGCGTTGAGTAAGCTAGGGTATCTGTATAAACTTAATCCCATTGAACACTTACAGAGGTTTTCGCTTCATTGTAACTTAATAAAAGATTACAAACAACTCGGTAGAGATTTTGGATTTATGCCAGATGATAGAACTGGGAATGATTTTATCATGGATAAGGACTTTGTTGAAAAAATTCGCTTCTTTTATTACGAAGACAGACAACGACTCCTTTGCATTCCCCTTGTCTTTCCTAAAATGAATAGGAAAATTTATTTTGATGAAAGCAGCACCGTAGAGGTTTTTAAAGAAATATTTAAAAATTTATATTGTAGTGAGGTTTCCAAAAGTTCTTATGAAAAAGATGAAGTTTATTTTGATGACATTAATTTAGTATTGGGTTCATTGTTGTCTAAATATGTTTTTCAACAGATAGTAAAGTCATTCCCTGAACTTACAAAGTATTTTGGGGGGTTTGATAAGGATTTTAGAATTATTGATAGTGACTTAAAAAAATATTATACGGACTATCAGAAAATTATTAATAGTATTAATGCATTTTATCGTGATAAAGGGGAAATTAACCATTATTTCAATGAGAATACCTCGTTCAACTTTCAGCCAGAATTTACAATGTCTAAAGATTGTGCTCACCAGATTCTGAAAAGATTGAGAGATTGTTATAGCCAAAATGAAGAAATAGCAAACCCAAATGGAAAACGGCAAGTTGAGAAATATTCAGAAACAATTGATGAGTTACTGAAGAAAGGAAATTCAAAAAATAATTTATCAGAAGAAAATAAAGAAATTCATCCGTTGGTTCTGACTGAATTGATAGACGACTTATGTGATTTTGGGATACTTGTACCCTCTCATAATACACCTGATGATAAAAATAATGAAGGTATATTTCATAGAACTTATCGTTCGGGAGAAAATAACCCTGATAAACATGCTTGGTATAGGTCAAAGTATATTTTATATTTAGCAATAGATGTTGCCCATAAATATAGATACACTATTGAAAAAAAGGTTAAAAAGAATGAAAGCATTGAGCAAAGCAAGAAGGTTGCTGTAGTAAGAATGTTATTAGAAAAGTTGATTGGTAATTTTGCTTATGATTTTCCGCATTATCACGATACTGCATTACAATATTACTTTGATAATCATTGCTTTGATACTAAACCATCTTACTGGGGTGCTCAAGTTATGGTCGCTGACCCAATTGAGCCAAAGAAAAAATTTTATTTAGATGACAAGAAAGTAATAGGTCTAAAAGCGGGTCTTATTCCGTTAGAAAATCAAAAGAAATATTCGCTTGGCATTTATGATAACTTATATGCCTATGACTTTAAATCTGAAACTTTTGGTACTATAAATATTACTGCGAAGCAGTTGGATGAATTGAATGACTATATAAATCCTGAAATCAAAAATTATTTTCGCTTCCTTGTTAGTTCAAATCAATTTAAACCAATAAGAACCTCACCGATTGACCGCTTAAACGCTTTACTGCTTTGCAGGAACTATGATTGGTACTGTTCTCATATTTTTCATAACATCAAGGAGTGGGCAAAAACATTTTCTGATATTATTGAAAAAATCGAGAATACAAATGACTTATTTGATATAAAAGAACTATATCGGGATATAGTTGATATAGAAGGGAAGCAGTTAGCATCTATACAAGACAAAATTAAGTTTGCTAAAAATTTTAAAATTCTCTATGATAAATGTGAGGATTTTGCAAAATACAATATGGTAGATTTTGGCAAGATATGGTTTGATGCAATTAAACCCAATATTGAAGTAGACGATTTCATTGCTAAATTTAAAATTATTCAAAAGGATTTAGAAAGTTTATTAAATGGACTGCTTGCCGCGAGTAGTTTATTAAGAACAAGATTTAATTTATATATTTCAATGGAGACCGCAGAAAGCTCAAGTAAATACCTTGCTAAGATTGATGATGAGTTAAAAGATATTGGAATTAACTTTTCAGCATACCTTGACCCCTCAATTAAAAGCACTACTGTTACAGAGTATTTAGCATTACCAGTTCAAAATAATCGTAAGGTGATTATCAATACACTGATGAACATCTCAAGTATTATTCTGAATGACAAAATTGCAGAATACCAACAAAAAGCAAAATATAATGACGAATTAGAAGAAAATATAAAGCAGTATAAAACAAACTTAATAAAGAGATTAAAAAATTATTACTTACAATTATTTCCATCCTCTGAACAGCAGGCGGGGTTAAACAAATTACTTAACTTTTTACAAGAAAAAGCAAGCAATGAAACCGATATAATGGAGATGAAACTCTTAAATAATCCTCAAGTTGACAAAGATGGAAAAAAAGAATACATACACCAATTGGGTGAAAATAAAAAATTTAAAATCAAAACTAAACTTGTAAAATCAAAAACTACCGGAAACAAGATTGAAATAATAGAGAGGGTTGAAGGTTTAAATGTATTTATTAGCTACTCACATGATTATGAAACACCGATATTCTGTCCGAACAAAAGCCCTGATTTGTTTTCAATGTCAAAAGATAACCAATATCATAAAGTTAAAATACTTGTAGAAAAATTGGAAAAGGAAGATTATAAAATAATATGGGACGGAAATAAAAGTTACAGTAATGGTTTTACAAATTGGATGAATGACTGCATTAAACATGACAAGGTTATTGTGGTGTTATCACCTGGATATAAGGATAAAATTGACAATCCCGGATATCGTGGCTATCAACTAAAAAAGGAATATGCAGCAATCGTGAAGTATTATAATGAAATTTGTAAAACAAAAGAACTTTCAGAAGCAATTAATCTATTTCATCAAAAAGTCATTTTTGTTACATTGGAAAATATAGAGGATTTGGATTCTATTAAACTTCTTAATTTTCAGAATGCGGAAATATTAACTGCTGTATTAAATGATGAGGAAAAATTTCAACGTCTAAAGAATGCCCTTTAAACTTAATATTATTGATTATCACACAATTACACATCTGTTCCCGCTGTGCAAGGACTGGTGCAAATTTGTCACGACACGCCTTCAAAAAGACAGCAGGGCAGCCGATAACAATTAAGACTTAAACGCAGCCGCTATCACAAGGCTGGTGATTCAGATTAGGGAACCTGCGGCTGCGATTTAAGACGGTGTTGAACACAACACCCCCCCTATCCCCCACTTAATTCTCCGGCGGGAGCGAGCATGGATTATAAAAGGTGTTAGAACTTCGGATTTTTAGGGAGTAAATCAACAGGTTTGTTGGCGGAAAAATCAGGAATTACCTCCAGCACATTTTTGAGCCAGAGGTATGGGTTTACGTTGTTATCTTTGCGGGTTCCAAATAAAAAAGAGTAATTCAGCTTGCTTAAGAAAAAAAATGTAGGTTTGCGTCCCGGAGAACAAACACTAAATGATTATGAGAACAATACCATCATTTTTCGAACATTATTCAGCGCAATTCAGCACTAACCCACTGATGTGGGAGAAGAAGAAAGAAAAATATGAACCGCTGACATTTAATGAAATGCGGCAGTTAGTTCATCGCTTCGCAGCAGGGCTGCTGCATCTTGGGCTCAAACCTGGCGACCGGGTAGCTCTGTTGTCGGAAGGCAAAAACTACTGGGTTATGAGCGAATTGAGTGTGTTATATTGCAGGGCAATCTGTGTTCCACTTTCCGTTAAACTCGATGAATTACACGATGTTCAGTTCCGTATTCACCATTCAGAATGCCGGTTTGTAATCTGTTCGGCACGGCAACGCAAGAAAATTTTACAGGTTTTGGCAAATTTGCCAACCGTTGAAAAGATAATTGTTCTTGATCCGGTTGATGATCTTCAGGATAATGAAATTCTTGCCGATGACCTGTTGATTGCTGGCGATAAGTTACTGGCCGAACATCCGGAAGCTGTGTCTAAAGTGATGGCGACCGTTGAAGAAACCGATCTGGCAAATATCAGTTACACTTCCGGCACAACTGCCGACCCTAAGGGTATCATGCTCACTCATCGCAACTACACGGCAAATGTGGAACAAGCCAGTTCGCTCATGGATATTCCGGAGTATTATCGCACTCTTCTTATTTTGCCCTGGGATCACTCCTTCGCACACACTGCAGGCATATATAGCTTCATCAGCCAGGGTGCAAGCGTGGCATCGGTTCAATTAGGTACCACGGCAATTGAAACTTTGAAAAATATCCCGATCAATATCAGGGAAATCAGGCCACACATGTTAATGAGCGTTCCGGTATTGGCAAAAAATTTTCGCAACAATATCGAGAAATCAATCCGCGATAAAAGCAAGATTCTGTATGCTCTTTTCCTGTTTGCCTTGAATCTTGCCTTTAAATACAACGCCGAAGGATGTAATAAAGGGCAAGGGCTCACATTTATCTACAAGCCATTACTCTGGCTGTTTGATAAGATAATGTTCAAAAAAATCAGGGCTGCATTTGGCGGCCAACTTGCATTTTTTATCGGTGGCGGAGCATTGTTGGATATTGATTTGCAGCGCTTTTTCTATGCTATCGGAATGCCAATGTTTCAGGGATATGGCCTTTCAGAAGCTTCGCCAATTATCTCATCAAACGTTCCGAAGCGTCATAAACTGGGTTCTTCAGGATTTCTGGTTACCAACCTTGAACTTAAAATCGTTGACGCCAACGGAATAGAACTACCTGTGGGTTCGCAAGGCGAAATTATTGTAAAAGGCGAAAATGTAATGGTTGGTTACTGGAAAAATGAAAAGGCAACAGCCCAGACATTGCGAAATGGATGGCTATACACCGGCGATATGGGCTATATGGATAAAGATGGCTTCCTTTATGTGCTTGGGCGTCAAAAAAGTTTACTCATCGGCAGCGACGGTGAAAAATACAGCCCCGAAGGAATCGAAGAGAACCTTGTAAACCATAGCTATAATATTGAACACGTGATGCTGCATAACAACCAGAATCCTTTCACGGTGGCACTTATCTATCCAAGGAAGGATGCTTTGAAGCGCTATCTTAGCAAACACAATATTGATCCAACCTCCGAAGAGGGCGCAAAGACGGTAATAAAGTTGATTGCTGCCGATATAACCGCCTACCGTAAAGGTGGAAAATCGGAAGGTATTTTCCCCGAACGCTGGTTGCCAAGTACGTTTGCAATTCTTGAGGAAGGATTTACAACCGATAATCAACTGCTTAACAGCACAATGAAAATGGTTAGGGGGCGAATCACCGAACGGTATTCAGGATTATTGGAGATGCTCTTCACCCCTGCCGGTAAGGATTTGATGAATTCCCATAACATTGAGGCGGTTCGCAGAGTGTTTGCGAAAAAATAAAGTCAATTATCGAAGTTCGCAAAAATGCAACAATTCGTCGTAGAGTTGTTGCACGGGTAAACCCATAACATTGTAGAACGACCCGTTGATGCGTTCAATGCCTATGTAACCTATCCACTCCTGGATTCCATACGCTCCAGCCTTGTCGTAGGGTTTGCAGTGGTGAACATAGTAATCAATTTCGTCCTGCAGCAGCGGTTTAAACCACACTTCGCTGCACGCATAGAACGAGTGCGTACGGTTGGCGGTTCGCAGGCAAACGCCGGTAATTACCTCATGCATGCGACCCGATAACAGCCGGAGACTTGCGATAGCTTCATCGGCAGTTGATGGTTTTCCTACGTTTGTTTTGTCAATCCATACAATTGTGTCGGCGGTGATAAGTATTGTATTGTTGTCGAGCAAATTAGTGTTAAAGGCTTCGGATTTTTGCCTGCTGAGGTATAGTGGTATCTCTTCCCGTAAAAGTTCTGGCGGATAACTTTCCTGCACGTTTTCGGCTCGCACACTGAATTTCAAACCTATCTCGCTCAAAAGGTGCTGTCTTCGTGGAGATTTGGATGCAAGAATAAAGTTAAAACGGTTGAGCAGGTCAATCATCATAAAGGTATGGTTTAAGTTACTACAGCAAAAAAAGTTGCATCCCAAGAATACCGGCCACCATTATTACTTTTGCAACCATCGAGGGCATCTTGAAGTCGGCCGGATTTGTGGTTCGCAAAACCGAAAAAACAAAATATATCAATAAACCCTGAACAAGCAAATACCAGAATGCCAATATTGTGAACCCAAGATTGTAAAGGGCAATCTGCCCGATAGTGAGCAAGAGCATAGTTATAGCCGAAAGAAGTACTGTAAGTTTGCGGGCGCCTGAAAGGCCGTAGACAATACAAAATGTAACCAACCCCGCAGCTTTATCACCTTCCACATCCTGAGCATCTTTAACAATTTCGCGCTGCAACGAAACCAGGAAAGCAAAAACTGAATAGGCCAGCGTTATAAGGCTTATCTCAGTAATATGCCTGTTATCTATAACTATGATGTATTGTGTGAGCGCCAGAAATTCGGCAAGCCATACAATAAGCAGAACCAGAGCTGAGAATCCCGATATCATCAGATTTCCAGCCAGAACGCTTCCTTTCATCCGCATTGAATACAAATACAATCCTGATACCGAAGAAAAGTACAATAGTAATCCGGTTAGCAACCGTCCGATAACAATTGACGTATAAAGTGTTCCGGCTAATGCAACAGCATTAATTATAAAATAAATTCGCCATGCCGAATCAGGGGAAATAATTTTGCCAATTACCACATTACCTTGTTTGTTCATACGATCGGTTTCCTGGTCGAACAGATCGTTTATCACATATCCGCCGGCCGCAACCAGGATTGTTGATATTACAAGAATGGCAAATTGGATATCTGAGAAATAGCTATCCATTCCAGCTTTGCCGAGCATCGGGTGAATTACGGCATAGCGCAACAGGGATTGTGTAGCGGCTATTATCAGCAGGTTTTTCCAGCGTATGAGCCTAAGAAAATGCATAAGTAATAGTTACCAGTGAAAGGCGCCGTCGTTCATCCAGAGACCTTGAATTTTAAGAACTTGCTCAATAACATCGCGCACACAGCCATGGCCTCCGTTGAAAGGGCTAATATAAAGAGAAACATTTTTAATTTCCTGAGCGGCGTCGGCTGGGCAAACCGGCAATCCAACCTCACGCATTACTTCGTAATCGGGGATGTCGTCGCCCATATAGAGTACGGTTTCTGCAGATAAGTTGTTGCGTTGCAGATAATCGCGATACACAGCCAATTTGTTGTCAACGCCAAGAAAAACATCCTTTATTTGAAGTGCGTCGAACCTGTAGAAGAGAGAATCGGACTTTCCGCCTGAGATAATAGCGATTCGTAAACCCTTTTTTACTGCCAGTTGCATGGCATAACCATCCTTAACATACGCTGTACGGAGCACTTCGCCGTCGTTGAGAAGTATCACTGTTCCATCCGTAAGCACTCCATCGTAATCGAAAATAAAAGCATTGATTTTCCTGAGTTTTTCCTTGTAGTTCATAATTTACCAATCCTTAATTCTGATTTTGTTAAATATCAGTTTGAGTTAAATGTTTATGCTCTATGATTTTTTGCGTTATCTCACGATAAATTTCCCGGTATTGCGGATAAGATTCAAGCATAAGCAAATGTTTTTGTATCACGGTTTGATCTTCCCTTATTGCCGGGCCGGTTTGCGCCTCCCAAGGCTCCATGGTTGCAATTTTGTTGAAAAACTCCTGCATCAAAGGTAGTAGGATCGCAAAGTCAATATCGCGACTGCGAAGTATATCTGATGCAGCCACATACATAAAATTGGAAAAATTACATGCAAAAACCGCAGCAATATGCAGATACCTTCTTTGGTCGCTGGTAATGTGCCTGACATCATTCGATAGCATTGAAGCGACAGCCATTAAAAACTGTAGTGTTGGCTGATCGGAAGCCTCGATACAAAACGGAACTTTTTTGAGGTCTAACGGTTTTGATTTTGTGAAGGTTTGTAACGGATAAATCACACCAAATCGCGCCGATGTTTTACCAAGCAAACTCATTGATAATGTGCCTGATGTGTGAACCACGATTCCTCGGTTCACTTTCAGATCAGTAGCAACAAGTTGTAGCGCCTCATCGCGTAAAGCAATCAGATACAACTCAGCATTTGGGTCAATCTCTTCTAAACGAATACATGATTTGGCTCTAACGCGGTGCGCAAGCTCATATGCCGATTGCTCTGAACGGCTGAACACCTGCACAATATCAAACCCTCTGTTATACAGCGCCACAGCCAGATGCGTGGCAACACTTCCTGCGCCAATCACAACAATATTGCAGTATGGATGCTTTAATCCCATGGCTGTTGGTTTTTAATCATCTGATACCGGCTTCAAGAGCAATTTTAACCATATCAGTAAACGACCGTTCGCGATCGAGGTTAGGTATCTCTTCGCCTGTTATGATATTGTTGCTCACAGTTAGCACTGCCAATGCTTTTCGGTTAAAGCGCGTTGCGAGGGTATATAATGCCGCCGCCTCCATTTCAACAGCCAGTATGCCATAGCGCTGCCATAAAAGGTAAGGCTGCGGCTGATCGTCAAAATAAAATGAGTCGGATGTTAAAACATTACCAACATGTGCCTCGATACCCAACTGCTTTGCTGCCTCGAATGCATGCATGAGCAGATCGAAATTTGCAATTGGAGCAAAGTCCATTCCGGCGAATTTTAACTTATTGAATGCCGAATCGGTGCTTGCACCCTGAGCAAGCACTACCTGCCTTGTGTGTACATGGCTGGCAATAGATCCACAAGTGCCTATGCGGATAAGCTTTTGAACGTTGTAGTCGCAGATGAGTTCATGAACATAGATGCTGACCGAAGGAATTCCCATCCCCGTTCCCTGAACCGAAACCGGTTTTCCTTTGTATGTGCCTGTAAAGCCATACATTCCGCGAATCTGGTTATAGCACACTGCATTTTCCAGTATGTTTTCGGCCACAAACTTTGCTCTGAGCGGATCGCCGGGCAACAATACCAATGGGGCTATTTCATGTGGTTTTGCTTCAATGTGAAGGCTCATTTTATTTTAGTTTTAAGAGGTTTGTTTTGATTGATTCCTGATTTTCGCTTCTATCCATTTTCTGGCGTTCACAAAT
The DNA here is from genome assembly GCA_964349765.1 of uncultured Bacteroidales bacterium. Taxonomy (GTDB): domain Bacteria; phylum Bacteroidota; class Bacteroidia; order Bacteroidales; family JAAYJT01; genus JAAYJT01. Next base: position 10,045 of record CAYGGZ010000032.1, read on the forward strand.
GCTTCAATCCATGGCGAAACTTCGTCAATTTTTCTGTTATCAGCGTAAAATGCCCATTGCCAGGGCGCAACTGATCGCTCAAGGTGCGGCATGATAGCAAGATGACGGCCATTATCAGAGCATATTGCGGCTGCATCGAACAGCGAACCGTTTGGATTACCGGGATACTCGGAGTAGGCGTATTTTGCCGGAATATTATAATTATTTTCTGAGTACGGTAATCTAAAACGGCCTTCACCATGTGCAACCCATATTCCAAGCCGGCTACCTGCAAGGGAGTGCAGCATAACAGAGTTGTTTTCAGGAATATCAACCTGCAGGAAGTTGGATTCAAATTTGCCTGATGCGTTTCGTAGCATTTTAGGCTTATCGTCGTGGTTTGGATAAATCAAACCCAGTTCAACCATAAGCTGGCATCCATTGCAAACGCCAAGGCTAAGGGTATCGTCGCGCAGGTAGAAACGTTCAAGGGTCTCTTTTGCCTGCCTGTTAAAGAGAAAAGCACCCGCCCAACCTTTGGCAGAGCCAAGCACATCTGAGTTTGAAAAGCCTCCGACAAAAGCAATCATATTGATCTCATCCAATGTTTCGCGACCCGATATAAGATCGGTCATGTGAACATCCTTTACGTCGAAGCCGGCAAGATAAAGCGACCAGGCCATTTCGCGATCGCCGTTCACACCCTTCTCTCGTATGATTGCCGCTTTAATACCGGTCATCGTACGACGATTCAGGTCAATACCATATTGGTTGTGCGATCCGGTGAAGTTTTCAGGAAAAACTAACCGCAGGGCTTGCTTATCGAAATTATGAAAACGCTTTTCCGCAAATCCGCTTCCGCACTGGTGAACATCAAATAAATACGATGTTTTATACCAAAGTTTCCTCAGTTTCTCAATATCTAATTCCAAATGACTTTCATCATGCTTAATCTTAATTGATCGTCCTGGCAATGGCTTTCCGATCACATGAAAAGGAACACCCTTATCATGCAGGAAAACGCTTACATAATCCAGGTCTCCGGTTTGGATAATCACGCCGGGATTTTCGCTGAGGAGTAGTTTAACAATATCAGGCTCATTGATCGAATTCAGGTCAACGTCCATTCCGGTTTCGTTTCCAGCAAAACACATTTCGAGCAGGCATGTGATTAATCCGCCAGCCGAGATATCGTGACCAGCGAGGATCATGTTGTTTTTTATCAGATTCTGAACCGCGTTGAATGCGTTCTTGAAATGTCCGGAATTAGCTATTTGCGGTGTTTCGGTTCCTAACTTGTTAAGTGTCTGGGCAAAGGCACTGCCAGCGGGGTTTAGTGGTTCGCAGGAAAAATCAATATAAATGATAGATGTAAGTGTATCGGGTTTAAGGGCAGGTGTAATTGTTTTGCGAATATTTTCCACTTCGGAAACGGCAGAAATAATTACTGTTCCCGGGGCGTACACAGTGTTGCCGTCGGGGTATTTTTGAGTCATTGAGAGCGAATCTTTTCCTGTAGGAATGTTGATTCCCAGTTCAATAGCAAAATCGGAAGCGGCTTTCACGGCTTCATACAATCGGGCATTCTCGTCAGGGGTTTTTGCTGGCCACATCCAGTTGGCGCTGAGCGAAACACCATCAAGCCCGTGCGATAATTGCGCCCATACGATGTTGGTTAAAGATTCTGCAATAGCCAGCCGCGAACCGGCACGTGGCGAAATCAATCCTGCCACAGGGGCATGACCGATTGACGTGGCAACCCCTTTAACACCCCGATAATCAAGAGCCATCACGCCAAGATTATTCAAGGGCAGTTGCAATTCGCCAGTACATTGCTGGGTAGCAACACGTCCGGAAACTGAGCGATCAACTTTATTGGTAAGCCAATCCTTACAAGCAACCGACTCAAGTTGAATAACTGCCTCGATATACTCATGTATTTTTTTCTCATCGTAGTTGAGCTTTTCAAAAGCCCTTTGTAGTGAAACACCTTCGAGTGTGGTTTGTGGTGGTTTTCCAAAAAAATCACTTACGTTAAGGTCAACAGGCTTTGTGCCAGCCGATAAATCTTCGAAAACAAGTTGATTATTACCTGCTACGTGTCCTACATCATAAATAGGCGCCCTTTCGCGCTGCGAAACCTGATGCAGAATATCAATATCTTTTGGGTTCACTATCAATCCCATCCGTTCCTGCGACTCGTTGCTGGCAATCTCTTTAGGCGACAAAGTACGATCGCCAATCGGGAACTTGTTCATATCAACAGTTCCTCCGGTTGATTCAAGCAGTTCGCTGATACAGTTCAGATGTCCGCCGGCGCCGTGGTCATGAATAGAAACCACCGGATTTTCATCGCTTTCGGCCATTGCTCTGATTACATTAAAGACCCGTTTCTGCATTTCCGGGTTTGAGCGTTGTACTGCGTTCAGCTCTATTTGGTTGGTATATTCGCCGGTGGCAACTGACGAAACAGCGCTGCCACCCATGCCAATACGGTAATTGTCGCCGCCCAGCACTACGATACGATCATTGGTGTGTGGGTTTTGCTTTTGAGCATCTTTTTTTCGTGCGAACCCAACGCCGCCCGCAAGCATTATCACCTTGTCGTATCCGAAAACAGTACCTGATTCGATGTGCTCAAAAGTTAAAACGCTGCCGCAAATAAGAGGTTGACCGAACTTGTTTCCAAAATCGCTTGCGCCGTTCGATGCTTTGATTAGTATATCGAGTGGTGTTTGGTAAAGCCAGTTGCGCTCTTTTGTTGCAAGCTCCCAACTCCTTGATTGTTGGATTCTTGGATAGGAAGTCATATAAACGGCAGTACCCGCCAAAGGCAGGCTTCCTTTTCCACCAGCCATACGGTCGCGTATTTCGCCCCCTGTACCGGTGGCTGCGCCATTAAAAGGTTCAACAGTTGTAGGGAAATTATGGGTTTCGGCTTTGAGGGATATAACTGTTTCAATCTCCTTTACGCTAAAAAACGCCGGAACATTCTGTTTAACCGGCGCAAACTGCTCAACAACAGGCCCCTGTACAAATGCTACATTGTCGCTGTAGGCAGAAACAATGCGACCAGTTGCACGACGGGATGTTTTTTTTATTAGCTGAAAGAGTGTCTCTTCCATCGCCTTACCATTGATAATGAATTTTCCATTGAAAATTTTATGACGGCAATGTTCAGAGTTAACCTGAGAAAATCCGAATACTTCGCAATCGGTTAATTGACGGTTCAAACGCCTGGCTAACTCTTCAAGATAACTTACCTCTTCGTTGCTAAGCGCCAATCCATGCTCAATATTATACATGGCAATATTTGTAACCGGCATCAGAGGTTCTGCATCGCGCTTAATATCGAAAATCTGCTGGTCAAGTCCATTGTAGAGTTGTTGCAGCATCATATCGTAGGCTATATTATCCGACCCTGTTGAATAAAATTCCTCAATCCGTTGAATTCCAGTAATGCCCATATTCTGTGCGATTTCAACAGCATTGGTGCTCCAGGGAGTGATCATTTCCTTCCGGGGGCCGATAAAAATCCCATTGATGCTTTCAACCTTTATTAAACTCGCATCTCCGAACAGCCAGCGTAGCTTTTCGATATCTTGCTCCGAGGGAGAATTAGAAAACGCAACAACATAATAAACAGGCGTTTGCCCCGAAAAGAATATAATCATAGCTTCGAAATATTTGCCACAAAGGTAGATAAAAGGGTATTTAATTTTTTAACCGCTTTAAGCTCACAATAATTTTGAATCTGAGAGCTCTTTCACTGCCTTAGCTCTTCATAACCACGATAATTTAAATTCAGATTCCGCATTTGACAATTCTTAAAGATTACAGCAACTGTCAAGTGAATACGTATAAAACCGTATTGTTTATTACATTCGGTAGTTGTTAAATTTGCGCCAATTAATCTAAAAAGCACTATCACATGAAGCATAACAAACTAACTGAAGACTGGACTGCGGTAATTATCGGTCTTTCATTGATCATTCTTAATGTAACAACAACCTTCATTCCTGAGATTCCCAAGTTTGGACCACGTGAAGGCTGGAGCGGCTGGACAGTACTCAGCACCCAGGTATTCACCACAGGAAACACGTTGAGACTTGTTATGACCATTCTCTATTTCCTGCTATTCGCCGTGATCGGTTCTGTGCTTATGCGGAAAAACATCCTGATGGTTCTGGTAGCCTTTCCGGTGATCTTTTTAATCTCAATAGGAGCGCAATTTATTGCATCGGCAGGATTGATGCGGGATCTAGGACTTGAAACAGTTTTATTTTCATTGCTAATCGGATTGTTCATTAGTAATGTATTAAAAACTCCTGCCTGGCTCAAAGAAGGCATCCAGAGCGAATTCTACATCAAGGTTGGGCTTGTAATGCTGGGGTCAACAATCCTGTTTTCCGAAATTATGCGAGCAGGTTTTAATGGTTTGATCCAGGCCGTTGTAGTGGTTATGACGGTTTGGTATCTGGCGTTTTGGATCGCAAAAAAGTTGAAGGTAGATGAGGAAATGGGAGTCATTTTGGCAAGTGCAGTGAGTATATGCGGTGTGTCGGCAGCAATTGCTACCGCAGGAGCAATAAAAGGGGAAGGCAAAAAGTTGAGTTATGTTATCTCACTCGTGCTACTTGTAGCTATTCCGATGATGATTTTTATGCCTTTACTGGCGCGTTGGATGCAACTTACTCCCGAAGTAACCGGTGCATGGCTTGGAGGATCGATTGATACCACGGCCGCTGTTGCTGCTGCAGGCACAATCTCAGGAGAAACCGCCCTTCAAATCAGCGCAATAGTCAAGTTTTCACAAAATATTCTCTTAGGAGTTGTTGCATTCTTTATCAGCATTTTTTGGACACTTCGCCAGAATGTAAAAGCAGAAAACTCTCAGAAGCCTTCGTTGCTTATTATCTGGGAACGGTTCCCAAAGTTTGTACTCGGATTTATTGTAGCCTCTGTAGTATTCTCATTTTTCCTCGATGCTGAAACAGCAGCAAGTTCGGGCAGAACAATCAGAAGTTATCAGTCGTTATGGTTCAACCTAGCATTTGTGTGTATCGGACTTGAAACCCGCTTTGCCGATATGGTTAAAATGGGCAAAGGCCGACCATTTTATGCTTTCATTATCGCTCAGGGCTTTAATATTGTAATTACTCTGGTGGCAGCTTATATTTTATTCGGAATATTCTGGCAACACTGACATCAGCCGTCTATTGCGCCGCTAACCACCGTTCTGCCTCTATCGCAGCCATACATCCTGTTCCTGCGGCAGTAACTGCCTGACGAAAAACATGATCCTGAACATCGCCGGCGGCAAAAACCCCGGCGATGCTTGTTTGAGTTGTACCAGGAATAGTTTTTATGTAGCCATTCGCGTCCATTTCGAGTTGGCCTCTGAAAATCTCCGAATTAGGTGAATGGCCGATGGCAATAAATACGCCATCGAGTTCAAGTTGCCTTTGCGAACCGTCGTTTGTACTCTCGAGCAGCACACCAGTTACTACTTTGCCATCGCCAGTGATTTCCTTAACCGTGTGATTCCATACCGGTTCGATATTGGCAGTTTTAAGCACCCTTGTTTGCATAGTTTTTGAAGCCCGCAACTCATTCCGACGGTGAATTAGGTAGACCTTTTTGCAGAGTTTTGACAAATAAGTAGCTTCTTCAGCAGCAGTATCGCCTCCGCCAACAACAGCTACAACCTTTCCCCGATAAAAATAACCATCGCACGTGGCACAAGCCGAGACTCCAAATCCGTTGTATTTCTTTTCCGATTCGATGCCAAGCCATCGCGCAGAAGCACCTGTGGCAATAATCACAGTTTCGGCCTCAATCACCTTGCCATTATCGTCAGTTATCGAAAACGGGCGTTTCGAAAAATCAACTCCCGTGATAATTCCCCATCGAATCTCAGTTCCGAACCGTTCGGCCTGCCGCCGGAAATCATCCATCATCTCCGGGCCGGTTCTGCCGTCAGGATAACCAGGAAAATTTTCCACTTCAGTTGTGATAGTTAATTGTCCGCCGGGCTGTAAACCCTGATACATCAATGGCTTAAGATCGGCGCGGGCAGCGTAGATAGCAGCGGTATAACCTGCAGGACCCGATCCGATTATCAGGCATTTCACTTTTTCAGGTTCCTTGTTCATAAAATTATAATTTAAGTAAATCAAAAAATATCAGCAATTAAAGTCAATCATCGAGTATCACACGTCCCCTTCAAAGAGATTGGTATTGAATCAGGAATCATATCAGCCCAGAACCTAAGGCTACTGAGATAAAAATTAGCATTACAGCAACCAAAATCTGAATCCCTCTGAGGGTTACTTTTTTAAGTAGTTTGTTGCCCGTGAAGGCACCTGCAATGGCTGCCATTGTAGCAACAGCCAGCAATACGATGTTTTCGCCAAGATCGGCTGCAGCAAAGCGCGATGCATATACCGAAAGACGTGAAAAATCAACAAGGCATGCAATTGCAACGCCAGTTGCAATATATGCTTCCTTTGAAAGTCCGCTTTTTATTAAAAAGGCACTACGTATAGCTCCCTGGAGACCGGAAAGTCCACCAAAAAAACCACTTAACAAACCTCCAAAAACTAATTTATCCTTCCCAAACTGTATTCGTTGAGCGGCAGGAGCTATCTCTAAAATTGAAAAAACAATGAGCAACAGAGCAATTACTAACTTCACGGGAGTAACTTCAAATTCTCTCCCCCACAGTTCGTATTGCATAAGCGAAGGCAAAGCGGTAATCCTGAGCAATAACCATGCACCAACAAATGCTGCAAGTATTGCAGGAAGGCCGAACCTGATCAAAACGGCCTTATCTATATTCCTGCCTACAAGTGTAATCTTAAATAAGTTATTGGTAAAATGCACAACCCCGGTCATTGCTATTGCAATGTCAATTGGGAAAAAGATTGCAAATACCGGAGTAAGAATGGTTCCTAATCCAAATCCCGAAAAAAACGTCAGCAGCGATGTAAAAAACGCTGCCAGAGATATTATAATAATTTCCATTTAGGGATTTTTGGTTATGCGCAAAAACACAAGTTCGGACAGTTTTGTTTGGGCAAAAATACAAATTCCAACCCTCCGACAACCCTACGGCTTTATGGTTGCCGGTTCGTGGCTTGATATTTTGCCAATGCAAGGCTTTGTTTCCAGTTACTTATGCTTTTGAACAGTTCTAACAGGCGATGATAAAGATATTCTTCGTTGATGCAAAGCAGTTTTTTGTTTTTCATCAACCACCTTCCGGCTACCATAACGCTGTGGACATCGCTTCCTCGAAGGCTGTAAACAATGAGCGAATAAACATTGTAGTTTGGCCAACTGTGCGGATGGTCGAGTGCCAGCAAAATTAAATCGGCTTGTTTGCCAGGTTCAATTGAGCCGATTGATGCGTCGAGTCGTAATGCCCTTGCCCCTGTTATTGTAGCGGTTGCTACTACGGTTCGCGCGTCCATAACCTTTGGATCAGAGGTTAACATTTTTTGAACAAGAGCCGCGGTTCGCATCTCATCAAAGATATCGAGATCGTTGTTGCTTGCCGCACCGTCGGTTCCAAGCGCCACATTAATCCCTTTACCGAGCATAGCAGCAACCGGCGCAGTTCCACTGGCCAGCTTCATATTGCATTGCGGATTATGTAAAATCCCTACATCGTATTTTGCAAACAATTCTATGTCGCTGGGTGTAACGTGAATTGCATGAGCAGCAACCAGATTATTACCCAGCACCCCAATGTTTTCGAGGTAATTAACCGGTGTTAAACCGTATCTGTTTTGAATAAGATCGAATTCCCACTTAGTTTCGGCCAGATGAGTATGAAGAATGGTTGCATGCTTATCGGCAAGCGCTTTCCCCTGTTGGTAAAGTTCGGGCTGAACTGTGTAAGGAGCGTGTACTGCCACTCCAAAACTGACACGCGGGTGATTGTTCCATTTCAGTATCATCTCCTCTGTGAACCGAAAAACATCGCTCGGTGCAGTGGCATTGCGAACCGGTTCGTCAATCACAGCCTCAGTTAGAATTGCCCGCATACCCGACTTATCCGTTACCTCAGCTATTATATCGGTGTGGTAATACATTTCATTGAAGGTAGTGGTCCCGCTGCGAACCATCTCAGCTATGGCAAGTTCTGTACCCAGTTGCACCGAAGCGGGAGTTACAAATTCCTTTTCGGCTGGGAAGATGTGGTTATAGAGCCAGTCGTCCAATGCGAGATCATCAGCAAGGCCACGAAAAATAGTTAATGGCGAGTGAGTGTGAGCATTAATAAGTCCGGGAAGCAAAATTTTACGGCTCGCATCTACCACCTCCACTGCGCAGTACCGTTCCTGAAGCTCGGCGGTAGTTCCTACATCAATAATCTGCGACCCGGCAACTGCCACAGCACCGTCGTTAATTACACGGAATTTACAATCCATCGTAACAACTAGCGCGTGAATTATCAATAAATCAACATGTAGAACTTCTGAAGGATTATCTTTTGTAGTCATGATTACTTGTGTTCCAATCAATTCTAATTTCGTGCGAACCGGTATTCAACCATGTTGCTCACTACAAAACTATGAAAAATGTGATGGCAGCCAAAGGTTCTACAATTAACTGAACAATTGCAGAGAAACACGAACGATTGTTCGGGCAACTGCTCATGAAAAGATGCGAAAGCAGCTTTGTTGCATGTAGTTGTGAAATAATGAAATTGCTTTAACCCTGATTCATCATCACTGCAACCCGCATCTGCTTCTGAATAGCTTTAAAGGTTTCGTCCAATATTGGGTATTGCGTACGTTCAATTTTTTTAGCTGATTTTTTCGTACGGTTCCTTAGCTCACCATCGGGGTAAAACGACGAAAGCAATTCTAAATGTCGCAACCATTCAATGATTAGCCTCAATTCAGTATTCGGCTTTCGGCCATAAATGAGTACGCGGTCCATTTCTGTTATTGTTTTCCGGAATTCATCCGGCCGGTTCACACGATAAAGTCTTCCCCATGTGATTCCGAACCACACTAACCGTCGCTCTGTAATCTTATTCAATTGAATCAGGCGATTCATTTGCATACGGTAGTATCTGCCTTTCCGGAACTGCAATTTGCTGTTCGCTACCGAATATCGGTTTCCTGTCATTCCAGCAAACCGTTTTAAAAGGTCGTCAAGCAGAGGATCGCCTGTTGGAGTGGTTTCAGGAACTTCGATTTTCCCATCTTTTATAATTAAGCGTCCTGATAGTGCCAGGTCGCATGTAGCAGCGGCAAGCAGAGCATTGTCAATATTATGGCTTTTGCGCATCCACCCTTTCTGCGGATGGATGCACAAAAGCATTAAAAGATCTCTCACCATCATGTTTCCTGTTTTTGATTGTTATTATCCGCATTTTCAGCAGGCTCGTCTGGAGTAACTTTTGGTAAACGGCCTGCCTTTTTCAGCGCCGTATTCAATAACCACTCAATCTGGCCGTTAACGCTCCTGAACTCGTCCGACGACCATTTCTCCAGCGCCTCCATTGTGGCCGGATTCAATCTGAGTACAAACGCTTTCTTTTTCAACATCAGTTCGGTTATTGATGCAATGTGCCTGTGTTTATGACAGGGCTGGCATCTTTATCGGAGCAGAGCACCACCATCAGATTACTCACCATTGCAGCTTTCTTTTCTTCATCAAGCTCGATAATTTTCTTCCTCGACAACTGCTCCAAAGCCATCTCGACCATGCTTACAGCTCCTTCAACAATTTTCTGGCGAGCGGCCACAATAGCAGTAGCTTGCTGCCTACGCAGCATGGCGCTTGCAATCTCCGAAGCATATGCAAGATAGGCTATACGGGCCTCCATAACATGGATGCCTGCAATTGCGAGCCTGTCGGACAGTTCATTCTCTAACTGCTGGTTAACCTCCTCGCCTCCCGAACGCAAAGAAATTTCGGCCTGCTCATCGTCGAAGTTGTCGTAGGGATAGGCGCCTGCAAGTTTCCGTATTGCCGCTTCGCTCTGGATGTCAACGAACCGGATATAATCGTCAACCTCGAAAGCGGCCTTGAATGTATTCTCTACGCGCCATACAAGAACAATCCCAATCATTATTGGGTTCCCAATTTTGTCGTTTACCTTTATGGGGTCGCTGTTCAGATTCCTTGCGCGCAGCGAAATCTGTTTACGTACGTAAAATGGATTAACCCAGTAAAAACCGTTGCGCTTAAGCGTTCCGCTGTATTTGCCAAAAAGAACAAGCACGCACGATTCGTTTGGGTTCACAATCTGCAGACCTATCCAGCAGAAAACGTCTACTACCAGCAGTAAAAGCCACCACAGGTTTTTTGTTTCAATTGCCAACCACACAGGGACAACCAGAAAAACAAGGGCTACCAATAACCCCAGGTATCCCATTGAAGGCGAAAGTAATTTGTTTTTTTCCATGATTGTATTATTTTGATATTATTTTGACATTGCAAAGATAGCATAATAAATCATTAATGCAATAGAAATGCACAATTTTTTTTACTAAGATACAATTAATTTATATCTACTGATTATCAGGCTTGTAGCTAATATGATGTACAATTGATATGCTGATGTGCTGACAAAATATAGGGTTGAGGTGCTACCCAACCAAGCGAGATAACGCATTTGTTATTGAATTACAAACGAAGATCCGAAGTTTCGGGATTTCGAATAAAAACAAAATTCTAACTCAGCATTAAGAATTACATTTGCACACCCAATTCTTCTCCAATTTTAAATACACACAACAAATGCTTAGCACAAAACCTTTTAGTTACGCCGGATTGATCATAATATTACTCCTTGCGGCCTCCTGCAAATTTCTACGCACTCCCGATGATACAACTGATGTTACTGACACTCTGCCAAAGGATTCAGCCATACACCGGGCAGACACATTGTATCCACCAGCGCCTCCAGTTCATGTACTCAGCCAGCAGGCGGTTATGGCAACCCTTTTTCAGCAGTGGGCAGCAGAGTACCAGGCTTTATGCCATCAGGCTTTTAATGCCGCCCGTGCAATGCTCGATGCCGACCTAAACAATAACAAAGTTATCTTGCCACGAGCCATCATAGTTGATATTGACGAAACCATCCTCGACAACAGTCCGCACAGCGCTCGCGGCATTCTTGAAGGAACCACATATCCTGAATTCTGGGACGAATGGTGCGAACTCGGAAAAGCAGAAGCCGTGCCAGGAGCAATTGAGTTTCTGAATTTTGCTAAGCAGTTTGGGATCAGAATATTTTACGTTACAAACCGCAAAGCGCACCTAAAGGAGGCCACAATGCGTAATCTGACGGAACTGGGATTTCCTGATGTTCTGGAAAATCACATGTTTTTCCGCACAGCAGAGGCAAGTAAAGCAAATCGTCGGGCAGCTATCTCAAAATATTATCACATCACAATGCTTATCGGCGATAATCTTGCCGACTTTTCTGAGATTTTTGAGAATCTCACACCTAACCGCCGTGCAGAAGTAACCGATAGCTTGAGCTATCGGTTCGGAAACCGTTACATTGTGCTTCCCAACGCCATGTATGGCGACTGGGAAGCGGCTTTGTACGATTACAATTTTTCGCTTTCCGATTCTGCGAGAACAGCTATCAGAACAGGTTGGTTGCAATCTTTTTAGTCCCGAATAAGCGTTTGTAATCAGCGCAATAGAATTTGCGCTGAATCCCGAATAAGTGTTTGTTCAGCCCTAACGGACTTTCTATTGATTAACTCGGGTTTGGTTGGCCATAGCAGTCGCAACCGTAAGCCTGAAAAAAAACACCTGTCTGCTATTTGAACTGACAGGTGCGTGATTAACTTAAAATCTAAGGCATAACAAAATCTGGTGGTCAGTTGATTTCAATTTCGAATGGTATTCTGGCCTGAATTCCACGGAACGAAGCCGCATTCTGAAGATACTGATAGAACCGGTAATTTTCGCCCAACTTGTTTTCGATTACTCTCTGCACCATTCCTCCCTGAAAATCCTCTAATAGTAGCTCGATAAGTTCTTTTTGTACGGGAAGTTCGGTAACCCTGAAATCTTCGCCCACTCCTGCTAATTCGGCTGCAATCCGGATGGCATCTTCCAACCCTCCCAAATCATCAATCAAGCCTATACGTTTAGCATCAACTCCCGACCATATTCGTCCCTGACCAATTTCATCTACCTGTGCAGTAGTCAATCCCCGCGCTTCGGCAACATGAGTTATGAATGTTGTATAAATTCTATCAACCATATTTTCCATGATTTTGATCTCATCAGGGCGCATAGCACGGTCAACAGGCGGAAAGTCGGCATAGGTGTTGGTTTTAACATCATCGAAGGCGATGCCTAACTTGTTGTTGAAGAAGTTTTCCATATTCGGTATCAGTCCGATTACCCCAATGGAACCGGTGAGTGTTGATGGATTAGCAATAATTTTAGTGGCTCTGCTGGCAATGTAATAGCCTCCGGACGCAGCCATTGCTCCCATTGAGGCTACAATCGGTTTTTCTTGCCTGGCAAGCATTACTTCGCGCAGGATTACATCCGAGGCGAGGGCACTTCCACCACCTGAATTGATGCGCAACACTATAGCTTTTACATCCTTATCCTCGCGGGCTTCCCTGATAGCTTTCGATATACAGTCGGACCCAATAATTTGCTCATCACCTTCGCCGGTGACAATATTGCCCTGAGCGTAAATCACAGCAACTTTGTTTCTTGATAACCGTGGGTTGTCGCGGATTACGGGAGCCTTTGTGTATTTTGCCAGTTCAATCTTGTTAATTTCGGCATCCTGTGCGATACCCAATCGCTGCCGTAGGTCGGTTAGCACTTCATCCCTGTATTTTAGACCATCTACTAATTTGTATTCCAAAGCTTTTTTTGGATCAACAATTAAAAAGCCTTCGGCAAGGCGATTGACCTCTTCAGCCGTTATCCCCCGCGAATCGGCAATGTCGGTCTTTATCCCATTCCATAAAGTGTTGGCGTACTCAGTAATCTGCAGTCTGTTCTCCATACTTAGATCCTCCCTGGTCAGTGGTTCGGCAGCGCTTTTATACTTTCCATAGCGAATTACCTGGGTTTCGATATCAAGTTTTTCGAGTAAGCCTTTCAGAAACACCATCTGTAAATGCAACCCTCGCAGGCTTACATCGCCTTCGGGATGCACATATACTCGTTCGGCTACCGACGCCAGATAGTATGTGTTTTGTGGGTAGTAATCGCCATAGGCAATGAGAAATTTTCCGCTTTCCCGAAACCTGGCCAATTCCCTCCTGATTTCCGAAAGCGTGGTGAATGAGGCTGGAACAATAGTTGACTCAAGCAATATGCCTTTAATGTTGGGGTCGGTAGCAGCTTTTTGAATGTTGTTGAGAATGTCGTTCAACCCAGGATTGGTTTGAAAACCACCAAAACCACCTGTGGCAAAGGGGTCCTTCGAGGTACGTTCGGTGATAGGCCCATCAAGATTGATAATTAATACTGAGTTCGGTTTTACCACCGTAGGGGGATCTGTTAGCGCGGCTAATGAGGCCACAATCCCAATCGCAATTAAGAAGAGGATTACTCCCGAAATCATGCAGCCCAAAACAGAGGCAAACATGAATTTAAAAAACTGTTTCATACGTGTAAGGTTTGTTTAATGATTGATTATGAAGTCTTAAAATTAATTACAACGAAACTTCGAATTTACAACAACCATTATTATTATCCAAGCCAATACTACAAAGTGTATAATGGCTAAAATTGTAATTTTGGCGGTTTTAAACCGAACAATGACCGTTCAAAGCTATCTACTTCTCGGAAGCAATCGTGGGCAGCGGGAGAAACTTCTCGGGCAGGCAATTGAGCAAATAGGTGCACACTGCGGTAAGATCCTGTACTTATCTTCGGTTTATGAAACCGATCCATGGGGATTTTCCGATAGCACACCATTCCTTAATCAGGTATTAATGATTGAAACTTCACTTTCACCCGTAGCTTTATTACGATGCATTCTTTCAGTAGAATCAACACTTGGACGCACTCGTGACGGATTAGGTTACAGTAGCCGTACAATTGATATTGACATCTTATTGTATGGAAACATGATAGTTAATACGCCTGAAGTTCAGATACCGCATCCACGGTTGCATTTACGGCGGTTTGCACTGGAACCGTTAAACGAGATTAATCCCGATATTATCCACCCGTCAACTGGTAAAACGGTTAAAGAATTGCTACTTAGATGCCCCGACAACGGTAATGTAGTAGCACTGGGAAAAACGACCAAAAAAATGCTCAACAGATAACACAATGAAATACCAATATATTTGCATAGAAGGAAACATTGGTGCAGGAAAAACATCCCTGGCCGAAATGTTGGCCGAAGAATACAACGGAAAGCTTGTGCTTGAACAATTTGCAGATAACCCGTTTTTACCACGGTTTTATGAAGATCCTTCGAAATACGCTTTCCCGCTGGAACTCTCTTTTTTGGCTTCGAGATACCAGCAACTCAAAGATCACACCGCTAACCCTGATTTGTTTAACACTTGCGTTGTAGCAGATTATTTCCTTAGCAAATCGCTGATCTTCGCACGTAAAACCCTTGCAGCAGATGAGTATTCACTCTTCTCAAAACTTTTTAATATCATCATCGGTACTATTCCAAAACCCGATATACTGATTTATCTGCATTTGAATGTCGACAGACTTCAATCAAACATACGCCGAAGGGGAAGGGATTATGAAAAAAACATTGCCGACAGCTATCTCGAAAAATTACAGGATGGCTATATGCAATATCTGAAAACGCTTCCCGACACCCGTATAGTTATGTTAGATACAAATAATATTGATTTCGTTGGAAACACAGGCGACTACCAGAGGTTGCTTTCGATTCTAAATAAGGATTTCACAGCCGGAATACATCGGTTTACATTTTGACTCCAATTGTCAAATGCATAATCTGAGATAAATTAGAACTCAGGATTAGAACCTCTCGCAACCGGTCGGCGGTATGCGCTGTAGGGGATTTCGGAGTTATTACTGTATCTACTGCTACGAACCTGTTGCGAGCTAAAACACTTGATTTACCACTAAAACCCCATGGTGTATGACCGCTTGTTACACAAATCCGCCCGCCCCGATAGGGGCGGAACATCTGACCGATACATTTCCTTTTACCGACA
>CAYGGZ010000033.1:0-24149 GCA_964349765.1 uncultured Bacteroidales bacterium
CGGATTTATGGAGCAAAGCATGAACGGACTAACAGTAAAATCTGTTGGAATTGCACGAGCAAGCGGAATAATCGGGTTGATTAACCTGACTTATAACCTGTTTCGATATGAACAGGTTGTTCGGCTAAATATTTTAACAGTTAAATAGCAAATAGACAGACAGATAGATAAAAAAGTAAAAAAAGTATAATTTTATGATTCAATAATAAAAAAGTTGTTGTAATTTATCTGCGATTTTGAAAAAGTCGTTAATGGGTTCTACGATTTTTTTGAAATTTGTGACTGCTGTTATGAAAAAAGTCGGAAAAATGAATTTTTAGAACCCACCTTAATTAACCAGTACGCGACAACCCGACTTACAAGAAGTTAAATGTTCTCTCAGTACAATCCTGAAGGTTGTCCGTATTTTCCGGTGAAGACAAAATTATCGAAATTTTCTCGAACGCGCACCGATTTTTCCATAGGTTGGAGGTCAGGATGCAAATCGGAAATATCTCCCGGATAACCGATGGTCAAAATTGTAAGAGGCTCGACGTTATCGGGTAGTTCAAACAGTTCAGCAGCTTTATCCTTATCGAAACCACTCATTTGGTGTACAAATAGATCTTCGCTTGTTGCCTGAATGGTAAGCATCGCAACAGCTTGTCCCACGTCGTACGAAAAAATGGAGTCGTGAATACTGTTACCAGGGCTTGTGTGCTGTCCGCAAGCTAATATCAGTACCGGAGCTTTTCCAGCCCAAAGCTGATTGAATTCTACAAGCGTTCCAAACAACTTCTGATGCGTTTCATCGCCTCTGAAACCAATAATGAAGCGCCATTCCTGTTGGTTATAACTCGACGGAGCCCAACGCCCTGCTTCAAAAAGACGTTGAAGTTTCTCCTTTTCGATTGGTCGTGAAGAAAATGCGCGCGGGCTCCAGCGCCTTGAAAGCGGTGGATGAATACCATAAACGGTGGATGCAGGTTTTTCCATATTGTTTAACGTTTTTAGTTTATGGAATAAACATTCAAAAACGATTTTTTGTTCATGACCCCGGAGTATAGCCGGTGTAATTGTTTATTTCTGTTATTTTTTCTGGCTGCGCTGGCTGTGACATCTGTGTAACAATAAGTGCATGCATACAATTTTTGTGAAAAAACAGCCAGTTCTATCGGTGTACAACCATGATAATGCCAGCGCCATCAAAAATTATTTTCGTTTTCCTTATTTTTGCAGGAGTCTGCCAGATCAATGCTCAGCACGATTTTTGATGCCAACCTTTGGTTTCGCACGCTTGTGCTGCAACGTGAATTTGATGTTATGATTCAAAAAACAGATATCGAAAAGATTTTCAAAGAAATCTATGATCATATAGGCAATTTTCGGATTGCTGATGCAATCAGACTCCTGGAAAAGCAATGCCACTCGCCCGGGCTATGGACGTACAGAATGGAACTTAGCGAGTTGAGCAACACATACCAAAATCTTCTCAAATATACATTGCTTGGAGTTGCCGACCCAAAGCAAAAGGATGTATACAATAACTTGATTTGCGATTTATACGAATATTCCGACATAATCAGGCACAAGTTGCTGGAGCAAAGCGGGATGCAGATATTTTCCATCAAAAAGGAGCTTGACCGAACTTCAAGGCAGCTCATGCAAAATATCAGTGATTTAGGCGAAAGAAATCTTATTAATTGGTCTCAGGAGATCAACTATCCTGACCTGGAACAACTGGCAAAAAATTCAACCAGCGATTCACCGAACCGCCAGACTTTACTTAGAAATTATTTTAATTGGATCTGGCTCTGCGATAAACTAAGCGATCATGATTCGTTGATTCTACGAAAACTAATTGACTCCGAGAGCATTTTTTGGCATGAAAAATGCCTTATTATCAGCGCATTAACTCTTGGGCTTTTGAAAGGTTTCGATCAGCGGCGCTTCGAAATTTTGTTAGAAATACACGAAAGTGGTATAATACAATTGTCGCAAAGAGCACTTACAGGATTAATTCTTGCACTTTATCGCTACGACACGCGGTTACAATCGTATCCCTCGATTACAAATAGACTGAGAATCAAAATGGGAGACGACAAACTTGAAAAAGAGGTTATTGAAATCATAATTCAGCTTTTAAGAGCCAAAGACACTGAAAAAATTACAAGAAAATTCAGAGAAGAGATCATTCCCGACATTGTGAAGAGCGCACATGGCATGGAAGAAAAGCTTGGATTAACCCAATTTGATCCCAAAAACATTTCCCAGGATAAAAATCCTGACTGGCGAACAATGTTAAACGACTCGCCCGATCTGATCAGGAAATTAGAAGAGGTTTCGCGAATGCAGCTCGAAGGGATTGATGTGCTTATGGGAGCTTTCGCCCATCTTAAGAGATTTGATTTTTTTAATGAGACAAGCAACTGGTTGCTTCCCTTTTACAGAGAACATCCTCTACTTTCCGAAACACTTGAGGGTGAGGAGCAACATTTCAAAGAGGCCCTGGCAGAAGGTTTAGAGCACTCCACCTATATGTGCAACTCCGATAAATATTCTTTTTGTTTGAGTATCGAAAATATGCCCAAACCACAAAAGGAGATGATAATCCGGATGTTTTCGGCCGAGGTGGAAGGAATGACCTCGATGATGAAAGAAGAGCAACTGCTTAATTCCCGATTCATCTGGAGTAGTATAACTACCCGTTACATACAGGATCTTTATCGCTTTTTCAAGCTTCATCCTTTTAAGCATGAATTTGACGACCCATTTCTAACACCGCTTGATTTTCATAACAAACAATCATTCAATGATTTTTTTTCAAACAGCGAAGCATGGCGTATTCTTGCCGATTTTTATCTTGATAACGACCATTTCAGCGATGCAATGATTCTATATCAACGAATTATCGACGAAAGGCAACCCTCGCAGGAATTATTCGAAAAGGCAGGTTACTGCTCCGAAAAACTTGGAAAAACAGAAACAGCCTTGCAGTATTATAGAAAGGCTGAGCTATATGATCGGAACCGACTGTGGAATCTGAGGAAAATAGCACAATGCTATATGAAACTTGGGCAATACCAAAATAGCCTTGACTATTACCAGGAGGCAGCGATAATAGCCCCCGGCAACATGCCGGTTCAAATGGAAATTGGTTACTGCCTGTTAAAAATGGCAAACTATAGCGATGCGTTAAACCATTTCCTCAGGCTCGAAATTGAGTTTCCCGGCGATAGAACCCTGAACCGGCCCCTGGCATGGTGCATGTTTGCCACAGGCCGGCTGAAGGAAGCTCTGCAACGCTACAAATTTTTAACTGATGATGAGCCTAACAGGTTCGACTACATGAACATGGGACATGTTTACTGGTGCCTGGGACGCCGGAAAGAGGCTGTTGAATGTTATCGAAAAAGTATTAATAAATCACCCGGGAAACGAATCCAATTCATCGTTGATTTTGAAGAGGATAAGTCGTTGTTGATCAAACATGGAATAGATCCAGCCGAGATCCATTTAATCGTTGATGCCATAGATAATCTCTCAACTTTCTAACGGCCTCCGTATTAAGCAAGTCATGATTTTATTGCTTTGGAGTGTTGTATCTTTGACCCACACAAACCAGCCAATATATGAAAAACACACAACCTATCGAACGCTTCGGAGGGATTATCAAGGAAGAGCCACTTTCATGCCTTGATACTGGCTTAATTGCTCCAAACACCTGCGTACTCGAATCCACAGCGCCCTATTTTGGGTATTATTACGACGAACGTTATCGTAAAGTTATTCCCCGCTATTTGTATTGCGTGCTAAATGGCTACTTTTCGTTCGAAACAATTACGCGAGCCACACAGTCGATCCGACCTCAAGTAACAAGCCAGTTTGATGCAGCAACCGGAAACCTCACTTTGCATGGCACTACAGCTCAAATGATAAGACTCAGATATTTAAAAGATTACAATACCATTAGCAGGCTACAGCAGCTTTATATGGACGAAGGAATCACATTCAGGCGTAAATTCAAGACCATCACCAAAGAAATGGTTATGATCAAGCTCCGTAAATTCTTCTTACTGCAGCCACTCGGCGAAGGGCTCTATCTTGATCCTGCGACTGAGCATCATGCTTACTTTATGATACCCAAACAAATTGATTGGGAAGAGTTTAAGCAAATCACAAAAGAGGTAAGATTTGACCCGGCTTGTTTCCATTTCGATGGCGCATTAGGATTTATCTACCAGGACAGCGGAGTAAAAGACATGGTACGCATTTATCGCGAAAATATAACCTCTGAAGCATTGATTACCATTAGAAACAGGTATTGGCAAGTAGCCAGATGGTAGAATAGCAATATGATAAAATGAGGAAACTATCACTATCAGAGTTGAGTAGGCTTACAATCGACGAATACCGAGTTGTTGAGAAATTTCCCATTGTGATTGTACTTGATAACCTCAGAAGCAGGTATAACATTGGCGCTGTGTTTCGCACCGCCGATGCGTTCAGAGCAAAAGCACTATACTTATGCGGTATCACAGCTACTCCACCCTGCCGGGAGATAAATAAAACTGCTCTGGGTGCCACGGAATCGGTGGATTGGATTTTCTTTGAAACAACCATTCAAGCTATCAACCATTTACGTAGTTCTGGCTTTATTATCTATGCGGTAGAACAAACCGAACGAAGCATCCACCTCGATCGCTTCGCGCTTCCAGGAGAAGCCTCAAACATCGCCCTGGTTTTAGGAAACGAGGTACATGGAGTGGATCAGGCAATAGTAGATGCATGCGATGGGGTTATAGAAATTCCGCAATTTGGCACAAAACACTCCCTGAATGTAGCGGTGAGCGCAGGAATCGTTATGTGGCAAATCATTAATTTATTGTTGAAAAACAAACATTAAATGCTTATTATGCAACTCAAATTATCTCACTTAAATTTTTTGTCCTCAGATTTTTGTTAATGCCAGCAAATAAATACGCTTAATTGTAACCGTAGTGTAATTTTTTTTGGCAAACGCTTGTAATTGGAAAGTATATTTTATATTTGCACCTTATGGACACAAACAAATCCACAATTAAACCTTAATAATTATGAAGACGTTTTACAATCTACTAAAGACATTGACCATTGTGTTAATCCTGATCTTTGCTTTTCAGGCTAATGCGCAGGAAGCCAAGGATGATGCCAAAGCGCCAGCCGGCACATTCACTCCCTATTGGTTTATAAACGGCCATTTGGGTTTTAATCAATATTTTGGCGATCTAAACGAAAACCGCTTTTACCAATCTCCTGACCAGTGGGGAATTATGGGTGGAGTATACTTTGGAAGACAATTCTCCCCGTTGTTCGGGTTACGTGGCCAATTGATGTATGCTGGTTACAATGCCGAGCATGCCGATAAAGATGCCTACACTGAGGGGAATTTGTTTGAGTACAACATTAATGCTACCATCAGCCTTCTGAATCTGATCAGAAGTAATCCCGATCGCAAATTTGATTTGTACGGTTTTGGAGGCATCGGGCAATTTCATGGCCGATCAGCAACAAAAACAATTTCGACAGATGCACCCACGCATTTGAACTACTTCCCTGACTTTGGAATTAACGGCATAGGATTTGGCGATCGTGCCCTGGTTGCCGTTTTACCGGTAGGCCTTGGAATAGAGTATTCCATTGCCGAAAGATGGGATGTAACTCTCGAATCCTCTCTGCGGTTTACTTTCACCGATGCAATGGATTGCTGGGTTGCGGAAAACAACGATATGTATGGTCCTACTGCGATTGGAATCACCTACAAATTTCTTCCGCGAGTTGATCTAAGCTCGATGATTCAGAACTTTAACACTATTCAGTTAACTACCACACCTGAAGTACTTGAGAGGCATGGCGACTCAGTACGCGTAACAATCAAAGGTGTTGTTCCGGAAAAATATTTCCACAAAGGAGCTGCAATGGTCTTCCAGCCGGTTTTAAGGTGGGACGGTGGCGAACACGTGTTAAAACCAATCAACCTGATTGGAGAAGATGTTGTTGGAGATGGACAGGTCATTAATATGAGAGAAGGTGGAACCTTTACCTATACTGCAACATTCCCTTATAAACCTGAAATGGCTGTTTCTGAGCTTGTTGTTGCCCCGGTTGTGTTTCAGCCACGCGAACCGGTAAAGTCAGGAATGACTGTAGCCGATGTTAAAGCAAATGAAACGTACGTTGATGGTCCTTACCGGAAACTGGCTGATGGAGTTATCATCACTTCCACTCGGATTGTTCATGATGAAAAACCGGTAAAAACCGAAACCGGCTATGTAAAGGAAACCTTTGTTAGCGAGGATGCTACAATCTATTTCCAGGTTAATCTGCATAATCTCAACTTGAATCTTCCGTTGAACCGTACTGCTGAGGCTCGCCAGGCCATTCGCGAACTCGAAGATTTTGTTCGCAGGGGATGGAAAATCCGCGATATAAGAATTGATGCATGGGCATCGCCTGAAGGCGAGGAAAGATTCAACCAGGGATTGTCGGAGCGCCGTGCGCAAACAGGCTTAACCTATACTCACGACATGCTCAGACGCCTGGTTCGCGAACGCAATAGTCTTGTTAAAATAGCTGATGTTCAGAGCGATGTCAATTACATTGTGAAAGCTCTGGGCGAGGATTGGAATGGTTTTATGAAAGCAGTGCAGGCTTCAGATATTCCTGACAAAAACATCATCATTAACGTTGTGAACTCGCAACCAGATATACAGAAACGCGAACAGGAAATCCGAAACATGACCATCGTGTATAAGGAAATTGAAGAGGACATTCTTCCTCCGCTTCGTCGTGTATTAATTACCGTTACCGCTTTTGAACCCAAGAGAACCGATGATGAGATCGCAAAGCTTGCCACAACCGATCCAGGCAAACTTACTGAAGCCGAACTGCTTCACGCTGCAACGCTTACGCAGGATCAAGCTGTTCAACTCAGCATCTACAAGAATGCCATAAATCTGTTCCCTGGCGGTTACAAAGCCTATAACAATGCTGCTGTAATTGAGCTCAACAGAGGCAACTACTCTGAAGCAGGCAGACTTTTAAGAAGGGCAATGGAGCTTGGCGCCGGAAAGGTTGAGGTATTAACAAATATGGGAATATTAGAATCGAGAAGCAAAAATTTCCGACAGGCTGAAACCCATTTTGCCGATGCCCGCCGCCTTGGAGCAGATGTAAACTACAATTTGGGTCTCATTCAAATTGTAAAAGGCGATTACAACCGTGCATTAACCTACTTCAGTGGTGTAACCTGCAACTACAATGTTGCACTGGCACAATTACTTGCTGGCAACCTGTTAGGTGCAAATCAGAATGTAAAATGCGCTCCGGAAACTGCCAATACTCTCTATCTGCAAGCCATTATTGCAGCTCGCACTAACGATGGCGCAGCTGTGATTGCTCATCTATCAAAAGCAATTGCCGCTGATTCAGCCTTCAAGAGAATAGCTGTAAACGACCGCGAATTTATCCGCTTCATCAATAACCCTGAATTCAGGGCACTTGTAAATTAATAGCTATATTTCCAAACTACTTGCAACATTGAGCCTGGGATGAAAACTTCCAGGCTCAATGTTTTTTGTGCTACAAAGAAACGGTCCTATTCTTAATACCAACTCTCAGACTAAGAATAATTAAACCCAGACACTTATGAAATCAATAGTTCAGACCTAACGGACTTTCTATTGATTAATTCGGGATTAACTCATTAAAATAAAAGAGACCGCCCCCTTCGGACAGCCTCTTACTAGAAAGCACTCAACTAAATGGTGACTATTTTGCTGATAGCTCGGTGAAGCCAAAATTCATCATGCGAGTTCTCTGCATGTGGCAGGCAGGCATCTGACAAATCAAAAACAATTTATTTGCGGATGAAAATTATCAACGTTAAATTTTGAAAAGCGTTGTCCCATCCGAAAAACAGGAGATTGAACGCTGCTCAAAGGTGCTGTTTTTGCATACGGGCGGTTTGCCGACAAATTTTCATAACGTGAAAGATATCTTGTGATGTTTAACCCTTGCTCTTATGAAGCTGCCACCAGGCAGTACCCGGGCTTTGGTGGTGCTCACGGTGGTAGCCAAAAAAGTAGCAACTGATGAGGGCCCAGAGATGATTTTTTTTCTGCGTACGGGCCTTGTGTGGACCCATCTCAGAAAAATGCGGAGGCTTGTGGGGCCAGTAAACCCCAACCCAGAAAAGTTGTAAGGTGCCAAAAATGGCAGGGAGCGCCCAGAAAAGCAATACAGTGGTGCTCTCGAGCTTAAGCAAGTGCACCTGTACATTGTAAATGACAGCCATGACCACAAATTGCATAACAGTAACATAACGCCACAAAAACACAGCCCACCAGACAAAGAAATTTTGCGATTTCACATAAAAGTCAGGATCATTTTCAGATGCAGGATATTTATGATGCAAGCCGTGATTTTTTCTTAGCATTTTGTACGACATGCCTGCAAAAAGGGCAACTGAAATGTTGCCCAATATTTGGTTTATCTTTTTTGAAGGGTGAATGTTTCCGTGCATGGCATCATGCCCCGTAATGAAAAGCCCTGTATATAAATAAGTTTGGATCAATAGGTGCAGGTACATCCAGGGGTTGTCAAAGGCAACTTCCACGAAAATTAACATGTAACCCAGATGTGCTGCCCAAATAATAATTACGGAAATTGCTAACACGATACCCATGATGAAATTGGATTTATTCGGCCAAATTTAATACTTTCTATTCATCCGTAAACAATTTGTTTATTCAGGTCGGATGCCTGCCTGCTGCAGGCAGGGAACTCGCATGATGAATTTTAGCTTCGCCGAGCTCGTAAACTCGGTTCACTCTTGTTTGTGTTTTTGCAAAAACATGCTCGTTTCAACCTAAAACTTTTTAATCAAGGGTGGACTAAATTCGCTTGATAGATTTTAGCCGTGCTTGTATATTAAGAATTATGTTCTTTTTATGCAAGCACACCACTATTTATGAATCGAAAATCAGTATGATTTTTTCAAATCCAAATAATTAAATTCGTAAGATTACATTTTAATTGCACAATAATGGATAAGCTTTAAAATTTATTCACTCTTCTGTAAACAAAACTTTTGCCTCACAACAGTGTTAATAACCTAGATGATGAATAATCGCAAAACAAATAGCAGAAAATTTCAGACTTGATAGACTTTTTATAAACCATAACCATGATTTTAAATTATGAATAAAGACAGCATAGTTCTAATAACCGGGGCAAACTCCGGAATAGGAAAGGCAACTGCCATTAATCTGGCAAAAACAGGTGCAAAAGTCGTTATGCTATGCAGAAATAAGGATAGGGGCCAAATTGCCCTGCAAGAGGTAATGAAGGCTTCATTAAACCAAAACGTTGAGCTTATGATATGTGATTTGGGTTCACTATCAAACATCAGGGAATTCACAGCAGCGTTTAAAAGCCGATACCCTAGGTTAGATGTTTTGATAAACAATGCAGGAGTAATTCTGCCCGGTTACAATATCACTTCAGATGGCTTTGAATTGCAGTTTGGGGTAAATCATATTGGTCACTTTCTTCTTACCACAGAGCTTCTGCCACTTTTGGAGGCAGCGGGTAATGCACGAATCATAAATGTATCCTCAGGAGCTCATAAAATCGGAAAAATATATTTTGACGATGTTAATCTTTCAAAAAATTATTCTTTTTGGCGTGCATATGCCCAATCAAAGCTTGCAAATGTACTTTTTACCTACTCTCTTGCCGAAAAGCTTAAAAACAGTACTGTAACTGTAAACTGCGTGCACCCCGGAGCGGTGGCAACCCAACTTGGCGTAAACAGGGATACAGGTTTTGGGAAATGGATAAAAAGAATTCTTCAGCCTTTTTTCCTAACTCCCGAAAAAGGCGCCGAAACAATTATTTATTTGGCAACCCAAATGGAGAATCCTACAATAACAGGAAAATATTTTGTTCGGAAAAAACTAAGGCCTTCTTCAAAGTTGTCTTATCGAAAGGATTTGGCCGATAGATTATGGCAACTGAGTGAGCAAATGATTGAGAGCAGATAATTCATTCTATAGAATTCCCCTGTTTTCGGCACTTTTTTGCAACACCCACATAAAGCACTGTACATCAGTGTTTATTTCTCAAATTTGGGTGTTGCAAAATTCTCAGTATGTTTCTCAGAAAGTTAAAAAATTGAAAAATTTTGAGTGACGAAGTCAGGAAATAACATACACATTACCAGATTCAAAACACACTAAATCCCGGTTATTGCAAATGGATCAGCAACATTCAAAATTGTATGAAATAATCAACAAGCACTTCTATGGTGTTGCTACACTGAAAACAAGAAAAGGCTGCCCCTTCGGACAGCCTCTTTTCAGAAAGTTCTCAACTATATGGTGACTATTTCGCTGATAGCTCGGTGAAGTAGTGATAGAAGTATGGAATGGTTTCAATTCCTTTGTAGAAATTGAATAGTGGATAATTCTCGTTGGGAGAATGGATTGCATCAGATTCCAGGCCAAATCCCATCAGGATTGATTTGATTCCCAGAACCTGTTCAAAAGTTGATATGATCGGGATGCTTCCGCCGCTGCGCACAGGAACTGGTTTTTTCCCAAATGTTGCTTCATAGGCTAAACTTGCCGCACTATATGCTATTGTGTTTGTAGGAGCCACATAAGCCTGACCTCCATGCAATACTTTCACATCAACTTTTACGTAGGGAGGAGCTATAGCTTTGAAATGTTGTGCAAAAAGCTCACTGATCTTTTTATTATCCTGATGAGGCACAAGACGCATTGAGATTTTTGCATACGCTTTAGAAGGCAGCACAGTCTTTGCCCCTTCGCCGGTATATCCGCCCCAGATACCGTTTACATCGAGGGTGGGTCTGATTCCAGTACGTTCCATGGTGCTGTATCCCTCTTCGCCCCAAACCTCACCGATGTCGATTGCTTTTTTATATTCATCAAGGTTAAATGGGGCCTTGGCCATTTCGGCTCGTTCCTCGAGATTAACCACTTCTACATCATTGTAGAATCCTGGAATCGTGATTCTGTTTTTCTCATCAAGGAGCGAAGCTATCATCTTAGCAAGGATGTTGGCCGGATTTGCAACTGCGCCACCAAACAAACCAGAATGCAGGTCGCGGTTCGGACCCGTAACTTCTACCTCAACGTAACTCAGGCCGCGAAGCCCAACCGTGATAGATGGAATATCCTGAGCAATCATTCCGGTATCTGAAACAAGAATAATGTCGGCTTTGAGCATCTCTTTGTTCTGTTCGCAAAATTTACTCATATTTGGCGAACCGATCTCTTCCTCTCCTTCGATCATAAATTTTACATTACAGGGAAGGCTGTTGGTTTTAACCATCGCTTCGAATGCTTTTGTATGCATGAATCCCTGCCCTTTGTCGTCGTCGGCTCCACGCGCATATATCTTTTCATCTCTAACAACTGGTTCGAATGGCGGCGATGTCCATTTATCGATTGGATCAACCGGCATAACATCATAATGGCCATAAACAAGAATAGTAGGCAGTTTCGGATCAATGATCTTCTCGCCGTATACCACCGGATTACCAGGTGTTGCTATTACTTCAGCCTTATCGGCTCCGGCGTCGAGCAAAGATTGTTTCCAATACTCGGCTGCCTGAATCATGTCGGGTTTATGGTCGCTCATTGAGCTGACTGATGGTATTCGGATAAGTCCGAATAATTCTTGCAGAAAACGTTCTTTGTTGCTTTCGATGTAACCTTTGATGTGCTTCATTGTGTTATTATTTGATTTAATTGATTTTTCAGGTTAAAACGGGTCAAAGATATTATTATTTTCATTCCGGCATCAAATTTCATTTTCTACTTTTGCGCCAGTCTTCGGAACAACGATAACAAACGCTTTTCAAACAGTTTAATAAAATGAAGAAGGTTGGGGTTGCTATTAATGGGTTCGGACGAGTCGGACGTATCACCTGCAGGGCGATGCAAGGAAACGGGAATATGGAGCTTTTGGCAATCAACGACCTGGCAAGTCCTGCAAATCTTGCACATTTACTTAAGTACGACTCTGTTCACGGACTTTTCCCGGCTGCAATACATTCAGATAATCACACCCTGTTTATTGATGGAAAACCCATACGTATTTTTAGTGAGCCGCTTCCTGGCGGTATTGACTGGGGCTCGCTCGACATTGATGTTGTTATTGAAGCCACGGGTCAATTTACATCGCCCGCGGATGCCTGCAAGCATCTTGATGCCGGCGCCGGCAAAGTAATCATATCGGCTCCTGCAAGAAACGAAACAGAAGAGATTAAATATATTGTATTAGGTGTTAACGACCACATCATTACGTCCGATGACAGGATTCTCTCAAACGCTTCCTGCACCACCAACTGCGTAGCGCCTCTAATCCAGCTTATTGACGAACTATGGCAAATAAAGGAGGGGTTCATAACAACGGTGCATAGCTACACCCGCGATCAGAACCTTATTGATGGCCCACACAAAGATTGGCGACGCGGCAGAGCAGCAGCCTTTTCAATCATCCCAACAACTACAGGTGCGGCTAAGGCAGCCACAAAAATTTTTCCTCACCTGAAAGGGGTTCTGGGTGGCGCAGGAATACGTGTGCCGGTTCAGGATGGCTCGCTCACCGATTTTACCTGTACTGTGCAGCGGTCTACAAGCATCACGGAAGTCAATGAGGCTTTTAAACAAGCTGCCGAATCGCGCTATAAGGGCATATTGCAATATACAGAAGACCCGATTGTTTCGGTAGATGTAATCGGAAACAGGCATTCGGCAGTTTTCGACGCCGGCCTTACAGCCGTATTAGGAAGGAAAAGCAATATGGTGAAAGTTGTTGCCTGGTACGACAACGAAATGGGATACGCTGCACGCCTGGTAGAATTAATCGAAAAAATTTGTCCTGCAAAATAATTATCGCCCTTGAAGGTTTCAAATCAAACGATTTGACAACATCCGGATAAACCCGAATTAATCAATAGAAAGTCCGTTAGGGCTGAACTGTTGATTCCTTGAGGGTAACCCCGATTAAGTGTTTAAGCTTTGTCAAATGCTTAAACTGGGATAAATTATCAAAAGATCGGCAATTTAGCTTAACTTTGCATTTTGGTTACCTAACAACTTATATAAAGGACTGTTAATAGGTTTTCTGCATTGAATGATATGGATATTCAATCAATAAAACAACGTTTTGGAATTATTGGCATATCGCCGTTGCTCGATCGTGCTATTGACATTGCAAGGCAAGTGGCTGCCACCGATCTCTCAGTACTCATCACCGGCGAAAGCGGAGTGGGGAAAGAGGCTTTCCCAAAAATAATTCACCAGCTTAGCGTCCGCAAACATGGGCAATATGTTGCCGTGAACTGTGGAGCAATACCTGAAGGCACAATTGATTCCGAGTTGTTTGGGCATGAGAAAGGGTCTTTTACCGGCGCTCATGAGGCCAGGAAAGGCTATTTTGAAGCAGTAAACGGAGGCACGATATTCCTCGACGAGGTAGCAGAATTGCCACAGTCAACACAGGTGCGGCTATTGCGAATACTCGAAACAGGCGAGTTTTACAAAGTAGGTTCCTCCAAGGTTCAGAAAACTAACGTTCGGATTGTTGCTGCAACTAACCTTGAGTTGAGCGAGCAGATTCAACTTGGCAGGTTCAGGCAGGATCTCTATTACCGTTTGAACAGCGTACCTATTTATATACCACCATTGCGCGAACGCAAAGAAGATATAATTCTGCTTTTCAGAAAGTTTGCACATGATTTTGCTGAACGATACAAGATCCCACATCTTGAACTTGACGAAGAGGCTACGCGAGTGCTTGTAAATTACAGGTGGACAGGCAACGTGCGACAATTAAAAAACATCACCGAGCAGATATCAATAATAGAAAAAGAGCGATTAATAAACGCCGAAAAACTCTATAAGTATCTGCCCGAAAGCCAGCATCGCGTGCTACCTATGCTATATTCTACCGAAAATCAGAACAGAGAAGGGCTTAACGAGAGGGAATTGCTTTACAAAGTACTTTTTGACATGCGCCGTGATCTAACTGACCTGAAAAAGATCGTATTCGAACTTGTTCACAACGGAAGTCTTCCCGAAAAGTGGTCGCAAGAAAACACAAACACGTTACACAGAATAATGAACGAAAAGGAAGAGCTTTCGCAAGAAATAGGATCTGTGTCTATTCATCACACATTTGAATCAACCGACGACTCAATTCAAGATTCAGAGGTGCTTGAAGAGTCGCTTTCGCTCGATAAACGAGAGATGGAACTCATCAGGAAGGCTCTCGAAAAGCACGCCAGAAAACGGAAAAGCGCGGCACGGGAATTAGGAATCTCAGAAAGAACGCTATACAGAAAAATCAAAGAATATGGACTCAAAATTTAAAAACGCCTCTATCCTGTTCGCTGTTCTTGGATTGCTGTTGCTACTACAGGGTTGCGGTGTGTATTCGTTTACCGGCGCCTCAATTTCTCCGGATACAAAAACAATAAGCATCCAGCAATTTCAAAACAATGCCCCATTGGTTCAACCAAGATTGTCGCAATTATTTACCGATGCGCTGCGCGATAAATTCACATCGAAAACCGCGCTATCGCTCGTGCCCCGAGCAGGAGATCTTTCAATTGAAGGAGCAATCACCGATTACCGCACCATGCCTGTTGCTATTACCGGCAACGAAATTGCAGCATTGAACCGCCTTACAATCTCTGTAAGAGTGACGTTTACCAATCGCCTGGATTCAAAACAAAATTTTGAAACCACCTTCTCCCGTTTTGAAGATTATGACTCCAATATGCCATTGTCGTCAGTTGAGGAAAGTTTAATCGCTCAGATCAATGAGGCGCTCGTACAGGATATCTTTAACCGTGCCGTTGTTAACTGGTAAAGTATGAACCGTGAGAGTTTTGAGTCGCTAATCAGAAATCCGCAGTTGCTTGATGCATCCACAGCAGTACTGTTGATCGATGTTTTGCGGGTATATCCATACTGTTCCTCTGTTCACATGCTCTATACCTGCAATCTGAAAAACCTGCAGCACATTTCCTTCGCCTCACAATTAGGCGTTGCTTCGGCCTATGCCGGAAACCGGCGAATACTCAAACAGCTACTTGATAGCGAAATGGTTTTGGCTACTGATCACTCGGTCGCCAAAGTTTATAATGAACTCCAAATATCCATTGCGAACCCAATTGTCGAGAACGATTCACACTTGCCTGTCGCAGAATCAACTATTGAGCCGCTTGCACTACATGTTGAGGAAACAGCTATTCCGGATGAAGCGGTTACTTCGGTCAACGCTGAGCTTTCCATAGCATTAACTGAACATACAGATTCGCCTGACGAAATATCCTCATCGCAGGAACTAAGCGCAACTATTAACCGGCAAGACTTGATCGACAGGTTTATTGCTGAGCAGCCCTCTATTCAGCGCACAAAATCGGAATTTTTTAATCCGCAGGACTATGCCCGTCGCAGCACAATCGACGATGATACTATTGTGAGCGAAACCTTGGCACGACTTTTTTTACAACAGGGCAACCGCGATAAAGCCATCAGAATATACGAGAGATTATGTTTGGTTATTCCTGAGAAAAGTGGTTACTTTGCAGCTCAAATCGAAAAGATTAAGAACGTAGTTACAATTAACAATAAGTAATTCTTTAAATACATGGGAGCATATGTTCTTGTTTCAGTCCTGATAATGATTGTTTGTGTTTTGCTGGCACTGATTGTGCTTGTTCAAAACTCAAAAGGAGGTGGACTGGCCTCCAATTTTGCCTCTTCCAACCAATTCATGGGAGTTCGTAAAACAGCCGACTTTCTTGAGAAATCAACATGGACACTTGCCATTGCACTAATGTCGCTCAGTCTGTTCAGCATTTTCGTAATTCCTCGAACCCAGATACAACGCGCTGCCGACACCGAACTGAGGCAGCAGATCGAAGCTGGAAATGTTCAACCTATACAAGACTTTGAGTTGCCACCGGTTGAAGAATAATCAAGTGACCGCTGTCGAATTACAGAATGTCAGAATGTCATTATTCTGACATTTTTTTTGCAGCCATTTGCTTTTTTCATGCCATCTGGCATTAGATGCGAATTTGTTTTGATAAATGCTTTTGGTTATCTTCCTGATAATCTTAATTATATAGTATACTTGAAATTCAAACAGCAGCGATGGGCAGCCGAGTTTGGCACAGATTATGACAATAAACCCGACTGAAATCGAAATTTAAATTTGTTAAACATAAAAATTGATTTGAAACATGGAAAAAGTGAGCATTAAACCTTTGGCCGACAGAGTATTGGTTGAGCCTGTTGCGCCTGAACAAAAAACAGCCGCAGGAATCATTATCCCCGACACCGCAAAGGAAAAACCACAAAAAGGAACCGTTGTTGCCATTGGCAATGGCAAGAAAGATGAGCCTATGACCGTAAAAGCCGGCGATTTGGTTTTGTATGGCAAGTATGCTGGAACAGAAATCAGCATTGAAGGCAAGGATTATCTTATCATGCGTGAATCAGACATTCTTGCAATCATTTAATAACAATGAATAACTTAATTATCATAACAAAAAACACAAGTAACAATGGCAAAGAAAATCATATTTGAACTTGAAGCACGCGATGCTTTAAAGAAAGGTGTTGACGCATTGGCAGGTGCGGTTAAAGTTACGCTAGGTCCTAAAGGCCGCAACGTGATTATTGATAAAACTTACGGTTCGCCCATAGTATCCAAAGACGGTGTAACAGTTGCCAAAGAGGTTGAACTGAAAGATCGCGTTGAGAACATGGGAGCACAAATGCTGAAAGAGGTTGCTTCGAAAACCGCCGATCTAGCTGGTGATGGCACAACTACAGCTACAGTTCTGGCACAGGCAATGATTACTGCTGGCTTAAAGAACGTTACAGCCGGAGCCAACCCAATGGATCTGAAACGCGGGATGGAAAAAGCTGTTCAGGCTGTGATTATCAACCTGAAAGCCCAATCGAGAGAGATTGGCGACAGCAACCAGAAAATAGAACAGGTGGCCTCGGTTTCTGCCAACAACGACATCCAGATCGGCAAACTAATTGCCGAAGCAATGGGCAAGGTAAAAAAAGAAGGAGTTATCACAATCGAGGAAGCAAAAGGTATCGAAACCACCGTGAAAGTGGTTGAAGGTATGCAGTTCGATCGCGGCTATATTTCACCTTACTTTATAACCGACGCCGAAAAAATGGAAGCCGTTTACGAAAATCCGTACATCCTTATCCACGACAAGAAAATTAGCGTGATGAAGGATTTGCTTCCCATCCTTGAGAAGGTGGTTCAAACAGGACGTCCGTTGCTGATTGTAGCAGAAGACGTTGAAACAGAAGCTCTTGCAACTCTTGTGGTGAACAAAATTCGCGGTTCACTGAAAATTGTTGCCGTAAAAGCTCCAGGATTTGGCGACCGTCGCAAAGAGATGCTCGAAGACATTGCCATCCTTACCGGTGGAACGGTGATTAGCGAAGAAAAAGGCTATAAACTTGATGATGCTAATCTGTCGTATTTGGGTCATGCCGAAAAAATCAGCGTTGATAAAGATAATACAACTATCGTGTCGGGTAGTGGTAAAAAGTCGGACATTGAGGGTCGTATTAAGCAAATCAAAGCTCAGATGGAAACTACAACATCTGACTACGACCGCGAAAAACTTCAGGAACGGCTTGCTAAACTTGCCGGAGGCGTAGCAGTGATTTACGTTGGAGCAGCCAGCGAAGTTGAGATGAAAGAGAAGAAAGCCCGTTTCGACGATGCTCTGCACGCCACACGCGCTGCTATTGAAGAAGGTATCGTACCCGGCGGCGGCGTAGCTTATTTACGCGCTATTGACTCACTCGAGTCAGTTGTTTGCGATAACGACGACGAAAAAACAGGTGTTGCCATCGTAAAACGCGCCCTCGAAGAACCACTGCGTCAGATTGTTGAAAATGGTGGGCTCGAAGGTTCGGTAATAGTACAAAAGGTGAAGGAAGGCAAAGGCGATTTCGGTTTCAACGCCCGCACTGATGTGTACGAAAATCTGTATGAATCGGGTGTGATTGATCCTACTAAAGTAACCCGCATAGCCCTCGAAAATGCAGCTTCGGTTGCAGGCATGCTGCTTACTACCGAATGTGTGCTTGCCGATATTAAGGAAGAAAAGGAAACTCCCCAGATGCCAAATCCAGGCATGGGCGGAATGTACTAAGAGATTTCTTAAATACTTAGAATTCTACGGGCTGCCTCCTGAAGAGGCAGCCCGTATTGTTTTATTACACAACCTTAGAGGTTTACCATTGCCGCAACAATGTATTTGATTGCTAAGTCCAGGCATCCAGATTCATTAACATCTTGCCATCTGCTTAACTTTTAATAATCCAAGTACACTATATTTCAATACTTTTGCCCTAAACGAAAATGGTATCGTAAAACAAATCGAACCAATGGGCTATTTTGAAGGGAGAAAAGCTGTAATTGCAACTAAACATAAAAAGGAAACAGTAATTGCGCCCTGGCTGGAACTGGAGCTTGGATTGATTTGTTCAACACCGGAAAATTTGAATACAGATCTATTTGGCACATTTTCAGGTGAAATTGAAAGAGTTGACGACCCAATAACAACCATGAAAAAGAAATGCCTGATGGCAATAGAAGCAACGGGAATCAGTATTGCCATTGCATCAGAGGGGTCGTTTGGCCCGCATCCTGCCATTTTTTTTGCAAATTCCAATGATGAACTCATCATGTTGTATGATCAGGAAAATGATATTGAAATAATTGAAAGGGAACTTAATCTGGAAACGAATTTCGACGCTGCTGTTGTTTGCTCAAGCGAAGAGTTAATCGAATTTGCAAAAAAGATAGGTTTCCCTTCTCATGGCATAATACTTAAAAAGGGGAAAAATGATTTTTCAGTAATCATAAAGCAAAACAGTACGTTTGACGATTTACTCGAAAATTATATTCGTATTCGTGATGATTACGGTGTAGCTTACGCTGAAACAGATATGCGTGCTATGTTCAACCCCACACGAATGAAGAATATAGAAAAAGCAGCAAAGAAATTGATTGTCAAAGCAAAATCACTATGTCCGAAATGCGGCATTCCAGGCTTTGGGATCGTGGAATCGGTTAGTGGTCTGCCTTGTGAAATATGCCACTACCCAACCAATACAACATTTAAGCACATTTACCGGTGTCTAAAGTGTAATCAACAGGCAGAATTGGTATATCCTTTCGATAAAAAGTTTGAAAATCCCCAATACTGCGATCGGTGTAATCCGTAAAATCTTCTGCACTAACAAATCGCAGTTTAATCAATGCGTCGCGATTGTGGTGTTAGCATGCTTTCGTTTCCGCAAAACCTGGTTTATATTCAGAACAACCGAAATTGTCAGAACTAATAAATAAACCCACAAGGTAAGAGTATCGGCGAACGAATCGGACATTTCAATTCCCAGGATTCTTTCGGTTATATAAGCTACATAACTATGCGTGCCCGGATCTTTGCCTAACTTTTCGAGAACTTCGAAATGCCAATCGGTGAGCGGGCAATAACCTAATCCATAAAACAGTCCAAGGAAAAGCCACGAACCGCCTGTGAGCAGAATCACAATGAGGTTGTATCTGAGCCATCCTTTTCGCAACCAACCAAACACAACAAAGAAAATAAGCAAAGTGTGAAACACCACAAAGAACCAATCGAGCAACGTATAAATCATGGCTTAGGTTGAGTTTCCTTTTTGTTATAGCATCAGTTTTACGCTCCCACACTAACATACACACCTGCTCTTTGAGCAAAAAACAGGCCATGATAAAGTATAGAGGCTTGTGGCGCAGATAATCGGTACGAATATTTTCCTTTTTACAAAACCCTATCCAAACAAAGCAGTGGTTGCCGATGCAGCTCAGAGTAATAAACCTCATCCAATATCCTAAATTTCTCTACTTTTGAGGCATGCAATAATTGTTGTGGGTGAAACTGGTATTATGTCGCTAACAAATAGCATTGAAATTGCAGCTCAATACATCAGGAACGGTATGCTGGTTGCCTTCCCGACCGATACTGTTTACGGATTAGGAGCAAATGCTCTGAATCCCACTGCTGTAGCCAAAATATTCGACTTAAAAGAACGGCCTTCGTTCGACCCTTTGATTATTCATATCGCATCTTTAGATAGCATTTATGAACTTGCGGATGGCATTAACAATGATGTAACCACGCTTATCAAACATTTCTGGCCGGGTCCATTGTCGATCATTATGAAAAAGAAAGCGATTGTTCCTGATATTGTTACAGCAGGTCTGCCAACTGTTGGCATTCGTATGCCTGGCAATGATATAGCATTGGAACTGATCCGACAATCTGGTTGTCCGATAGCGGCTCCAAGCGCCAACAAATTTGGAAAAATAAGTCCAACCAGCGCATCGCATGTGCGCAAGCAACTACCAGGCGTTGATTATATTTTGGACGGAGGCAGCACTGAAATTGGGATCGAATCTACAATTATAGCCCTGACTAACAATGGGTTCATAATATTGCGAAGCGGAGTAATCACCAGAGAACAGATTGAACAATTCATTCCTTACGACAGCATTCAGGTTCAAAAAGGGATAATAGCTCCGGGAATGCTGAAATCGCACTATAGTCCAAGCAAACCTATGTTCATTGCCGATAATAAAAATGCTTTAAAAATTGACAAAAGCAGGGCAGGTTTGCTTTCCTATTCCGGAGCAGAAGAAGCAGGCTATAAAAAAGTAATCAGGCTAACCAGAAATTCTGATCTGAGGGAATACGCCGTAGGTTTGTTTGCAGCAATGCACGCACTAGAAGATAGCGATGTTGAAGCTATAATTGCCGAGCCGGTTCCGGAAACAGGGATTGGAATAGCAATTATGGACAGGCTCAGAAAAGCCGCTAATTCCTACGAATTTTAGCATTAGACAATTTAACTTTTTTCTGTTCAGACGTAAAAATCATAACGGGCACTTTTAGCTTTTTACTATGTCGAAAAAAATATTCCTATTGGATGCCATGGCGCTGATATACAGGTCGTATTATGCTCTGAGCCACAATCCCAGATTCACATCCGGTGGATTAAACACAAGTGCAATTCTTGGGTTCGCAAATACCCTGTATGATGTTATCCGCAATGAAAAACCTACCCATATTGGCGTTGCATTCGATACGATGGCCCCTACTGTAAGGCATATAGAATTTGCCGCCTACAAGGCGAACAGGGATGCTATGCCCGAGGCTATTGCAAGCTCTTTGCCATATATCCGACGCCTAATCGAAGCCTTCAACATTCCCATTCTTGAATTTGAGGGCTATGAAGCAGATGATGTGATTGGAACTTTTGCTAAAAAAGCAGAGAAATCGGGATTTGATGTGTTCATAATGTCGTCAGATAAAGATTTCGGGCAATTGGTTTCGCAGAATATTCTACAATATAAGCCGGCAAAACCAGGAGAACAACCTGAAGTTCATGGAGTGAGCGAAGTTTGTGAAAGGTTCGGTATTGAACACCCCCAACAGCTTACCGATATTCTTGGTCTTGGAGGAGATGCATCTGACAATATTCCAGGTATTCCTGGGGTAGGAGAAGTTACCGCAAAAAAATTAATCAAGGAATTTGGTTCTGTCGAAAAAATAATTCAAAACAGCAACTTAATTGGCAATCCGGGTCTAAGGAAAAAGGTGGAGCAATATAAGGAGCAGGCCTTGTTTTCGAAACAATTAGCCACTATCATAACCGATGTTCCAATTCCGTATGATGAAGAAAGACTGAAACTAACGCCCCCTGATGAACCCAGACTGAAAGGTTTACTCGACGAGCTGGAGTTTCGAACCTTTGCCAGACGAGTATTCTCAAAACCAGACTCACAACCGGAACCGGCAAAAAATCAGTCTTTTACAACAGATAGCTCACTATCGCTTTTCTCAGAAGTGCCTGATAGTTTTGATGTTCCGACCCGATTAATGGCTACTATTGATACAACTCCACATAATTATTTCCTCATAACCACCTCGGAGCAGCGAAGCGAGCTTGTGAAAAGGTTAGCGGTTAGCAACGAGTTCAGTTTCGATACCGAAACTACAGGAGTTGACGTGCATCAATCAGAGCTGGTGTGTATTTCGTTTGCTCTGGAGCCTCACCAAGCCTGGTGTGTTATGATTCCTGAAAACTACCATGAAGCGGCATCAATTGTCAGCGAGTTTAAGCAACTATTTGAAAACAACGCAATTGCAAAAGTCGGACAAAACCTTAAGTTCGATATCAGCATGCTGCACTACTACGATGTGAGTGTGCGAGGTAAACTTTTCGACACTATGCTGGCTCATTATCTCCTGCGACCCGATCTGCGTCATAATCTGGATTTTATGTCTCAAGCCTATCTGCGCTACGAACCTATTCCGATAACTAAGCTCATCGGAAAACGAGGAAGCGAACAAGAGAGCATGCGCAAAGTGAAACAGGAACTCCTTAAGGAGTATGCCTGCGAAGATGCCGATATTGCCATGAGGTTGAAAGCGGTGTTTGAACCAAAGCTTGATGAAAGTGAATGCAACATCCTTTTCGAAACGATTGAAATTCCTCTGGTACCGGTATTGGCCTCAATGGAAATTGAAGGTGTTAGGCTTGATGTTGATCTACTAAAGGAATATTCCGTTTCGCTGGCTGCAGAAATTTCGGCGGTGGAGGACAAGGTCTACGATTTGTCGCAATTCAGGTTCAATATTGCCTCGCCGCGTCAGTTGGGTGAAGTGCTGTTTGAACGTTTAAAAATATCTGAAACGCCAAAGCAAACAAAAACGAAACAGTTTTCAACAGGCGAGGATGTTCTTACGAAGCTGATACACAAGCATCCTATAGTTTCAGCAATTCTGGAGTACCGCTCATTAACAAAACTGAAATCAACCTATGTTGACGCACTTCCGGCGCTTGTAAACAGACGGACAGGCAAACTACATACAAGCTATAATCAGGCTGTAACAGCCACCGGACGGTTAAGTTCGAACAATCCCAACCTGCAGAATATCCCCATTCGTACGGAAAAGGGTCGCGAGATCCGAAAGGCATTTGTTCCCCGAAATGACGACTATCTGCTGCTATCGGCCGATTACAGCCAGATTGAATTGCGGATAATTGCGTCGCTTAGCGGCGATGAGCATATGATTGATGACTTCAATAACGGATGTGATATTCATGCAGCTACGGCTTCAAGGGTTTATGGCGTACCACTCAGCGAGGTTTCACCCCAGATGAGACGGAATGCAAAAACTGTAAATTTTGGTATTATCTACGGTATATCTGCCTTCGGGCTTTCGGAAAGGCTTAATATTTCGCGAACCGAAGCAGCTACAATCATTGATCAATATTTCAAAAAGTATCAAAATATCCGCAAATACATGGAGAACCAAATAGCCTTTGCAAAAAAGCACGGTTATGTTGAAACCATAATGAAGCGGCGGCGATACCTCAGCGATATTAACTCTGCCAACCAGGCGGTAAGGGGCTTTGCCGAACGCAATGCAATCAATGCTCCGATACAAGGCTCGGCAGCCGATATGATTAAACTGGCCATGATAAATATTTTCGGCGAGTTAAAAAGACAAAACTTAAAGTCAAAATTAATTCTTCAGGTACACGATGAGCTTGTGCTTGATGTTTATAAACCTGAAACAGATATTGTTAAAGCGATTGTACAAACCAAAATGAGTAATGCACTAACATTGCGCGTGCCTGTAGTATCTGAAATAGGGTTCGGGTCGAACTGGCTTGAAGCACATTAACGCCTCGACAAAATTTACTGCTTATACACGTATAACCCCAAAAAGTAAATCGCGTTTTTTCTGCTTCGAACCAACTAAAAGTTTGTAAGATTTTCAAAGCACCAGGTCGGGAGTTCACAAAATTCCAATCACAAGTAATTACAATTGTCAACAGGAAATAAAGGTTTAATCCAGATTAAGCATTTGACAATGCTTAAACGATTAAGTGTTTGTAATCAGCACAATAAAAATTGAGCTGAATCCCGAATAAGTGTTTGTAATCAGCACAATAAAAATTGAGCTGAACAAACACTAGCTC
>CAYGGZ010000034.1:0-21866 GCA_964349765.1 uncultured Bacteroidales bacterium
GGCTCAAGCTGGATAAGCCAGTCAAGCGGAACGATGCAGAGACTCAATGGCGTCTGCTTCACAGACGCCAACACAGGAACGGCGGTGGGATGGAATGGCACAATTCTTCGTACCACCAATGGGGGCTCAAGCTGGATAAGCCAGTCAAGCGGAACGATGCAGAGACTCAATGGCGTCTCCTTCACCGACTCCAACACAGGAACGGCGGTGGGACAGGGTGGCACAATTCTTCGCACCACCGATGGCGGCTCAAGCTGGATAAGCCAGTCAAGCGGAACGACGGAGTGGCTCTATGGCGTCTCCTTCACCGGCGCCAACACAGGAACAGCGGTGGGAGAGGGTGGCACAATTTTTCGCAC
This sequence comes from uncultured Bacteroidales bacterium, assembly GCA_964349765.1. Lineage (GTDB taxonomy): Bacteria > Bacteroidota > Bacteroidia > Bacteroidales > JAAYJT01 > JAAYJT01. The sequence continues at coordinate 360 of CAYGGZ010000034.1, forward strand.
CACCAATGGGGGCTCAACCTGGATAAGTCAGACAAGCGGAACGACGGAGTGGCTCTTTAGCGTCTCCTTTACCGACTCCAACACAGGAACAGCGGTGGGAAGTGGGAGCACAATTCTTCGCACCACCGATGGGGGCTCAAGCTGGATAAGCCAGTCAAGCGGAACGACGGAAAGGCTCCTTGGCGTCTCCTTTACCGACGCCAACACAGGAACGGCGGTGGGATGGGGTGGCACAATTCTTCGCACCACCAATGGCGGCTCAAGCTGGATAAACCAGTCAAGCGGAACGACACGTCATCTCTTAGGCGTCTCCTTCGCCGACGCCAACAGAGGAACGGCGGTGGGAGACTTTGGAACAATTCTTAGCACCACCAATGGCGGCTTAAGCTGGATAAGCCAGTTAAGCGGAACGACGGAGTGGCTCTATGGCGTCTGCTTCACCGACGCCAACACAGGAACGGCGGTGGGAAACTGGGGCACAATTCTTAGCACCACCAATGGCGGCTCAAGCTGGATAAGCCAGTCAAGCGGAACGACGCAGCATCTCTATGGCGTCTCCTTCACCGACGCCAACACAGGAACGGCGGTGGGAGAATGGGGCACAATTCTTCGCACCACCGATGGCGGCGCAAGCTGGATAAGCCAGTCAAGCGGAACGACGGAGGATCTCTTTGACGTCTCCTTTACCGACGCAAACACTGGAACGGCGGTGGGATGGAATGGCACAATTCTTCGCACCACCAATGGCGGCTCGAGCTGGATAAGCCAGTCGAGCGGAACGACGGAGTGGCTCTATGGCGTCTCCTTTACCGACGACAACACAGGAACGGCGGTTGGAAGCTGGGGCACAATTCTTCGCACCACCGATGGCGGCTCAAGCTGGACAAGCCAGTCAAGCGGAACGACACGTCATCTCTTAGGCGTCTCCTTCACCGACGCCAACACAGGAACGGCGGTGGGAGACTTTGGAACAATTCTTCGCACCACCGATGGGGGCTCAAGCTGGATAAGCCAGTCAAGCGGAACGACGCAGTGGCTCATAGGTGTCTCCTTTACAGACGCCAACACAGGAACGGTGGTGGGAGAAGGAGGCACAATTCTTCGCACAAACACTGGAGGCGTTACGGGAATTAGGGAAGACCTTCTCTCCATCAACTTAGCAGGTTTCTCTTTGATGCAGAACTACCCAAATCCATTTTACACCAATACCACAATACGGTTTTCACTTCCAAGGTCAGGATTCGTCTCTCTTACGGTTTATGATCAGCTTTGGCGGGAAGTTGCTGTTTTGGTAAGGGGAGAGAGACAGGCAGAAACATATACGGTAGTGTGGGATGCAGCAACGCTAACCGGTGGATTGTATTTTTATCGCCTTCAGAGTAGCGAATTCTCCGAAACGAAAAAAATGATATTGCTCAGATAAGGGGCAACTGCTGCAAGCTTTTGATGACGTTAGTCAGAATTCTGCACAATGTAATGCGAATTTAAACCAGCGGTTGGCTCAGCGATGACGAGAGTGAGTTGTACATTTAGATGCATAATCTGGGTTTAACTACACGTTAGGTTTAATTTGTTTGATTTCAGTGTTATACGCTTTCAGTTTATACAAGTGTAAATGGTGCTGACTTGTGATGATTAGTAAGATTTGCGTCATATTGAAAAATTAACTAGAAAATGAAATGTTTGGGTTATCGGGTTCGGAGATGAGAGTTATTTTTGCAGATCAATCATCAAAATGATGGATCTGGAACTAAAAAATCGGTTTTTCATTATTTGTGGAGCTGGCAGTGGATTAGGCAACGCCACAGCGATCAGGCTTGCCCAGGAGGGCGCACAGGTGCTGGCAATTGCCAGAACAAAGGAAAAACTTGAAAAGTTGTGCAACAGTTTTCCTGATAACATTGAGGCATTTCACGGCGACCTGTTTAGAGGCGATTTCATTCATGAGTTGCTCGCATATCTTGTTAACAGGCGCGTTGATGGAGTTCTTGTAAATGCTGCCGGACCGCCTGCAAAACAGGCGCTTGAAACAAACATTAATGACTGGGATGATGCCTACCGCACTCTGATAAGATGGAAAATTCAGCTTATTGATCCCATCGTCAGAAAGATGATGGTTGCCGGATACGGGCGAATTTTGTTTCTGGAAAGTATATCAACAAAGCAACCTGTCGAAAATCTGGCATTAAGCAATTCGTTAAGGTTGGCAATTGTTGGCTTTGCAAAAACATTATCGCTGGAAACGGCCCACCGAGGTGTAACGGTAAATGTTATTGCCCCAGGTTATCATGACACTGCCGCTATGCAGCGGCTCATCGAAAAGAGGAGCGCCTCAATGATGATGTCGTACCAGGAAGCACGGCAATTTTTCGAAAACCAGCCACCGGTTCGAAGGATGGGAAAACCGGACGAATTTGCAATGCTTGCATGTTGGCTGTTAAGTCCCGTATCAGGTTATATCACAGGGCAGACCTTTAGCGTTGATGGCGGATTAGTGAAGAGTGTTTTTGGTTGATCACAACACTACTATTCCGGGGTTTATTTCAAGGGCATATTCGAATACTCCACCTTCGAGCAGCGCCAGGTTTCGGTATTTTTTCTTTTTGCTAAGATATAGGTATACCTGATCGCTCTTCATTCCATAAGCGCAACAGATAACGACCATCCCTTTTTTCGGAATTTCGCTTGCGCGTTCAGGTACATCTTTCTGGGGAATGCAATGTGAACCCGGGATATGGCCGGCGATATATTTGTCGTGATCGCGGATATCAAGTATAAAAATGTCGGCACCGTTATCGAGTTTTTGTTTCAATTCCGATGGTGTGATGGTTTTCATAATGATTCAACTGGTGTTGGAATGGCGAAAGTAGCAATTGTAATCATCAGGTTAAAAAGCAATCCTGAGAGAGAAGTTGAAGGTTCGCCCAAACGACCAGAATCCCTTGAAGCTATCCAGATTGTGTGTTTCGCCATCTTCGCCTCTTAGTATAGACTCAATCCCCTTAAGGTTATGGCCAGTAATCTGTGCATAAGCCCTAAGCCCGGCAATGGAAAAATTATATCCCAGGTGCATATCAATCATGTGATAGTCGGGGATACGGAATGGTTGGGAGCGGTCGTTAGGGTTGTTTCTGCGCGAAGGATCGAAGTTGGCATAGAGCCGGCTGAAAAAAGTGTATTCAATACTTAGGTTAAAATTTTCCCAGAAATGGTATTCCGAGAAGAGACCAAGTTGTGTTTGCGGAGCGTCGCCAACCTTCAAGCCTTTTGCATAAACCTCGGTAGTTCCAACGGGCCGCTGTAGGTCGTCGTAAAGTTCTGCAATTACATCGTTGCGCCATTTCCAGTCGCCTACCGAAGCAACGGCAAGCATTGTAAGATTTCTGACTGGTTTTAGTGTTGCCTCCAGTTCCACACCACGATGCAAGGCATCGAGCCCTCTTACTAACGCCCGCGTTTGAGAACCGTCAATAAGTTGAATATTCTCATGCGAGAGCAGCGATCTATCTTGCCATAAGGTGTAGTAGCCATTGAGGCGCAAACTTAACAGTGCTGAATGAAATCCATATCCTGCTTCGATAGCCGCAACCCTTTCATTTCGAAGGTTGCGTGCAACGGCGTTACTGAAGTTCACAAAAACAAACTTGTAATAAGGTTCGCGCGAGTTATATCCTGCATTGAAAAACAGATGGTGATTTCTGTTGATATTGTAGTTTACTCCGGCTTTAAGGTCGAACCCAGCTCTGCTAACCAATGGGCTTTGTATGTTTGTAAGGTAGTTAAAGCGGTCTTCACGCCGGTACCACGTTCCCGAAACAGTGGCTTGCGCAAAGATATTCCAGCTCTCCGTACTGTAATCCAACTGAGAAAAACCGGAGATATACTGTATTGAAGCTCCATTGTCAACGCCGGTAATATCGCCTTTTCGTTTAATCTGACTCCGGTTTCCTCTACCTTCGGCAGCTAATGAGTAGTCCTCGATCCAGAATTGACCTCCGAGAAGATCCGAAATTTCTTGACGTAAACGTGACTTGAAATGACGTGCATGAACTCCGGTGGTAAGCTTAAAATCCTGATTTATATTGCGATCCATTTGAGTGAGCATACCAACCCAGTAGTGTGTTGCTAAATAATTTGTCTGGATATTTTTCGAAAAGCCACTTACGGTTGTTCCATCGTCGAGTGCGTATGTGTGGTTATGGGTGCTGTTGTTCAGGAAGATGGCGTCCCAATCAATCTGGTTGTTTCGGCGGATTGAAAATGTAGAGGGATAACCGCCAAATGATTGTGTGAATTTACCTCCTCCGGCGCCGGCCGAAAAGTAGGCTGCAGTCATCAGCGTTGATGTTTCATTTAAATCCCAGTAGTGGTTAAGACTTATGTGTGGTTTGTGATAAAAGTTTTCGTTCACACTATTTATTCTTCCATTAAAGTATCCCCAGTTGGGGTTGTATTTGTTGCCCAATGTAGTAAACTGCTGATGGGTTAATCCATGGCTGCGCTGGCCGTGTCGTTCGGGCGAACCTAAGGCAGTGAAGACTAATTTATGATTTGGGTTCAAATTACGGCTGAGCGAAAGGAAGTAGCTCCAGGCATTAACGTGAGTAGCATCGGCATAGCCTGGGCCAGTGGTTCGCGAGCCGAGGAATTGTACTGCGACCCCATTGTCCATCAGCCCGGAAGAGAGGTTGACAATTAGCCTTGAGTTGCCAAAATCCGACAATGCATAGCGTATAGAACCACCGCGGGGTGCTTTTGCCGGACGCGTTATTATGTTTATTGTTCCGCCAACGGAATTGGTTGCCACTTTCGAAGCTCCAAGTCCACGCTGAACCTGAATTGTTTGTGTTGCATCGGCCAACCCGGCCCAGTTCGACCAGTAGACTAACCCGTTTTCAAAACTGCTAACCGGAATGCCATTCAGGAGTAACGCAACATTCTCCTGTTGGAAGCCCCGGATCGAAAGGCGTGCATCGCCTGTTCCACCGCCGGTTTGCGTAGCATAAACTCCCGGCACACGTTTCATGATCTCTGGAAAATTTTGATTTCCCATGTTGCGTTCGATCAATTGTGCTGGTAATGTTGATGCTGCAACAGGGGTACGGCGGTCGGTTGCAAGGGCAGCGATTACGCTAATCTCCTCAAGACCAATAATTCTGGAGGTCAACGTGATAATATCTAAGTTGTGTCTTTCCAATCTTTGCCTTGGAATTGCGATAAGCATATCCTCGTAACCAAGATGACTTATTTCGAGGGTGTTTTTCCCTTCAATGAGTGGAATACTAAACGAGCCATCATCGAGCGAAAGGGAGCCAGCACCGGAATCAAGATTCCTGATAGAGGCCCCTTCAACTCCCATTCGGGTTTCGATATCAACTAAACGACCTGTGGCTAATTGTTGGGCAAATGATTGCCATTTGAAGAAGAGAAGCAAAATGTTGATGAGCAGAAGGCCTTTTTTCATTGTTCTGGTTTTGGTTCGCAGTTCGTGAGCGTTAAATAAAATACCCTGAATAGTTATTTCAGGGCAGAACCAAATGGCCACACAAGCAAGCCTTATCGGTATCGCTTCATACATCCAGACTTTAACTGTCGGTTCCGTAGTTTCAACGGATCGGCCCCGAAAAATCGGGGTTCGCGGACTATACCGCCGGTCGGGGATTTCGCCCTGCCCTGAAGCGCTAACTCGTGTGCAAAAATAAAATAATTTTCAAAGCAATGGTAAAAACGGTTTGCCACAACTCTGCAAGCAACCCGAATCAATCGAGTGAAAGCCCGTTAGGGCTGAACCTTAGCGTGCAAATATTGACTGGCCAATTCAAACAGCGACAAATGATTATGAATGTGAACCCCATGTTTTGCATTTTTAAAGATTTCGATCATTGCGGCAGCAACCGTGTGGCCGGGAATTGGTAGGTAGCTTTTCAAAATACCGATCCTGTTTAACAGATGTAGCCCTTTCACAGCCAGTTCTTCCAAGTTTCTTTGCTCGTTTCGTTTCCCATCAAGCGCCCCGGGTCGCAATATATTTAACGATTCGAAACCCAAACTCACTAAATCTGTGTCGAGCTTGCCTTTCATACTCATGTAAAATGATGGCGATTTAGGATTTGCTCCATAGGCTGAAACAAGTACCATAACTGGCACCTTGTTCATGGCTGCTATTCGTGCCATTTCGAACTGGTAGGTATAATCAACTTTGAATTGCGCCTCTTTACTGCCAGATTTAGCCCGTGTTGTTCCCATTGCAGAAAACAGCACATCGCCCGTTATCAGGCTCCCCCAGTCGGACATTCGATTAAAATCAACAATATACTCCCGAAAACGCGGGTGATTGATATCAGCACTACGGCGTGTAAACGCCACTATCTTACTGAATGATTCGTCTTCGAGTAGCGTGCGAACCAGCGACGATCCAACAAGTCCGGTGGCGCCTGCAACAATTGCTGTTTTCATAATTGAAATTAGATAGAGTTAAGCACGAATTAATCAATAGAAAGCCCGTTAGGGCTGAACTATTGATTCCATGAGTGTAATCCCGATTTAGTGTTTGTTCAGGGCAATTTTTATTGTGCTGATTACAAACACTTATTCGGGGTTAATACGAATTAAACAAAACAACAGCCTGAAAGGTTCTCGTTGATGGCCCGGTTCGTCCTTCGAAGTACCATTCGTTGGGATTGTGGGAATAGTTATGTGATAATATTTCGAGCTTGCTTCCAGGTTTCAGTTCCTTTAAAAAGTTGATCTGTATTCGCGAAGGAAGGCGATTCCTTAGAACTATGGGATCAAAACAATCAAAAATGTATTCGGCATATTTTGCATTATTCACATGGTGGTTCACATCGAGGTCGGAATATGCAACCGTTCTTGAAAAGCTTCCAGAAAATTGCTCTGGAGCCATCAGTTTATCGGGTAGGGCTGCCGTTGCTGGTTCTGTTTGGCTGCGGTGAATGCTGAATTCATGTGGATCGAATGGCACCGGGCGGTATGTAGTGCTATCGAGCATAATCCATGCTGTTGTTGCGGATGCAAAACATCTATCGTAGCAATCATAGAAACGGTAGTCGCGGTAGGCTAAGTACTTGTCAAAATCCCGTGGCCACGTTTCAACAATCATTGTTGAGTCGAATGTGATGGTGCTTTTTAATTCGACCAGCAATCGCGATAGCACCCAAAACCTGTTTTGTGGCTTCAATTGCTGGTATCCAAACCCAAGTCCGTTGGCGTGTTCAGAGGCGGTTTCCTGCATGTAGTTAAGCAGTGAGCTGATCTTAAGACGATTGTATAAGTCAGCTTCATAGGTTCGCACAATAAAAGATTTTCGGTAAAGATTCATAGCAGTAACATTTCGTAGCTTTGCAATGGATAGCAGTTGCAAAGATGCAGCTTTTAGAAAATCATCCGTGTATCGGATAAACATCTTAACTTCATGAAAAGGTACATTTTTGTTATTGTTGCTGTTTTGAGTTTCGGTAGTGTGTTGTTCGGTGCTGAACCTAAAGGATCGGGGAGCTTTACTTTAACTGGCAGAATCGCAACGCTGGAAAGTGGTAACTTAACGGTAAATGCTGTGCTTGGTCATCGCGAGCTTACAATTGCTGAAACGCAGACCGACTTGTCGGGTAATTTTAGGTTCGAATTTCCGCCAACCATAGCAACTGGCCAGTACAGATTACGGTTTGAATATGCTAACAATGAAGCAGCTATTGATCTGATTCTTTACGGTGGCGATGTAGAACTCTTTACCCATGTTGCTGCACCAACCGATAGCCTGCAATTTGCTATATCGCCGGTAAATGTTTTTATGATGGAATATTTTCGCACACAGGAACTTGTGCAGCAGCGCCTTTCGATACTCGACCATCTCCTGAATATTTATCCCGAGGATAAGAGGTTTTATCCGCAGATTATCGCTGAATTTAACCTCCTACAGGATGAAATGCAGGCAAAGGTTCAAAAAGCAACCAAATACTTTAAGGGAACATTCGCCGAACGTTATATTCTTTCCGATCGTTCGCCACGTTTAGACCCAACAATTCCACAAAACGAACGGTTGCATTATTTTAAGGTTCATTTTCTCGATAACGTTGATTTTAGTGATACAGCCCTGCTAAGGAGCGATCTTTTTTCGCACAAGGCAATTACTTATCTGATGCTTCACCGAAACCCCCGCTACGATGTGGAAACACAGGCACAGGAGTTTATCAGGGGAGTTGATTTCCTGCTACCTGTTGCATCAATTGAACCCTCAGTGTTCAACTATCTGCTCGAATATGTTATCAGCGGATTTGAGCAAATCGGACTTGATAAGGTGCTTAGCCATATTGCACAGAACTACCGAACAATGGAAGGTTGTATGTTCGATACCGAAACTGCTGAGCTTGAACGCCGGATGGAGGGTTACCGTAAACTCGCAGTAGGAAAGAAAGCCCCGGACATAAAAGGAGTGGAGATCAACGGAACACAATTTGACTTGTCGGAATTACCGTTTGCACGAAAACTGGTAATTTTTTGGGCTTCATGGTGCCCGCACTGCATCGAAATGCTCCCGGCGATAGCAACATATCAGCTTGCTTTTAATGCACGACAGCAAAACAATGAGGATCGGCTGCTGGTAGTGGCCGTTTCGATTGATGTTGATGAGCAAGCATTTCTTGATTATCTCAGCAGCAATCAACTTAATCACACTGATATGCACTCTGTATGGTTGAACCTAAGAGATGGTTTAGGCTGGGATGGCAAAACCGCTACAGATTTTTATTTGCATGCTACACCCACAATGTTCCTGCTCGACCGCGATTTAAACATCCTTCTCAAACCTGGCAGTGTTGCGGAGTTTAGAACTTATCTGGGAATATAGATTTGCGCAGTTATCTTAAATCGTTATAAAAAAAATCCATTTGCCTTGATTCTGTAATAGTAAAACTAAGTTATTGTGATTCCACCAGCGTTGCTTGCTGACCAACCTGTTGTTGTATTCTGGCACCGTCGCGACCTCCGCAACAGCGATAATGCAGGTTTATACCATGCTTTACGGCATGGGCGCCCGGTAGTTCCGCTTTTTATATTCGACAAACAGATACTTTCCAAACTCGAATACCGCAGCGACGCCAGAGTTGGTTTTATCCATGAGAGCATACACCGGCTCAAAGAAAACTATGAGCTTTATGGAAGCTCACTTCTGGTACTTCATGGCGATCCGTTGATAATTATGGGAGAACTCATCAGGTTGCAATCAATCAGTGCTGTGTATGCCAACGAAGATTACGAGGAGTACGGAATTCAACGTGATAACCGCATTAAGCGATTGTTGGCGGAGAACGGAATCTCTTTCTGCCTCTACAAAGATCACGTTGTTTTTGCTCCAGGTCAGGTGCTAAAAAGCGATGGTTCACCTTATACCGTTTTTACACCATACATGAAAGCCTGGCGCAATCGTTTAACCGACGCCGACATTACCCCATACAATACTGATCAATTGCTGGTGTCATTGGTTAAAACAAAGCCTTGGCAAATGCCCTCACTTGCCGAAATCGGGTTTGACAATCCGACTGTAAAAGTCCCTGAGGCAAGGATAGATCAAAACAGCTTTACTGCCTACCACCTACATCGGGATATTCCGTCAATAGATAGAACAACGCGGCTTGGACCTCATTTGCGGTTTGGAACTCTAAGCATCAGGCAAGTTGCAGCCATTGCAGGTAAATTAAACCAAGTTTTGCTTAATGAACTGATCTGGAGAGAGTTTTTTATGATGATCATGTACTATTTTCCATATTCGGCATCCGGGGCTTTTAAACGCAGATACAACCGGATACATTATACAAATGATGAGAACCAATTTGAATTGTGGAAATCGGGAAATACAGGATACCCAATTGTTGATGCAGGCATGCGGCAACTGGCTACAACAGGCTTCATGCACAACCGTGTAAGAATGATAGCTGCAAGTTTCTTGAGCAAACATCTGCTCATCGACTGGCGATGGGGTGAAGCATGGTTTGCAATTCACCTGATTGATTACGAGTTATCATCAAATGTTGGAAACTGGCAATGGGCAGTTGGATCAGGGTGTGATGCAGCTCCATGGTTTAGGATTTTTAACCCACTGTTGCAACAGCAAAAATTCGACCCTCAATTCAGCTACATTAAGCAATGGGTTCCTGAATTCGTAATGTCTGGTTATATTGCGCCTATTGTGAACCATACTTTTGCACGACAGCGGGCAGTTGTAGCCTATAAAAAAGCTCTTTCTGACGGGTAAGGTTTACTTCACAAAGAATATTTACTAACAATTGAACCTGAAACCGACAGGAAACAATAATTTTACACTCATTAATTGCTTTCCATTTTACTTTTTCATGAACCTTGAATTCACCCATTTACATGTTCATACCAGGTATTCGATACTTGATGGGGCAGCCTCAATAAAGCAGCTCCTCTCAAAAGCCTCTAACCTTGGAATGAATGCCCTGGCCATTACCGATCACGGTAATATGTTTGGATGCTTTGATTTTTTTAGAGCGGCCAAAGCCATGAATATCAAACCTTTAATTGGTTGTGAGATGTATGTTTCGTCTTTCAGCCGCTTCAGACGCAATCCTAAAGACGATCGCAGCGCACATCACCTTGTTTTGATCGCAAAAAATCTGACCGGATATCATAACCTGGCAAAACTCAGCTCATTTGGCTATCTCGAAGGTTTTTACTATACCCCACGTATTGATAAGGAACTTCTTCGAAAGTACAGCAATGGATTGATTGCCACGTCGGCATGTTTGGGTGGCGAACTTGCAAGAACCATTCAGCATAAAGACGAAGCTGAGGCACTGAAAGTTGTAAAGGAATACCAGGATATTTTCGGAGATGACTACTACATCGAAGTAATGGATCACGGAGTGGAGGATCAGAAAATTGTGAACGAGGCACTTTTTCGGATCTCGAAAGCTACTGGTATAAAGGTTGTTGCAACAAATGATGTTCATTTTGTAAATGCCGATGATCACGATGCACACGAGGTGCTGATATGTCTTAACACCGGACGCGAAACCAACGAAGTGAGCGGTATTAGCTATACCGGGCAGGAATACCTCAAAACAGCGCAGGAGATGCTCAGTCTCTTTCCCAACAATCCTGAGGTTCTGGCAAACACAATGGAAATAGCAGATAAGGTTGAATATTACAGTATTGAATGTGAAGAATACCGCCTTCCACACTTTCCGCTACCTGAAGGTTTTATTGACGAGGACCAATACATAAAGCACCTAACTTACCAGGGCGCTCATAAACTTTATCCGGATCTTGACGAAATAATTGATAAGCGAATTAAATATGAGCTATCTGTGATAGCGACAATTGGTCTTTCAGGTTATTTTCTGATTGTACAGGATTTTATATTAAAGGCAAAGGAGATGGGTGTTTTGGTAGGACCCGGTCGTGGTTCGGCCACTGGTTCAATTGTATCCTATTGTCTTGGAATAACGCGGCTTGATCCCATTGTTTATAACCTGCATTTTGAACGATTTCTTAACCCTGAACGAAAAGTTCTGCCTGATATTGATGTTGACTTTGACGACGAAGGAAGAGAAAAGGTTGTTGACTACGTAATTAATAAGTATGGCGAAGACCGTGTTGCACAAATCATAACCTTCGGAACAATGCAGGCTCGCTCTGCGATTCGTGATGTTGCCCGCGTATTGAAACTACCTCTTCCGGAGGCTGACCGCATTGCTAAACTTGTTCCCGACAAACTTGAGACAACACTTGAAATTGCAATAAGAAATAATCCTGAGTTAAAGGCAATACACCAAACTGGAAGCGACCTTGTAAGAAAAACCCTCCTATACGCCAGTAAATTAGAAGGCACTGTTCGGCAAACAGGAACTCATGCCTGTGGTGTAGTAATTGCCCCGGGCGCTGTTATTGATTATGTGCCTGTGTGTCTTTCAAAGGATAGCACAATGATGATAACCCAGTATCATGGAAATCTGGTTCAGCGGGTGGGATTGCTTAAAGTGGATTTTCTCGGTTTAAAAACATTGACTATTATTAAGGAAACAATTCACACTATTGAGAAACGCCACGGGATTAAAATTGATATAGAGAACTTGCCATTTGATGATAATAAAACTTTTGAACTCTACCGTAATGGCACCACAATAGGAACTTTTCAGTTTGAATCCGATGGAATGCGCAAATACATGCGCGACCTAAAACCAAGCAACATTGAGGATCTTATTGCCATGAATGCTCTGTATCGCCCAGGCCCTATGGAGTATATCAACAGGTATATTGCACGCAAGCACGGAAAGGAACCGGTGGTATATCACTTACAAGTGCTGGAAGAAATTCTTCATTACACATACGGAATCATGGTCTATCAGGAGCAGATCATGCTGGCCGCACAGCGTATAGCTGGCTTTTCGTTGTTCAAGGCCGACAAACTGAGAGCTGTTATAGGTAAAAAAAATGTGTCGGAGGTTCCCGCGTTGAGAAGTGAATTTGTTAGTGGAGCCATCGAGATGGGATATTCCATGGAAGACGCATCAAAAGTATTCGACCAGATGCAGGAGTTTGCAAAGTATGGGTTTAACCGTTCGCATTCAGCTGCATACGCCATCATAGCTTATCATACAGCCTATCTGAAGGCAAATTTCATGCCCGAATATATGGCGACTGTACTTACCCATAACCTGTCGGATTTAAAAAAAATAACTATCCTCATTGACGACTGCCGGAATCAACAGATTAATGTTTTAGGCCCCGACATCAACGAGAGTGAGTGGAATTTTACAGTGAACAAGAATGGTGAAATACGTTTCGGACTCGTTGCAATTAAAGGAGTAGGGGAGGCAGCCGTGAATTCAATTATCGAAGAACGAACCCTTAATGGGCCTTACACCGATATATTTGATCTGGTGAGCAGAATCAACAATCGCGCAGTCAACAAACGTTGTTTTGAAGCATTTGTCAAAGCTGGTGTGATGGATTGCTTTACCGAATTGCATAGAGCACAGTATTTCTTTAATAATGGCTCCGACGAAACTATCACACTCGATCATTTGATGCGCTATGGCTCGGTGGTTCAAAAACGTCGAAATGAAATGCAACACAGCCTATTTGCAAATTCAGATGCTATTGATATGCCACGCCTTACTATTCCACAATGCCCCATGTGGACGAAACCCGAACAGCTAATCAATGAAAAGGAGGTGACAGGTTTCTATATATCAGGACATCCCCTCGATGATTACAAACTTGAATGTAACAACCTTTGTAATGCTACACTCAAAGAATTTCAATCACCCACCCCGGAGGTGTTGGCCAAAGACCTAACGTTCGCCGCTATTGTAACTTCTGTTTCTAACAAAATTGCTAAAAACGGAAAACAATACTGTTCGTTTGAAATCGAAGATTTTGACGGCCAACTTTCTATAATGTTGTTTTCAGAAGATTACATGCGCTGGAAACACCTTTTGAACGTGGGTACATTCCTGCTTTTTAAAGCGCGGTTTAAACCACGATATGGTCAAAATGAGCAGTTGGAACTTCGTCCAACCGACATAATTTTGTTGGCCGAAGCAATTGACAAACTCGTAAATGAAGTCCAAATCAAAATACCTCTTAACAACCTCGATGCTAATCTAATTCAGCGATTTTATAAATTAGTCCGAAGTCACAAAGGCAATTGTTCGCTGAGTTTTCTCGTGCATGACCACACAGCAGGAATATCTGTGAGCTTACCAGCTCCCAAAAATAAGGTGGCATGCAGCGATTTTCTGAGAGAAATCATTGGAATTGATGGGGTCGCATTTAGTTTGAAGTAATCCCCGACAGTGGTTCTGCAAATTGTATACTTTTGCATAGCAATAACGTTATAACAAATAAATCCTATCAATAATGGCTGTTGAAATTACCGACGCGAACTTTGAAGATGTGGTTTTAAAAACCGACAAACCTGTAGTAATTGACCTGTGGGCTGTTTGGTGCGGCCCTTGTCGGACTATTGCTCCATACATTGAGGAAATAGCTCAGGAATTTATGGGAAGAGCCGTCGTAGGAAAACTCGATGTAGATAATAACCCGCTCACAACATCCCGCTTTGGTGTGAGAAACATTCCAACCGTGTTATTCCTGAAAAAAGGGGAAGTTGTGGACAAACAAGTAGGAGCAGTTCCTAAATCGGTGTTAATCTCCAAATTAGAAAAGATACTTTGAAGCCAAATAAGTAGGTCAAAGTGCTCCAGAATGGTTTGTCATGCCATTCTATTATAAAGTCAGCCAATTGTAATGTAAAACCAATGCCGGTTATTGACAATAGTGTTCTTCAGCAGTTTTCGCCGCTCGAACTTATAGCCAGACAAGTTGTTGAGGGTTTTATCATCGGATTACATAAAAGTCCGTTTCATGGTTTTTCAGTTGAGTTTGCCGAACACCGCCTGTATAACCAAGGCGACCCAACCCGCCATATAGACTGGAAATTGTTCGGACGAACAGACAGGTTATACCTAAAACGCTTTGAAGAGGAAACCAACCTGAGATGCCAGATAGTTATTGACCACTCATCTTCAATGTATTATCCGTTAGTTGATACCCCAAACCCTGAAAAGCCCGATAAAATCACTTTTAGTGTGTACTCCGCCGCCGCACTGCTTTATCTGCTAAAAAAACAACGAGATGCATTCGGACTAAGCGTTTTTTCCGATAAGCTCGAACATCACCTGATCCCACGTTCCAGTTCAGCCCATCATAAACTGATTATCGCAGAACTTGAGAAGATGCTCGACATGAAAGCAAATAAAGGACAACGAACAACATCATCGTCGCAGATTTTACACATGCTTGCCGATACATTGCACAAACGTTCGCTGGTGGTGATTTTCAGCGATATGCTCGAAACGCACGATGACCACGAAGCGGTATTTGCTGCCCTTCAACACCTTCGGCATAATAAGCACGAAGTCATACTCTTTCACACTGTCGACAGCAACACGGAGATTGAATTTGCGTTCGCAAACAAGCCTTCCCGCTTCATTGATCTCGAAACCGGTGATGAAATAAAGCTAATGCCACAGGAAATCAGAAACATCTATGCCGGAGCAATGCAAGAGTTTGCCAAAAACCTGCAGCTACGATGCGCACAATACGGTATTGATTTTGTTAAATCTGATATCAGGCTGGGTTTTCGCCAGATACTGCTTCCATACCTGCTCAAACGCCAGAAATTGTATTGAATTGCAACAATCATCAAACCCGAATTAATGCCCGCCAGGGCTGAACTGTTGATTCCATGAGGGTAATCCCGATTTAGTGTTTGTTCCGTACGATTCTTATTGCGCTGATTACAAACACTTATTCGGGACAAAACGAGCCACTTCTACTGTGGTTCGCAATTTAGCTGCTATTTGCTATTTTTGCCACCTTAATTACGATTCCAACATCGCCAATAGATGCCACAACAGGAAAATCTCAATTCGAGCCGATACAATCCAACCGAAGTAGAACAAAAATGGTATGATCGCTGGATCAAAAGTGGAATTTTCAGATCCACCCCCGACCATCGCATTCCATACACTATTGTGATCCCACCTCCTAATGTTACAGGCGTTCTCCACATGGGGCACATGCTTAACAACACTATCCAGGATATCCTCATCCGCAGGGCAAGGATGAAGGGATTTAATACACTATGGCTTCCTGGTACCGACCACGCGAGTATCGCCACTGAGGCAAAAGTTGTTGCCAAGCTCAAATCGGAGGGCATCTCAAAAAACGATCTTACACGCGACGAATTCTTGCAACATGCATGGGAATGGACAGAGAAGCATGGAGGCATTATCCTCGAACAGCTCAAAAAACTTGGAGCATCATGCGACTGGGAGCGAACAAGCTTTACCATGGATCCTCACATGTACGAATCTGTTATTGATGTTTTTGTTGATCTCTATCGCAAAGGATATATTTACCGCGGTGTAAGAATGGTGAATTGGGACCCCAAAGCACTCACCGCTGTTTCCGACGAAGAGGTGAACTATCGGGAAGTTGAATCGAAACTTTATTACGTACGATACAGGGTTGCGGGTGCATCGCCTAATGGGTTGAATGAAAATAGCAATTGGATCACAATAGCAACAACCCGTCCGGAAACAATTCTTGGTGATACTGCAGTGTGCGTACACCCTGATGATGAGCGTTTTCGCCACCTAATCGGACAAACTGCCGTTGTTCCTCTCATCAACAGGCCTGTGCCTGTGATTGCCGATGAATATGTTGACCGCGAGTTTGGTACCGGCGCTCTTAAGATTACGCCGGCTCACGACATCAACGATTATCATATTGGTATCAAACACAGGCTTGCAACTATTGATATTTTCAATCCTGATGGCACCCTTAATGAAAAAGCAGAAATATTTATCGGCGAAGATCGCTTTACCGCCCGACAAAAAATGGTTGCAGCACTGCACGAGAAAGGACATCTGGTAAAAACAGAAAACTACCTGAACAAAGTTGGATTTTCGGAAAGAACCGACGAAGCCATTGAGCCAAAACTCTCTGTACAATGGTTCTGCAACATACAGGAAATGGCCAGGCCAGCACTTGAATTAGTTATGAGCGATACCATCCGGTTTCACCCCGAGAAACTAAAAAACAGCTACAAGCATTGGATGGAAAATGTAAAGGATTGGTGCATATCGCGCCAATTGTGGTGGGGACACCGTATTCCGGCATGGTATCTTTTTGATGGTCAGGTGTTTGTTGCAAAAACCGCCGAAGAGGCTGCGGCAGAAGCATCGCAAAAAACAGGAAAAAGTGTTTGTTCTGCTGATCTTAAACAGGATGAAGACGTTTTGGATACATGGTTCTCGTCGTGGTTATGGCCGATTTCTGTGTTCGATGGTATACGAAACCCCGATAACCCTGAAATTAAATACTACTATCCTACCAACGACCTTGTTACAGCACCTGATATTCTTTTTTTCTGGGTAGCCCGTATGGTTATGGCAGGTTGGGAATATCGCAAAGATATCCCTTTCAGGAATGTTTACTTTACCGGAATGGTACGCGATAAACTCGGAAGGAAAATGTCGAAATCGCTTGGTAATAGCCCCGACCCAATCGAATTGCTTAACAAATATGGAGCCGATGGGGTTCGCATGGGTATGATGTTGATGTCGCCAGCCGGAAACGACCTGCTTTTCGATGAATCGCTTTGCGAGCAAGGACGAAATTTCAGCAACAAAATATGGAACGCCCTCCGGCTTATCAAAAACTGGAATGAGGATGAAACATTACCTCAACCCGCTTATTCTGAACTTGCTGCCAATTGGTTCGACGCAAAATTAAACCAGAGTATCGAAAATATTGAAAATCACTTTGATAAATTCAGAATCTCTGATGCTTTAATGGCTATTTATAAACTCATCTGGGATGACTTTTCATCTATTTACCTTGAGGTTATCAAGCCTCCCTTTGGCGAACCTATTGACGTAACCTCGAAACAGCAAGCCATCGGTTTTATGGGATCGCTTATGAAAATCCTACACCCATTCATGCCTTTTATTACAGAAGAACTTTGGCATTCACTTGCATCACAACCCCAGGGAGCCTTCATTGCAGTTGAACCAGCACCTAAAGCCCAAAGCTACAACCAACATTTGATACACGACATGGATTTTGTTTCCGATATCATCAATGGGCTTCGAAACGCAAGAAACACGGGCAACATAAGTCAAAAACAACTTGTGCAATTGATGGTCATCACCGGTGACAACACTCCACTGCAGCGTTTTGGAAGCCTGATATGCAAATTGGGATCATTATCGCAAATCAGCTTCCCTGATAAGAAACCTGAAGGAGCAATCTCGTTTATGGTTCGAACCTGCGAATGCTACATTCCTGTCGAACAACGTGTTGACACGGCAGAGGTTCTGGCAAAACTACACCAGGACCTTGATTACCAGCGAGGATTTCTAAATTCTGTGCGCAGGAAACTGGAAAACGAAAAGTTTATGCTTAATGCTCGCCCACAGGTGGTTGAAGCCGAACGGCAGAAGGAGTCAGATGCATTATTGAGAATCAAGGCTATTGAAGCTCAGTTGTCGTGGTACGAAGAAACTTCAATTTGATATTGGTAGTTCATCACTTTATATCGGGTAAGAGTCGGTATTTTTATACTGCGAACGCCACGCAAACATTTGCATGATCTGTTTTTAGGATCGTTAAATGCAAAATGAATGCATTTTATTGACTTATAAGTTAGGTGTATTCTCCTGAACCATCCAGAAAATTTAACTACTTTTAGTGATTTCTTTTACCGAATCATCTGCTAAGATTGATTATTTTTGCCGTGATTAAACGAACGTGAATGATCCAACCTACGCTACTTATTCTTGCAGCCGGTATCGGTAGCCGCTATGGTGGCGTTAAACAACTCGAAAAAATAGGCCCTTGTGGCGAAACTATTTTAGATTACTCTGTTTTCGATGCAAAGCAGGCTGGCTTTGGAAAAGTAGTTTTTGTGATTCGCAAAAGCATTGAAAAAGAGTTTAACGAATTCGTACTTGAGCCACTATCGTCTTATATATCAGTTGATTATGTTCTACAGGAGATTGATCATCTCCCTAATGGGTTCGCACCACATCCCGAACGAAAAAAGCCTTGGGGCACAGGCCATGCCGTTTTAATGGCGCAGGGCAAAATCAGGGAACCATTTGCGGTGATTAATGCCGATGATTTTTATGGAGCAGATGCTTACAGGGCGCTGGCAGGGTTTCTCTCATCTGCCGCCGGGAACCAATACTCAATGGTAGGCTATATGCTGGAGAATACACTTTCAGAACATGGCACTGTTTCGCGCGGAGTATGTTATTCAAACAGCCAAGGGTTATTAGCCAGAATTACCGAAAGAACCAAAATATCGCGCAACCACGGTCGTATTGTTTTTGACGACAACTCAGAACTTGCTGAACTCGATCCCAAAACAGTTGTTTCGATGAACTGCTGGGGCTTTACTCCAGGTTTTTTCGATCACCTTGCATCGGCATTTTCAATATTTCTTAGAACCAATTCCGATCCGATCAGTGGAGAATTCTACCTTCCGTGGGTTGTGAGTCAGCTTATCGGTGAAGGGACAGTAACAGTAAAGATATTGAGCAGCAATGCTGAGTGGTTCGGCATCACCTACCGCGACGACAGGCCACATGTGGTAGAAAGGCTTAAACAATTGCACTTAGCTGGTGTTTATTCTGAACCATTATGGCGATAATCAAAAATAAATTGCTGCATCGGCTGTTTGCTCTGGCGATGATCCCTGTTATGGGGTTGGTTTTTCATAATTATCACGCCAACTGGCATTATCATGGACTAAGCAATGGTCTGGTAATAAAGCACGCCCATCCTGTTCCGGATAGGACCGACGCAGCCAACCATACGCATAGCAAATCGGAGTTCTTCCGCCTTGAGCAGTTGTATCAGGCGATTTCGTCAACTCTTGTAGCTCTTGTTTTAGCTTTGATATTGTTCTTTCTGAGTAACAGAGTTATCTCAAAACCACCCGTTGCAAACGTATCGAATGGTCACAACCTTTTTTCTAATATCCGGGGGCCTCCCAGGCTTCTAAGCGTTAGCCTCATAAAGCATAGCTAATTCGCTTACCAAACCGGAAATCCGTTTTTCAATAAATTACTAACTTTCAATTCGAAAAATGCATCTCAGCGCTCCGTTGAAAGCATAAAAAATGAAATTATTATTTATAAACCTATTAAAACTATGAAAACATTTGTGATATATATATTTTTGTTTGCAAATTTTGCATTTTTTGCTTCAGCTTCCGACCCTATTCCAAATCCTGACCGGCCTCCCACGGATGCTAATGTATTCGGTCATGTAACAAGCCGCGGCGAGCATATTCCATTTATATCCGTCATGATCGAAGGAACCACTATTGGTACTTCCACTGATGCAACTGGCCATTTTATGCTTCTGAATCTTCCTCCTGGAAAGCACGTGCTAAAGGCTCGCGGTATTGGCTACAGATCGCAGGAAACTGAAATTGTTCTTGAATCTGGAAAAACAGTTGAGGTGAATTTTTATCTCGAACCCGATGTTCTTGAACTCGAGCAGCTTGTGGTTTCAGCATCGCTCAGCGATATCGACCGCTGGGAAACACCAGTTAATATTAGTGTTATCACACCGCGGTTGCTCGAAAGTGTTCAGGCTATGAATCTTGCCGAAGGTTTGAATTTTGTTCCAGGTCTGCGTGTTGAGGTAGGCTGCATTAACTGCGGGTTCACACAATTGCGTATGAACGGACTTGATGGGGCATACTCGCAGATACTTATTAACAGCCAACCGATATTTTCTTCATTGGCAAGTGTGTATGGGCTTGAACTTCTCCCAGCCAATATGATTGAGAGGGTTGAGGTAATCCGTGGAGGTGGTTCAGCGCTTTTCGGGGGTAATGCCATTGCTGGAACAGTGAACATAATCACACGTGATCCGCTCTCGAACACTTTCCAGTTACAAATGAATCAGGGCTATACCTACGGCCAAACTCCCGACCAGGCTATTAACCTTAATACTAGTCTTATTACCGACGATCTAAAAACTGGGGCTTTTCTTTTTGGCAGTCTGCGCAACAGGCAAGCATGGGATGCCAATAACGACAGGTTGTCGGAAATAACAGGAAAACAAGGAAACGCATTCGGATTGAGAGCATTTCACAAACCGGGCACCTATAGCCGACTGTCGTTGGATCTCAGTAGTTTAAACGAATTCCGCCGTGGCGGAAGCATGACCGACGATCTTCCTCACCTTACCGAAATTACCGAACAAACAAGGCACGAGATTCTTACCGGTGGATTAAGATGGGAACATTTTCTTCCTGAGTCTGCATCAAAATACTCAGTCTATTTTTCAGCTCAGCAGGTTTATCGCGATAGTTATTATGGCGCGGGATTCAACCCCGATGGTTATGGATATACCGAACAGCACATGTGGTTAGGTGGCGTTCAGTATGCCAGAGAGTTCGACAGGGTGATAGTTGGCCCATCATCATTTACTACCGGCGTAGAATGGCAAAACAGCACTTTGACTGACGAAAAGTTTTCTGCATTCGATGCTCGAAGGCTACTAGTTTTAAGCCAGGATGTAACCAACATTGGAGTTTATGCTCAAAACCAATGGACGCTTGGCAGGTACAGAGTGCTATTAGGTGTAAGAACCGACAAGAATAGCCTTATGGAGGAACTGGTTGTTAGTCCTCGTGGCAATATCATGGCCGATTTATCTGATAATTGGCAAATTCGGTTTAGTTATGCAAGAGGCTTCAGGGCGCCTCAGATTTTCGACGAAGACCTCCATATTGGAGTAGCAGGTGCTCAGGCAATTCGAACTGTCAGGGACGAAAACCTCATGGTTGAAACGTCGCATAGCCTCACAGGATCAACCTCATACACAGGATTTTTAGGAAATGCCGACCTGTTTTTTACTGCTGAAGGTTTTTAC
>CAYGGZ010000035.1:0-19417 GCA_964349765.1 uncultured Bacteroidales bacterium
GATGTATTATTATTGCAACACAATAATGTACCGGTTGAAACCAGGTTTTAAAAAATAGCAAAAAACCTGATGTTGTTAACTGACCCCAGAAAGTACAAAATCAGCGAAACCAATGGTGATAACTTTGAAAAAGATACAGCACAGTTGCACCGGACGCAATTGCGTGGTTTTGCCCTATTCTGTCGGTGCGCACAACAATAGAGGGAATGCCCATAAGCTGCTCCACTCAATTATAAAAACAACAATGACTTACACACAAGTATCCAACCATGCCATAAACCGGATACCCGGTCCGTTGGACAGCTTAAATCTGGAAATCGAAAATAAGAGTAATAAAAAAAGTATGATAACTTTGGGGGGTTAACTGTTTATGGCAAGTTTAAAAACAAAGACAACGGTAAAACAAGGGCTGACCACCCAATGTGACAAAAAGACAAATAAAAGTGGAGACCAGCGACCACTAAAAAAACGGGGCGGTTTCGAAAAGCCAAATGAGTAGGTCATTTTAATAAACAGAAAATGAAAAAGAATTTAGCAGAATTTTTTGGAACCTTTTGGTTGGTGTTAGGCGGATGTGGAAGTGCAGTGCTTGCGGCAGGCTTTCCTGAAGTGGGAATTGGACTTTTAGGAGTCTCGTTAGCATTTGGACTTACTGTCCTCACTATCGCATATTCACTGGGTCACATTTCTGGAGCACACTTAAATCCTGCAGTAACAATTGGTTTATGGATGGGTGGCAGAATTAGTGCGAAAGAAATCCTTCCTTATGTGGTGTCTCAAGTTTTGGGTGGAATTGCAGCAGCAGGTGTTCTTTATATTATCGTTACTGGAAATGGTAGCGAGATTGGTTCTTTTGCTGCAAACGGGTATGGCGAGCATTCACCAGGTGGATATAGTATGACCGCAGCAATTGTTACTGAATTGGTTATGACCTTTATGTTTCTGTTGATTATTTTAGGTGCAACAGATGAAAAAGCACCGAAAGGTTTTGCCGGTTTGGCTATTGGACTTGCGTTAACACTCATACACTTAATAAGCATACCTGTTACCAACACATCGGTAAATCCTGCTAGAAGCATTAGTCAAGCACTATTTGTAGGAGACTGGGCTATTGATCAATTGTGGTTATTTATTGTTGTTCCGATCATTGGTGCAGTTTTGGCAGGACTTGTTTATAAATTTTTGAAGTCGGAATAAAAGCAGTTCATAACATTAAGTCGAATAGCCGAAAAGCCCTAAAGAGCCATTATACTGCTGAGGTGTAATGGCTTTTTGGTCTATTCGCTGTTCAGCGAAAACCGGAGAGACTAATCTTCCTTAAGGAGGAAAGTAAGCAGTTTTTGAGCAGCAGTGTGCGGATTGGCGGTCGAATGACACGCCTTCGGCTTTTCGCCTGTTCGGGCCAACCAATGACACTGGGTTTTAATTCAAAGTATCGGCTTTTGAAGCTGTTACGGGGCTTCCGCGATTATTGGGATACATAGTGCACAGGAGTTTCATGCGGCCCTTTTTGCACTTTGGGCACAGGGCGATATCCTCGCCAAAACATTCTAATATACGCAGTTGGTAAGGCACTTTCACCGCAACAGGATGCAGCGGAAGGTTCATCTTCTGAAGAGAAAGATTGATGCGTGCGTGCCTGTGGGCATTGTCGGATAAATGACGGATTTAAATGTGATATGGCGGATAAATGACGGATATATATAATGCTGAAATCCAGCCCGATTTGCAAGCATCCCGATTTCTATCGGGACCAAACCCCCACACCTGTCCTGAGCTTGTTGAAGGAAGCCTTCGCACAGTCCAAAGCTTTGTCAAAGAGCTTGCAAAACCCACGCACCAAGACAGACACGATATGACAACGAACAATCACGACAGAAAAGAAGGACGAAGGCATGGCTCAACGCCTTTAGAACTTGATAAATATCTTTACAAATAAAATGTAGTTTTAATTTCATATGATAAAGAGACCAATTGAATAACACTTAACTCATATCAAAAACTGATAAAAGTCAAATTTGACCCAATCGGCAACCCATACCGATAAACTTCGATTTGAATGGCTCTATAAAAAAGTATTGCTTGATAAATTTACTTTTTATATCTTTGCGGTGTCTTTAAAATAACACTAAATGGCTATCAAAGATAAAATATTGTCTTATTCTGTTGCTTTTCTGTTAGATAAGCTGAACGGACAAAACAAAAAGTGCTTTGCCATTAATGAAGCATACAGTTTGCTTTTCGACTCTTCTAAAGATTCGGTCAAGCGAATGTTGGGCAATATGGTGAAACGTGGCTGGCTGATGAGAGTAAAAGACGGGCTTTATTACGTCATTCCATTTGAGCAAGACCCAGAAACTTTTATGCCCGATTGGCATTTACTTTCTCAGTATTTGGTTGGCGATGCGGAATATTACATTGGTTACTTTTCTGCATTGCAAATTCACAGTTTGACCACTCAACCAAATTTAAAAGAACAGATTGTGGTAAACAAACAAATCAAGCCCTCAACACTTTTGGTAAAAAATATTCCTTTCCAATTTGTTTATCACAGCGAAGAACATTTTTTCGGCAACACAAAAATGTGGATTGACAGCTTCAATAAAGTACAATGTTCTGATTTGGAAAAAACATTTATTGATTGTCTTTTCAAACCGCAATACGCAGGTGGAATAACGGAAATTGCTAAAGCCATTCACAAATCAAAAGATAAAATTGAATACCCGAAATTGTTGGATTACGCCAAACAATTCAATTCACAAGCCGTGATAAAACGAATGGGATTTTTGTTAGAGTTGTTGGAAATTAAAAATCCTGTTATTGACAAATTACAAAAGTTGAGAACCAATTCTTTTGTAGCATTAGAACCGTCCTATCCAAAAGAAGGAAAAACAATTTTCCGTTGGGCAATTCAGCAAAATCTTGACAGCAATTCAATTCTTTCACCCATTTACAGTTAGACAATGATTGAACCAAAAGAGATAAACAAAGTCGCGGCAAAAAACCGTTTAAGCGCCAGACAAATTGAGAAAGATTATGTTTTGTCGTGGGTGCTATTTGCCATTTCAAAAAATACAATTCTGAATAAAGCATTAGCTTTTAAAGGCGGAACGGTTTTAAAGAAAGCGTATTTTGAAGATTACCGATTTTCAGAAGATTTAGACTTTACACTTGTTGATGAAAATGTAACGAACGGGCAAATCAAAAAGGAGTTCAACAATTTGTTTGATTTTATCAAAGAAGAAGCAAATATTGATTTACGAATTGACGAAACAAAATGGACAATCCACGAAACAGGGAGTCCGCAGTTTTACATTGATTACGTTGCTTCGTTGCAAGGTAATATGGGAAGTCGTGATTTGAAAATTGACATTACAAGAGGCGAAATTTTGGAAACAGCAATTGAACACAGAAACATTTATCGCAGTTATTCTGACCTAGGCGAAAAATTTGAGTTACAATGTTATTCGCTTGCCGAAGTGCTGATTGAAAAAATGACTGCACTAATGGGAAGAACCGAGCCGAGAGATTTATACGACTTTTGGTATCTGACAGAAATAGAAAAATTAGACATTGCTGAACATATTGCCTCATTTAACAACAAAGCCAAACATAAAAAGCAAGACCCGAAAAAGTTTACGGAAAAAGTATTAAGTAGAGAAACATCTTTCAAACGAGATTGGGACAGAAAACTTGCTTCACAAATTCACGACTTGCCACAATACGACACAATTTTCAGAGGAGCAAAGCGACATTTGAAATTTTAATACCAACGCGCAGCAGCCACACATCCCGAAAGTTTTCGGGTTTAAGTTGCACTAGCCGCCCACGAGCCAAAACTTGGCAAAGAGGACGTCTGTCACTATGCCTGACAGAACCGAAAAAAAACGAGCTGACGAAGAATAAGCACTCTGCCTTTACACGGGTTTTGCGTCAGGCGGGCTGAGGTGCAAACTTGAAGGTTTGTGCTCCGAAATCAGCTACTGTGCAAAGCGCCAAACCGCTGCAGGCAAGCTTAGAGGAAAAAATGACTCCAACCTGAGAAGTTTGTATCTTTGAACAAAATAAACCGATGCAACAATTACTTGAAAAACAGAAGAAAGAGCTGATAGCTATTTGTCAGGCACTTAGCATTAAAAGGCTGTATGTCTTTGGCTCTGTTGTATCGGAAAGTTTTCGAGATGATAGTGATATTGATTTTCTTATCTCATTTACCGATAATTTGACAGTTGATGAATATACAAAGAATTATTTCACACTTCATTATAAACTAAGAGAATTATTTAAAAGAGAAATTGACATCGTAACCGAAAGAACACTATCAAATCCATATTTTATAGAAAGCATAAATGAATCAAAACAGTTGATTTATGAAGCGTGAAGTAAAGAAATACCTTTTTGACATTAAAACATCAATAGAATCTATATTTGAATATCTTGGTGATAATAGAGATTTATTTGAATATCAGAAAAATAAATTGCTTAGAAGAGGGATAGAAAGAGAAATTGAAATTATTGGTGAAGCAATGAATCGAATAATGAAAATTGCCCCTGACATTAAAATAGAGAATGCAAGACAAATAGTAGATGCAAGGAATTGGGTTATACACGGCTATGACAGAGTAGATGATATTGTAATTTGGGGCATAATTTCGATTCATTTGCCGAAACTTAAGAAAGAAATAGAAGACTTATTAATGAGAGGATAAAAACGCCAGCCTGAAAATGAGGTGTAGCTAATGGGGGATAAGTTGGCAACATCCTGTAAACAGGATCTACTCTATAATAAGCCGGTTTTAACCCATTCATTCCCCTGAAATGCATTTTTCTTCCATCTGTAAAACGTAGCCGGATAGATGCCGTGCTTTTCTATGGTCAATGTAAGCCATTGATCTGAAGTTTCTCTACTTTGCTGAATTTCCTCTTTTTCATAAGAGGATGAGTAATTACTAAATTTTGTTGGTAATTATGTCCGACTTATTGTGGGGCTCGTTCATTTAGCCGGATCATAGTGAAATTCTATTGTAAAATTAGCGTGCTGAAGTTTTTGTTGTAAGGATAATTCATAATTTTAGCCGCAATAAATAAAAATTGTTCTGATGAGAATTTCTCGTATTGCTCAAGCACGGCCGGAACCCGAGTTACAACCAGCGGATTTATCGAGGCTCGATAATTTAATCCAGAAGCACCGTAACAAAAAAGGAAACCTGATCCCACTGTTGCAGGGAGTTCAGGATATCTATGGCTATTTACCTAAGGAGGCGATGTTTGATATTGCAGAAAAAACAGGATTGAAGCTCAGCAACCTTTATGGTGTCGCCACTTTCTATGCCCAATTCCGAATGAGTCCGGTCGGGAAGTACATAATAAAGGTTTGCCATGGGACGGCTTGCCATGTTCAGAATGCCAATGTTATAACTGAAGCACTGCAGGAAGCCCTCAAAGTGAAGGACGGCGAAACTACTGACGACATGCTCTTTACGCTTGAATCGGTGGCTTGTCTTGGCTGCTGTTCCCTTGCTCCAGTGATGGCTATTGGCGACGAAACTTATGGTAAACTCTCAGGAAGTGAATCCGTAAAGATTATAAGGAATATCAAGATTAGCGAGAAAGTAAAGGGCAATGTTGAACATCTTGATAATGAATAATGTACAGGGAGGTGTGATTTTTGTAATCACTAATCGCTACCATACAAAAGGCTGTTCCACTAAAAGCGAATCATTCTGACTACAACTCACAGGCTCTCGAAATCTAAATTTTGAAATTCTAATCTATGAAAAAAACTCAGGTAATTGTAGGGCTTGGCAGTTGTGGCATAGCTGCAGGCGCTAATAAAACATACGAAAAGATAAACGCTTTGCAGATAGCCGAAAACCTTGAATTCGAGCTTAAAAAAACAAGCTGCGTAGGAATGTGCTATTGCGAACCGCTTGTTGAGATCATTGATGAAGGTGGCTCTTTTCTCTACGGCGATGTGAACGAAGACCGTGCCGTGGAAATCATCGAAAAACACATTAACCAGCACAGCCACGTAAGAGAATATGTGGTTAAAACAGACCTTTACACCACCGTCAACAACACCTTTTTCGATGGGCAAGTAAAGATTGCACTTCGTAATTGCGGGTACATTGATCCAGAAATAATTTCCGACTACGAGGCAAGGGATGGATATGCAGCAATTCGAAAAATCCTGATTGAAAACATTGCTCCTTTACAAATCATCCAAACCGTGATTGACAGCGGGCTGCGAGGAAGGGGAGGAGGGGGGTTTCTTACAGGTCTCAAATGGCGGTTTGCCGCAAACATCCCATCAGAAGAAAAATACATTATTTGTAATGCCGACGAAGGCGACCCGGGCGCTTTCATGGATAGATCACTTCTCGAAGGCGATCCCCATTCAGTGCTTGAAGGGATGATTATTGCCGCACGTGCTATCGGAGCTGCAGAAGGGGTCATATATTGCCGGGCAGAGTATCCGCTTGCCATCAAACGTTTGGAAATCGCACTACAACAGGCACGATCAAAGGGATACCTGGGAAACAAGATACTTGGTAATGACAATTTTAACTTCGATATTCATATCAAAGAGGGAGCGGGCGCTTTTGTGTGCGGTGAAGAAACGGCTCTGATTGCATCGGTGGAAGGCAAACGCGGTATGCCTCGCAAACGGCCTCCATTTCCGGCAGTGTCAGGGTTATGGAAAAAACCTACAAACATCAACAATGTTGAAACCTTTGCCAATATCCCCTGGATTATACTTAAAGGTGCTGCAGCCTTTAACTGCTATGGTACAGAAAAAAGCAAAGGCACAAAAGTATTCGCACTCGCCGGAAAGGTAAACCGATCAGGACTGGTTGAGGTTCCGATGGGAATAACAATACGTGAGATAATTTTCAAACTGGGCGGCGGTATAAAGGATAATAAACGCTTTAAAGCAGTACAGTTAGGCGGCCCTTCGGGAGGATGCATCCCAGAATACTTGTCCGATACAATTGTTGACTACGATTCGGTAAATGCCACCGGAGCTATTATGGGATCTGGCGGAATGGTAGTGATGGACGAAAGCACATGCATGGTTGATGTAGCAAAGTTTTTCCTCGATTTCACTCAAAAGGAATCATGCGGAAAGTGTACATTTTGCCGCATCGGAACTAAACGAATGCTCGAGATACTGACCAGAATTACCGACGGCGAAGGACGGCAGGGCGATATTGAAGCCCTTGAGGAGCTTGCGGCTCTTATTCAGGCAAATTCTCTTTGCGGGCTTGGCCAAACAGCACCCAATCCTGTTTTAACCACTATCCGGTATTTCAGAGATGAATACCAGGCGCATATCCGCGATAAGAAATGTCCGGCTCTGGTTTGCAAGAAACTAATCACATATACTGTAAATCCGCAAAGTTGTAACGGATGTACTGTGTGCGCGAAAAATTGTCCGGTTAATGCAATCGCCGGGAAAAGGAAAGAAATACACATCATCAACCAGGAAACATGTACACGTTGTGGTGTCTGTTTTACCAAGTGTAAATTTGAAGCAATTCTTCTGTCGTAAAAAACTAAACTGTTAGATGAAAAATAGACTGAACATCCTGATTGATGGAAAAAGAACCGAGGGGTCTTCGTCCGATACAATACTTCAGTTAGCTAACCGCCTTGGAATATCTATTCCAACATTATGCTACGACCCAAGATTGGAGCCTTATTCTTCCTGTTATGTATGTGTGGTTGAAGTTGAAGGGATGCGTAATATGCAGCCTGCTTGTAGTACACTCATCAGTGATGGTATGGTAGTTAATACCAATAATGAAGCGGTTCGAAAAGCTCGCAAAGCAGCGCTTGAATTGCTGGCAAGCAATCACTACGCCGACTGTCTGGGACCGTGCAGGCAAACCTGTCCTGCAGGCGTGGATGTGCAGGGCTATATTTCAATGATTGAAAAAGGGCTATACAGCGAAGCCATAGCTATCATCAAGGAGACGAATCCTTTCCCTGCCGTATGCGGACGGGTTTGCGTACGGCCATGTGAAGTGGCATGCCGCCGCAACCTGCTCGACGAAGGCACTGCTGTCGGCATTGACTACTTGAAACGATTTGCCGCCGACCGCGATCTTGATTCCCATCAAACTTATATGCCCTCTGTGAAACCATCATCCGGAAAAAGCGTTGCCATTATCGGAGCCGGACCTGCCGGACTTTCGGCAGCCTTTTTCCTGCGTAAAGAGGGTCATGCAGTTACTGTGTACGAAAGTGCTCCAAAAGCAGGTGGATGGCTTCGATACGGAATTCCGGAATACCGCCTTCCCAACAACCTACTGCAACAAGAGATTGACCGAATAACAGATATGGGAGTTAAAATCAACTATAACGCACATCTTGGAAAAAACATAAGCTATGGGAACCTGAGAAATCAATTCGATTCAGTTATACTCGCAGTCGGTTCGCAGAAGGGAACACGTGTTGGTTGCGAGGGTGATGAGGCTGGCAATGTATTATCGGGTATTGATTTCCTGCGTCAGATGGAACTCACGGGTCAAAGAATGGATTTCACAGGGAAGACGGTTGCAGTTGTTGGTGGAGGCAATACCGCAATGGATTGCTGCCGCACTGCAATACGTTGCGGAGCAAAGAAAGTATATATTATTTACCGCCGCACCGAAGCCGAGATGCCGGCAAACCCCATTGAGATTCATGAATCGAAACTTGAGGGAGTAGAATATCTTTTTCTTACCAATCCCAAGCGGATCAATAAAGATGAAAAAGGTAACCTTCGCTCGGTTATATGTTTAAAAATGGAGCTGGGTGAGGCCGATGCTTCAGGTCGCCGTCGCCCCGTACCTGTCGAAGGGTCTGAATTCGATATTGAACTTGATTTTGTTTTGGCGGCTGTGGGTCAGAAAACCGATGTGGATTTCCTCAACGATATCAATGATAACTCCGAAAACGGAAAGTTGGTCGTAAACAAATGGGGTGATATTGATGCCTGCAAACACACTTTGCAAACCGGTATTCCTTCAGTTTTTGCTGCCGGCGATGGCGTTACCGGCCCTGCAACGCTTATCCAGGCAATTGCGCAAGGCAAAATCGCTGCACACAGTTGTCATCAACATCTTTCTGGCTTGGCAATAGTGCCTGTGCAGGCGGAATTCATCAGTAAAAAGGAGAATTTTAAAGAACAGAAACCTGAAGAATATTCCGGCAGGTTCACACGTGTTTTGCGCCATGAAATGCCCGTTCTTCCAGCAGAAGAGCGGATGAATTTTTCAGAAGTGGAGTTGGGGTATGAGAAAGATACATTTGCACAAACCGAGAGCAACCGCTGCCTTGAGTGCGGTTGCACAGAATATTTCGATTGCGACCTGAAACGACTTTGCACCGATTACGGCGCCGACCAAAAACGTTTTAATGGCGAATTCAGGGAATATCAGGTTGATTTCAGGCATCCATACATCGAGATAGACAATAACAAATGCATACTCTGTTCAAGTTGTATACGTATATGCGACCAGATAGTGGGCGCATCGGCGCTTGGACTCATAAATCGTGGGTTCGATACATATATTGCTCCTGCTATGGAACTCCCCCTGCATAAAACCACCTGCGAATCCTGCGGCATGTGCATTTCCGCTTGCCCAACAGGAGCTATTACGGAAAATGTGCCCTTCAAACCTGGTCCGGTTCAAACCGGTGAAGCTACTACCATCTGCTCTTTCTGTTCGGTGGGATGCTCCATAGTTCTGAATCACCGTAATGGATTCGTTATGAAAGTGTCAGGCGGCAAAGGCATAGTAAATCAAGAAGGAAACCTGTGTCGCTATCCAAAATTTGGTTACCGCTTCATTAACGACCCTAAGCGGATTACAACACCATTGATTCGTAATAATGGAGGATTCGAACCCATTGAGTTCGAACAGGCCTACAATCTGATTGCACAAAAAATCAAAGAGGTTGAACCCGACGAAAACATATTTTTTGCAGGTGCACGCCTTACCAATGAAGAGATGTACCTTCTGCAGAAACTTGCCCGCGCCGGAGCAGGAACAAACAACATCACAAGCTTTCATTATCATGGACGTGGAACAGGTTATGCTTTCGATAACCGTCAGAATGTACCTTTCGCTCAGCTACAGGGCGCTTCACGGTTTATACTAATGGGTTCGGAAATTAACCGCCAACATGCTGTTGCCGGCTTTATGCTCAATGTTGCCCGAAACCGGAATGGAGCAACAATTGAGGTAATAACCGAAAAGGATGGCACCGAAATGGATCGCAAGGCCAACAAAGTGCTGAAAATCAGTTCGTATTATCACTTTCTGAAGGCAGTGAATCATTATCTGCTCTCCATGAATCTCGAAAACGCCACCTTTATCAAGCAATGTTGCAGCGGATTTGATGAGTACAAGGAAGCGATACTCCAGCACAGTTTCATGGAGTTGGTTATGCTGGCAGGAGTTGATGATGAAGATCAGTTAAAAAAATGGGCAGTTGATTTCAATAACGATGGAAATGCAGTGGTCATATTTGCCGAAGCAGAACTTTCCAGTCGCTCGGTTGAGGAACTGTTTCATCTTGCCATGATCACTGGCAAACCTGGATCAACCGCCGGAGGGCTTTTGGCTCTGAAAGAAAAGAACAATTCCCAGGGGTTGTTCGATACCGGAGTTCACCCCAAATTTGGACCGGGCGCAATGCCAATGATCGATGAAACTTACCGGCAAAATCTTGCCGCAGTTTGGGGCAAACCTGACCTGCCACATTCTCACCGCTGTAGTTTTAAACAATTCTGTAACGATATCTACCACAACATCTTTATCTTTGGCGAAGACCCCATTGGTTGCGCCATCAACAGCACCTATACATTGAATTCTCTTGAAAAAGCTAATTTCAGGGTAGTACAGGACTATTTTATGACACCAACAGCGTTGATGGCCGATTTGATTCTGCCGGCAACCTTAGCTGCTGAAACAGGAGGTAGTTTTACAAATACTCAGGGGATGATCCAGCAATTCAGTGAATCAATGCCGCGGAAAGTTGTTCAGGATTCCTGGCAGCAGATAAGCGGAATAATGAAACACTTTGGTCTTTACGCCCTCAATTCGCCAGCCTCGGTTTTAGATGAAATGTTTGGTATTCTTCAGTTTGCCACACATGCCCGCACATATCATTTTCGAGTAACCGAAAAGGACAATTTCAACCGTATGTTCAATCATGGCTGCGATGCCGCAAACCGGCGTTTTGATCTCGAGTTTGCGCAGATAATCAGGTAGCCATTGTTGTTAGCTTGGATGCATGATTTTTTGTTCTACGCAAACCTGAATCCGGCAGGGTCGTGCTCACACAAAATATAAACATCTCATTGTCAGACTATGGACAGGACATTATGTGCCTGTCCACTACATTCATCAAAATCAGCCAACCGATTGATTTCTACCTCTTCACCAGCTTCTTATTCATCTGATGAGTACCGGACGTGATGCTAAGGTTGTATATGCCATCGTGCAGATGAGAGATGTCGAGCGTTTTAGTGAGCGTAGCCGGACCGGAGAGAATATCTTCGGTATGAACAACTTTACCTAACAGGTCGGTAACTATGAGCCGCATTTTGCCGACATTCGGAGCGTTAATTCTCAGGTTGAATACACCTTCGCCCGGATTTGGGAAAACAGCTATTTGCGGTGTAGCATCGGCAACTTCTGGTACTCTGGTTCCCATATCAATTTCAAAATCATCAATAGCGATATCACTTGTTTGACCCGGGCCGGTAATTCCACGGAACCGGAACGTAACTATTGTATCGGGAATATTGGTAATGGTTGCCTCTCTCCATTCGTCGCCCTGGTCTCCAACCAGCGGAGTAATCACATCATATATGATGCTGTCGCCAATCAAAGCATCAACATGCAGCCTGCCGATATGGACACCAAACATATGATACCAGAACCGGATCAATATATCAGCACGTTGCCTGAGATCAAATACTGGTGTTATCAGCACCGCCTCGCGGTCGAAGCAGTTTGTGCCTGGTTCGAGGAAGAGGTAGTTGCCTACGTTAGTTCCGGTAGTGTGATCGGTAGTTGGGCCGGTGTTGCTTGTGGGTGTACTGCCTCCAAACGTACGCCAGTCAATCTGATCTTGCTGTTGATTGGTCAGGTTGGTCCAGCCTTCCATCATGTCGCAGATATATGCCTCGCAGGTTGGGTGTGCCATGCAACGTGTGAAGTTGTCAAAAGTCTGTACATAGTGTGTTGGAACTATTAGGGATCCGTCGATGACTCTGAGGTAGGTAAAAAGTGTATCGTTAGCCCGGTGGCCGTCCTGAGGATGGTTCACCCATGCTCTAACCGTATAATCGCCTGGCTCGGTTAGATTAATTGGAACGGAAAGTCGGACCACCATTGTGCTGTCGGGTTGTATGGTAGTGGCTACCGGTTCTGATATAATTTCGCCGCTTCCTACACGATATCCTACAGTGAAGTCACTGGTGGCATTTCCCATGATATTTCTTATCCGGATATCAACCGGAAGAGTTATGCTTCCGGCGCTTAACTGATACAATTTCCAATCGAGCGATGGAACCTCCTCAACTCTTAAATCAGCAATAAAACAATTGAAAGCTCCGGATTGGCGCCTGATTGCAAAGGCACGGCGGCTCAAAGCACCATCGGCTCCCACTGCCTGAACAGTAACCCAGCTTTCGCCCATGCCCGTATTGTTGAATATGTAGGAAGGAATTGGCGTAACGTTAATACTATCCATATACTTTGCACCCAAACGGCGAACAATATAATATTCTGCGCCAAACACTTCATCCCACGATAACCTGAACGAGTTGGCGCAGGCCCAGTCAATTGTAAGATTCTGTGGAATGGGCATAATGTTGAACGGTACTTGGTTGATTGCCTCAAAATCGCCGCTTGAAACACGCACTTGCACATTGTTGGAAATAGTGTAAGGAATTGTCCAGTCAAAAAACCGCATTGTGGCAGGAATAGAGGGAACGATTGGATGCCAGGTAACGCCCTCGTCAAGAGTGTAGTCTAGAGCGAAGGGTTGCGTTGTTCCTACAGCTCTCCATCGAAGGGTTTCGACTTCGGCCGGAGCAAACGGCTCACCTCCGAAGGGATATGTGATAGTTATTCCAGGTTGAATAAATTCCCATGTAAGATAAACAAGCTGAGGCCCTTGAGGAACATGATGACCTCTTATAGTGATCTGGTATGTACCGGCAACCGGATTATTAATGGTAACCTGTTCTGCATTATTCAAACTATCCACAGCCCTTATTGCAGGCGCCATAAGGTTTGCAGCCGGAGGTAAATGGCTTAGTACCCAGGGACGAAAAAGGCTATCGGCAGGGTCTGTTACCTCCATGTTCATATTGTTGACCAACGCCCTTAGAGTGCCGGCGGTTCCTTCAAAATCTGTCCAATAAGTCATTATGCGTAGCTGATGTAGTCCCTCAGGAACTGTTATCTGTCGCGTTACTATTTGCCCTTGCTCAATCATTGCCGAATCGTATCGGTTTTCTTCAATTACCATTAATGCTCGCGAAGCATCAATCCTACCGTAGCCAAAGCGAAAGTCGGGGCCGTGGTTGCCTAAATCTTCGGCAGTATTCATCAGGATCATCTTCATAAGCCCGCCATCCGGTTCTTTTTGACTGTTCAACTGGCGATATGCATGATACAACTGTGCCAGGGTTCCTGAAACACCAGGGCATGACATTGAAGTACCCGAACTAAATGAATAATTGTTTGGATTTGTTGTAGAATAGACATTACTGCCCATAGCCACAACGATAGGTTTTACTCTTCCATCATGGGCCGGGCCACGGCTGCTGAAAGCGTCCAAAGCGTCGTTACGATTTACACTACCAACTGAAATAACATTCTTACCTTGCTTATGTCCGCCGGTAATATTTCCCCAGCCGGCACCTGCTCCATAGCCGCAGTTGGAAGAGCCATCATTCCCCGCCGAGAAAACATGAATCAGTTTGCGATACAGGCGGCTCTGCTGGTCCATTGCGCGGGCGAGTGAAGTATAACCGGTATTGCATCCATCGCTGTACGATGTGGAGGTAATTCTGATCTGCCTTGACGTGTAGTGAGCGGCAATTGAGTTAAATCCCTGGTAACCGATAGCGCCGTACACATGCAAATATGCTCCGCTTGCCATTCCCCGGCCAATCGGATCGAGGTTGCCAGCGCCCATGATGGTTCCGGCAATGTGGTCGCCATGATCACCTTGGTTATATGCAATATTCTGGAATGGAACACGCCCCTGGTAGTCAATGTGAGGCCCGATGATGCCATCATCCTGAAGCATAACATGCACTCCGCTTCCATCGAATTGAGGCCCGGCCAAAAAGTCGCTGCTTATCATATTAGCACGGTGAAGCGTACGACCTATGTGGTTGTCGGGAACTGGTGGCGGATTTACAGATTCGATATAAAATATGGCTGGAAGAGCAGCTAATTGATGCAACTGATCTATAGCCGCTTCGGCTACGATCATGTTACCAGCCATCTCTTTCTGCGAAGCACTAATGTTCATTGCTTCGAGTTGTTGGTGAATTTCAACTGCATCAACCGAAGGCAGAAAATGAAGGAAAATTTCCACACGGTTGTTGTTGCGGATGGCATGTTGAGGTATGTTGCCGGTGAGCAGATGAAAACTCAGTTTATATTCCGGCAAGATCTCATATACCCCCCTGACTTTATATTGAATGAGATTCGCTATCTGAGCGCCGGGCATGATAGTAGCATAATAAGCCATGTTTGGCAGATAATCGTGCAGGATAATACCCATGGCGGCAAGCTCGGTTCGTTGCTGGCTTGCCGGAATTTCGTGAAATTGTATGATCCGGAATGTTTTTTCGTCCTCTCCGGTTGCTTGCTGAACCTTCCAGGTGGCGATAAAATCGCTTACATTCTCCGGATTCTCGAATTCCCCGGAATTAAGGATCAAGCGGAATTGTTGCTGCTGTGCCAAACTGATTGCCGGCATGGCAAGAATAAATATAGCAGCCAAAGCTGCCTGAAATACCAATCGGATAGCATGTGTTGTCATCATATCAGTTTTATTGGTTTTGGTTTATAAACTGTTTCATAATCAAATGAGCAATTTTCACGTCAAGAGCTATCAGCCTTATGATGTTGGATGCAAATATATCATTAATTCTGTTTAGAACGATTTAAAATAGAGATTGTGATCACAAAAAAGAGGCTGTCGTAAAACGGCAGCCTCTTTTTAAAATTGAGATAATTAAGATAATTTTAATCAACCACCATTTTGCGGGTGATGAGTTGGTCTGCAGCCTTCACAGTATAGAAGTACAGGCCTGGTGATTTTCCAGTCATATCGAGTTCAACCCTATGTTGACCAGCGTTCATGAAACCTTTTTCGATGCTGGCTATTTTTTGTCCTGTAATACTAAACACATTTACGGTTACTTCGCTGCGGGCACTGAGTTCGATAGCAAACTCGGTTTTTCCCCTGAAGGGGTTGGGAAAGTTTTGTGAAAGATTAGTTATTCGAACTTCAGGTGCATACTCATTGAGGCCAACCAATACTTTGTCAACTGCCATATGATAAATGAAGTTATCACCCCAACCGTGGAACCCTGGTGAAGGTTGTGTTGCCATGCCAGGTTGCTCGTCGGCCTGATATATAAAATGGAAGTTGCCATCGCTGTTGGCAGCTACGGATGGGAATACGCACTCATCAAACAAGTGTATGAGATCATCAGTAAGATGGTATGGATCTCCCCAGGTATAACCTCCGTCGGGAGAGAAGCGTGCCCAAATTTTACGATAGTCCGACACACCGTTATTAAAAGTTTCGGTAACTGACGAAAAAATCAACATCATATCATTATTCTCATCAATGGCTAGTTGTGGCATACTTGTAATTCCTCTATAGTAAGGTCCAAGACATGCAACAGCTATGCAAACAAGGTCCCATGTTCCATTGTTGTTCACATCAACTTCGTAGCCGAGCAGATGCCCGCTGGCATATAGTGAATCAGGGAATAATGTCAGGGAGTCTCCACCAAGCCAGCCTGGCATATCTGTATTCCAGTAACCGATTCCGCCAATAAAAGGATACCAGCTGAAAGTACCAGCGTCTGCTCTTGATGCATTGATTCCAAAAACTACATGGATTTTTCCTGAATTGTCAATTACTCCATGTACGTTGCCATCGACACAATAATACATAGGGGTATCGAGGAGACCTTTGAATGGATTTTCCCAAATAACTGTTTTTGTCCAGGTATCACCTCCATCTTCCGAAACCATCATAAACAGGTCAATTCTATCATCACCAACGATAAAGGCTAATTTGTCGCCCACAGGTGCAATCCACGAATAGGTATCTCCATTGATTCCAGCGTAATCAGTTGAATCCATCCCTGGAAGAATTACTCCAGGAATATCCCATGTTAAGCCGCCATCGCTCGAACGGAAATAAAGTAATGCGCCGTCCATTCCCTGATAAATAGTTCCTGCATTTGCTACAGGTGTAGTGAGGGCAATCAGGTGAATAGTATTATTATCGGGGCCAGCAGTTACCATTCTTGGCCACAACAGTCCTGTTGCTCCGGTGGGTAGTGGGGCCATTGTTATGGGTTCCCAAGCCCCTGTTCCTTTGGCGGTTCTTTTGTATCCAACCAGGTTTACTGTTCCACCTGCATGAGCTACTATCATTTCGCCGTTCGGTCCTAATGGGGAATATGAAGGCCAGCCAGTACGAACAGGTTCAATACGGGTAGTTGGGAAAGCACCCCATGAAGTGCCATCAAAAGAGTTGTATCCAGTACCACGATCGGCAAAAGCAGGTTGCGCAATGCCATAGATCCATGTGGCCCCTATAAATCCGTCATCATAGAGGTAGATTCTGTTTTGTGAACTGGCGTTAGATTGGAGATCAGAAATAGTATTTCCGATTAAATTCATATTAACAGAAGTAGTTGCAACACTTCTTGGAATCAGATTGTTGTTGTACAAGGCACCAACGGGATCATTTGTGGCGGCTTGTTTTTCTAAGGAAATGCTTCTTAGATGATCAGGAATCAGCACCCGATTTTTCTGTGCAACTGCTGAAAAACCCAATGCAACGAGTACAATAAGTAAAATTGTCTTTTTCATACTTTTCAATTTTTGATTAAACATTAATGGTTCATGATTTAAGTGCAAATATAATCAAAAAAACAAAATTTCGAATACTATGATTTTTTTTTATTAAAAACCTCAAAAAGTAATCGGGCTGTCAGCGGGATAGTCCGATTACGTAAACAACAACCATCTCATGTTGTAAGTCCTTCTCTTTCTTTGTAAAGAGGTGTATGACTGCGAACACTAAGATTAATGTGCTCCCTTCGGAATGGCTATTCTACAGTTGCCCCAATTGTGTGTGCAAACTTAAAAATTCCTGTTAGATCCATAGAACACGACAAACTCTACCTTGTAATAAGGTTCAGGCAACCAGCAACTGCATTCTAAAACCACCTTGGGAATTCAGACCATAGTACACGAAAATGTAAATTCTATCAATATGTTAGAGAACAAGCTGGTTTATGTCGAACAAATACTGCAGCAAAGATGCAGCGTTAATTAGCGAACAATCATTTTTCTGGAAAAGATTTGCTCACCAGCATTAACGGTAGCAAAGTACAGTCCTGACGGGTAACCTTCCATATCAACGTGAAGAACATGACGCCCAGGTTGCATTACTCCCATTTGCACAACTTTTACATTTTGCCCTGCAATGTTTTGTACGGTTATGGCAACTGGCGCATGATCGTAAAGTTCAAGATACATGCTGGTAGCGCCGGTAAAAGGATTTGGGAAGTTATGGCTTAGGTTCGTACGATGGATTTGCGGAGTGGGATTTCCGATACCAACTATAGCATCGCTAAGTTTGATATGGTAGAAAAAATTGTCGCCGAATGCATCCATGTCACCTCTTACAGCCATGCCTGGTTCTTCATCGGCCTGATAAATTAGATGGAAATGGTTATTTGTGTGCGCCGCTACTGTTGGAAACACACATTCATCAAACAGGTGGATCAAATCAGCGGTAAGATGATGAAAATCTCCCCATGTATAACCGCCATCCGGAGATGTAACAGCCCATAGTTTGCGGTAATTCTGTATTCCGTTGTTGAACCCCTCAGTAATTGCCGAAAACACAACCAGAATGCGATTATCTTCGGTAATAACAATCTGCGGCATGCTTACCGAGCCAACTCCATAATTCCCAAGAGTTTCAGTTCCGCCAGTAATCAGATCCCATGTGCCGTTACCATCAATATCGTATGGCCACGCAATCAGATTTCCGGTTTCGTAAAGGCTATCGGGGTTCAAGGTGGCAGTATCGGTTACCAGCCAAGGCTCCATATTTTCGTTCCAATAGCCAACACCACCAATGAATGGGAACCAGACTGATGTACCAGCGTCCACTCTTGATGCGTTAATACCGAAAACTACATGCAATTTACCATCAGCATCGAAGGCAAGATGGTGTGCTCCGTCGGGGCAGTAGAAAATAGGGGTGTTAGTGCTTCCGGGAAAAGGATGTGCCCAGATTGTGATTTTATTCCAGGTAGTACCACCATCGGCCGACCTCATGACAAACATATCATGACTATTATCGGCAACCATAAAAGCAAGGTTATCGCCTTGTGGTTCAGCAAACGTCCATGTATCGCCACTTACGCCACCAAAATCAGTTGAAGTCATTCCGGGAAGTATGGAGTGCTCAATATCCCATGTAGCACCTGCGTCGGTTGAACGGTAATAGAGTAGTGCAAGATTAAGCCCCTGATAAGCGCTCCATGTTGAAGCAATAATATGCACGGAATTGTTGTTGGGACCTGAGGTAACCATTCTTGGCCAGGAGATATCAACAGCATCAGGCGGACCTGCGAGAATTGCTTCTGTCCATGGTCCGGTCCCCCTTGTGCTTCTCTTCGATACTACAAGTCCGGCGGTGTTGTGATGAGCTACAATGATCTCTCCGGTAGCACCGAGTGGTGCGTATGCTGGCCAGCCTGTCCGTTGGGTTTCAACTCGAGATGTTGGCGCCGCACTCCATGCGGTTCCATCAAAGTAGTTGTAACCGGTGCCTCTGTCGCCAAAACCAGGTTGGTTTATACCTCGAGTCCATACTGATGCCATCGTCCCATCAGAAAAAAGATGAAGTCTGTTGCTCGGAGAACTGGCATTTGACTGAAGGTCGTATACGGTGTTTCCGATTAAAGTTTCCTCAACAAAAGGGCTACGACTCTTTAAGTAGAGGTTTTCGGGTTTAACCACCGGTATAAAGGTGGCATTAGGGTTGGAACTTTCTTTAATTGCCTCTTTTTCAATTGCCTCTATCCTGGAGAGTTCAGGGCTTAAAGCTGCTTTTCGGTATTGTG
>CAYGGZ010000036.1:0-12954 GCA_964349765.1 uncultured Bacteroidales bacterium
AAAACGCCGGCCATACAATAGCCTTCAACACACCCAATACTCCGCCCCAGAAACTGGTGGCAGCTATGATATAA
Source organism: uncultured Bacteroidales bacterium (assembly GCA_964349765.1). GTDB lineage: Bacteria > Bacteroidota > Bacteroidia > Bacteroidales > JAAYJT01 > JAAYJT01. Next base: position 75 of record CAYGGZ010000036.1, read on the forward strand.
TACACGGCAGCTCCTATGATGCCAAGACAATACACTGCACTTGAATGTGCATTTTTGTGCATATTTCTGGCAGTTTTGTCAGTACATGAGTCTTTTACCTTTTCAGTTGTCATGGTTGTTTTTTATGATTGAAAAACGTGACCTCTTAACGACAACAAAATTACTGACAACTTAATATTCACAAGGATTCGACTTAAAATTATCGTAACAAATTCATGATTTTTTTCATAAACCCGAATTAATCAATAGAAAGCCCGTTAGGGCTGAACTATTGATTCCATGAGCCCGAATTAATCAATAGAAAGCCCGCCAGGGCTGAACTATTGATTCCATTAGGGTAACCCCGATTTAGTGTTTGTTCAGCGCAATTCTTATTGGGCTGATTACAAACACTTAATCGTTTAAGCATTGTCAAATGCTTAATCTGGGTGAGGGTAATCCCGATTAGCATTATGAAATGCTTAATCTGGGTTCAATACCTAAGCGGTTAATTGCGTAGAAACTACCCGGAGATGAATCGCACAGCCGACGCCTTAAAACCTGCATAAATTGGCTTTTCGTGGCGGATGTCAAGTTTTTCTGCCGACTCATCCGAAACAAGAGCAACAAGGGTTATCCCTGCATTAATAGTAACTTCCAACCCAACACGCGCGGGTTCAACATGTTGAACAACTCCCTTAAGCCAGTTAACAGCGCTGCTTTCGACAATTGTGGTGGAAAGAATAATGTCTTCGCTGCGAATGACAGCAAAGCCCGGCCCTGAACATGGTTCGCACAATGTTCTGATTATCACACCATCAATATTTATCTCATGCATTCCACCGAACAGGGGTCGAATATTGCCCGGAAAAAAGTTGCGGATACCAACAAAATTTGCAATGAAAGCCGACCTGGGGTTATGAAAAACTTCATCGTGACTGCCACATTGCGCTATTGTATTATTTTCAAGAACGGCAATCCGTTGGCCGAGGATAGCCGCCTCTTCATAGTCGTGAGTTACATGCACTATTGTTTGCCCCTGATTGTTCAACCGGCGCAGCAACGAACGGATTCCACCACGTAATTGAACATCGAGCGCTGCAAGAGGTTCGTCAAGTAAGAGAACTTTGGGTTTACGGATAAGTGTGCGAGCCAACGCCACACGCTGCTTCTCGCCTCCCGAAAGCGTATCGGGCATACGATGCAGCAGCGGTTCGATTTCCATCTCCTTAGCAAGTTTCTGTATCTCGTGATTCAGAAGATTATTGCTTCTTTTGATCTTGCGAACCGGATATGCAATATTATTAAAAACAGAAAGATGGGGAAACAGTGCAAAATCCTGAAACAACAGCCCTACCTGCCGTTGTTGCACAGGCATATTTGAAATTTCTATATCGTCAAGGTAAATAGATCCTTCAACTGGTTGGATAAAGCCTGAAATCATTTCGAGGATCAACGATTTCCCGGCTCCGGAGGGTCCAAGCAAGATAAAATAAGAGCCTTCCTGCACTTCAAAACTGATCTGCCGGAGTAAAAAGCTTTCTACCTTCAGGGTAATATTTTCAAGTCTTAGTTGTGCCATGGTTACTCAACTTCGCAGTTAAAACTCTTAATATGATAAAAAACACAAGACATACCGCCAGAAACAATACCGCCATTGGCCGGGCATACGACAGCCCAAAGGCGCTGAAACGTTCAAAAATCATCACAGGCGCCGTCATTGGGTGATATGCAACGATTACCACCGAGCCAAACTCGCTCATACCTCTGGCAAACATCATCACAAGTCCTGAAACAACGCTTCGCCAGGCAAGCGGCAACGAAATTGTGAAGAAAACCCTGAATGGTGATGCGCCAAGATTCAGTGCTGCTTTTTCGAGTTGCACAGGAACAGACGCAAAACCTTCACGAGAGGCGTTAATCAGGAAAGGGATACTTACAAATGCCATTGCGAGCGCAATTCCGGCAGGGTTTCCAACAAGTTCTATGCCTAATGATGAGGCCATTCTACCGATAGCGGTGTCGCGCGAAATAAAACCGAGCACAGCAATACCAGCGGCTGAATGCGGAATAACAACAGGCAGATCAATGATACCCGTTATTAGCCGTTTGAACCGGAACTGCCGGCGTGCCAACAGCCATGCAAATGGAATGGCTGCTACTGCAAACATAAGTGTTGCCGCCATCGAAACCCAAAGTGTCAGACCAATGCTATGTCGCACTTCCGGATCGGCTGCAGCGTCGAATAACTGAGATGTGGTTGTGTGAAATAACATTCCTAAAAGCGGGCCTATGATGAAAAGCAGTACTACCCCACCTAAAAATGTCAGAACTATGTAAAACAAACGATCGGTGCGTAACACAGTTGTATTTCTTTTAATTTTGCTGCGAAAATACTGTTTAATGCGGAAGTAGCTCAGTCGGTAGAGCATCAGCTTCCCAAGCTGAGGGTCGCGGGTTCGAACCCCGTTTTCCGCTCAATTTTCCACAAGCTTCTTATAAATAAGCTCATATTTTTAATCCCTCAATCGCCTTCCGGTATTAACCAACACTTGTCTTATCTTCTTCTGATACAAAAATGAAGTTTTACCATAATCGGCTATGAGCATGCAAAATGTATTCATCGCAGTCAATGAGCGCTAAGTATGCATTTCTTTATTTTGATCGTTGGTATGCGTGGTTTCTTTAGCCTAACGCCCGATGGAATAAAGCTGCAGGATGCGTGTCATGATTTGAGCGGCTTTGCTGGCATGCGAACAGTAAACCCAGATTAATTATAAACTGGAATATATTTGTACACCTAAAAGAGGTCGCTATGGCACAAAGCCAACCAAAATAAGTCAGCTTTGGTGCAATTTGTGGCTGGTATAAACAAGTTAGCGTTCATTGTACAAGCAAAACAGACCATTGTGAAATAATGAAATTTTTGCTTCAAGAAACAGAAAATGAATTAAAACCCCACTGCACTATCGCTTCGATTAAAATTTTTACTATTTTTGATGATCCTGACAAAACAATAACATCAAAATGAAATCATTTGGAAAATACATAAGGAGAGTAAGAGAGGAAAGAGATTTACCTCTTCGAAAAGTGGCTGCGGCTCTTGATATCGACACTTCTATTTTGAGTAAAATAGAAAGGAATGAAAGAGTTGCAACAAAAGAGATGATTCCTATTCTTGCAGAAATTCTGGACAGACCAGAAAAAGAAATTGAAATTGAATTTATTCAGTCCGTTATAGAAAGCAATCTTGGCAACTTGAAATATCTGAAAGATGGACTTAAAGAAACATTGAAAACCTTATGAGCAGTAAATTTTTTACAAACGAAGCTGAGAATACCCTCATAAATAAGATTGAGGGAATATTTAAACATAGGAATATTCATTTCTTTGATGCCTTGGTAGGCTATTTCAGAGCTTCTGGCTATTTCAGAATAAGAGAGTTTGTAGAAAAGGCTGAAGAAATCAGAATCTTGGTCGGGATTAATATTGATAATCTGGTTAATGAAGCAAGCCAACAAGGTTTACTTTTCGACAGCAACGCTGAAAGAGCACAAGAAGAATTTTTCCTTGAAATAAAGAAGAGCATACAAGCTGCTGAATATGACAAAGAAGTTGAAAATGGAATGCTGCAACTCATTTCAGACTTTGCAACCGGAAAAGTAAAAATCAAGGTTCATCCTAAGCAAAACATACATGCCAAAATTTACATTTTCAGAGAAAAAGAAAAGCATGACCACGGTTACGGGTCAGTGATTACTGGTTCAAGCAATTTGACAGATGCCGGCCTTTCAAGAAACTTTGAATTTAATGTTGAACTTCGGGAAAATACAGACATTGAATTTGCAACGGAAACATTTAATAAACTCTGGGAGGAATCAATTCCAATAGCAGAAGAGTACATTGAAAAACTTCTAAAAGAAACATACTTAAACGACAGTTACACTCCTTATGAAGTTTATCTGAAATTTCTTGTTGAGTATTTTGGCAGAAGTATAGAATTTGACCCAAACTCAATTTCCGATTTACCAAAAGGATTTAAGAGGCTCTCATATCAAATTGATGCTGTAAACGATGGTTACGCCAAAATGGTTAAACATAGCGGCTTCATCCTGGCTGATGTTGTTGGGTTGGGTAAAACAATTGTGGCAACCATTATCGCAAAAAAATACTTCTATACAAACGGTTTCCCATCACATCGTTCAAGGACTCTTATTATTGTACCACCAGCTTTGAAAGAAAACTGGACTGAAACAACTGAAAAATTTCGTTTAGACAATGTTAAAATTGTTACAAATGGTAGTTTACATAAACTAACTGACCCTGCCAAATACGACTTAATAATCGTTGATGAAGCTCATAAATTCAGGTCTGACACCGCTTCTATGTATAACGAGCTACAGAAAATCTGCAAAACTCCAACAAGGCGCATTTTACCTAATGGGACTGCTTTGCAAAAGAAAATCATGCTGGTTTCAGCAACTCCATTAAATAACAGACCAGAGGATATTGCCAACCTTGTTTATTTGTTTCAGGATAGTAAAAACTCGACCCTTGAGATTGGAAATTTGCAAAACTTTTTCCGCATACAGATTGATGCTTATCGCAAATTAAAGAAAGAACCTGACATTAAAACTGTACAAGCCGGTGTCAAAAAGATTTATGAAAAAATCAGAATAAAAGTAATTGAACCATTAATTGTTCGGAGAACCAGAACAGATTTATTGGCACACAAACAATATTCGGAAGATTTAATAAATCAGGGCATTAAATTCCCAGTTGTAAAACAACCTCAAAAGATTTTTTATCAGCTTGAACCTCATTTAGAGGCCTTATATGATAAAACCATTTTTGTTTTAAGCGATGAAACTCAGGGCTTAACCTATAATCGTTACAGAGCAATTGGTTTTTTAAAGCAACCAATGAAAAGTAAATACAAACAGGCAGATATGATTTCAGGCCAATTGGCCCGTATAATGAAAACATTACTTGTTAAACGCATTGATAGCAGTTTCTTTGCTTTCAAACAGTCATTGGAAAGGTTTTTAATGGCTACCAAAGCAATGGTAACTATGTTTGAAAATGGTAAAATTTACATTGCTCCGAATTTGCCTGTTTCCGATATGATTAACGAGGGTAAAGAAGAAGAATTACTCAGCCTGATAATTGAAAAATCAATTGATGATCCAACCATTGAGATTTGCAAACCTGATGATTTTGAATACAACTTTTTGAACGGTTTAAAAAATGATTATGAACTTTTAAAAGACCTGCATAAAGACTGGATTAAAATAATTGAAGACCCAAAACTGGATGTGTTTGTTGAGTATTTAAAGAACACATTGCTAAGTAAAAAAATCAATCCGCAATCAAAATTGGTAGTATTCTCGGAAAGCAAAGAAACAACTGATTATTTATTTAAGGAATTGCCAAATCACGTGAATTTCAGGATTTTTGCAGTTGACAGTCATTCAAGAAAAGACAAAATGCCTGTAATCAGAAAGAACTTTGATGCTAACATAGCTAAATCAGAACAAAGTGATAACTACGACATTGTAATTTCAACTGAAGTATTGGCTGAAGGGATAAATCTGCATAGGTCAAATGTGATTGTAAATTATGATACACCCTGGAATTCAACCAAACTAATGCAGCGTATTGGTAGGGTAAACCGAATTGGTTCAACTGCGCATGAAGTGTATGTTTTCAATTTTTATCCAACTGCAAAAGTCAATAGCGAGATTGAGTTGGAAAAAAAAGCAATTATGAAATTACAGGCGTTTCATGCGGCTTTGGGTGAAGATAGCCAGATATATTCGCCTGATGAAGAATTTGAAACTTTTGGTTTGTTCGATAAACAAATGGAAGAAGAGAAAGATGAGAAACTTTCGTATTTAATGATGATTCGTGATATAAAAGAAAAAAACCCAACTCTTTTCAAGCAAATCAAAAACATGCCTTTGCGGGCAAGAGTTGGTAGAAAAAATTCAGTATTGAAGAATAGCACAATTTGTTTTATCAAAGATGATAAAAGAGATGCGTTTATCTATGTCAAGCCGGACAATGAAGTGGAAGAGCTCACCTTTCTGGAAACTGTTCGACAATTTGAAGCATTTCAGAAAGAAAAGGGAATTGCATTACACGAAAACCACCATGAACAGGTAAAATCTGCCATACAGGTCTTTGCCGACAAAGTTGAAGATGAGAAAGCAAAAGACAAAAAAGTTGATGTAACTCAGGGGCCAAATGAAAAAAGTGCAATTGCTTACTTAGACGCCATGCTGAATCTGCCTTTTACAAACGACCAGGAAACTCAATTGATAATCATTGCAAAGGAAGCCATACGGAAAGGAAGATTCCAGAATTTACAACGTGATATTAACAAGCTTCACAAAGCAGTTAAAAAAAGTCCGTTAAAACCTGTTATCATTCTCGAAAGAGTGATTGGAATCCTAAAAAGTTATCCATTGAAGCAAGAGGAAGAAGAAATATACCAAGAGGTTCAGGCAATAAAACCAAGAGTTTTAAATCCTGAAATAATTATTACCGAAAGTTTTAGCAAATAGCTGGCATGAAAGAAAGAGAATTAAAAGAAATACTTAGAAAAGACTTCAACTTTGAAGCTCACTGGAAACCCTTGTTTTTATTGCTTTTTAGTAAAGTTCAATATTTCAGCAATCCATCAAACCCTTTTTCGGAAAATGAAAAAGTAAAATCGGGGAAACAAACCGGTATTGTAAAATTGGATGATGGAAAATCAATAGCCATTTTTGAGGTGGAAGTGGACGACAGCATCCGCATAGACCGCAACCGACAGGGTTTACGTGAAATTGCCATCAAGCATATTGACCAAAACATTACCCACGGTGCTTTTGTGTTTTTCTATTCAAAAAATCAGGCTGATTACCGTTTTTCGTTCATCGCCAAATGGTCGGAACTCGACCTTGACACCGGAGAATTTAAAAAGGGCGAAACAAAACCTAAACGTTACACTTATCTTTTAGGCGATAACGAGGCTTGCACAACAGCAGCAAAACGTTTGCTTATACTCATTGAAAAAAGGAACAATCAGAATACTGGAATAAAGGAAATTATTGATGCTTTTTCGGTTGAATCGCTTAATAAGGAATTCTTTAAAACTTATAAAGAGCACTACGAAAAGTTTTGGAGGTTTATTGCAAATCCTGCAAATGGATATCGGAATATTTTATTGGATACAACGAAAGAAAAGCTTGAGAAACAGGAAAAACCAATTCGTGACTTTGTTAAGAAACTATTAGGCCGGATAGTTTTCCTGCATTTTTTGCAGAAAAAAGGTTGGATGGGTTGCCCAGCAAATACTAAAAAATGGGAGAATGGCGAGAAACAATTTATGCAACTACTCTTTGCTGATTTTTCAGATAAATCGCATTTTCACAGTCAATGCCTTACTAAATTGTTTTTTAATACGCTGAACACAAGAAGACCCAACGATATTTTTGAAATAAAAGGTTTAAACGGTAAATTAAGCGGTTCCCGTGTTCCTTATCTGAATGGTGGTTTGTTTGATGCTGATAAACCGGAGGCAGTTTTAACGATTGACTTTCCTGAAAGATACTTTGCCGGGTTGCTTGAGTTTTTTGAACAATACAATTTCACCATTGACGAAAACAGCCCCGATGACCACGAAGTAGGTATTGACCCCGAAATGTTAGGGCATATTTTTGAAAACCTACTGGAAGAAAACCGCGAGAAAGGCGCTTTTTACACCCCAAAAGAGGTTGTGCAATACATGTGCAAGGAAAGCATCGTTCAATACCTGAAAAATTCCCCTCCTTTGGAGGGATGGTCGCAGACCGGGGTGGTAAATTCCCCTCCTTTGGAGGGGTGGTCGAAGACCGGGGTGGTAAATTCCCCTCCTTTGGAGGGGTGGTCGAAGACCGGGGTGGTAAATAGAGCTTCAAAAAACTACTTCAAGCTCCCTTTTAACCCAAAATTGAAAGCTAGAGCCCGTGCACTTCGTAAAGCCGGAAATCTATCGGAAGTTTTGTTTTGGAACCAAATAAAAAACAAACAATTTAAAGGCTTTGACTTTGATAGACAAAAGATTGTTGGTAATTATATTGTTGATTTCTTCTGCACGAATTGCAATGTCGTAATTGAAATTGATGGTAGCAGCCATGACGACAAACAGGAATATGATGCCTTAAGAGATGTATATTTAGAATCGCTTGGTCTCACGGTAATTCATATTGATGATTTGGAAGTAAAGAAAAATTTGGCTGGGATAATGGAAATGCTTTTCGACCACCCCGCCCTATCGCGCACCCCTCCGAAGGAGGGGAATTTTAGCACTGATGGTTCTGAAAGGGTGAATACACCAACATTTGCCTCATCGGAACTCGAAAAATGGGAGGTTAAAATTACGAGTCTGATCAGGAATCATGATGCTTCAATGTTTAATTCCTCTGAAGCTCAAACAATAGATGAGGCTTTAAACAATATTAAGGTTTGCGACCCTGCCATTGGCTCAGGTGCCTTCCAGATTGGCATTTTGCAGGAAATTTTTGAAGCCAAAAGATTCATTTATCCTTACCTGAAAACCAACAAGGAATTTAATCCTGCACAGGTTAAAAAGGACATTATCCAGAAATCAATTTACGGAGTTGATTTGGAAAAAGGAGCAGTTGATATTGCCCAGCTCCGTTTTTGGCTGGCATTGGTGGTGGATGAAGAAAACCCGCACCCTCTGCCAAACCTCGATTATAAAATTATGCAGGGAAACAGCTTGTTAGAAAGTTTTGAAGGTATTGATTTAAGCAAAGCTGCCTTTTTTGAAGAACCGAAAGTTCGGATTATTGAACCCGATTTATTCGGTGAACCTGAAACGGTTTACGGTTTTACCGATAAAAACAGAAATGATATAAAAGAGCTTGTTTCCGCATACTTCATTGTGGAAGACAAAGACGAAAAGGCTTATATTAAAAAACGTATTGACAAAATTGTTACCGAGCATATTGATAAATCGTTGGAAGGTTATGAAAATCAACTGTTGATAGAAATTGCCGGGTTGGAAGCATCCTTAAAGCGACATAAAGAATTTTTGCGAAAAACAGACAAAACAGAAAAGGAAATCGAAAAACGCCAAAAGCTATTGGAACAAAAAGGAGAAGCCCGTAAAAAACTGCTCGCTTTTGAACACACCGAAGAACGCCCCTATTTCCTTTGGCATTTGTTTTTTATGGATGTTTTTGAAAATGGGGGATTTGATGTAATTATTGGAAATCCACCCTATATTCAACTGCAAAAAATGGGGAAGGATTCTGATATACTACAAGAAGCTAATTTTAAAACATATAGGAAAACTGGCGACATTTATACTTTGTTCTATGAAAAAGGATTAAGTCTGTTGAAACCAAAAGGAACACTAACCTACATTACTTCTAATACTTGGATGCGAACCAATTTTGGGGAAGGGTTACGTGAGTTTTTTATAACAGACTCAAACCCCGAAATCCTTTTAAACTTTGAAGATACACGAATATTTCCAACGGCTACTGTGGAAGTAAATATCATGGTAACAAAAAAGGAAAGTTGGAACAACAATTTAACGGCAGTAGCAATAAAAGGCGATTATTTACCAGGCAATTCAATAAATGATTATCTGACTAATAAGTGCATAGTACTTTACGACTTAGACAAAGAAAGCTGGGTAATTGTTGATAATGATGATTTTGAAATAAAAAACATTATTGAAAGCAAGGGGTTACAACTAAAAGATTGGAAGGTAGAAATGAATTTTGCTCTTAAGTCTGGTTATAATGATGCTTTTTTCATCAATGAAGAAACTAAAAATAGATTAATTGAATCCGATAGAAATAGTATTGATGTAATTAAACCGCTATTAAGAGGCAGAAATATTAAAAAATATAGTTACAAATTTGATGATATTTACATTCTTTATATTCCTTGGCATTTCCCTTTGAAAGATGACAAAATTCAAGGAGCGTCAAAAGAGGCTGAGAATGCTTTTCAAAAACAGTATCCAGCAGTTTACAATCATTTACTATCTTTTAAAGCAGAACTATCAAAAAGGAACAAAGCAGAAACAGGTATTCGATACGAATGGTATGCTCTTCAAAGGGCTTCTTCTACATTTGCTCATAATTATGAAAAGGATAAAATTGTTTGGTTAGCAATAACAGACAAACCAGCCTTTGCATATGATGATAAAAAAATCTATGTGACTTCTCCATCTTATATTATGGTGTCTGAATGTCCTAAATATCATTTAGTTGTGCTTAATTCAAAATTAGTAGAGTGGTATTTAGACAAGGTTTCTTCGTCTACTGGTCAAGGTACAAATCAATGGACGAAAATATTTATGGATAAAATTCCTATTCCACAGTTAAAAGAAACACAAAGAATGCCGTTTGAAACAATGGCTGAATACTTGATTATACTTAACGACCCAACCACTCCGCAAATATTAGAACACGCATCCAACGAAATCATTAGCCAGAACTTTGAAGAAGTACTTAACATGATGGTTTACGAGTTGTACTTTGAGGAACACATGATAGAAAGGGAAATTGATGTGCTTCAGTTTGTCAACTTCCCTGATATTTCAAAAATGAAAACCTTTGAAGAAAAGCGGGATGTTATACAGAAAATTTACTACTGGCTAAAAGAGAAAGATAACCCGATTCGGAACCGGATTTTGGTTTCGGAAAGCCGTAGCTGGATTATCAAAAGAATTAATAAATCAACCCATTAGCTATGGCAAAAAAAGCAAAACCGGCAAGCGAAGGTTTTAATGAGATATTGCTTTACACCACACCCAATGGCAAGGTAAAGGTGGAAATATATTTGCAAAACGAAACCATCTGGCTTACCCAGCAAAAAATAGCCGTTTTGTTTGGGGTTCAGCGTCCTGCCGTTACCAAACATCTTAAAAATATTTTTGAAACAGGAGAACTAAAAGAAGAGGTGGTTAGTTCCATTTTGGAACATACCACACAACACGGTGCCATTGCAGGGAAAACACAGGATATAAAAGTTAGATACTATAATCTCGATGCAATTATTTCGGTGGGGTATCGAGTAAACAGCAGTCAGGCAACAGCATTTCGCATTTGGGCAACCGAACGGCTGAAAGAGTATATCATCAAAGGTTTTACCATGGACGATGAGAGGCTGAAAAATCCAAACAACATTTTTGGTAAGGATTATTTTGAAGAACAGCTTGCCCGCATTCGTGATATCAGAAGCAGCGAAAGGCGGTTTTATCAAAAAATTACCGATATCTATTCGCAATGCAGTGCCGATTACAACAGCGAGAACGACATCACTAAAAAGTTTTTTGCAACCGTTCAGAATAAATTGCATTGGGCCATAACAGGGCAAACTGCTGCCGAAATCATTGCCGAGAGAGTTGACAGCACAAAACAAAACATGGGCTTAACCACATGGAAGAATGCACCAAAAGGAAGCATCAGAAAAACAGATGTGGGCATTGCGAAAAACTACCTGAACGAAAAAGAATTAGACGGTTTGAACCGTATAGTAAGTATGTATTTGGATTATGCTGAAAGTCAGGCACAAAAAGGTGTAGTGATGTATATGAAAGACTGGATTGAAAAATTAGATGCCTTTCTGAAGTTTAATGAGGAGGCAGTTTTGAAGCATCAGGGCAAAGTTTCTCATGAAGTGGCTTTAGCACTTGCTGAAAGCGAATTAGAAAAATATCGGATTGTGCAAGATAAAAGGATTGAATCGGATTTTGACATTGAAATAAAAAAAAAGAACTGAGAATCGGGCATTGTAGTTTGTAGTTTGTAAGGTTTATAAAACTAACAAGGTACAAAGCAGCATTCTTAATTCAACTTCTCGACCCGAAATGGCGACACCGTTGTTTAAGACAGAATTAGAAAAGGCTTTAAAAAATGTTGATGAAATAGCAAATAAGACAGGGATTTACTTATTGCCCGCCCTTCGTAGCCACATGGCAGCAAAAATGAATGAAAAAATGACGCGAAGAATGAACAACGAACCGCTAACACATAGCATGATAGCCAAAAGCCCTAAAACAAAAGCCCGAAAGTTGTTTACACACTTTCGGGCTTTTTGGTCTGAAACCTCCCGTCATTTCTGTACGGGATAAATGTTCAGCGATTATTCCGGAGAAAAGTAGCCCTCCCATTCCTGGCCAAGCTTGAGCACAGCGTGCCTCAAAGAATAAATCAGGAAAGCCAGCAGCTTTTAAAAGTCGTTTCCAAAAGTTATTCCGATAAAGAAACTCCTTGGACGACTTGGTCCATAAACAAAGCCTCCGTCGCGGTAAAGACCAGTGTCGAAATCCTGCTGAAAGCTGTTGAAAATGTTTTGCACACCGGCATGAAACCGAACGCCTGTTTCTTTTGTGGCCCGCACCATATATGTAACTCGCAACGACGCATCAAAGAACCATGGTGTTTTTCGCAGAACAGAATAACCCGTAGCGGGTACTATCATATGCGGGATGGTCATCGGGCCAGTGATTGTGCTGGTTAAAGATGCATCCAGGCCTTTAGCAATTCCTGACATAAAAGTCAAATAGCCATAGAAATCAGGCGAACGCAACATTCTCTGTGTTGTAACGAGAGAGTCGGCAGCACCGGAAATAGGCTCCCATACTATCTCATCCTCATCATACAGCGCTTGTTGGAGGGTAAAACCTAACTGCATCTGGTTGCGACGGTCGAATGCCAACTGAGTTTCGAGGTTCACACCTCCCACTCTTGCCCCTGATCCGTTAGTTTTGAAATGCACAGCATTGCCTTCTTCATCAATTTCAAGATGGGTCACAAAAGCATTTAAAAGGTGGGTGTAAAAACCTTCAGCAGTAAAAAACAGGTCGGCATTTCCTAAAAATCCTGTGTAT
>CAYGGZ010000037.1:0-11304 GCA_964349765.1 uncultured Bacteroidales bacterium
TGTTTGAAGCAATTTTAAATTGCTGAATTACATTTTCTAAATCGTTTACGCAATGTAATTGCGTAATCTGGGTTCCATGAGAGTAACCCCGATTTAGTGTTGTCAAATGCTCAATCTGGGTTTATGTCAACCTGCAAAAGTCAATTCCGATTTTTCTCTGGCACATTAGATTGCCTTTACCTTAGCAGATGTTTTATCTTTGCTTCAGAGCTAAAAAATTCTGATTCGGTGCATCAACCTCGATTTCATCGGAGAAATACCCTTTTGCTGCTTCAGCGAACACCCCCAGGCAAAGGCTTATAAAATGAAGATAAAATGCTGCGTAAGGTAGTTTTTATTGTGAACCCAGCCTCGGGAAGAGGAATTGTCAGGCTTGAAGCTCTGGTGGAACAGATCACAGATGCGTGCGACCTTGAAACGATTCATCCGGAAGTAGTGGTCTCAAAAAACAACAGGCACGCTACAAACCTGAGCGAACAGGCTGTTGCCAGAAATTATAGCGCTGTGGTTGCAGTAGGGGGCGATGGCACAATCAATCAGGTTGCCCCGCCGCTGATAGGAACCAATACAGCTCTTGGAATAATTCCGGCCGGATCGGGCAACGGATTGGCACACTGCCTTAATATTCCGTTTTCAGTTGCAGAAGCAGTAAGAGTTATCAATGATTGGAATCTACAAAAGATTGATGCGGTCAGGATTAACAACAGATTCTTTTTCAACCTTGCCGGAGTTGGGTTTGATGCTGTTGTGGCACGGAAATACTCCTCGAACGAAAAACATGGTTTCTTTGCCTATCTGAAGTACATTACACGTTATTATCCTGCCTATAAGCCAAGGAAATACATCCTACACATTGATAATCGCGCAATTGAATGCGAGGCTCTCATGATTTGCTTTGCTAACAGCAACCAGTTCGGATACAATACTATCATCTCTCCACACGCAACTCCCTGCGACGGATTAGTTGATGTATGTATCGTAAAAAAAGTTCCGGTGATAAAAGCACTAAATCAGGCTCATTTGCTATTCACGCGACGATTTGATGAATCAGAATACGTTGAGATCATTAAAGCGAAAAGAGCAGAACTGTACCAGAAAAACACCCGTTATGTAAATCTGGACGGAGAAGCAGTTAAAATGAAAAAATATTTAACGATTGAAGTTATGCCAGGCGTGCTGAATTTATTAACGCCATGATATTCTATGTTAAGCGTCATAACACGTTTTTCTTGTAGCTTTGCTTACAACTATAATTTTTTATATGAACCAGTTTCCCGAGGCTAAAACACATCACCGGCTGCAGTATGTGCTTTGGATCGCGTTTTTACTCGCCAATATTTATACAATGCTGGCGCTGATGCCCGATTCTCTTGAAAAGATAAGAGGAGCATCTCCTAACGGGGAGTCAGTAACGTTGCCTGATAAAACTCCACGAGGTTTTACGTCTGATGAACTCTATTATTTCTTAGATAAAATTGGAGAAACAGGCCGTCAGGAATATTTGAGGTTTCATCTTACTATTGACTTGATGTTTCCGTTCCTTTACGGATTGTTTTTGGCTCTGACTATAAGAATTCTATCAACACATGTAACCAGGCGAAAGCTGACAGGATGGTTGTTGCCGGTTGTTCCGGTGCTGGCATTGGTAGCAGATCTGGCCGAAAATCATCATCTTCATATTCTAACTCAGCAATTTCCTGATTTTTCTCCACTACTGGTTATGCGGGCCTCATTTTTCAACATCTTAAAATGGAACCTGGTATATATATCTGTGCTGCTTATCATTGCCTTGGTGGCAATGTATTTTGTAAATAAAAAACGGCGCTTGCCACAAAAGATGGCCGGCTGAAATGAATTAATTTTAATTTTGTAGCGATGCTGGTTTTCCGCTTTCTTTATCGGAAGCGGAATGAAAAGGGAATCCTGTGATCAGTACAATAATTGAAAATCAGGAGCTATCCCCGTAGCTGTAAGTCCTTTAAGAAAGTTTTTGACACATCCTTTGCCACTGTTTCGATTGTTCGGAATGGGAAGGCTGCTCAAAAACAGGATAAGCCAGAAGACCTGCCCGCATCACATGTTCGTAGCCTTCGGGTGAAAGGCGAAGAATAAAGGTCAACACTTTATTTTTCCTTCTCCACACGGCTACCATTGTTACACAGTATTATTAATTTAATTTATTGTATATCAAATGGTAACAACCGGTACACCAACTTTCCGCCGCCTAAGATGCGTGCTCCTCATTGTTGTTTTTTTGCACATGGCTAATGGCCGTGTTGCTGCACAATTTCCTCCTGCTGCGGGGCAGCCCGGCAGCACTGCCATCAACTTCAACTCGCCAGATTTTATCGGCTGGGCAACCGGCTGCCAGGTGGTTCGAGGTTTGATTAAAATCAATGATCCTTCGGTATTTTACCAGGGAACAAACCGGCCTCTTTCGAACAAAGCCACCTTTGGTTCTCCAGATATGGCTATCGGGCAGGCACATGCCAGTTCGACTCATGTTGTAAGCCTTGGCGACGGCGGATCAGCACTTCTGACTTTCGATAGCCCAATCTCCAACGGTCCAGGTTTTGATTTTGCGGTGTTCGAAAATTCATTCAGCGACTTTTACCTTGAGCTTGCTTTCGTTGAAGTAAGCTCCGATGGAATCAATTTCGCCCGTTTCCCATCGGTTTCGCTTACTCAAACGCAAAACCAGGTAGGCGGCTTCGGAACACTTGATCCCACCAAAATCCACAACCTTGCAGGAAAATACCGTCAGGGTTATGGCGTTCCTTTCGATCTAAGCGATCTTGAAGGCTCGCATAACGTTGATCTGAACAACGTACGCTATGTCAGGATAACCGATGTTGTAGGTATCATTGAGGAACCCTATTGTTCCTACGACTCACAGGGAAACCGCATCAACGACCCATGGCCCACTCCCTTCCATACCGGCGGGTTCGACCTTGACGCAGTGGGCATCATTAATGGTGGAACTCCTTTCACAGTATCGGCCTTTGATGATTTGCCTCTGGCTTACAACAGTTTCTGGAACGGTTCGGACGGCAGTGGCGGATTTAATAATGGAGCAGCCTTTTTCCCAAACACTTATGACCCCGTGTTTGGATCATGGTCGGGCTGGGCATACAGCTCTACAACCGATACCTCAACGCATGGCTTCACGAATCAATTCAGCGCTTACACTGCAGATTCGTTTGTTCCGGGTGGAGTGGAAGGCGATAGCTCGGTATATGCAGTTGCTTTTGTGGCAAGCGATTGGCTTTCAGGCACGTTCGACCCAATACCGGTTGAAATATTGCTCGATGCAAACGCTCCATGGATTGTATCAGGCATTTATGTTACCAATACAACCTGGGCAGCCAAGGCGATGTTGCATGGCGACGCCTTCACAAAAAAATTCGGGGGAGCTACGGGTAACGATCCTGATTGGTTCAAACTTAATATAACCGGATTCGATGCCAATAACACGCCTACCGGAACAATCGAATTCTTTCTTGCCGACTACCGTTTCGAAAACAACGCCCTCGATTATGTGGTTAAAGACTGGCAATGGGTTGATCTTACAAGCCTTGGCCCTGTGCACAAACTCAGCTTCTACCTTGAATCAACCGACACAGGAGCCTTTGGCATTAATACCCCTGCATACTTTTGCCTTGATCGTTTGACCCTATCTGTTTATGAACCAGCAGGGACGGATCGCAACCTGATAGCCGGAAACCAAATTACTATTTTTCCAAATCCTGCGGTTTCGTCATTCACAATTACAAATGCTGCAAACAAAGAGATGAAACTGTTCGATTTATCGGGTCGGGAACTGGCACGAACTTCAATCAGAAGCGATCATTTCATTTTCGATAGCACCGGCCTCCGCTCTGGGTACTACGTGGTGCAGCTTGCAGGCACAAACTCCCGCAAAACCTTCAGGGTGATTATAAAATAGATTCGTCACTACCTATCCGATGATGCTACGGTTCGCACAGATAACCCTGATCCTGTTATTGCTGATATTCAGCACAGTAAAGGCACAAATTCCTGTTAACGACACTGTTTTGCTGGAAGAAGTTGAGATTGTTGGCAATAAACTATCTGCCGAGGAGGCGTCATCAGTTCCGTTGCAAAGCATCACACGCCATGAACTTAGGCAACGTGCCATGATAACAGTAGCCGATGCTGTAAAAAATTTGTCGGGCGTGGTTCTTCGGGATTATGGCGGCATTGGCGGGCTTAAAACCGTGAAGGTCAGGAGCCTTGGTGCAAACCATACTGCAGTTTTTCGCGACGGAGTGCCAATAAGCGATATCCAAACAGGGCAGACCGATCTTGGCAGATTTCAATTACACAGCGTTGACGAGGTTGTTTTGCATCAGGGCCATCCCAACGCACCTGGCCAACCAGCCCGATACTATTCCTCAGCCGCTACTCTTCAAATTCGAAGCATCCTCCCCGATTTTGATGAACGAAAAACACGCTTTTCGTTAGGTTTAGGGGTTGGATCGTTCGGACAGAACCTTGCTACTTTTGAGTTTCACCAACAAGCCAGCAACAAGATTACAACAGGCATTTCGGGTGAGCGGCTTGCGGCACACGGGCAATATAATTACCGGATTTTTGCAGGGCAGCCCTACGATTCCATTGCACGCCGTGAAAACACAGGCATAGAAACATACAATCTTCACGGATACATTTTTATTAACCGCCCCAACGGGTCGCAGCTACAGGTGCGAACATGGATGCATGATTCCAGACGCAGGCTTCCTGGTGCGGTTGTGCTTTACCAGCAAGGAGCTGATGAGCGGCTGAAAAACAGAGACTTTTGTGTAAACCTCCGATACTTCCACCGCACACAAGGCATACTGGAGATGCAAAGCAACATTACCATTTCAGAAAGCCGTCTCCAATATTTCGACCCAACTTATCCAAACCAGGCCGGAAGGCTCGACCATAGCTTTGTTCAACGAGAGTTTTATGGTTCGCACGCCACAGCAATTAAAAGTGTAGGTAACCTTAGCTTTGGATTATCGCAGGATCTGATTATTAACACACTTGCTACAAATCTAACCGGATATGAAGAGGCAGGGCGGCTTACTTCGCTAACGGCAGCCGCTACACGATGGCACTACAACCGGTGGAGCCTTAATGGAAGCTTGCTTGCTACTGTTGTGGCCGAAAATCAGGCTAACGGAAACCAAATTCCATTGCTAACCAGATTATCTCCTTCATTATCAGCCGGATTCCGAATCAGCAATACACCAATGTTGCGCATTAGGTTTTCGTATTCGGAAAACTTCCGTATGCCTACTTTCAACGATTTGTACTACACATTGTCGGGCAACAGAAATCTTCTGCCAGAAACAGCGAGGCTGTTGAATCTTGGAGTAGTGGCAACACATAAATGGAGCGACAAACTATCGTTCCTTATAGGCATAGACTTGTATCGCAACAGAGTAGCAGATAAAATTATTGCTATCCCTACACAGAACCTGTTTGTATGGTCAATGCGCAATCTTGGACAAGTTAACATTGAAGGCGCTGAATTTCATTTAGATGCAACAGTAAAGGCTTTTCGAAATTTAGAAGCCC
Source organism: uncultured Bacteroidales bacterium (assembly GCA_964349765.1). Classification (GTDB taxonomy): domain Bacteria; phylum Bacteroidota; class Bacteroidia; order Bacteroidales; family JAAYJT01; genus JAAYJT01. The sequence continues at coordinate 5,587 of CAYGGZ010000037.1, forward strand.
GGCTCACGTTAAACTATTCTCGCCAGGAAGCCCGTGATCTGACCACTCCGAAATCGCCGGTGTATGGGCATCAGATTGCTTATATCCCATTCGAAACACTCTCAGCATCAGCAACATTGTCAAACACCAGGTTATCAGTCGGCTATTATGTGTTATTTAATGGATTTCGCTATGCCCTCGGCGAAAATTTCCCTGCTAATTTTATGCCTGGATGGTATGTGAGCGATGTGTCGGCTAAATACGAATTCGGGTTTTCTTCCTTTAACTTTATCATTAGAGGAGCGATAAATAATCTTTTCGACCACCAGTATGAGGTTATCCGCAGCTTTCCTATGCCAGGGCGGTCGTTTAATTTCAGTATCTTGTTACAATATTAGCAATATGAAATCAGCAAATATCCTGGCATTACTACTGTTGGTGGCAATTCTTACAAATTCCTGCAAAAAAGAGCCACACCAGCCCTTGCCTCCTTCGCCCGCAGAGCTTAGCAACGGGTTGATGGTTCTCAACGAAGGGCTGTTCAACATGAACAACAGCACTTTAACATGGTACGACTTTGCAACCGGCAAATCCCAGACCGACTATTTCGAAATCCGCAACAGTCGCAGGCTGGGCGACACCGGAAACGACATTGGCATCTACGGCAGCAAAATTTACATCGTTGTTAGCCTATCGGGAACTGTGGAAGTCCTCGACCGGCATACAGGCAAAAGTATCCGGCAGATTAGTCTCAGTCCAACAAATGGTTCACGTTTGCCAAGAAGTGTAGCGTTTGGCGCAGGAATGGCGTTTGTGTGCGCCTTCGATGGAACGGTTACCGCAATTGACACAACATCACTGCAACCCGTGCGAACCATAACAGTAGGCCGCAATCCCGAAGATATAGCCGTGATGAACAACAAAATATATGTATCCAACTCCGGAGGACTTGACTTTCCAAATTACGACAGCACAATTTCTGTAATTGATATTGCCTCATTCCAGGAGGTCAAACGGATAACTGTACGAATCAACCCTTCATTTCTACATCATGGTCCATGTGGAAAATTGTTTGTGATCTCGCGCGGCAACTATGCCGACATTAAAAGTTGTCTGCAAGTTATTGACACCCAAACCGACCAACTGGTTCATACTTTCGAAGGATTCGAACCGGTGAATATGGCCATTCATGGCGACACAGCCTATGTTTATACTAACAATCACACCGGTACTGCTCAATCAGTTTTGATGCTCTGCCTCAGTACGTGGCAAGTGATACAACCATATTTCATTGCTGATGCAACAACCATCGAAACCATCTATGGCATTGCAATCGATCCTGTTTCAGGGAATATTTTTATTGCCGATGCCAGAGGTTTTGTAAACCAAGGCAGGGTTTTATTTTTCGACACAAACGGCGCATTACTTAAAACCATCCCCACCGGGCTGAATCCAGGAAGGATGATGATTATTCCCTGACAATAAATTTGCCGGCTATCAGCTCTGAAAGAAAAAGAAACACTTAATCGGGGCTGAAATAATTATAAATTTCAACCTGCGATCTAACAGGAACACCACCGTTGCTAACGTACTGATTGGGATTATGATCGCTTATGTATCGGGCTTTAGTATTGTCGGCTATCTGAAGATCAATCATTTTTCTCAACTCTGTTTTAATAACCGGGTCGTTTATAGGGCAAGCCACTTCGATTCGGTTGTCGAAATTCCGTATCATCCAGTCGGCCGATGAGATATAGTACTTCTCATCGCCTCCGTTGCAAAAAACCAGCACCCTTGAATGTTCAAGAAATCTATCAATAATGCTTATTGCACGGATGTTTTCGCTCAATCCTTTTATACCAGGCGCCAGCGAGCAAATGCCTCGCACTATCAGATCTATTTTAACGCCTGCCTGACTGACCTTGTAAAGCTTATTTATTGTTTTGCGATCCGAAAGGCTGTTCATTTTCAGGACTACCCAGGCAGGCTTTCCCTCTTTTGCATTTCTAATCTCATTGTTCAACATCTTGACAAAGAAGTTGCGCATGCTAAAAGGCGCTACAATAAGCTTGCGAAAGTTTGGCGGTTTGTATTTGGCTTCGAGAATGTAAAACACTCTGTTGACGTCGGCAGTAATATCAGTATCTGCTGTCAGCAGGCTATCGTCGGCATAGATGCGTGCTGTTTGCTCGTTAAAATTGCCTGTACCAATATTGGCATAATACACATTCTGGTTGTTCTCTTTGCGTCGGATTAGCAAAAGCTTGCTATGAACCTTAAAGCCTGGGATAGAGTGAATTATCCTGACCCCTTCCTCCTGCATTTTCTCCGACCAGAATATATTGGCTTCCTCGTCGAAGCGAGCCTGTAGTTCGAGAAATACGGTTACCTCTTTCCCGTTGCGTGCAGCATTAATCAATGCATTAACCACATTCGAGAAGGGTGCAACACGGTAAAGGGTCATTTTTATGGCTCGCACATGAGGGTCGATAGAGGCTTCCCGGAGCAAATCAATGATGTGATGATAGGATTGGTATGGATAATGCAACATAATATCCTTATGCCGGATTACTTCAAAAATGCTTGTTCTGACAGGGAGGTTTGGATGCGAGACAGGGGGCGCTTTAGGATATTCAAGATCGGGCCGTGCTACTCCAGGAATTTCCATGAAATCCTTGAAGTTCTCATAGCGACCTCCTTTAACTATGCTGTCACTTTTTGTGATGTTCATCTTTTCCAGGAGCAGTTCGAGGAATTGTTCCGGCATTGACTTATCATAAATAAGCCTTAACGTAGCCCCTTGTTTGCGTTGTTTTAGGCTTTCGGTCATCACCTCGAGAAAACTCTTCGAAACATCATTATCAATGTCAATCTCTGCATCGCGTGTGAACTTTATTGTGTAGGCCGAGAACCGGTCGTAGCCATAAATCGAAAAAATATCGGGCAGGCCAAATCGTATCACATCATCAAGCAGGATAATGTACTTTTTGTCATCGTCCTGAGGGAGAATTACAAAACGTGGCAACGCCGTTGCAGGGATCTTGATCAGGGCATAGTTCTCCGGAATGCGATTTTGCGACGAAGAAAGAAGAACAGCAAGGTAGATGGAATTATCTTTGAGGGTGGAGGCATCTTTAAGGTTGCCTAAAATAAGCGGGAATAAAACCGAACGTACATGATCGCGGAAATATTTCAGCACATAGTTTCCCTGCTCCTTAGTAAGTTGCTTTTCGTTGATTAGAAAGATATTCTCCGTTGCCAGCATTCGCACTAATCGCCTGAAAATCCGCAGAAATTCTTTTTGTTGCTCCTTTTCAATTTTGTTGATCTGCTTCAGAATCTTCTGTGGGTTAAAATCAATGAATGGATTTTTCTTTTTGTTAAATCGTAGCATGCGGCTCAGGGTTGCCACCCTTACACGGTAAAACTCATCAAGATTGTTTGCAAATATTCCTAAAAACTTAATCCGTTCCAGTAGTGGAACTGATTCGTCGGCAGCCTCTTGCAGTACCCTTGCATTGAAGTGTAGCCAGCTAATTTCCCGATTGATATATAGGGTTTTTGTCATAATCGCTAATCGAACCCAAAAGTTTTTAAACGTATAAGGCAGAAGCCTGTTTGTTTAGTCGTTGCGGAACATTTTGGGATAAACAACAAAATTAACAATTCTACTGGCGGTTGCGATTTTTTCCCAACGGTCGGTTTTAAATCCCAGGCTAACCACGCCTGAAGTGGGCAGATAGTCTATCTTTTTGTCGAGGAAATAGTTGGCAAAATTCGTTATCGAGGGGTTATGGCCTACTATCATCATTGTGTTAACAAACTGTGGTATGTCGAAGAATTGCTCAAACAAGGCGTCGCCGTCGCCGTGATAGATTTTTTTTTCATATCTGATCTTTTCAACCGGGAAGTTTAACCCTCTTGCAAAAATTTCGGCTGTTGCCTTTGCTCTAACTGCAGGACTCGAAACAATATAATCGAGTTGTACTTTTTGCCCCAGAAGGTAGTCAATCATTAGTTTGCTGCGCTTCAGCCCTTTTTCGAGTAAAGGCCGATCAAAGTCTGATAGCTCTATCTGATTCCACGATGATTTTGCATGGCGTAGTAGTAACACGTGTTTAATGTGTTGTTCCTTTTTTGCATTGAATTTTATCACAGCTCAAACAATGAGGTGGCAAACATGCAAATTTACAACTTACAATGTAAAAAAGACGCATTTAACAACATTTAACAATCTATTAACCTTTTGGTTACAGCAGTTGTTGTGGTCTTCGAAAATCTGGCAGGCAACCTCCCGTGCGAAAAGCCCAAAAGCGCTTTCTGTTGTGTATACGTTATACAAGGAATTCGGTTACCATGCAAAAAGCGGAAATTCTTCCATCATCCGATTTACACGGGTTCTAACCGAACTAATAGCCGTTTCGTTGTTGATGTTTGAGATTACCTCGTCAATCAGGTCAACAATCAAAGGCATGTGGTGTTCCTTCATCCCTCTGGTTGTAACTGCTGGTGTTCCAACCCTGAATCCACTGGTTTGGAACGGCGAGCGGCTATCGAACGGAACCATATTCTTATTCACGGTAATATCGGCCATAACGAGTGTGTTTTCAACCGCTTTGCCTGTAATATCAGGGAATTTGGATCGCAGGTCGATAAGCATCAGATGATTGTCAGTACCTCCGGAAATTACATTGTAGCCCTTTTCTATAAATGTGGCTGCCATCACCTGGGCATTTTTCATCACCTGGATGGCATATTGCATAAATTCGTCGGATAAAGCTTCGCCGTATGCCACCGCCTTAGCTGCAATCACATGTTCGAGCGGGCCGCCCTGAATGCCTGGAAACACAGCCGAATCGAGCAACGACGACATCATTTTCAATTCTCCTTTTGGTGTTTTCAGACCCCATGGATTTTCAAAATCCTTTCCTATTAAAATCATCCCGCCTCGAGGACCCCTCAGTGTTTTGTGGGTGGTTGTGGTTATCACATGACACCAGGGTAGCGCATCGTTCAGCAGTCCTTTTGCAATCAAACCTGCAGGATGTGCAATATCTGCCATAAGTATCGCACCAATGCTGTCGGCTATATGGCGCATTCTTTGATAATCCCAATCGCGCGAATAGGCTGAAGCCCCGGCAATGATCAATTTCGGACGGTGTTCATTTGCCAGTTGCTCCATGCGGTGGTAGTCAATCATGCCGGTTGCCCTATCTACTTCGTACGAAATGGGTTTATAGAGGATACCAGAAGAGTTCACAGGCGAGCCATGTGAAAGATGCCCACCATGCGAAAGTTCTAAACCGAGAAACGAATCGCCCGGCTTAAGAACAGTCATCAACACTGCCATATTGGCCTGTGCTCCGGAATGTGGCTGAACATTCGCCCATTCGGCTCCAAAGAGTGCTTTGGCACGGTCAATTGCAAGTTGCTCAGTTTGGTCAACTATTTGACAGCCACCATAATAGCGCTTCCCAGGATAACCCTCTGCATATTTATTGGTCAGCACCGAACCCATAGCTTTGAGAACTTGCTCACTTACAAAGTTTTCCGACGCAATTAGCTCCAAACCGTGCATCTGGCGATCATGCTCCTGTTCGATCAATTCAAATATTTGCCTGTCTTTCTTCATGCTTATTATAAATTAATGTTTGGTACAACATCAGTTAATGAAATTGCGAAATCGTTTGCAAATCTAAAGAAAGAAAACAGTTGGAAAAAATCTGTTCTTATCTCAAT
>CAYGGZ010000038.1:0-11031 GCA_964349765.1 uncultured Bacteroidales bacterium
TTGAAATTAATACCCTGAAAGAGGAGTTCTGTTGATGATTGAGCGGCCTAATGTAACCTCATCGGCATATTCAAGATCGTCGCCAACTGCAACACCACGGGCAATTGTAGTTACCAGCAAATTGAAAGCACTGATTTTTTTGTAGATATAGAAAATTGTAGTGTCGCCTTCTATGGTAGCAGGCAGCGCCATGATAACTTCGTTAATCTTTACTTTTTCCAGACGCTCAACCAGTGATCCGATATTGAGATTACCCGGACCAATTCCATCAATCGGCGAAATGATACCACCAAGAACATGATAAACACCCTTAAACTGACTTGTGTTCTCAATAGCCATCACATCGCGGATATCCTCAACAACGCACAGCAACGATGTGTCTCTTTTCGGACTACTGCAAATCTCGCATATCTGGCTGTCGGCAATATTATGACAAACCTGGCAATATTGCACTTCATCCCTCAATCTATGGATGGCTTCGCCAAGTTGCTGTGCTTCATTGCGATCGGCTTTGAGAAGATGAAGACATAGTCTAAGAGCGGTTTTGCGACCTATGCCGGGCAGACGAGCCATCCGGTTTACAGTATTTTCAAGAAGCTTTGATGAGTAATCGTTCACGATATCTGGTTTGGGTGCAAAAATAACAATCATCGGCTGATGGATGCAGCCTTAAACTGCTTAATTTTGTTCGCTGCCGTGAACCAATAAATAACACGTTCATCATCATGAATTTACTATCCTTTCTTGCTCTTATGCTTTTGGCTTTATTCGCCGGGTTTGTTGTTGCATACCTCCGGTACCGCTGGTTGCTACAACAGTCGGAATCAAAGTATCTGGATAAAGAGAAGCAGATGCAACAGCAACTTTATGAACGCGAAAACAAAATTTCAGCTCTTTCAGAGCGGTTAAGCCTATTTCAACATGAGAAAGAAGCTTTGGCTCAGCAAACCGACAGATTAAGGGAGCAGCATATTGAAAAAGTAGCTTTCCTTTCACAAATACAGGCTGAGAATAAGCAATTGACCGAACGCCTCGAAAACCAAAAGGCAGAACTTACGGAGCTTCAGCAGCGGTTCTCGGTGGAATTCGAAAATCTTGCGAACCGGCTTTTTCGTCAGCATAGCGAATCTTTCCTGCAAAACAGCGGACGAAACATCACCGAACTTGTTGCGCCACTGCGCGAAAGGCTGCAAAATTTCGAAAAGAAGGTTCAGGATGTATATGATAATGAAACCCGCGACAAAGCATCGCTTCGTCAGGAAGTAAAAGGCTTGGTCGAGCTTAACCAGAAACTCAGTGAGGATGCCGGGAATCTCACAAAGGCTCTTAAAGGCGACATTCTGAAGCAAGGCAACTGGGGCGAAATAGTGCTCGAAAGAGTTCTCGAGCGTTCGGGTCTTACAAAAGGCGCTGAATACGAAGTTCAATCAAGCACCCGAAACGATGATGGCCAATTCCTGCGACCCGATGTTGTAATTAAACTACCTGAAAACAAACACCTTATTATTGACTCGAAAGTATCGCTAACAGCTTATGAACAGTTTTTCAGAACCGACAACCCGGTTGAAAAGCAACAATTCATCTCGCAGCATATCAATTCATTGCGGTCGCACATTAAAGGTTTAGGAGAAAAGAACTACCAGGGTGCCTCCGCTTTTGATACACCCGATTTTGTGCTGCTTTTCCTTCCAATCGAACCTGCCTTTGGAGTTGCAATGCAGCACGATCCCGATATTTTTTCATTTGCATGGGAAAAGAGAATAGTAATTGTTAGCCCAACAACGCTTTGGGCTACTTTGCGAACGGTTTCCTCAATCTGGAAACAGGAAAAACAAACCCAAAATGCTCTTGAAATTGCTCGGCAAGGAGGCAGCCTTTATGATAAGTTTGTTGGGTTTATTGAGGATTTGCGAAAACTGGGCAATCAAATAAACAGCGTTCAGCAAACCTGGGATGAAGCCCACCGGAAACTTGTAATGGGCAGTGGAAACCTTGTAGGTAAGGTTGAAAAACTTAGGAAATTAGGCGTTAAAGTCAGTAGAAATATTCCCGATCAATACTTGTTAAACAGCAACGATAATGATGAAGACGAACCAGCAGCAAAGCAGGAGTGAACAGGTGGTTTATGGCGTTCGCGCAGTGGAGGAAGCTCTTGCTTCCGGCGTGGAGGTCGAAAAAGTATTACTACAACGAAATGTGCATGGAGTGTGGGTTTCTGCAATGAGGAGAATACTACATGAGCGAAATATACCTATGCAACATCTTCCTGGCGAAGCTATGAATCGGATCGGTAAGGGCAATCACCAGGGCGTGATAGCCTACTTATCGCCAATCCAATACCAGAATATCGAATCAATAATTCCTGTCGTTTTTGAGGCGGGTAAGGTTCCTCTTGTGCTGGTACTCGACAGGATTACCGATGTACGCAATTTCGGAGCTATTGCCCGTACAGCCGAATGCTGTGGGGTTAATGCTTTGGTGATCCCAGGACGAGGTTCAGCACAAATCAATGCCGACGCCATTAAAACATCTTCTGGAGCATTACTCAATATTCCAGTAGCAAGAAGCTTGAATCTTAAGCAAACCCTTCTTTATCTTAAAAATAGCGGGATTAAACTTATTGCAACTTCAGAAAAGGCAACGCATCCTATTTGGACAGTCAATCTTACAGATCCGGTTGCCCTCTTATTGGGATCGGAAGCTGACGGTATATCAGCCGAGTATTTAAAGCTGTGCGATCAGGAAGCGGGCATTCCGCTTGCCGGGCAGGTAGCATCAGTAAATGTATCGGTGGCAGCAGGAATGCTGCTCTATGAAACAATCCGCCAGCGTGCTTCCCTGCAATCAAACCGCCATAAATAATCTTCATGTCAACAGCAGTCAGGTCGTTGCTTGCCCATAGAGCCATTCCTTTAATTATGCTCGCTTACAGTGCGATTTTTCTGCTGGTGAAAAACCCACATGACCCTTTCGACCGGCTTATAATTAACGATGGAAAAGCATATTATGCCTATTTGCCGGCGCTCTTTATCTATAACGACCTCGAATACAGCTTTATAGAGTACTACGAATCTAAGTATTACCCATCCGATATTAATCCTGGTTATTTCAAGGAATTCCGCTCTGAATTTCGGGGTCAGACGGTAAACAAAGCATTTGCCGGAATCGCCGTACTTATGCTTCCGTTTTTTCTCATCGGACACATAATTGCCTTGCTTTTTGGAGTTGCTGATGGTTATTCAATGCCATATCAGTGGGCCATTGGTTTTTCGTCATATTTCTATCTGTGGCTGGGGCTTCTTACCCTTAAACGCCTGCTTGAACGATTTTCTGACCAAACCAGCGCCATAGCTTTGGCCTTAGTGTCGGTTGCTTTGGGAACCAATCTGGTTTATTACACTGTTGTTGAGGGAACTATGCCTCATGTTTATCTGTTTTTTTTAGTAAACCTTTTCTTGTTGTTATCGTTTGATGCAATTCATCAGCAACGGCCGTTTTTTTTCATTGGAGCTGCAGCAGTATTTGCCCTGATCCTTATCATACGCCCACAAAACGGCTTTATCATTTTCGCCCTGCCTGTTTTGGCCGGGAGTTATGGAAAACTTAAGTCTGCTATCCGGGTAATGTTTAACAGAATTCTTTTGTTAAAGGTTCTGCTTGTATTTTTTGCCGTGATAATGTTTCAGATCGTGCTTTGGTACGTTCAAACAGGATATCTCCTTGTGTATTCCTATGGCGATGAGCGTTTTAACTTTTTGAACCCCCAAATTATCAATTTGTTGTTCAGCTATGAGAAAGGGTGGATGGTGTATACACCACTAGCCTTTCTTTCGCTCACAGGATTGATTCATCTTTATCGTCAAAATAGCTTCAGAGCTGCTTTTTTGGTTCTCACTTTTTTTATACTCACATATGTGATGTCGTCGTGGTGGGTATGGCACTACACATCGCAATTCGGACAAAGGGTATTTATTGATTTTTACGCTCTTTTGGCTTTACTGTTGGTTTATGGCTTTCAATTGCTTAGGCAGCGAGTATACAGAATTACATTTACCACAATTGCAGCATTACTAATACTGCTTAATGTTTTTCAGTTTGCCCAGCATCTGATTTGGGTCTATCCGGTTGGACCAGTAACAAAGCAATCGTATTGGCAGAATTTTTTCAGTTTATCGCCGCAGGCTACAGTCATGATTCCGCAAAGTGAGGTTCTCACAAGCCAGAGAATCAAACCCGGGGCCGGTAACCAAATAGGTTTGAATGTACACACCCTCCAACCGTGGCAGCCTTCGCTGCTGACCACAATTACTTATGGACATCTGAAGTCAGACCACCTGAATGTGTTGAAGGCTAACACCGAAATCTTTGGATGCGAAGCCAGCAAAGCGAGCATATTTTTTGAATTCTACAGTAATGGAATAAAATATAGCGAGCATAAGGCGAGGATAAGCCATATTGTTGACCGAAATTGTTTTGCGGAGATCGAAACAGCAGTGATTCTTCCATTCATATTTACAGCAAATGATTCTGTACAAATATCAATCATCGCACCGATAGCTGTGGAGATATTAACCAGTCGGTTTTTTACCGATTTGATTTCCATGCCCTCAACTACCAACCTGCGTTGGATAACCCAGCCACTGAATTCGGTAATTTCGAAAGTTGTTTACCAGTGCGATATGGAAGATGGAGCAAAGCGCTTCGACCTGCCCAAAACTACAAACGAGGTTTCATTATCGGGAAATCAATCAGCGGTTGTAAGTAGGGCAACACCATTTGCAGCAGGTTTTCATTCAGCCCTCGAACCGCTCTTCATCAGCCAGAACAGGGCGCTTGTGATTGAGGCTTTCACACTCGCTACCAGCAGTGTAAGCAAGGCGGCTGCCGTAATTTCGATACGTTGCAACGACACGGTTTTGTTTTACCAAACCATTGCCTTCGATCCTTACGACAGCACAGGTAACTGGAAACAGCATCGGCTTGTAGCTGAAATTCCATTTTTCGACCCCAACAATCAGACGCTTGGCATATATTTCTGGGACAGGATGCCTGAAACGGAGTGGTATATCGACGATGTGAGCCTGACTTTTGTTTCTCTTTCCGACCGCACACCGCCATATATAAGTCCATGGCCGGCAAACAGAGAAAGTTTCCGGCAGGTTGTTGATATTCCCGATACCGTATTTGTCAATAAAAAGCGTCCTTTCCACGGACCTCAACCGCTTGATCCCCAAACATTGTTCAATTGCGAGCCTACACGGTTGGTTGTGAATGCTCAGGTGCGAACCGAACTGTGGTTTCCGCGATCAGTCTTGGTTCTTGCCCATTATAGCGGTGATGTATTAGTTAACTACCAGGCTCGCGGAATCTCGGAATTTATCAGAAAAGACCGATGGAGCCCGATAACAGTCGAATTTGATATTGATAAATGTGTTTCTGAAAACGATACACTAAGGCTATATTTATGGAATCCATCAGCATACGAACAGGTAAAGGTTGCAGGGTTTTCTGCTTATACTATTGCTGATCCGGGCGTTTTATCAGTCAGATAAATATTGCTTTTACCAACGGTTTAGTTACGGCTAACGCTGCAGAAGGAGCTTTTTTGTTTCTGTAAACCTTCCAACACGTAGTTTGCAAAAGTAAACACCGAATTGTCTACCGGTTGGCGCCCAGCGAATAGTGTAGTGGCCAGGCGTAAGATATTGACTTAAAATAACTTCAACCCTGGACGCAAAAGAATTATAGATGCTGAGTTCAACGAATGACCTTGTTGGCACCGAAAATTTGATATTTGTGTATGAACTGAATGGATTCGGATAGTTTTGCAACAAAGTATGTGTATCTGGCATGTTGTTAGTAAATGGTTCAACCGCTAATAGAAGCGGAAGATCGGCGCTTGTAATTATTACTTCCACTTCCTGATTGTCGGTGGGAGCCTGTCCGCGGAAAAGCCACAGATTAATGTGAATATTTAGCGAATCAGATTCTGAAGGATTTCTATTGCCTGAATAATTCCATTGTTGGATCAGATAATGCTCTTCGGGAGGCTCGGGGTAGTGCCCGTGAATACTTTTGAAAGTTACATCTGAGGCAGTCCAGTTAATGTAGTGTGTTGAGTTAGTACCTTCCAAATGAAAATTGAAACGATGAATGTTATCGTTTTGAATATATGGGCCTGGCTGAAGAACATACTGCCCATTTGGATTTTCAGGATTACTCCATCGCGAGAACTCAATATCAAGCTCAGTGCTGTCGTTTAAGTAAAGAAATGGAGCAAAAACAACATTTTGGTCTATCTGGTCAATTCTTCCAACCACGTAAAAGCGATGCATCCCATGGCGGGTAGGAGCAACTGTTCTTACCTCAGCACCATACCACTTTGATCCAATACGGCGAAGTCGAAGGTGCAAGCGCCCCTGATCATCTACCCAAACGCTTTGTTCGCTATCCGACCAGTAATTTGGTCCCGGGCCGCCAAAACCTGATTTAACCTCCCAACTTCGGCCTGCAAATTCAACAATCCGTTGAGAATATGCGATTTGGCTAAATGTTATGACAAGTGTAAAAAACAGCGTACTTACGATTGCAATCATTCTAAGGAGCTTATAAATTTTTTATGCAGCTAATTTAATCCAAATTAATCAATTTATAGTCTGTTAGGGCTTAATTATTGATTCCATGAGAGTAACCCCGATTTAGTGTTTGTTCAGCGCAAATTTTATTGTGCTGATTACAAACACTTATTCGGGATTCATCATAATTCTTCCTGTGCTGATTACAAACACTTATTCGGGGATTAACATTGTCAAATAATTCATCCGTGATCATTTGTCTAATGTTACTTTTGGATAAGGGACTTGCTATTTTTTTAATTTTGACCGTTATTAACAGTGGGAAAAATACAAATGATTTTCAGGCAGCTATCACCCACTTAGGCCGCCTTACAACACAACGTGAACCGGATATAATAACCGGATCGCATAAAGGCAACAAAAGAAGGAATGAACAGAACAGTTTTGATCACTGGCGCTACCAGCGGAATCGGCGAGGCCACCGCCAGGATGTTTGCATTCAACAAATTTCGTATAATCATTACAGGAAGGAGAGGAGAGCGACTCACCACGCTGGCATCACAACTGGCTTTGGAGCATTCTATTGAGATACTTCCACTGTGTTTCGATGTACGTAAACGGACCGAAGTTGATTCCTGCCTTGGGTCATTACCAGAACAGTGGAAAAATATTGATATTTTAATCAATAACGCCGGGCTTTCGTTAGGGCTTGATCCGATACATGAAGGCAGCCACGACGACTGGGATACTATGATTGACACAAATATCAAGGGTTTGCTATATGTTTCAAAGGCTATAATACCCGGTATGATACTCCGCGGCCGGGGTCATATAATTAATATTGGCTCAATTGCCGGGAAAGAGGTCTATCTCAACGGAAATGTATACTGCGCCACAAAGCATGCCGTGGAGGCTCTCACAAAATCAATGCGGATTGATTTGCTTCGTTACGGCATACGGGTGACACAGATTGCTCCCGGAGCTGTGAATACCGAGTTTTCGCATGTACGTTTTCACGGCAACAGCAACCGCGCCGAACAAGTTTACAGTGGATTCGAACCGCTTACAGCCAATGATGTGGCCGAGGTGATTTGGTTTGCAGCTTCCCGGCCCGATCATGTGAACATTAACGATATTATGGTTATGCCAACCGCGCAGGCTGGCGCATCTCAAATATTCAGGAGAACACAATAGTGGCTTAACACCATATTTGTTGAACAGTTCTCTCTCGTCAGGATTTGCATAGAAGTCGAAAAACTCTTTTACTGATTTGTTCTTTTTATACAAGTCTGCAATGAGGTCAATAAGTTTGTCCTTGTCAAGTTTTTTAGTTCATTTTTTATGACAGTAAATCCCATGTTTTGTTAGATGTAACCGTCGCCCCTACCATTGGCTATAACGGCATCGGGCTTTGCGTTCGGGCGGGTTTCGGAGCACAAAACTGTCAAACAGCACAGAAATTGAATAGAAGCATAAAGCTCCAAGTTTGCCCATCACCCCGCCTGACGCAAAATCCGTGTTAGCGGGTCGTAAATTACCCCTCCTATCGTAGTTTTACTTTTAAACCAATTGGGAAAAATGTAAAAGCATAAAAATTATCAAAATTGTCAATATTCATGGGTGAGTAATAAATCCGATTAAATGGCATCAATACAATCAAAGGAGAAGATTCAAAATATAACCTTTTTGTCAACCTAATATTTAAAGTCAAACTTGCATTAATTGTTGCGCCAAAGTCATCGTTGCCACCCCAGTTAACATGTACTCCTCCAATTCCCATTCCCCCTGTCCAAAACAATCTGTCTTTAATTAAATTCAATTTATAATATCCATTAATACTTAATAGACTCAAATTACTATTAAGGTTATTTAATTGGCCTGTCAAAAAAAATCCAAAATGACGTGAGTGCTCAAACGAAATCCCGTATTGCCAATTTTTGCTTAAATCCCTTTGATATTCGAAAAATGTACGAACTCCAACCGAATTATATCTATCGACTATAAGTCCTGTTTGAAAAGTGAAGTAATCATTTTTAATAGTTGTTTCTTTATCAGCCTCCTGTGAAAATCCATTTATACTTAATAATCCAAGAAACAGAAATATTACACGTTTAATTCTCATTTCAATTTTATCAATTTAAAGCGTTAATGTCATTTTCCTTTTATGCCCGCTAACGGTGGCCGAATGAAAAGTTGCCGTTTGCGGGCGATAACTTATCAAGTTACATCCCGAACGTGCGGAATTGAAGCGGGCTACACCACTTGAATAACCTGTTATGCCGGCAATTTTTATACCGCGCGTTGTGCCGTCGTGCTTTATTTTTCTTTGTCAATTATTTGGTCTATCTGATTTTTATTTTCAGGCAAATAATTTGTTGCAATATCCCATATTATTTCATAATCAACCCCAAAATATGCATGTGAAACTCTGTTTCTCAGATAGTACATTTCTTTCCATGGAACATCAGGATACTTTTCTTTAATTTTGTCATCCAATTTTTTCGATGCTTCTCCAATAATCTCAAAATTCCTGATAACAGCGTCAACTGTTTTATAATCTTTTTTAAAACGCTCAAAATCGTAGCCCTCTATATATTCAGCAATACGGCTCATCGCAGTCTGAATATCATCAAGGAACAATCTATTGCTACGCTTTTCCTTTTTCACATTACACGTATTTAACTTGATTTAAAATCCTATCTTTTATTTGTTCCTTTAATGCATTTTTGGTTACTAAGTCAATTTTGCGACCGAAAACACTCTCAAGGTAAATTTCTAATGAAAAGTATTTCCATCCGATAGGTCTTTCAAATTCAACGAGTAAATCAATATCACTATCATCTGTGTATGAATCGTCAGAAAATGATCCAAATAATCCAATCTGCTTAACAGAGTATTCACTGTATAAGATTGGTTTTAAGTCATTCAATTTATTTAATATGTCGTTCTTTGTAATCATAAATCCAAAGGTACAAATTTTAAATTATATACGAATCTGTCTTTTCTTAGCATGCGGCACAACGTTTTCGGGCTTTGCGTTCGGGCGGGTTTCGGAGCACAAAACTGTCTGCAATGAATCCCGCATGTGCGGGACACAAAACTCCAGGTTTGCACGTCAGTCCGTCTGACGCAAAACCCGTGTTATGGCTCGTTTTTCTTGTCATCCGCCTATGTTTTTGTATGCTTCGTTTATCAAATGTTTCGTTTCTTCAAGGTCGGTCATGTCCTTAATTGTCAATTCAAAGTCGCCAGTTCCAAAGTGTCCGATTTCTCTAACGTCTCTTCCTTGACTCGGCATTGGTTTTACTTCGTCTGGATTTAGTTTCAGATACAAGGTCAATTTTTTCTTGTAAGTCTGTAGACAGGCAAAGTTCTGGCTTGTCTTATAAGCGATATAGTTTTTCTTAGGTGTTTCTTCGATTGAACTATCAATGGTTACTATAAAGTCACGAACAGCGTTAAACAATTCAAGAATGTTGTCGTCAAGGTTTTCAAAGTGTTCTTCAAGCGTGTATGTCGCATTTTTTCTTGTTAATGCTGCTTTTTTACCCGCTTCAACCATTACAGGATTCTTTCCAACAAGTTCTTCTGTGTCTTGATTTGAAGTTGAAGCTGTCCGTTTGTAAACTTCTTCAATATTTAAAATTCCGTTTTCATAGGTTTTGTATTGCCAAAGTTCAATGTTTGCTCCCATTACTTGAACTGCGTGTAGGTCATATTTTTTATATTCAGGGGCTAAACAAATTACTCGTATGTCTGACCAATCAACGTCAACACTTTTTCCTAATGCTTTATTTGCAGCAATTTGAAAGTCGCCTTTATGGTCTTTAATCCAATGTAAATAGTAAAGACTTTGATTTATTAAGTCAGACGAAGCAACCTTTTTATATTCAATTATTACTGGATTATAGTCTTCTGATATAGCTAACGTGTCAATACGTCCCGAATGAATGTTACCAGTCGAAAATTCAGTTGCAATAAGTCGGCAATTAAAAATTGTCTCCAAGTTGTCTTCAATAAGTCTTTGCAAGTCCTTTTCGAACTTAAAGTCACTTAGCCGAACTCGTCTCGCTTTGCCTTTGTCTATTTCAAAAATTGCCATTTCTTTCTTTTGTGTCCTGTCGTTTTAAACTGTGCCATAACTAGTCACCCCCCCAAAGTTATTATACTTTTTTCATCTTCTTTATTTTCTGTAGCCAGATTTAACCCGTCCAACGGACCCGGTATCCGGTTAATGGCTTTGTTGGATACCTGCGTGTAAATCATTGTGGCTTTTATACCGGAGCATCGCAGGTTATGCACATTCCCTTTACTGTAGTGCGCCCCGTCAGAATAGGGGAAAACCACGCCATTGCGTCCGGCGACTCTGTGCTGTATCTTGTTTAGGGTTAAAACCATTGTTTTCGCTGATTTTATACTGTTTGAGGCCAGTTTACAACATCAGTTTTTATTGCTA
>CAYGGZ010000039.1:0-7635 GCA_964349765.1 uncultured Bacteroidales bacterium
CGCTGATATACAGGCTACCACCATGCCCCAGCAGAACCCGCCTCTCGCCTTGTTTGGTACTGCTAAACACCAGGCAGATTAAAACAACGCAATTATACCAAACCTCACAGTGGGTTATTGGACTGAGATGTGCTGCTGCACTTCATAATATTCTTTGAATAAGATTACTATTTCTTTGTTAAGAAGCAGATATTAGTGAAATTTGCCGCCGTTTATTAATCAGGCATAATAAATTGACTGCTTAACAGGTTATTAACCCCGTTGAATGCAGGCTTGTAATGCAACAAAATATTTTTCTCTGGCTGCAGAGAAATTGTACTATATTTGTGTTAATGAAAAAATTAATTACGAACACAGGCCTATCCTTGGCCTGATGTGGACAGAAGTTGATGAGCTACAATGAGCAGGAATAGAAAAAATTTAATACAATTACCAGAAAAATCGGCAATTACAGAGGATTATCCTTTGCATGATTTGCTGAAGAGAATATTCGGCTTCGAGCACTTTAAAGGGAACCAGGAAGAGATTATCAGAAGTGTGTTTGCTGGAAAAGATTCCTTCGTAATCATGCCCACGGGCGGAGGGAAATCAATGTGTTATCAGCTTCCTGCGCTAATACTGCCTGGAACAGCTATAATTATTTCCCCGCTTATCGCCCTGATGAAGAACCAAGTAGATGCCATCAGGAATTTTGGTGCAGAAATAGGAATAGCACATGTGTTAAACTCTTCACTGTCAAGGGCTGAGATACTTCAGGTAAAGCACGATCTGCTTTCTGCAAAAACCAAATTGTTGTACGTTGCTCCCGAATCGCTTACCAAAGAAGAGAATATTAATTTTTTTCGTGAGATTGAGATCTCGTTCTATGCAATTGACGAAGCTCATTGTATTTCAGAATGGGGTCACGATTTCCGGCCCGAATATCGCCGGCTTCGTCCAATCATCGAGGAAATTGGGAAAAAGGTTCCAATCATAGCCCTCACCGCCACTGCCACCCCAAAAGTGCAGCAGGATATTCAGAAGAACCTTAACATGATGGATGCCAACATCTTCAAATCTTCTTTTAACAGGCCTAACTTATATTACGAGGTGCGGCCTAAAACAGAGGATGTGATGAAGGATGTGATCAAATTTATTAAATCCAATTCGGGAAAATCAGGAATAGTGTACTGTTTGAGCCGTAAAAAGGTTGAAGAGGTTGCAGAAACGCTTCAGGTTAATGGCATTAAGGCACTACCATACCATGCCGGGTTAGATTCGCATACGCGGGTAACAAATCAGGATAAATTTCTGATGGAGGAAGTGGATATCATTGTAGCCACAATTGCATTTGGAATGGGAATTGACAAGCCCGACGTAAGGTTTGTGATCCATTACGATATGCCCAAAAGCCTTGAAGGCTACTATCAGGAAACTGGCCGCTCAGGACGCGACGACGGAGAAGGAAACTGTTTGGCATTTTACGCATATCAGGATATTCAGAAACTTGAAAAATTTTTAAAAGACAAACCGGTAGCCGAACAGGAAATTGCCACCCAGTTGCTTCTCGAAACAGTAGCCTATGCTGAATCGTCGGTTTGCAGGCGCAAGCAATTGCTGCATTATTTTGGGGAGATTTATCGCCATGAAAATTGCCAGTTTTGCGATAACTGCCTTCACCCAAAAACAAAGTTCGAAGGCAAAGAATATGTTATGCTTGTTCTCGAAGCAGTGCTGGCCGTAAAGCAACAGCAAAAAGCCAAACACCTTATTAATATTCTTACAGGAAAAAATACAGCCACAATTAGCAAGTTTAAGCATAACCGACTTGACGTTTTCGGCAAAGGGCAGGAAAAGGATGAAAAATTCTGGAATGCAGTAATCCGGCAATCGTTGATCGAGCGGCTGCTTGTTAAAGATATTGATACATACGGCGTACTAAAAATAAGTCCAGATGGCCAGAGATTTCTTAAGAAGCCGTTCTCAATCATGCTCACAATGGATCATGATTACGATAGTATCGAAGAAGACGACTTTTTCGCAGGCGGCGGAGTAAAAACAAGCACAACCGATAAAACACTCTTTGCGCTGCTCAAGGATCTAAGAAAAGAAATCTCAAGAAAAGAAGAACTGCCCCCTTTTGTTATTTTCCAGGACCCATCTCTCGAAGATATGGCTATTCAATACCCAATTACTTTCGATGAGTTGAAGAACATCACAGGAGTGGGTGTGGGGAAAGCACAAAAGTACGGGAAACCTTTCCTCGACCTTATCGCGAACTATGTTGATGAGAACGAGATTATCCGTCCACTCGATATGGTCGTAAAGTCGGTGATTAACAAGAGCAGCCTGAAGGTGTACATAATTCAAGCCATTGACAAAAAGATTGCACTTGAGGATCTTGCATTCGCAAAAAATCTTTCAATCGGCGAACTGCTTACCGAGATAGAGCGCATCGTTATGAGCGGCACACGTTTGGACTTGAACTATTACATAAATGAGTATATTGACCCCTACCATCAGGAGGAGATTTACGATTATTTCCGTGAAGCCGAATCTGATTCAATCGAAGAGGCACATAAAGCCCTTGGAGAAGATGAATACTCCGAAGAAGAGATCAGGCTGATACGAATAAGATTTTTCTCAGAATTCGGCAATTGATTTGCTGATGCATACGTTAATAATACAATAACAATCATACACTTAAACATCCGCTTAGTGTAATGCTTAAATCTTAACCAATATTTATATGGAAAAAAAACAAAACCTGCCGTTAATTCTGAGTATCGCGGCATTAGTTGGGATAGTAGTGTTATTCATCCTCCATTTCAGAAGTCAGCAACTGATTACAAAGGATGCGGGTGGAGGTGGCGAGCATGCAGAACTCCATGCAAGAGACCTTATCAGGGTTGCCTATGTCAACTCCGATTCAATTATGGCACAATACGAGCTTGTGGGAGATATGCGCAGATCGCTCGAATTGAGCACCCGGCAAAAAGAAGAATCCCTTCGTAAACGTCAACGCGACTTCGAAGCCAAAGTTGATGAATTCCAGCAAAGGGTAAGCAACAACCTGATAACTATGGATATTGCCCAAATTCAGGAGCAGCAATTATTGAGAGAGCAACAGGAGTTAGTTGACTTACGCGACCGGCTTGCCGAAGAATTGGCACATGAAGAATTTGAATTGAATATTCAACTGTTCGATAGTGTTTCGAACTTTTTGACCCGATACAATACGCTGCATCACTACGATATCATCTTCAACAACAAGCCGGGCACTATTTTCTTTCTTGCAAATGAAGCATTCGACATAACTGCCGAAGTGATTGAAGCTCTCAACGCTGAGTATCGGCTAAGTATGCAAAACAGCCCATCACAGGAATGACAAACAGGGTGTTATTGTTATTGGTAATCACTATCTTCGTTGCAACAATTGGAGCTTGTTCTCTGTTCGTGGCGTCCGAAAAGGAAGATGAATTACTACCAGGCATCATTCATGTCGAAAAATTTGCTGCTATCGTTGCCGATATGCATCTGGTTGAGGCCTTAATGGTAAGAAACCAGACTAAAGTACGGGATGTTTTTATGCTATCACAACAATACTATGATTCTTTGTTTGTAAAGCATGGGGTCACACGACAACAGGTAGAAGAAAGCCTGGCTTTCTATAGCAGGTATCCGCATTTATTCGACCCTATTTACCAGGATGTTATCATCTTGCTCTCAAAACAGGAACAACACAACGCACAAGCTACTATCAACGATTCAGTGCAGCACCATGTGCCCTGAATGATCACTGCTTATTAGCAACTGCGGTATAATTAACCAGATCGGCTCCATCGTTAATTGAATATGTCCAATTCATCTGTGTTGAACCCGCTAATATACCGTTTCCAGAAATAACCAATGATGCAACTGTTTGAGAAGGAACAGCTATCTGCGATTGAGTTACAATACCATAAGCTGTTTGAAAGTTGCCCACGTTGGCGAAATTACGTAGTAAAACCTGGCTTGTGTTTCCCGGATCCTTTGTGATCACAACCGTATAAAACGTTGCCGGGCTTTTAAGAGGCGATTCATCGAAACGCCATGTCCCAACAAAACTATCGCGGACATCATCATCAATCAGGTCGTCGTCGGGCAGGCAGGCAGGCGCGATGGTAATGATGATTATGGCAAGTAGCCAAACTAAAAGCTTAGGATTGAGAGGTTTCATGATGTCTTGTATTAATATCCTATTTGCAAAAATAGCTTATTCCGAACACTGATTCATAGCAAAATAAAAAAAGGCCCCTAAGGACCTTTTATATGTTTGATATGACCTCCAGAATTAGTATCGGTGTCCGGCAAACCAACAGATGCCGGATAGCTGGTTTATGGCAATAGACAAAACATTAACATTCTGATAGCGTATGAAGATTGATGTAGCGATACTTTGCAAACCCGCAACGCCGTATTAACAATCCGGCACGCCAATTCAAACATCTGCTTTTAACGGAGTTTTTAAAAGAATATTTTTGTGGCACAAAATAAAACAGATCTTTTTTGTTTGATCTGCTGCCAGAATATATCGGCGTGCGAAACGCTAATTTTTTTATTCAGCAAAAAAACTTTTACCGGACAAGCTGGATTTAACGGATTAGCAAATTATTACTCTCCTGCTTACCGAAAGCCCAAGTTCATTTGTGATGGTTAAGTTATATAATCCAGGAGGCAAACCCTGGATGCAGATTCTTAACAGGCTTCCCTTACCTGCTATCTGCATTCGAACATCCCTTACAATGCTTCCATTCAGGTTGGCAAGGAAAACTTGGTGAAGCCCGGAGGAAGTTATATTAGTGCGCATAAACAGAATATCATGTGCCGGATTTGGAAAAACATCTATATCAACATTTTCACTGATAATAGATTGCGTGCTGCCAGTGACGCAAGGCGAGGCAACAATCCCATGAAGTTGCATTACACTGTCTAATGCAGAAAAGGTTGGGGGAAACAAGTACTGCATAACGATGTCCCTGTTGGGAGAGATTAAAATAACAGTGATAAACGAGCTGATTTCAAAAAGTGAAGTTATTGAATTACCATAACCTTCCTGCCCGCTTAATGCCGGGAACTGCAATCCATAAATTTGATGATGGCTGGCAAGCTGGCTATTTGTAGCTCCCCAATTTATGCCGAGTACAATCAGATCTCCTGTGTTGCAACCATAATGATCGTAAATCTGACTTAAATGAGGGCTATAGATGATACAGCTACCACAATTGAGTGTGTAAAAACTGAGCAGTACATGTTTGCCTGCATCGAGGTACTCATAAAGTAAGTGAGGATTCCCGTTGAAGTCTTTAGCTTCGAAATGAGGAGCAATAGTTAGTGGTGTCTGGGATTGCAACGAAGGAGGACTGAAAACATTAACAAGTATTATAGCGAATAGAATAGTTCGTCTCATAAATATCAAATCGGGTCGGTAAATTTACAAACAATAACCTTCGTTTGACTATTCGCTGCTGATGGAGTGCAACCTTAAAATTAGAAATGGGCTATAACGTGGTCAGAATGAGCCCTTAAAACTTGTAGCGGGGGCAGGATTCGAACCTACGGCCTTTGGGTTATGAGCCCAACGAGCTACCACTGCTCCACCCCGCAATATATTTCATATTTCAATTATTGAAACGAGCTGCAAAGATAATTTTTGTTTCTTTGCTAACCTAATTTTATTTGTAAATTATGTCTGCTCACAAATCAGGTTTTGTCAGCATCATAGGTAAACCCAATGTTGGTAAATCAACGCTGATGAATGCCTTAGTTGGCGACAAACTTTCCATCATCACTCCCAAAGCGCAAACAACCAGGCACCGCATCAGGGGAATAATAAGCGACGACGACTTTCAGATAATCATCTCTGATACCCCGGGCTTACTGAAAACTCACTATAAAATGCACCAGTTGATGATGGACCACGCTTCTGAGGCCCTGAATGATGCTGATATAATCCTGTTTGTTGTTGAGCCAGGCGAACATCCTGACAGCCATGAATTTCTGCGATTGCTTTTAGCAACCCAGACCCCTGTGGTAGTAGTAATCAACAAAGCAGATAAATCCACTGACTCTGATATAGAAGCTACCGCCGCCATTTGGAAAAATGTATTCAATGGAGGCAGAGTGATAGCCATTTCGGCACTTACTGCATTTAATCTTGGTTTGCTCATTCAGCTAATCATAGACTTGCTCCCCGAAGCACCACCTTATTTCCCTAAGGAGGAAATTACCGACCGTCCAATGCGTTTTTTTGCCGCAGAAATCATCCGTGAAAAAATTTTCCTTTTTTACCGGCGCGAAATCCCATACAGTACAACCGTGATTGTTGACAGCTTTAAAGAAGCCGAGCAGATTGATCGTATTCACGCTTTTATTTTTGTTGAGCGCGAATCGCAAAAAGCCATTCTCTTAGGTCACCAAGGGAAAGCAATAAAAAAAGTAGGTGTTGAAGCACGCAAAGAGATTGAATCGTTCACAGGCAAACAGGCATATCTGGAACTAACAGTGAAAGTTAGCAAGGATTGGCGAAACAACCAGTTGCAACTGCAGCGCCTTGGATTCGAATAGAGTATTCAACTAACCATCGCAACATAAATGAATTCGATCAATGATTTTAGCCTGATGAACAGGGTGATTGGCGATTGTGCTACGATACAAGGCATGAACAGGAGCGAAACCCTCCGGCTGCTGCTCTCCTGTCTCGATCTTACTACACTTGAAGCCACTGACAACGATGAAAAAGTTATAGCTCTTTGCCACCAGGCAACAAGCTATACCGCTCAGGGTTTACCCAATGTGGCTGCAGTGTGCGTTTATCCAAATTTTACGGCGCTCGTGCGAACCAAACTCGAGGGAAGTGGTGTTAAAACAGCATGCGTCGCCGGTGCTTTCCCTTCCGGGCAATCGCCTTTGCATATCAGGATTGAAGAGGTGAAATATGCCCTTGAGCAAGGGGCGCAAGAGATTGACATGGTAATTTCAAGAGGCCGGTTTCTTGAAGGGGACTATAGTTTTGTGCACGATGAGGTAGAACAAATAAAAAAAGTATGCAGATATGCGCACTTGAAAGTGATTCTCGAAACCGGAGAGCTTGCAACACCTGAAAAAATCTACAAAGCCTCAGAAATAGCGATGAACGCAGGGGCCGATTTCATCAAAACCTCAACCGGAAAAGCACAACCAACAGCTACACCCGAAGCTGTATGGGTGATGCTTCAGGCCATCAGATCACATTTCGAAAAAACCGGCCACATGGTGGGAATAAAGCCATCAGGAGGAATTGTCGAACCTAATCAGGCTATTCTTTACGCCAGGCTCGTAAAGGAGGTGCTCGGTTCTGGCTGGCTCAACAACAAATTATTCCGGCTTGGTGCAAGCCGTCTTGCCAATAACATTGCAAACGTGCTGCAAACAGAAAAATAACCTGCCATCTACATCAATAGATTGTTATAAATTTCTGATCAACGCATTCCGAATTGCTTAGTGCGCTTCGTTCAACCCAAATTAAGCATTTGACAATGCTTAAACGATTAAGTGTTTGTAATCAGCACAATAAGAATTGCGCTGAACCCCGAATAAGTGTTTGTAATCAGCGCAATAAAAATTGCACTGAACAAA
>CAYGGZ010000040.1:0-5147 GCA_964349765.1 uncultured Bacteroidales bacterium
AATTTTCGCTTAATTTTACTCATGATTTGCTAATTTACTGTACTAATTTGATTACACAAATTTTGTCCAGTCAATTAGGGGGTTAGACCATCATACTTCTTTAAATAGTTAACAATGAAGTCTTTCCAGGGATCAAGTATCCGCCTTTTGTTGCCTTTCTTTTCAAGATACCCATCAAAGGCCGCTTCATTCATACTGAGAAGCTTTTGGGCCGTACGGAAATCGATTGAATAGCGATCCGCAATGCGTTGAATAGAAAACTTTTCTACCCGCCGTAGTCGTTGAAGCTCGTGGTACATGATGATAAGTTGTTTTTGTCGAGCGTCCATTGCATTCCTTTTTTTAAAATAAGCCTGCAAGGTAGCTCGTGGTTAATAAAATTGTTACTTATCACTGTACTATTGTTCCCGATTTTACTGTATCCCTGTTCCCATTGAAACTGTAGTGACGTTCCCAAATTCACTGTATTTTTGATTTCTGGTAACACAGCTTCAAAAGCCGATACTTTGAATTAAAACCCCATGTCATTGATTTGCCCGAACAGGCGAAAATCTGAAGGCGTGTCATTCGACTGCCAATCCGGACACTGCTGCTCAAAAACCGTTTACTTTCCTCCTTAAGGCAGGCTAATCTCTCCGGTTTTCGCTGAACAGCGAATAGACCAAAAAGCCTTAAACCTCAGCAGTATAATGGTTCTTTTTTTTGGGCTTTTCGGCTATTCGACTTAATGTTGGCAACAGTATTATTTTATCACTACAAGTTTCTTTGTCGCTTTTACTGTTTTATTGTTCTTGTCAAATAGATTTACAAAATAGAGGCCTTGTTTCAAATCGGATATATCCAATTCTACAATGATTGAATTTAGATGTCGGTAGGATTTTATCAGTTTACCAAACTCATTAAATAATCGGATTTCGACTTTATCTGGATGAGATACATCAGACAATGTGATAATCACATTATTCCTGGCAGGATTAGGATACAATTCAAAGGTAAAGCCATTTGGTTTCAATGGATTTATTCCTGTTACGAAATTACCCTCAGCATCAAATTTAATAAGAAATACATCTGCCATACCACCTTCATACGTATGTCCTGTAAGTAAGTACCCGCCATTGCTCAACTCTAACAAATTATTGCCAGGGCCATATAGATTTTTGTTATTAAATGTATTGTACCACTCCATTTCTCCATTACTATTGGTTTTTGCAATAATTATGCTGTGCAAATCATTAAATGGCAGATCATCATATCGAATACTGGAATATACATAGCCTCCATCGGATGTTCTTTGGATATAGTAAGGAGTTCCAGTAAAGTACTTCCTGGTCCAAAGAGTAGATCCATTCGAATCAATTCGGATTAGATTGGTCCAGAAATCATCGTCAATTATTGAAGAATTATAAGCAGCCGCAATCAAAAAGCCTTCATCGGGAGTTAATGTGAAAGTATAAGCAAAAGCATTTCCCTCTTCTTCAAATTGTTGCGACCAAATTGAATCCCCGTATGTATTGGTTTTTATCAAAAATATTTCATTGTTAATCAGGTTAGTTGTATTGCAGATCAATGCATATCCTCCATCGGAAGTTTGCTTGATTTGTTTACATGAGAGATTTTGAAGCAGGGTGCTCCAATTCAAGACACCTGAATTGGAAAGATTGTAGATATGCGTATGGTTACCACTTCCAAGAATGACAAATTCACCTGATGTATTTTCGAACGCGGAAAATCCATCCTCAAAAAGAGATGTAGGATTAACCCTTTGTGACCAAATCTCATTTCCGTTCGAATCAATTTTCATAATGTATGTGTCGTAATTAAAGTTATCACCAGGAGCCCTGTATGAACCTCCAATGATGTATCCACCTGCATTTGTTTTGTTGATACTGCTGGCAAATTCCAATTTGTTAGTTTGACCGAGGTATTTTTCCCAGATAATATTCCCGGTCGTATCAATGTTCATCAAAAGTATATCATAATCCGAATTGAACTTACTCCGTGATGATGAGGCAATAAGATAAGAATTCTCATTTGTTTCAATGACTGCTGTAGAATAATCCCAATCAGATTTGGGATAAATGTTATTAAACAGCGTCTGACTTTGTGAATAAGTTACACAAAGCATAAAGCATAAAATTAAAGTTATTTTCATCGCATTCGTTTTTAGTTTTTATTGCTGCCAACGATTTGCAAGTAAGACCAGTAGTGTATTGCGGGATTGAAGCTTTTCAACAAGCACATTATTACTGTGGTGTACCAAAGCTTCATTTTGCACTATCAAACGCTATTGGTTTTACTTGCTATTGTATGCTGGCCGTATCTGATTCTACATAAATATTTTCGATTTGCTCTGTGTGTTTCAATAACAAGTTTTGTTAAACAATTTAATAAATCAGCATGAAATGAAAGTATTTCGTTTTTAGTACTCTTTGAAAACGCAATATATTTTTCATTGTATTGAGTATTAAAATCATCAGAGTCAGTAATCATGTATTTTAAATTGTTATGGATACTAGATATTTCAGGGTTCAGCCTGTATTCATTTGTTATAAAACCTTCAAATGTATTTATCTTAATAGTCATAATTTTGAACCATTCTTTAATTTGTTCAGAAGAACTATGGTTGAAATATAAGTCGTTCATAAATTCATTGTACTTTTCTTTAATATCTCTATTTTCGTTGATAAAATATTCTTTTACTGCACGATTAGTTGTCAAATTTTTTTGAACTGAAACGCCAATCCATATACCGATAATTGATGTTATGAGTATATTTAAAATACTTATCCAATCAGAAGTCGATAGGCAAAATAAGGTAATCATAGCCATGTTTTTTTAATTATTTTACCATCTGAATAACGAAACCATTCTGAATGCTCTTTGGTTTTTCTAGGATTGGTACTTTCCTTTCTTCTTAATTCCCAATCACTAAAAACTTCTTCAAAAATCATTTTAACCCAATCAGGTTCTTGCTTTGATGTGATAGCAATGTTGTCCTTAACAATTTTAAGCGAAAAATCAAAAACTAAATTGCCAAATGCTTCATCTAAAAATGATGATGCGTAACCAGCTGTTCCATCTAGTACTACTTCCAGTTTTTGTTTTGATTCTAATGCATCCGCAAATGCAGTATTTAAAATGTCATGATAGAATTCCTCACCAGAACTGTTACCTTGACTACAATACCTCGGTCCAGGGTATTCTGTGTATTTTGCAACTATCAATTTAATTCCACTTTGTTCCATGTCTCTATACATTTAAGGTTAATTTTCCAACAATAAAAAGTACCAGGCAGACTACCAGTCATAATTTTAGTATTTGCACTATTATTAAAGTCTAAAAGTACATTGTTTGTAATTACTACAAGATTTTCAATGTAGTTTTTTGTAAATCTATCTTTTATTAGTGGAAGTCCTCTATTTCGATTCGCCTCCCCTGACTTTGATCCATATTTTCTGCAAAATGCTTTTTCTAACACTTCTGTATCTTTGGTTAATTTCAATGCTTCAATATATTTACCAAATCTTCTGTTTAAGGTATTGATTATTCCAAAACCAACATCTGTCATTATATATGTCGCAACTGGGTTAGCAGTATCGTTATTGTAACTTACTCCAAGAAACCAATTTGTATTTTTACTTTTTTTAGGATTAGCCCATTCTACTGAATTTGAACAAATTTCCTGTACAATACTATATACAGGAGGATACTTTGTTTCATGACCTGTTATAAATTTTATTGACCTCTCAATAGTTTTACCAACATTTTCATTTCTAGTCTTTTCGGAACCAACGTTTATTATAAAATTGTCACTCTGTTTCTTAAATTTATTGCCTGATAAATCTGTCATATAGTCCAAAAAACCTGATTCGTAAAATATTTTTTTACATTCAGGGTCAGATGGTGCATCGCCCCAAATTCTAATTCTTTGAGTTTTTGCCAATTCATTTACTTTCGCTAATAAAAATGAAATAGCTCCCAAATCAATTTCAGTAATATGAGTTAAATCAATTCTTATGTTTCTAATTTTGTTTGATGATTTTTTGTATTTATCAAGACGAGTAACAATATTTAAAACATTCTCGGGATTTTTAAACAGAGTAAAAATAGCTCCACCATCAATTGTAACATTTTCAACTCTATTTGTGAATATATTTTTACTTAATTTATCTTGCTTTTCCTTTGTCGCTTGATTGTTTAAAATATTACTTCTTTTTTTCTTTTCTTTTGATCTCTTTTGTTTTCTTAGTAACGACAAAGTCCTGATGTGTATATTTAATAATTTTCTTTTCTTGTTCATCGTTACTGATTTTTCTTATTCGGCTTGCATACAACTAGTTAATCCCCCAAAGTTATTATACTTTTTTCATCGCTTTTATTTTCTGTATCCAGATTTAACCTGTCCATCGGACTTTTTATCCGGCTAATGGCTTTGTTGGATACATGTGTGTTAATCAATGTGGTTTTTATACTCGAGTGGTGCAGGTTATGCACACTCCCTTTACTGTTGTGCGTCACGGCAGAATGGGCGAAAACCACGCCATTGCGTCCGGCGCCCCTGTGCTGTATTTTTTTTAAAGTTAAAACCATTGGTTTCGCTGATTTTATACTTTCTGGGGTCAGTCAACAACATCAGGTTTTTTGCTATTTTTTAAAACCTGATTTAAGTTGGTACATTATGACCCTGCAATAATAACAAATTATAAGCAAATAACATAGTTTTGGTAAAAAATAAATTCGGAATCGCGCCTTAAGGCATGTGAGCCTGGCCTGTTAGAACGCTTTGGCGCAGATATCGCCCTGTGTCGAAAGTGCCAGAAAGGGCAGATGTGGCTCATGGGCATACTGTATCCCAACAATCGCGGAAGCCCCATAACAGCTTCAAAAGCCGATACTTTGAATTAAAACCCCATGTCATTGATTTGCCCGAACAGGCGAAAATCTGAAGGCGTGTCATTCGACTGCCAATCCGGACACTGCTGCTCAAAAACCGTTTACTTGCCTCCTTAAGGCAGGTTAGCCTCTCCGGTTTTCGCTTAACAGCGAATAGACCAAAAAGCCATTAAGCTTCAGCAGTATAATGGCTCTTTTCTTAGGGCTTTTCGGCTATTCGACTTAGTGTTTTTTATAAGCAGTAATTTGTTGGA
>CAYGGZ010000041.1:0-2748 GCA_964349765.1 uncultured Bacteroidales bacterium
AAATTAGTACAGTAAATTAGCAAATCATGAGTAAAATTAAGCGAAAATTCGATTTGAATGAGAAGCTCCAGATCCTTCGGGAAGGAGAAACCAACGGAGTTGGGTTAACCTGTCGCAAATACCAGATTGCCCGAAGTTTATTCTACAACTGGAAAAACAGGTTTAATCATCAGGGTCCTGATGGATTGGCACTCCGCTATTACAGGGCGAATCTTACTATAAAGGCGCTGGAAAAGGAGAAAGAGCGCTTTAGCTTTACTATGAAACATACGGATGTGATTCTTTGATAAATCTGAATGACAATGAAAATGTCCTAAACCGTTTTGAAAAAAAGTGTCCAGGAAATAGGGGGTTAAGCCATGCCCACAGGGCCATACGATGATAACCAACAGGAAGTTGTATACCCACAGCAACAGCAGGAAAGGGAGGTCGGATGCGCACAAATTCTAACGCTATCTCACTCCGGCGTGCAAGGACTGTCCGGTTATCAGCTTATGTACTAAGAGTACCGTCAACGGGCGGGCCATTGACCGTAGCGATTATGCAGATGCAGTAGATAACAATAACCAGAGGGTTGGTAATAATCCGGATTACTACCGTAAAAGGCAAGAAATTACAGAACATATGTTTGGTACAATGAAACGGCCGATGGGTTTTACGTATACCCTGGTAAGGGGGAAGGAGAAAGTGCTGGGCGAGGTGGGGTTGGTATTCATGGTGTATAACCTGGTGAGGTGTGCCTCGATCCTTCGAGTTCCCGAACTTATAAATGCCTTAAAAAGAGGCGTTTGCCTGTTTTTTAATGAAAAATACGACTTTTTTGGGGCATTTATAGTCCATCTTATTTTTTGGTGCGGTAAAAAGCCTGATAAAATAAACCATGATTGTATAGATTTATATTGCGTTACAGGCAGGCATTATTCTTATCTTTATGGCTATAAAGAAGGTTTTTACACGGGCTCCCGTTAGCTGCTATTATAGCAGACCACTCACGCTGATGCATCTAACGTGAAAAGCAGTTTAAAAGACAAAAATTGAACGAGAGTAAAAATTACACCTATCCAACGAATCAGAGTAAATAATTTGTAAATTTGCCCTTGTATTAAAAACGAGAGTAAAAATTACACTTGACAAAATGGGAAATTTCGACCGCAAAATACCGTATGACAACTTACCATTACTACCTCCAAAGGCCGACATTGAAACAAAAGGAATATTACGAAAGACGATTTCGGCAGGCAGAACTTTGGCTCAACTGAACGGAACTTTGCTGAATTTACCTAACCCTACATTGTTTTTAGACACGATTTATTTACAGGAAGCTAAAGCTAGTTCAGAAGTAGAAAATATTATGACTACTAATGATGAACTTTATAAATCGTTAGTAGCTAACAAAAAGATTGAAAACTTAGCGACAAAAGAAGTTTTAAGTTACAAAGA
Organism: uncultured Bacteroidales bacterium; assembly: GCA_964349765.1. Lineage (GTDB taxonomy): Bacteria > Bacteroidota > Bacteroidia > Bacteroidales > JAAYJT01 > JAAYJT01. The sequence continues at coordinate 1,441 of CAYGGZ010000041.1, forward strand.
AGCACTTTGGTTGGGCTTAAAAGAATTGGAAACAAAACCGTTTATCACCACAAATCTTTGCATCAAAATCGTTCAATGTATTAAACAAAACAATGCTTCTATTCGGAATACACCCGGAACAACATTAAGTAATCCGCAAGGAGAAGTGATTTATACGCCACCAAGTGGAGAATCAATCATTCGTGAAAAGTTATCTAACCTCGAGAAGTTCATAAACGAAGATAACAGTATTGACCCCCTGATAAAAATGGCAATAATGCACTACCAGTTTGAAGCCATTCACCCGTTTTCAGACGGTAACGGAAGAACAGGGAGAATTTTGTTATTGCTATACCTTCAACTGTCGGGCTTGCTTGACACTCCTGCAATTTATTTGAGTGACTATATCATTAATAATAAAGCATCATACTACACGAGTTTACGTAACGTAACAGAAAAAAATGATTGGGAAAATTACATTTTATATATGTTGGATATGATTGAAGTGACTTCAACGAAAGGTCTAGAACAATTAAAAAAAATCACAACGGCAATGGAAATTACAGCAGACGAAATCAAAAGGAAATTGCCTAAGATTTATTCTAAAGACTTGATTGAGATTTTGTTCCGTTTGCCATATACTAAACGCCAACATTTAATTGACGAAAATATTGGAAACCCAAAGACAGTTGGGAACTATTTAATGTCGTTAGAAGAAAACGGATTTTTGGAATCGGTAAAAGTCGGAAAAGAAAAATTATACTTAAACCAAAAACTGCTGACAATATTGGAGAATAAAGTATAACAGCCGCCAACATCGGTTTGGCAATAGTGGGGCGGAAGTGCTAAATTGAGCATTTGCAATTCTAAACAACATTTGTGCTGGCTTAAATATTTGCACTTTGAAGCCCGCCCGAACGCAAAGCCCGAGACCGTTGTGCTTAATGCAGGAAAAATGCAGGAAAACCAGATACTGTTTATCAATGACAGATAAATTGAAAAAATATGAAACAATAGGTTGTTGCGGAATAGACTGTGGATTATGTCCAAGATTTCATACACAAGGCGATTCTGCTTGTCCAGGTTGCGGTGGATTGAATTTTAAAGAAAAACATCCTTCCTGCGGATTTCTGACTTGCTGCGTTATTAAAAATGGACTAGAGGTTTGTTCTGACTGCAATGATTATCCATGCAAGCGTTTTGAGCCAGAAAAGGACGGATTCGATTCATTTGTAACACATAAAAAGGTGTTTGCAAATCTTGCCAATATAAAGAGAGATGGGATTGAACAGTTTGCCGATAACCAAAGCAAACGGATTATGGTATTAC
>CAYGGZ010000042.1:0-2677 GCA_964349765.1 uncultured Bacteroidales bacterium
TGATGTTCCGTTTGCGATTTTCACAACAGGATTTGCCGGTATGCTGCTCGATCTGATTATCATATTCGCATTTCAGGCAATCTTTGGATATGTATTCTATTGGATCGGAATTCTGGTAAGCGTGTTTATGGCGGGAGCTGCTTTAGCCGCTCTTAAAATTACGAACCTTCTGCCAACACTTAAAAATCCTGTTAACGCATTTGTGAAAACTGACATCGCAGTGTTAGCATTTTGTATTGTAATACCGTTTATGTTAATCGTGCTTCATAACTACACTTTCAATGGTATTCCTGTGGTTTTATCGAAGAGTATTTTTGTAGTAATGTCGTTTGCTTGTGGGATGCTGGTTGGTTCGCAATATCCGCTTGCTTGCCATATCCTGAAAGCTCAGGGTAAGGGCGAGGGCAGAACAGCCGGCCTGCTATATGGGCTCGACCTGTTTGGAGGTTGGTTTGGAGGAGTTCTGGGAGGGCTACTTCTGCTACCACTTCTCGGACTCTTTGATGCATGCCTTGTTTTAGCCGGAGTTAAGCTATTCAGCGTAGTTCTGATATTTATTTCAAGACGAAAAAATGGTTAAACAGTCAGTCATAACAATACACATTATTCTCATGCTTTTGTCGGGCTGTGGACCACCACACGTGCCTACCGAAGGTTCTGACAAGGAACCATTTGCTTTTGGTGAGATCACAGTGTGTGAGGCAAACTCGGAAATTAGATTTTACGCTGTTGTCGAAAAAAATGAAGGGTGGGTTCAGCATCTGCTATACCTTACTGGTTACCATTGGCTTAAAGAGCAGGCGGCAATAACATCAGATGCGAACCTTACCGAACTTCAGAACAGTTTCGCATTACTTGACTGGGAATTATGGGATGCACTATGGCAGGGAATTGAGAGTGATAAAACTCACGGCGTAAAAGTGTATATTGAGCAGGAAGGGAAAAGAATTACTGCGGGTAGCCTTGTTGGTGCTACTGATGATATTTATGTTGGCGATTTGATGTTTTTGGGTTCCCCATATTTTGATGCTGTGGCTTTAGACAACGCCATTGGGCGGGAGTGCAGGTCATGCCCGATTTTTCCTTTGGAACAAAGAGCATTACAAAAAATGTTCGTTAGAAATAATGGCGAATCGGGCTATATAATTAACCACAGCGAAATGTTCGACATCGGGAGCCGGGTCGCAGTAATAATAAAATTGCGTTCCTGAAATTTAAACGGAGGTTAAGCAGTGTCCGACATATTGCAGCTTTTTTTAATTGGGGTTGTATCATCCTATGGTGCATGTTTTATTTCATGCTGGCCTATAGCATTACCTTATGTTACAGCTTCTGACGACGCAATGCGCGGAAGGCTGAAGGCGGCAATAGCGTTTTTGTCGGCCAAGCTTGTAGTTTACGTATTTTATGGAACCGCTGCTGCATTTTTAGGCCGCCTGGTATCGGGCTGGTTTATCGAACATGCAAATATCATTTTTATCATCTCAGGCATAGCCGTAGTGATTTTGGGAGTACAAGCTGCTCTGGCGGGAACGCATCCATGCAATGCTATTCTAAAGCGGCTAAAAGTTAAGGGTAAGGTTGTTTCGGCGGCGTTGCTGGGGATATTTGCGGGCATTGTGCCCTGTGCAACAAGCAGTGCCGTTTTAGCCTATATTGCGTTTAGCGCAGAAACTACTCTAATGGGAGCGCTGCTCGGACTTGCATTTGGTGTCGGTAAATTTTTCTCGCCGTTAATTCCGGCAAGTATCCTTTCCAGCTACTTTGCAAACCGGTTGAAAATAAACTTTGTATGGCTGCGATACGTTTGTGCTTCGCTTGTAATTATCCTCGGCCTGAGGCTAATATTAAAGGGCACACCAATTCTTTGACAATTTTATCCCCGCCAGTAATATTCGTGCGATCCCACTGATGCTCCTGACCACAGTTGCAATCCTCTGCGTTTGTTTTATCAGAACACCTTGGCCGCTAAATAGCTGATGCAATATTCTAAATCCAGCTTAAGTATTTGACAAATGTTTAAGCTGGGTTAAAAAATTTAGTGCATTCGAATTAATTGCTTAAAGCATTGGAAATTATTTTATACATTTGGTTCAGATTTAAACCGGCTATGCTTAGTGTGCAAAAAGTTATTGCAGCATCGCCTGAGAAAAGCAGGCTTTCGCAAAGGGGCAGTGCCCATAACCTGCGACACTCGGGTATAAAAACCACAATGATTTGCACACATGTATCCAACAAAGCCATTAACCGGATACAAAGTCAGTTGGACAGGTTAAATCTGACTACAGAAAATAAAGGAGATGAAAAAAGTTGGTAACTTTGGGGGATTGGTTAGTTGCCGTTCATTGCAAGAGCCATAGTGTCAACATGATAAAATGGATTAGAATCGTATATTTGTAGAAATTGTAATACGATTTGAAAATATGACAAGTAAAATTCAGATAGAAGTTGAAAATAAGCTAATTTCAATAGTTAAACAAGATGAGCAAGACTATATCTGCCTGACAGATATGGTTAGAGATGAAGAGGGGACAGACCATATTCGCAATTGGATGAGAAATCGCAATACTGTCGAATTCATTGGATTATGGGAGACTTTGAATAACCCGAATTTTAAACATGTCGAATTCGACACCTTTAGAAAACAAGCCGGATTAAACAGTTTCAATTTGACACC
>CAYGGZ010000043.1:0-2664 GCA_964349765.1 uncultured Bacteroidales bacterium
AATTTCGGGGTTGTTTGTGGCGTGAAATCAACCTCAACCACAACGTGGTTGAATATCTGCTAAAGCTTGTTGGTAATGTCCGTCTGATTAGGGGACTGTTTCACTATTTTGCGAAGCAACTGCAAGGTTCCGAACTCCTGCATGCTTTATTTTATCTTTAGGAATGCATTATCCAAATCTTCTATTAAATCGGAAACATCTTCTATCCCTACAGAAATCCTTATTAAAGAGTCCGTAATACCTATTTTCTCCCTGTCTTCTTTTGGTACAGAGGCATGAGTCATTAATGCCGGATGCTCGATTAGAGATTCAACTCCGCCCAAACTTTCAGCAAGGGAAAAGACATGAAGATTTTCCAGAAATGTTTTTGCCTCTTCTAGTCCTCCCTTAATTTCAAAAGATAACATACCTCCAAAACCCGACATTTGCTTTTTTGCTAAATTGTGTTGTGGATGATTTTTCAACCCGGGATAACTTACCCTTGTAACCTTTGGAGAAGATTCTAAATAATCTGCGATTTTCACTGCGTTCTTCTCATGCTCCCTCATCCGTACCGCTAAGGTTTTTATACCTCTCAAAACTAAATAACTGTCGAACGGAGAAAGTATTGACCCTGTTGTATTTTGGTTAAATTTAATCTTGTTATAAACCGATTCGTCAGAAAGCATTATTGCTCCGCCAACAGAATCGCTGTGCCCATTCAGGTACTTTGTTGTGCTGTGGACTACAATATCTGCACCGAGAAGCAGTGGTTGTTGAAAATAAGGACTCATGAAAGTATTGTCAACCACTACTAAGATCTCCTGCTCCTTTGCGATTTCTGATATGGCTGTAATATCGCAGAGCTTCATCAAAGGATTTGTTGGTGTTTCCAACCAAATCATTTTTGTATTTCTCCTGATTGCTTTTTTAACATTCGCTATGTCTGTTGCATCAACATAGCTGAATTCGACCCCGTAGTTTTGCCGGAAAACTTTATTAAATAATCTTTTTGTTCCACCATATAAATCATCAAAAGCAACCACATGGTCGTTGGATTTGAGCAGGGTTAAACTCAGGGTTGTCTCCGCGGCCATGCCAGAGGAAAAAGCTAACGCAAATTTAGCATCTTCCAATGAAGCAAGTCGTTTCTCAAGAGCATCTCTTGTTGGGTTCGCAGTTCTGGAATACTCATATCCCTGTGTAGGTATGTCCACCTCTTTCCTCGCAAATGTGGAGGAAAGATGGATAGGTATAACAACATCGCCAGAGCCACCTTGTTTAAGATTTGGCTCCTCTCCTACATGAATTCCTTTTGTTGCAAATTTCATATTATCTTTTCATTTAAATAAAACCTTTTTCCTGCATCCATTCGTCGTTGAAAAATTTGCTCAAATAATTATGCCCGCTATCAGATAAAATAACTACCACAGTTTTATTTTCAGGCAATTTATTAGCCAATTGCAAAGCGGCATAAACAGCGGCTCCGCTCGAGCCTCCTGCAAAAATTCCATCTTCCTTAACAAGCCTTCTTGCGGTTATGAAAGCATCTTTATCAGTTACCTGAATCATATCATCCATTATATCAAAATGCATAGCTCCACAAAGCATATCCTCGCCAATGCCCTCTACCATATACACTTTAGATTCAGTTATCTTTTTGTGCTTGAACCAGTCGTAATAGATGGATCCAATAGGGTCAACACCGATAATCTTTATCTCCGGATTTTTCTCTTTAAGAAATTTACCCACTCCAGAGATAGTTCCCCCAGTTCCTGCGCCAGTTACAAAGTAATCAATCTTTCCTTCTGTCTGATTCCAAATTTCCGGTCCTGTTAATCTATAGTGTGCGTTAACGTTGTCCTGATTATGATACTGATTTATCAAATATGAATTTGGAGTTTCTTTGGCAATTCGTTTGGCTACCTCATAATAACTCTCAGGAGAATCTGGAGGAACATCGGTAGGGCAGACCCATACCTCAGCACCAAATGCCTTCAGACGGTTAATCTTCTCACTGCTCATTTTATCTGGAATGGTAAATATTGTCTTGAATCCTCTGGATGCCGCGTAAATAGCAATTCCTATACCTGTATTGCCAGAGGTATTTTCTACAATAGTTCCACCTGCTTTCAGAAGACCTTTTTTTAACGCTTCTTCAACCATAAACACTGCCATTCGGTCTTTAATGCTCCCGCCAGGGTTAAAATACTCAAGTTTGGCTAATATCAGTGGCTTAAGCCCACTTGCTATGTTGTTAAGTTTCACCAAGGGGGTGTTACCGATTGTTTCAAGTATGTTCCTGCAATACTCCATGCTATTTCACCTCCACGCTGTTATGGGCTTTTGTCGTTGGTAAATGCTGCAAAATACTTATCAGTATCAATTAAAATGTTCTCGCAATAGTTAAAAAACATGATAGGGCGACAAAATTAGAGTTTTTTCTCAAACCCGAATTAATCAATAGAAAGTCCGTTAGGGCTGAACCATTGATTAATTCGGACTTATATATCCTTGTCCGATATTACACTGCTTAGGAAGCATAGCCCTTCAAATTTATTGCTATCCTGTTATACTTTCAACAAATTACCTGTTTGCGGGTAGCGGCTGTGAATGCCCTATTGTGTAAGCAGTACTGCCATAGTTTGCGAATATCATAAAAAAGGTGCTACTTCCCGATACAAA
>CAYGGZ010000044.1:0-2414 GCA_964349765.1 uncultured Bacteroidales bacterium
GCAAAATTATGCTGCGCAAAAACAGTGGTCAAGATGGGTTAGTCGGAGGGATACCGTATACAAGCAACGCATGAGCAACAGGCACCCTGTAATCCAGTGCCCCGTGTATCACGAGCATCGGTGTTGCGAAGTTATGGGCAAATTGCGATGGGTTCTGAGAATTCAGAATATCAAAGTTTTTCCAGGGAGTACCGCCATATTGGTATGCACGATCGCCGGAATAATCTGATGCAAACTGAAGGTGCAGATCATAAACTCCGGCATGGTTGATCAACGCTGCAAACCGGTCGGTATGTCCGGCAATCCAACTTACAAGGAATCCTCCGTAACTACCTCCTGCGGCAGCCATTCTGTTTTGATCAATATAGCCTCTCTCAATCATAAAATCTGTTGCCCTCATGATGTCTTCGAATGGTTTGTTTGCGTGTTCACCATGAATTGATATTGCAAAGTCCTGCCCAAAGCTTGTTGAGCCATGAAAGTTTACCAAAGCCACCACATAACCTGGCGCGGCAAAAATGTGTGCATTCCACCTGAAGTGCCACTCGTCGCCAAATATTGCGTGTGGTCCGCCATGAATCAGATGCACAAGGGGATATTTTTTTGTTGGGTCAAAGTCAGGCGGATAAACAATATACATCTGAATATCGGCATCGTTAGCACCCTTGAAAGTAACATTTTCGATTTTCCCGAAATTCAGGTTTGCCAACCTCTCACTGTTAAAATTGGTCAACTGCTCAAGGTTTCTGCCGCGGGTATCAATCCGAAAAATCTCCGCAGGCATATTCAGGTTATGGTGTGTGAAAAGCAGTTGCTTCCCTCCCTGACCAATAACCGAAACATTGCTGTTTGTCCCTTTTCCATGAATTAAAGTGTGTTGCCCACCTTTGGCCGGAATTGAGAAAAGGGCTGTCGCGGCATTGTGTTCGGCATGGAAAAATACCGTGCGCGAATCAGGCGACCATACCCAGTCGTGACAGTAGAGATCAATAGTCGAGGTGATATTGTTGTGGGTTTTGTTTTGTCTGTCATATATTACCATTTCGACCCTATCGGCATAAAAATGATATATTGTTTGCCGGCCATACATAATATAATTTCCATTTGGACTAAAAACCGGATTGTGATCGTCGGCAGGATTGTTGGGGGTTATATTTGTCATGAGCCCGCTGCCATCGGTTGGTAAGAGAAAAATATCGAAATTCATTCTGGAATAAGGCGGCTGGGTATTGTTAAAACTAATAGCGATTTCCTTGCCATCTGGAGAAATATCATAAGCAATATCACCCATCATGTTGCCAAAATTGTTGGTATTGGGCATTAGGTCGGTTACTTTTCTGGTACTGATATCAACTTTAAACAAACGCGGATAATATCCATCGGTCAGCCAGCGGTCCCAGAACCGGTACATAACGTTTTCGGTAACTCTTGCAGTAACCTTGCTCTCTTTTTTCTCTTCGATGAGTTTTCTGAGTTTTTCAAAATCGCCATTATATTCTGGAAGGATATTTGCCCCGAAAGCAATTTTGTCGCCAGCCGGAAACCACTTAATTGAATGTACTCCCACTGGGAGGTCGGTAATTTTCTCTGCTTCGCCTCCGCCAGCGTTAATTATATAAACTTGTGCAAGTCCATCATGACGGCGCGAAATAAAGGCAATCCTACATCCACCCGGGCTCCACACGGGGGAACTCTCTTTTCCAGTGAAGGTGAATTGTCGTGTAGTACCGGTTTCTATATCAAGAATGTACAAGTCGGTTGAAGAAGTATTTGCTTCAATGTCGAACCGCGTTACAGGAAAAACAGCGCTCTTCCCATCGGGCGAAACACCAGGCGCACCAACCCTCTCCATCTGCCAAATCTTTTCGGCAGTAAATATTTCTTTACCCTGCTGCGAAAATGTATTAAGGGTTATGAAGCAAAGAGATAGGACTAAAAATTGTGTTGCTTTGTTCATCGTCGTAATTTTAGTGTATTAATTTGGTTTTCATAAATAGTACAACATTCTATTAAACGTACGAAACTCTTATGAATTATCCAGGCTTCACTATTTCGACACATTTTAACCCGAATGAATCAATAGAAAGTCCGTTAGGGCTGAACTATTGATTCCATGAGGGTAATCCCGATTAAGTGTTGTCAAATGCTTAATCGGGGTTTAATTGACGTACCCTTTGTAAGTATTGATTGCGATAGAACGTATAGAATTCGTCTTAATCAAGGTTCATGGTTCGCCACCTGCTCAAGAAACACTTTACAAAACAATAGTCAATTTTTTCTCCAACAGAGGTTATCTTAGAATAAAAAGTTCAAAAATTGCGAACACCGTTACGCACGATTTTGATTGGCAACTAAACACAAAAAAGGCTGCCTCAGAAATCTGAAGCAGCCTCAAAACAGAGTTTCCTGTGCGT
>CAYGGZ010000045.1:0-2332 GCA_964349765.1 uncultured Bacteroidales bacterium
ATTCTTCCTGTGCTGATTACAAACACTTATTCGGGATTAAACCCGAATTAATCAAAAGAAAGTCCGTTAGGGCTGAACTATTGATTCCATGAGGGTAATCCCAATTTAGAGTTTGAGTGTAATCCCGAGCTAGTGTTTGTTCAGCGCAATTATTATTGTGCTGATTACAAACACTTATTCGGGATTAAAGGCAGTTTACTAATTCATAACCCAAAACCTGGTTCTCATTTCTACCTTCCGGTACTAAACTCACACCCCACAGGCGTGAATTTGAACGGCTTGCCGGCTACCTGTTCCGGAAACTCGGAAAAGCTTTCAGTAACCATCAGGATGGGCCGCAATCATGTTACGGAACAAGGGTTTTTCCGCTTCATTACGCTTTCATCTCCAGAGTGGGTGTTAGCAGGATTCCGGTAACATTCGGCAAAATGTTGAACACTTCGGACGAAATCAAACTAATTTTTTGCAGCATTGGAAATTGTTTTGTACATTTGGTTCAGATTTAAATCGACTATGCTTATTGTGCAAAAAGTTATTGCAGCGCCGCTTGAGAAAAGCGGGCTTTCGCAAAAGGGGAGTATGCATAACCTGCGCCACTCGTTTGCGAAAAATCTAATTGAGGCTGGTACCGATATTCGTTACATTCAGCAGTTGCTGGACCACGTGTGTACAAAAACCACAATGATTTACACACATGTGTCCAACAAAGCCATTAACCGGATACCCGGTCCGTTGGACAGGTTAAGTCTGGAAGTAAAAAATATAAGTGATGAAAAAAGTATAGTAACTTTGGGGGATTAAGTAGTTATATGCCATTTCAAAAAGACGACACAATGCAAACAGATTTTACCAAAATATTACTTGACTTCAAATCAATTCCTCGACATAAGCGGATAAAAACGTTTATGGAAATTTCTGGCTATCCACATTACGAAAATGTGTGCAGCAACATCTTGAAGTTTTATCTCGATCCAACAAATGAACACGGACTAAAAGACTTGGTTCTAAACTCGCTGTTGCATCTCATTGATAAAGACTTTCATTTTGACCTTGACTTTGAACGAATAGAGGTTCATAGGGAGCATGAAACTTTAAATGACAATAGGCTCGACTTAGTTGTATTGACTGAGAATTATGCAATTGGAATAGAAATTAAAATATTTCATCATTTGCATAACGACCTAACTGACTACAAGAACACAGTAAAATCATTCTGTTACAATTCAAAAAAACCTGTTTGTATAGTTCTATCGTTGAACAAATTGACATCAAACGAAGACATAGAAAAAATAAATACAAATGATTTTGTGAACGTAACTTATGAGCAGTTTTTTCAAAACATAAAACAAAACATTGGCGGACACTTAAATAGTTCAAATATCAGTTACATAAACCACTTGACGGATTTCATGAAATCAATTGAAAATCTAACACCTAAGACAATGGAGAACAAAGCACTTTGGACGTTTTTCAAAAACAATTCTGAGACAATTCAGGAGTTAACAGACAGTTTTAGTGAATACAAAAATTCACTATTTCAAAAAATCTATCAACTTAATGATACTCTACCACAAAACAAGTTTGCCCCGACAGTTGCCAGACAATGGATTTATGCAGGTTCTCGCTTAGTTCACGACTATACAATTAATTCAAAATATAAATTAGCAGTAGATACATGCATCAACATTAACGGCTGGGAGATCCAACTTTTCGGACGCAATAGTCACTCAACTGACTTCATATTTAATGTAATGTGTAAGGACAATGATTTTCTGCCCAAACCTTTTGAAAGTTATGAAAGAAATGGGAGACTTATTTATCAGAGGTTTGACACAGATACCGACATTTCAACTGTAGCAAAGACATTGACTGACCTCCTGACTAGAATTGAAAATTATAAAAAACATACAGATAAGAATAACGGCATATAACACGCAGTATAAAAAATTGCCGGGAAAGTTGGTTATTCAAGGCTTTTAGCCCGCTTCAACTTTTGTGTAACTTGATAGGGAATCACCTGCAATCGGCAACTTTTCATACAGCCAACGTTACCCACAATTGTAACTCAAAATCCAGCGACTAAAGAAAAGATATAGCCTCTTTTTGATTATATTTGGAGTATGAAAAATGCTGACAGCAAAATATTGAACAAAATAAAGAAAATCGTCACGGAACAAGAACCGAGAGCGAAGATTTATTTGTATGGTTCCAGGTCACGGGGGATGGCTAAGAACAATTCCGATTGGGACTTGCTGATATTGCTAAATAAGGACATGGTATCTCCCGAAGATGAACAGAAAATTACTTACCCCCTATACGACCTTGAATTTGA